>LNDS01000023.1 GCA_001464835.1 Rhizobiales bacterium Ga0077525 | reverse complement strand
CACGCATCTCGCCTTCCCTCGATGCGCGCCACCCTCTCCCCGCTTCGCGGGGCGAGGGAAAAAAGGAGACTCCCCATGCCCCGTCACCTCAAGCGCGGAATGGACGCCGGCGCGATCGAAGAAGCCGACGCCAAGGTGCGGCAGACCGTCGACGGCATTCTCGCCCAGGTCAAAACCAAGGGCGACCAGGCGATCCGCGACCTGTCGAAACAGTTCGACAACTGGACGCCGGAGAGTTTCCGCCTGTCGCCACAGGAGATCGAGCGCGCCATCGCGCAGGTGCCGAAGCGCGACCTCGAAGACATCAAATTCGCGCAGGCGCAGGTGCGCAACTTCGCGCAGAAGCAGCGCGACAGCATGCACGACATCGAGGTCGAGACCCTGCCCGGCGTCGTGCTCGGCCACAAACACATCCCGGTCAACGCCATCGGCTGTTACGTGCCCGGCGGGCGCTATCCGATGGTGGCGTCGGCGCACATGTCGATCGTCACCGCCAAGGTCGCCGGCGTGAAGCGCATCATCGCCTGCGCGCCGCCGTTCAAGGGCGGGCCGCACCCGGCGATCGTCGCCGCCATGCATTTCGGCGGCGCCGACGACATCTATGTGCTCGGTGGCGTGCAGGCTGTCGCGGCCATGGCGCTCGGCACCGAGACGATCGAACCCGTCGACATGATCGTCGGCCCCGGCAACGCCTATGTGGCGGAGGCCAAGCGGCAATTGTTCGGCCGCGTCGGCATCGATCTGTTGGCCGGGCCGACCGAGACTTTGGTTATCGCCGATGACAGTGTCGATGGCGAAATCTGCGCCACCGACTTGCTGGGCCAGGCCGAGCACGGCCCGACCTCTCCCGCGGTGCTGATTACCAATTCGGAGAGACTGGCGCGCGAGACCATCGCCGAGGTGGAGCGGCTGCTCACCATCCTGCCGACCGCCGATGCCGCCGGCCAGGCCTGGAAAGACTATGGCGAAGTCATCGTCTGCGACAGCTATGAGGAAATGGTCAGCGAGGCCGACCGGGTCGCCTCCGAGCATGTCCAGGTGATGACGCGCGATCCCGATTTCTTTCTCAAGAACATGAAAAATTACGGCGCCCTGTTTTTAGGTCCCCGCACCAATGTCGCTTATGGCGACAAGGTGATCGGCACCAACCATACTTTGCCGACCAAGAAAAACTCGCGCTTCACCGGCGGGCTGTGGGTCGGCAAATTCCTCAAGACCTGCACCTATCAGAAGGTGCTGACCGACGAGGCCTCCGCCATGATCGGCGAGTATTGCTCGCGGCTGTGCACGCTCGAAGGCTTCACCGGCCACGCCGAACAGGCCAATATCCGCGTCCGCCGCTACGGCGGCCGCAACGTGCCCTACGGCGAGGCGGCGGAGTGAGCGTAGAACTAACCCCCACGCCCTCCTTCCGCCTCGACGGCAGACGCGCTTTGGTCACCGGCGCCGGCCGCGGCATTGGGCTCGCGGCCGCTTCCGCGCTGGCCGATGCCGGGGCGCAAGTGACCTTGGCGGCCCGCACCTCAAGCGAGATCGAGGAAGCGGCTGAGGCCATTCGCGCGCGCGGGCAGCAGGCCGAGACGCTGACGCTCGACGTCACCGACATCGCCGCCGTACGCGCGGCGCTGGCCGAACGCGCGCCGTTTCAGGTGCTGGTCAACAATGCCGGCATGAACCGCCCGGCGCCGCTGATCGACGTCAAGGTCGAGGACTTCGACGCCATCATGGGACTCAATGTGCGCGCCGCATTTTTCGTCGCCCAGACGGTGGCGAAGCGGCTCATTGACGAGAAGCTGCCCGGCTCGATCGTCAACATCTCGTCGCAAATGGGCCATGTCGGCGCGGCGCGGCGCACCGTCTATTGCGCGTCCAAGCATGCGATGGAAGGCTTCACCAAGGCCATGGCCATTGAACTTGCGCCGCACAACATCCGCGTCAATTCGCTCGGGCCCACATTTCTCGAAACGCCGATGACCAAGCCGTTCTTCGAGAACAAGGCGTTCCGCGACGAGGTCTTATCCAAGATCAAGCTCGGCCGCATCGGCCAGCTCGAGGAGCTGACCGGCGCCATTGTGTTCCTCGCCGGCAATGCGTCGTCGCTGATGACCGGCTCGGCGCTGGTGCTCGATGGCGGCTGGACGGCGGAGTAGCTGTCCTCGTCCTGAGGAGCGGGCCATAAGCGCGTTTACGCGCGTCTTCGACGCGCTATGGCCCGCGTCTCGAAGGACGGGCGGCCCCATGGTTCGAGACGCGCTGCTACGCAGCGCTCCTCACCATGAGGCCGATCAAAACAACTTTTTCAACACCTGCGGGTTGAGGCAACTGACCGGCGGCCTGCCCTCGATCAGCGCGATGGTGTTGTCGACCACAACATTGGCCATGCCCTCGCGCAGTTCCAGCACCGCGCTGCCGAGATGCGGCGTCAGCACGACATTCGGCATAACGATGAGTTCGGGCGACGGGTTCGGCTCGAATTCGTAGACGTCGAGGCCGGCGCCGGCGATCTTCTTCTCCTTGAGCGCCCGCACCAGAGCCGCCTCGTCGATCACCGGGCCGCGCGACGTATTGATGATGAAGGCCGACTTCTTCATCAGCGCGAATTGCGCGTCGCTCATCAGGTGCTTGGTCGCCGGGGTGAACTGCGGATGCAGCGAAACGAAATCTGCCTCGCGCAATACCTCGTCCATCGTCTTGTATTCGGCTTCCAGCTTGCTCTCGACCTCGGGCGACTGCCGCTGCGGATCGCAATAGATGATCTTCATGTCGAAGCCGCGGCCGCGGCGCGCCACCGCCTGACCGATGCGGCCAAGGCCGATGAGGCCGAGTGTCTTGCCGCTCACCGCGTAGCCGGCGAAATGGTTCGACTGCGAGCCCGGATAGATGCCCTTTCTGAACTGGGCATCGCCGAGCACGATGTTGCGCGCCGTCGTCAGAATCAGACTGAACGCAATGTCGGCGGTCGAATTGGTCACCATGGCGGTGATGTTGGTCACCGGAATGCCGAGTTCGGTCGCGGCGTCGAGATCGATCTTGTCCTTAGTGATGTTCATCGACGACACCGCCTTGAGGTTCGGATTGGCGGTCAGCACCTCGCGATCGACGGTGTCGTGCAAGAGTGACATCAGAATGTCGGCGCGCTTGACGCCTTCGATCAGCTTGGCCTTGGGCAGGACCTTGCTCGAATCCGGATTGACCTCGACGTCGGCGACTTGGCGCAGGCGCGCCAGAGCGCTCTCGGCGATGGGCTGAGTAACAAATACGCGTGGACGGCTCATAATCTTTTCTTCTCGCTTTTCTTAGCCGCCAATCGCAGCATTGACCTTGGGCATGACCTTTTCGGCCATGAGAACCATGGAGCGGCGGCCGAGGTCGCGGTCCTTCCAGTCCTTGCCGGCATAAAGCAGCGTGCCGAAGTCGCCGACCGTGTCGCGGTATTTCAGCAATTCGTCGGCCACTCTGTCCGGCGTGCCGTAGGTTATGAGCTGGTCGCAAATACTGTCCAGCGTCACTTCGTCGTCGGGCTGGTCGCGGCGCGTCTTGAACAGCTCGATGCGGCCGTTCATTTTCAGCTTGGTATAGAGCTGGCTGTAGTAATAGCGATACGGCCCGTTCGGATCGGTGGCATAGGCCTTCGCCGTCTTCTCGTCGTCGGCGACGAAGATCGAGCGCGCCACGCGCCAGTTCGCCGCCAGCGCCGGGCGGCCGGCGCGTTCGCAGCCTTCGACATATTTCGGCCAGTGGCTCTTGACCCATTGCGGCATCAGGAAGTTCGCCGAGATCGGATCCCAGCCGCGCGCCGCGGCTTCCGTGACGCCCTTGGAGAACGGCGCCACCGCGGTAACGACGATCGGCGGATGCGGCCGCTGCAACGGCTTGGCGATAAAGCCCTGGCCGAGATCGGGCAGGAACTGCCGCTCGACGCTGATGTTCCAGTACTTGCCCTTGAGATTATAGGGCGGCTCGCTATCCCAGATCGCCAGCACCTGATTGATCGCTTCGAGAAACATCTCGTTGCGATTGGCGTCGAGATTGCCGAACACTTCCGCGTCCGACAAAAGACCGCCGGGGCTGATGCCGAAAATAAAACGGCCATCGAGCATGTGGTCGAGCATCGCCATTTGCGAGGCGACCGCGGCCGGATGCGTGTTCGGCATGTTGATCGTGCCGGTGCCGAGCTTGATCTGCTTGGTGGCGTAGACCAGGCTGGCGATGAAGATGGCGCAGGACGTGATATTCTCGGCCCGGTCGGTGACGTGCTCGCCGCAATAGGCTTCGCTGAAACCGAGTTCGTCGGCCAGAATGAACGCTTCACGATCCTCGCGCAGCGACTGCCGCCAATCCTTGGCGAGCGGGTGGATAGGCATCGTAAAAAAGCCGAGCTTCATCGCGGGTCGCGTCCCTGGACGTGTTTTCACAGGGCCAAATGTCAGCCCCAATCGAAATTCAGCCTAAGGCAATTACGTCACACCCGTAAAGACGTCGCGTCAATGAAACGGTGCGGCAAGTTTTTTTCAGGTCGTCGCAGGCGCGCCGGGCTGCTTGAGCGGATGCGCACGCGCAAAGGCGTCGATCTTTGCGCACGCTGCGACGATGCGGTTGACTGTCGGATAAGGCGTCAGGTCCACCTTGAAGAAGTTGGCGCCGGCAACCTGGCTGGCCAGACAGATGTCGGCGATCGTCACCTGCTCGCCCTGGCAATAGGTACCGGTGTCCTTCTCGGTGGCCAAATGCTCTTCCAGTCCCGACAGCGCCGCCTGATGCCAATGCTGAGCCCATTTGGCGACGCCGGCCTCATCGATCTTGAATTCGCGCGCGAGGTATTCGCGCACGCGCGGCACGATCAAGGGATGCGAGTCGGCGGCGACGATCTGTGCCAGCCCGCGCACGCGGGCGCGCGCTTTCGGTTCTTTCGGCAGCAGCGGCGGCTGCGGATAGACCTCGTCGATATATTCGATGATCGCCAGCGACTCGAACAAAGCCGGCCCCTCGCCGTCGACCAAAGCCGGCAGCGCCATCATCGGATTGACCTCGCGGAATTTCGGGTCGCGCTGATGGCCCTTCATCAGATCGACGTCGATGACTTCGGGCGACAGCCCTTTGAGATTGAGCGCGATGCGCACGCGATAGCTCGCCAGCGACCGCCAGAACGAAAACAGTTTCATCGCCGCCCTCCCCGTTGAATTGTTGTCATGCCCGGCTTTATGCCGGGCATCCCGCTTAGTGACGCACAGCTTTGCCAGCCTAAGCGGGATGGCCGGGACGAGCCCGGCCATAACAAGTGTGTAACCTTCTACTTCTTGCTGCCGCCCGGATCGGCCTTGAGTCCGGCCGCTTCGATGCCGGCGATAGCGATGATTTCGTCATTGTCGCCGGTGTCGCCGGATATGCCGATGGCGCCGACGATCGCATTGCCGGCATCTCGGATCAGCACGCCGCCCGGGTTGGGCACCATGCGCCCGCCGCACGCCGCTTCCACGGCGGCGAAGAAATTCGGGTTCTGCGCCGCCCGCTCCATGCTGGTGCGCGAGCCCCAGCCCATGCCGAGCGCGCCATAGGCTTTGCCGAAGGCGATGTCGTAGCGGATGATGCCGGAGCCGTCCTCGCGCTTGGCGCAGACGAGATGGCCGCCGGCGTCGAGCACGATGACGGTCTGCGGCATTTGCTTGAGGTCGCGCGCCTTCTGCAGCGCAGCATCGACCAAGGTGGAAGCTTGCGCGAGCGTGACCGACATGATGGCTCCGATCCGTTGAAATTATAAAATTATAAAAGCTCAGGATTTCTTGCGCCCCGACCAGTAAACCGACAGGCTGGCGCCGTCGCCGCCGCCCTGCCCGTGTGCCGCGGCATCCTCGAAGCCCTGGAGCGCCGCCTTGGTCGCGATCATGTCGGCGCCCAGCGCGGTGCCGGCCTCGATCATGGTCTTGAGATCCTTGCGCGCATTGTCGATGCTGAAGGTCGTCGGTCCCGGGTCGCGGCCATCGAGCATGGCCACGATCATGTCGGCGCGATTTTTCAGGCCGGCATTGGCGCCGCTGCTTTCGACAAACAGATCGAGCAGCCGCCTCGGCTCCCAGCCGACCGCGCGCGCCAGCGCGAAGGCCTCGCCATAAGCCTGCCACGCCACCATCAAGGGCAGATTGATCGCCAGCTTCATCGCGGAGCCTGCGCCGACCGGGCCGCAATGCTCGACCTTGCGGCAAAGCTGTTCGAGGACCGGCCGCGCCCGCTCGGCATCGGCCGCCTCGCCGCCCATCAGCCCGAGCAATTTGCCCTGCCGCGCCGGAACGGTGGAGCCGCCGACCGGGCTTTCGATGAAGGCCGCGCCCTTGGCGCGCACCTTGGGCGCGAGCTCGATCTCGACCTTCGGCGCCACGGTGCTCATTTCGATGAACAGCTTGTCTTTCACATTGCCAAACAACAGGCCGTTCGGCCCGTTGTAGACGGCGTCGATCGCGGCCGCGTCGGTGAGAATCGTGATGATGACGTCGGCCTTTTCCGCCAGAGCGGCCGGGCTCGCCGCGGCGGTGGCGCCGGCCGTCACCAATGGCTTGGTCTTTTCCGGATTGCGATTCCACACCGTTACCTGATGGCCGACTTCGAGAAGCCGTGCCGCGATATTGCCGCCCATGGCGCCCAGGCCCGCTACGCCGATCTGCATGTCCACTCCCTGCCGTTTCTTGAGGCGCGACGATAGGCGATCGCGGCAGCTCTTGAAAGAAGGATCGCGCGGCGACCCACTCGACAGGTCCGGGTCCAAGCGATTAAGACCGCAGGCAGCAAAAGCATGCGCTGGGGAAACGTTCAGATGGCTAAATCGAAAAAGACAAAAGGCACGGTCGGCGTCATCGGCCTTGGCATCATGGGCAGCTCCTTCGCCCGCAATCTGGTCAAGGCCGGGTGGCGTGTCGTCGGTTATGACCTCAGCGCCGCGCGCCGCAAGGAAGCGCAAGCCGAAGGTGTCGAAATCGCCGTCAGTCCCGCCGATGTCGCCGCGCAGGCGCCGACGGTGCTGACCAGCCTGCCCAAGCCGCAGGCGTTGCTGGATGTCGCGCGCGACATCGCCGCCGCCAAGCTCAAGGGCAAATTGATCGTCGAGATGAGCACCTTCACCATTGCCGACAAGGAGAAGGCGCAAAAGGCTTTCGCCAAGGCCGGCCACACCATGCTCGACACCCCTGTCAGCGGCACCGGCTCGCAGGCGCGCACTGGCGATCTGGTATTCTACGCCAGCGGCGATACGGCGACGATCAGAAAGCTCAAGCCGATGTTCGGAGATTTCGGCCGCAAGGTTTATGACGTCGGCGCATTCGGCAATGGCAGCAAGATGAAATATGTCGCCAACCTGCTGGTCGCCATCAATAACGTCGCCTCCGCCGAAGCCATGGTGCTCGGCATGAAGGCCGGCCTGCCCGCCCAGGCGATTTTCGATCTCATAAGCGCCGGCGCCGGCAATTCGCGCGTGTTCGAACTGCGCGCGCCGATGATGGTGAAGGGCAATTATGACGACGCCACCATGAAGATCGATATCTGGGACAAGGACATGCAGGTGATCGGCGATTACGCCAAAAAGATCAAGGTGAAGACGCCGATGTTCGACGCCTCGAAGCCGATCTACCTCAAGGCTATGCAGTCGGGGCTGGGCGCCAAGGACACCGCCGCGGTCTGCGCCGTGCTGGAGAAGATGGCGAAGTTCAAGCGCGGCAAGGCGCGCTAGCCACCCCCGTTCGTTCCCGACGAAAGGGGGAACCAGAACAACATCGCATACCAGGAAGAGATATTACTGGGTCCCCGCCTCCGCGGGGACGAACGGAGATTGATGCGGGACTTGCGTTTTACCGGCACGCTTCGATAGCCTGTTTCTCAACAAAGAAATCCGGGAGAAGAGCGATGGTCGCCTTGCAGGAACGAAGCGAAATCCGTGACGGCATGCGCATCGACTGGAACGTGCCGATCCAGATGGATGACAGCCTTGAACTGCGCGCCGACGTGTTTCGTCCGGTCAAGGAAGGCCGCTACCCCGTTCTCATCACCTACGGCCCTTACGCCAAGAACCTCGCCTTTCAGGACGGCTATCCGAGCGCCTGGAACATCATGGCCGAGAAACATCCCGACGTGACGGCGGGCTCGACCAACAAGTACCAGAACTGGGAAGTGGTCGATCCGGAAAAGTGGGTGCCGCACGATTACGTCTGCGTGCGCGTCGACTCGCGCGGCTGCGGCTGTTCGCCCGGCGTCATCGATCATTTCTCGCCGCGCGAGACGAAAGACTTTTACGACTGCATCGAATGGGCCGGCGTCCAGCCGTGGTCGAGCGGCAAAGTCGGCCTCAACGGCATTTCCTATCTCGCCATGAACCAGTGGCATGTCGCGTCGCTGCAGCCGCCGCATCTCGCCGCCATGTGCATCTGGGAAGGCTCGGCCGACTGGTACCGCGACATGACGCATCACGGCGGCATGCTGTCGACCTTTTGGGAAAACTGGTTCGACATGCAGGTCAAGACCGTGCAGTACGGCGCCGGCGAGCGCGGCAGGCGCAGCCGCGTGCATGGCGAACTCGTGTGCGGCCCGGAAACGCTGTCGGAAGAGCAACTGGCCAAGAATCGCGTCGATTTCGGCGGGCAGATTCTGGCCCACCCGCTCGATGACCAGTATCACCGCGACCGTTCGCCGCAGTGGGACAAGATCAAGACGCCGTTGTTTTCCGCCGCCAACTGGGGCGGCCAAGGCCTGCACCCGCGCGGCAATTTCGAAGGCTTCGTGCGCGCGGCGTCCAAGGATAAATGGCTTGAGGCCCACGGTCTCGAGCACTGGACGCATTTCTACACCGACTACGGCCGCGAGCAGCAGCTCGCCTTCTTCGACTATTTCCTGCACGGCAAGAAGAAAGCCTGGAGCAAACAGCCGAAAGTACTGCTGCAGGTGCGCCATCCCGGCGAGAAGTTCGTCGCCCGCGCCGAAGACGCCTGGCCGATCCCGCGCACCAAATGGACCAAATTCTATCTGCATCCGGCGGATACGTCGCTTTCGACCAAGCCGCCGGCCGGCGCGGCCAAGCTCGATTTCGCCGCCATGGGCGACGGCCTCACCTTCATCACGCCGCCGCTGAAGCAAGACACCGAAATTACCGGCCCTTCGGCGCTCAAACTGTTCGTCTCATCCTCGACCAAGGATGCCGACATCTTCGTGGTCGTACGCGTCTTCACCGGCGACATGAAGGAGGTCGTGTTCATGGGCGCGATCGATCCGCACACGCCGATCGCGCAAGGCTGGCTGCGCGCCTCGCACCGCAAGCTCGACAAGAAATTGTCGCGGCCCTATCGGCCCTATCATACGCATGACGAGAAGCAGCCCTTGAGCAAGGGCAAGCCGGTCGAACTCGATATCGAAATCTGGCCGACCTCGATCCATGTCCCGGCCGGCTATCGCATCGCTTTGTCGGTGCGCGGCAAGGATTACGAATATGGCGGCGGCAGCGGCGGTAAACTGTCGAACTTCAAGAACGAATTGACCGGCTGCGGCCCGTTCCTTCACAACAAGCCGGAAGACCGGCCGCCGTCGGTTTTCAATGGCACCACCACTTTGCATTTCAGCAAGGCGAAGGCGCCATATCTGCTGCTGCCGGTGATTCCGGTGAAGAAGAAAAAGGCTTAGGGATTACCGCACACTCCGTTCGTTCCCGCGAAAGCGGGAACCCAGCTCTTCCATGACAGCGTTCAGTGGCCCTGGGTCCCCGCTTTCGCGGGGACGAACGGTGGATGGATTAGAAGAATCCGACCGACTCGACGCCGGTACCGCAGGCAAACGAGTGCCGCACCTTGCGCGACGGAATGTCGATGACGTGCATGGTGCCGTCATACTGGCAACCGACGAACAGGTCGTCGCCGCGGAACGCCATGTCCATGGCGCCTTTGCCGACCGGGATCGCGGTCTGCTCGCTCAGATCGGCATTGAACAGCGTCACCATATCGCCGGCGACGCTGCTGACCGCCAGCACCTTGTAGTCGGGACGAAAGCGCGCGATCTGCGCCGGCTTTGGGTTGTTCTCGAGCGGAATGGTGCGCACCACCTCGCCCCTGTCGGTATCGATCAGGAACAGGCCGGGCGCCTCGTCATCGACCACGATCAGGGTCTTGCCGTCGGCGGTGATGGTGATGCCGGCCAAAGCATGCGGCGTCTTGATCTTGCCAAGGAGCTTGCGGCCCGCCAGGTCGATTACCGACACTTCGGCGTCTTCCTCATTCTCGGTGTAGATGCGCGTGCCGTCCGGCGAGATAATCAGCCGGTGCGCATTGGTCGAGCCGGAGCCGATGGCGTCGACCATCTTGTTGGTCTTCGGATCGATGATCGCCACCGTCGCGCTGTTCTCGCAGGTGACGTAGATCAGCCCGTCCGGCGCCAGCTTGAGCGTATGCGGCGCGACATGCGGATGCAGGTTGATGTCGCCGACATGCTCGCGCTTGTTGAGGTCGATCAGCGCCAGGACATGACCGGGGTTCGGGTTCTTGCCGTGAATGCCGTCGCCGTAAATCGGCACATAAGCAAGTCCGGCCTCCGGCATCAGCAGCAGTTCATGCACCGTACGCGGAAAGCCGCCGATGGCAACTTCGGTTGCGAACGTTTGCGGGTTCAGAAACAGCACCTGGCCGCCCATCTTGTCGACCGCGATCATGCCGCGCGCTGTGCTTGCATAAGTCATCGTGCCGAGGATCCTCTGCTTAAAAATGGGAATTATATACTTGACTCCCTCGACATTTTTGACTAGATTTTGCCCATAGAAACGAGGGATATGGGTCATGAGTAAGTCCACGATTTCCACCTTTGAGTTGTTCTCAATGTTCCCGGATCAAGAGACGGCGCGGGTCTATTTGGAGGGGCGTCTGTGGCCGGAAGGCCCCAAGTGCCCGGTCTGTGGCCTTGGCGAGCGGATCACGGCGCGGGCTGGCGGCTACTTCCGCTGCAACCAGTGCAAAGAGGATTTCACCGTGCGGACTGGCACCATTTTCGAGCGTAGCCATGTCCCGCTGCACAAGTGGATTTACGCGATGTACCTGCTGGTCACGGCACGGAAGGGAATTTCCAGCCTTCAACTCGCCAAGGAAATTGGCATCACGCAAAAGTCGGCCTGGTTCGTCCTGCACCGCTTGCGCGAAGCCTGCGGCGATGACCTGACCAAGCTGCAAGGCATCGTGGAAATCGATGAAACTTATGTCGGCGGGATCGAGAAGAACAAGCACGAGTCCAAAAAGCTCAAGGCCGGTCGCGGCACGGTCGGCAAGACGGCGGTTGTCGCCATGCGTGAGCGCGGTGGCAAGATGAAAGCCATGGCGGTTGAAGATGCCGACATGGCGACCCTGCACACCAAAATTCACCAGCACGTCGCCGCTGGCTCTACGCTGCACACCGATGAGGCTGGCGTGTATCGCGGCCTTGGAGGGCTGTTCTTCAACCACGAAACCGTCAACCACAGTGAAGGCGAGTATGTCCGCGACGGCGTGACCACCAACGGCGTCGAGAGTGTGTTTGCTGTCATGAAGCGCGGCCTGATCGGCGTCTACCACCACGCCAGCAAGAAGCATCTTGGCCGCTACGTTGACGAGTTTGCGTTCCGTCTCAATGATGGAAACGTGGCGCGGCATACAATGGAGCGGCTCGACAGTTTTGTGAAGGCTGTCGCTGGCAAGCGGCTCACATACAAAGCCCTCATCGCATAGGAGATCACAATGGCATGGTCCGAAACTGACGACGACCGCGTGAGCTATCGCAATGCCCTTATGTGGGCGTTTGACCGTCTGGGTGTTGATGGTGGCATGTCCGAAAAGGAGCAACTTCGCACCATGCGAGAGATTGGCAACGTGCTGTGCGGGCGGCGCTCGCCCGCGTCGGCCTACGAGCCGAACGATTGGGACAGCAGCGCAAAACTGCCAGTTAAGGGGGCATAGATGTCGCCATTCGCCGAAATTCGTCTTGTGCCATGCCAAATTTGCGGCAGCGAGGGGCGACGCTTTAGCGGGCACCCGAATGATCCCAACCCGAAAGACGAGGGACCGTGCAACGCCTGTGAGGGCACGGGTAGCGAAATCGTCGAAGTGCAGCAAATTGAAGTGGAGGATTTGGAACGTTGTGCCGTCTGCGGCGCGGCTCCATTCCTTTATCCATGCCTTGAACGGGCTTGTCCGTTCTATGCAAGTTGTGACGGGAGGGATTCGAAATGAGCCGTTCATGTGAATGCCCGAAATGCGGCGCCGATGTGAGTGACACTTATGAGGGTGAAGATTATTCCTGCGGCATTACCGCAGGCTGGTTTTGCGGCGCTTGCGACCTTGGTATTGGCGATGATGGCCATTACGAGCCGATGGAAGGTGACGTACCGATCATGACCGCCAAGGAATTTCGCGGGGGGCGCCCGCTAGGAACGCCCTTGTCGGAGCTTTCCAGCCAACCTGGTGACCCGAAGAATTTGAGCGATCCGCGTCATGCTGGCTATGCGGAGTTCTGCCGCATAGCGCGCTCTTGGGGATATGACTGATATGACCACCCCAAAGGCGCTCGACGCCATCGCGGACAAGGTTCTGCGGTATCGCCCCAAGCCCAAATCGAAGCCCGCGAAGAAGCGCAAACGCCGCGCGGCCAAGGCTAGGAAAGATAACAAGGCTTAGCTGTGGAAAAGGGAGTCATGTATATAATTCCCTTAAAAATGATGCGTCCGTATTGTGACCGCGACGGGCACAAAGATCGACACTCAAGTGCACGCACATAATTTCTTATGGTCGAAAGTTTTTGACGCGGGACCTTAATCCGGCCCATTTTTTTCCGATTGGGCAGATCAAATGTCATTTCGCAGCGCAACCGGGCTTTACATCATGGAAGGCATTGGCGGATGATAGGGGCAGATATAAAAAGACCGGACACGGTCTGACAAATCCGCCCCTCGAGGGCGACACAGGGAGGACGTCGATGTCTCGCAAGGTCACTCGCCGCAAATTCATGGCCGCTACCGCCGCCGGCGCGGCGCTCGCCACATTCAAATTCCCGGCACCCGCCATCGCGCAATCGGCGCCGTTCAAGCTCGGCCTGCTCACCGTCAAGACCGGCCCGCTCGCGCAGGGCGGCATCCAGATGGAGCAAGGCGTACTCACCTACCTGAAAGAGAAGAACAACACGTTCGGCGGCCGCAAGGTCGAGTTCTTCTCCGCCGATACCGGCGGCAGCCCGGCCGGCACCAAAACCAAAGTTCAGGAATTGGTCGAGCGCGACAAGGTCGATGCCATCCTCGGACCGCTCGCGGCCTTCGAACTGCTGGCGATCACCGACTACATCGCCGAGAACAAGACGCCGATGCTCAGCCTCGCCGGCGCCGAAGACATCACCCAGCGCCGCCCGAACCCCTACTTCCTGCGCCCGTCGGCGACCTCGGCGCAGGCGATGCATCCGATGGCCGACTTCGCTGCCAAGGAGCTGAAGCTCAAGCGCATCGTCACCGTGTCGGAAGACTTCGCCTTCGGCCACGAGCAAATGGGCGGCTTCCAGGAAACCTTCGAAAACGCCGGCGGCAAGATCGTCGCCAAGATCTGGCCGCCTCTGGTGACGCCAGACTACACGCCCTTCGTTGCGCAGATCGCCGATTGCGATGGCGTCTGCCAGGGCTTCGCCGGCTCCAACCCGCTGCGCTTCATGAAGACCTACGCTTCGGCCGGAATGAAATATCCGGTGGTGTCGGGCGAAACCGGTGGCGACGACGCGCTGCTGCGCATCATGGGCGACGAATTCCTCGGCATGTATAGCTGCTGCCCCTACACGCTCGACCTCGCCAACGACAGCAACAAGCGCTTCGTCGCGGCAATGCAGAAGGACTACGGCGTTGACCCCGGCTTCTACGCCGCCGGTCTCTACGTCGCGACCCAGGTCGTCGATGAAGGTCTCAAGGCCAACGGCGGCAAGTCCGACGACCGCGCCGCGCTGACCAAGGCGATGCGCTCGGTCAAGCTCAAGGACACGCCGCGCGGCGACCTGTCCTTCGACCAGTACGGCAATGTGGTCGGCGACTTCTTCATCCGTCAGGTGGCGAAGGAAGGCGGCAAGTACGTCAACAAGACCTTGAAGACCTACAAGAACGTCAGCCAGTTCTGGACCTACGACGAAAAGGCCTTCCTGGCCCGGCCGGTTTACTCGCGCAACTATCCGCCGGTGAAGTCGTAACCGCTTAAGCGCACATTCGAACCCCGGACCCTCCCCGCGCATACAAGCGCGTGGGGAGGGGAAAAGAACGGCCGCAGGAAAAACACGACAATGAATTTCTGGATCGTGCTGACGGTCAACAGCATCACCTTCGGCGGCCTGTTGTTTCTTCTCGCGTCAGGCTTCTCGCTGATCTTCGGGCTGATGCGCATTCCAAACCTGACGCATGGCTCGCTGTTCATGTTGGGGGCCTATGTCGGCGGCTCGATCGTGATCGGCCTGTTCGGCTTCAAGCTGAACTTCTGGCTGGCCGCGGTGCTGGCCAGCCTGACGGTGGCGGCGCTCGGCGCCTTGATCGAACGCTTCCTGCTGCGGCAATTGCCCGGCGACCAGCTCGCCCAGGTGCTGGTAACGCTCGGCATTTCCTTCATGGCCGCCGATTTCTGCCTGATGGTGTGGGGCGGCGACCCGATGTCGGTGGCGACGCCTGAAGGCCTCGGCGGCTTTGCCCGCGCCGGCGGCGCCGTGTTCCCGCTGTACCGGCTGGCGATCATCGCCATCGCTGTTGTCGTCGCCGTCGCGCTGTGGCTGCTGCTCGACCGCACCCGGCTTGGCGCGATGATCCGCGCCGGCGTCGACGATCCGGACATGGCGCGCGTCGTCGGCATCCGCGTCTCGCAACTCTTCACCATCGTCTTCGCGCTCGGCGCAGGTCTCGCCGCCTTTGCCGGCATCATCGGCGGACCGATCCTGTCGGTCTATCCGGGACTGGATCAGGACATGCTGCCGCTCGCCTTGCTGGTCGTCATCATCGGCGGCGCCGGCAGCCTGCTCGGCTCCTTCGTCGGCAGCATCCTGGTCGGCTTCATCTATAATTTCGGCCAGGCGCTGCTGCCGGAGCTGGCCTATTTCGTGCTGTTCCTGCCGATGCTGCTGGTGCTTCTGTTGCGGCCGCAAGGCCTGTTCGGCAGGCACGTGCCATGAGCGAAATCTTTTCCGCCAACAACAGACTTCGCTTCATAGCGCTGGCCATCGCGCTTGTCGTCTTGGTCAGCCTGCCGTTCTGGGTGTCCGGCATTTATTACATCAATGTCGGCAGCCAGATCTTGTTCTTCGCGGTATTCGCGCTCGGCCTGAACATCCTGGTTGGATACGCCGGCCTCGTCTCGCTTGGACATGCCGGCCTGTTCGGCATCTCGGCCTATGCCACCGCCTATATGCTGCAACAGGGTTTCGGCCACACCTCCGCGATCCTGGTGGCGCTGGTGATCGGCGTCGCCTCGATGGCGCTGTTCGCGGTGCTGTCGCTGCGCTCGTCCGGCATCGGCTTCATCATGATTACTTTGGCGCTCGGCCAGATCCTGTGGGGCCTCGCCTATCGCTGGATCAGCGTCACCGACGGCGACAACGGCATCCCGGTGCGCGGCCGCCCGGCGCCGTTCGGCTATTCGCTGACCGATCCGGTCAACTTCTACTACGCCTCGCTCATCGTCTTCATCGTCGCTGTCGCCATGGTCTTCATCTTCGTGCGCTCGCCGTTCGGCGCCGCCCTGATGGGAACGCGCGACCAGCCGCGCCGCATGAATGCGCTCGGCTATCACGTCTGGATGATCCGCTTCTACGCCTGCCTGTTCTCCGGCCTGCTGACGGCCGTCTCCGCCATCCTGTTCGTCTATTATACAAACTTCATCAGCCCGCAGACCTTGTCGCTGACCGCGTCGGCCGAGGTGCTGCTGATGGTGATCTCCGGCGGACCCGGCACGCTGCTCGGGCCCATTGTCGGTGCGACCCTGGTGGTCGTGATCAAGACCGTGGTCTCCGGCTTCATCGAGCGCTGGAATTTCCTGCTCGGCGCGATCTTCGTCGCCATCGTCATCCTGGTGCCGGAAGGCATCGTTCCCGGCTCCATCCGGCTGTGGCGCTTGATCACCCGCAAACGCGCGGCGGCGGCGCCAACGACGACAACGACGGAGCGCACGCCATGAGCGCGCTCACCATTTCAGGCCTCAACAAATCCTTCGGTGGCCTGCACGTCACGCGCAGCGTCAATCTCGACATCCAGCCCGGCGAACGCCGGCTGATCATCGGCCCGAATGGCGCGGGCAAGACGACGTTGTTCAACCTGATCACCGGCGAGCTGGCGCCGGACACCGGCACGATCAAGCTGTTCGGCCAGGACATCACCAAGGTGCCGAGCCGCGACCGGCCGCATCTCGGCATGGCGCGCACCTATCAGATCATCACTCTGTTCGGCAAAGACACGATCATCCACAATGTTCGCCTTGCGCTGCTCGGCCTGTCGCCGATGCGCTGGAACCCGTGGACGAACTTGCGCCGCGACGACCGTTTCACCGAAACGGGCCACAAAGCGCTGGCGCGCGTCGGCCTTTCGCATATCGCCGACCGGCCGCTGTCGCAGACGTCCTATGGTGAGCGCCGCCGCGTCGAGATCGCCATGGCGCTGGCGCAGGAGCCGAAAGTGCTGCTGCTCGACGAACCCTTCGCCGGCCTGTCGATCGACGAGCGCCGCGACGTCCACAAATGCCTGATGGCGATCCCGCGCGACGTCACCATCGTGATGATCGAGCACAACATGGACGTGGCGCTGGAATTCGCCGAACACATTACGCTGCTGCATTTCGGCGAGGTCATCGTCGAAGGCAACCGCGCCGAGGTGGTGAACGATCCGCGCACGCGGGAGGTTTATCTTGGCCACTAGCGCGCTCCGACTTGAAAACGTCGACGCCTTCTACGGCGACAGCCATGTGCTGCAGAACGTTTCGTTCGAACTGGGCGAGGCGCGCATGCTCGGCCTTCTGGGCCGCAACGGCGCCGGCAAGTCGACCTGCATGAATGTCGGCATGGGCCTGTTGGCGGCGCGGCGCGGCGAGGTCAGCGTGTTCGGCGAGGCGGTGACGAAGCTGTCGCCGGAACTGATCGCGGCGCGCGGCGTCGCTTTGGTGCCGCAGGGCCGCCGCATCTTCCGCAGCCTGACCGTGCGTGAGAACCTGCTGGTCGCCGGCCGCAAGCCCGGCGCCGGCAGCAAGCACGCGCCTTGGACCATGGACACGGTGTTCGCGATGTTCCCGCGCCTGAAGGAACGCACCAGCCAGATGGCGGCGCATCTGTCCGGCGGCGAGCAGCAGATGCTGGCCATCGGCCGCGCGCTGATGGGCAATCCGCGCGTGCTGCTGATGGACGAGCCGTCCGAGGGCCTGGCGCCGCAAATCGTCGCCGAGGTGATGGCGACCATCCGCAAGCTCAAGGAAAGCGGCCTGTCTATCGTGCTGGTCGAGCAGAACCCCAATCTGGTCTTCGACGTCGCCGACGACATCGTTATCTTGAACACCGGCGGCGTCGCCGTGGTATCGACGCCGGCCGCGCTGCGCCAGGACGACGCGCTGTTGCGGCAGCATCTGGGGGTGTTTTAGCGAGACTGTCGTCGCCGCGAAAGCGGGGACGAAAGCACTCACGGAAACTGTATTGAACTTCGGAAACACCAGGGTTATTTGATCGTCCGCCTTCGCGGACGATGACAACTGAGGACTTGGGCAATGGCTCTCTGGAATAAATATGCCAACACCGCGGCGCGCAAGCACGGCAAGCCGGGCCGCGAGCAGCGGCCAGCGTCGGTGACCATCGACGCGCATACCCATATCGCCATTCCGCGCGCCGGCGCCTTCATCAAGCCGCATCTCGATCCGGCGACCATTCCGCTGGCGCACTTCGCCTCCCAAGAAACCAAGGACCTCAACGCCAAGCAGGAAGCCGACATCCGCGACTGCATGACCGGCTATGACGAGCGCTTCGCCATCATGGACACAATGGGTGTCGATGTTCAGCTGGTGATGCCGCCGCCGCCGCAGCTTTATCACACGGTCGCGCTCGAATACGCCGTGCCGGCCGCGCGCATGGTCAACGAGGGCGTTGCCGAATTCGTCTCGAAACATCCCGACCGCTTCATCCCGATGGGCACCGTGCCGATGCAGGACGGCAATGAGGCGGCCAAAGAGCTTGAACACGTCATGAAGACGCTCAAGTTCAAGGGCGTCGAGATTTTGACCAACGTCAACGGCAAGGAATTGTCCGATCCGGCCTTCGCGCCGTTCTGGAAGAAGGCCGAGGAACTGGGCGCGCTGGTCGCCATTCATCCGAACGGCTTCACCGAAGGCCAGCGCCTGTCGCGCTTCTATTTCAACAATGTCGTCGGCAACCCTTTCGAGACGACGCTTGCCCTGCACTATCTGATTTTCGACGGCGTGATGGAGCGCCATCCAAACCTCAAGCTGTTCGCCATGCATGGCGGCGGCTATCTCGGCGGCTATTCCGGCCGCATCGACCACGCCTGGGGCGCGCGCTCGGATTGCAATGTCGGCCTGCCCAAGCCGCCGACCGAGTATCTCAAGCGCGTCTATATCGACAATGTCGTGTTCACGCCGCACCAACTCGAAGCTTTGCTCGCCGTGTTCGGCGCCGATCACATCATCATGGGCACCGACTATCCGTTCGACATGATGGAGTACGACCCGATCGGCCACATCAATTCGGTCGAAGGGCTGGATGCATCCACCCGCGCCGCTTTGTGCGGCGGCAATGCGCGGAAGTTGTTGGGGCTGTAAGGACCCAGCGTTACAAAAAATCCAGCGTCGCGGTTTCCACGATCACCGCGGCGTCGGTGGAGTGTTCGCCGGCGCGCGCCGCTTCCTCTTGCGTCTGGCTCGCCTGCAAATAGGCGCCGAGATGGCGCGCCCATTCGATGATGCGCGCGTTTTCGCCAAGCCGCGCCGCTTCGTATGCCTTGAGCGCGCTTTCGACATCGTCGCGCGCCTCCAACGCATTGACCAGCGCGGCGGCGTCGTCGGCCGCTTTCGACACGCCGGCGCCGACGTGCGGGCGCGCGACAAAGGCCGCATCGCCGACGATCGCGACGCGGCCGAAGGCCATGCGCGGCGACACCAGATCGTAGATCGGCTGCAAGAGCGGCTCCTCGATCAGGCGTACCACGGCGCGGAATTGCGGCGCCAGCAGCCGCTCGGCCGCGTCGTGCATCTCGGCGATAGCTTCGCGCCGGATCAAATGTGGTGGAATGGAAATCGCATGGGTCTTGCCGCTATCGTCGGTCAATAGCCATTGCAGCTTGGTGTGCTCGTCGGCGGGCCGGTACCAGATGACGTTTGTGCGGCGCTTGCCGGGGCGCAGATCGTTGTCGGGCCCGGCCACCGGGTAACAGAGAAACTGCTCGCCCGGCGGCAGGCCGAAAGACATGACCGGATACACCGCCTTGTGAATATCCGGCGGAAACGCACTCTCCGCGATCAGGGCGCGCCAACCGCAATAGCCGGCGTACAGCGGCACGACATCGGGCAGGCACTGCTGGCGTACCGTCGAGCGAATGCCATCGGCGCCGACCAGAAGGTCCGCTTCCACAGTTTCGCCATCGGAAAAATGCGCCCGCACCGCATGCGCATCCTGCGTGAAGTGCGAAAGTCCCCGACCGCGATGATAGCGCTCCGGCGGAAAGGCATCGCGAAGCAGCCGGTAAACGCGCTCCCAGGCGGTCGCCACCTGCGGGCATTCGATTTCGCGCGTGACGCGACCTTGCGCGTCGATGATCTGACGTTTGACGATGTGAACACCGAGTTCCGCCGTCTCCAGCCCGAGCCCGCGCAGCCGCGCGATCAGCTGCTGCTGGGCGACGATGCCGGCGCCGCGCCCGGACAATTCGCCCTCGACGCGCTCATAGATATCGACGTCCCACCCGGCCCGCCGCAGCAGCAATGCGCTCAAGAGGCCGCTCATTGAGCCGCCGATGACGACGGCGCGCCTGTTAAGAGGTTCTGTCAATTGATCCACCCCAATCTTCCCGTCCGCTGGTCTTTGGTATATACATGACATCAAACTGGCATTGGAGGAATTCCCATGGCGCTCACTATGCTCGATAAATCCGCCGAGAAAAAAGACACCTCGCAATGGGCGAGCGATATCGCCGCCGAATTCGAGCGCGAAGCCAAAAATCCGAATCCGTGCGTCGGCTCGACCTTGCTGTCGGAAAACGAACGCACCCGCGTCTGGATCATCCGCCTCGCCCCCGGCGAGCGCATCGGCTTCCACCGCCACGTGCTGGATTATTTCTGGACCTCGGTGACCGGCGGCCGCGGCCGTCAGCATGTGCACGACGGCACCACTGTCGAATACACCTACGTGCCGGGCGAGACGCGCCACGAGACCTACGGCAAGGACGAATTCAAGGTCCACGACCTGCAAAATCTCGGCGACCGCGAAATGGTCTTCATGACCGTCGAATTCAAGGACTCGGCCAATAAGCCGATGGCCCTGCCGGAGGGCGTCCGCCCACAAGCGGCGGCCTGACCCGTCGGAATTTCGGCTAAAGCGCCCGCCATCCGGAGCAACCCGGAGGCGGGCGTTTCATTTTGCCGCTGCATCAACGGGCTAGCCAAGCCGCCAGGCTTCCTGCAAAGTGCGGCGAGATAACGCGATAAAAAGACGCATCGGAGGGGGAATGCCGGCCAATCGGACAGGCCTGTTACGTGTGAGGCCGCGCGCGATTCTGCGTTCAAAAGCCTGCGCGGCGCCCCTGACCCACCGTTGGTTCGCCTGAGGCCTCAATGGAATTCGACCTGCTGATCAATGCCATCATCGCCGGGCTCATGCTCGGCGGCTTCTATGCCGCGGTCACCGCCGGCATTTCGATTTCGTTCGGCATGCTCGATATCGTCAATATCGCGCATCCGGGCTTCATCATCCTCGGCTCCTACATCGCCTATATCGTCAACGTGCATTTCGGCGCCGACCCGATCCTCATCGCCATCGTCGCGCTGCCGGCCTTCTATGCGCTCGGTTCGATCATCTATCAGATCTACTACCAGTCGTTCGAAAAGCACGGCCAGGACTCGCTGCGCGGCCTCGCCTTCTTCTTCGGCCTGCTGTTCGTCACCGAGGTAGCGCTCAACCTGGTTTTCGGCGTCGACTACCGCACCGTCGATGTGCCCTATATCGGCGGCAGCCTCAGCATCGGCGCGATGGAATTTCCGGTGCGCATGCTGGTGCCGTGCCTGGTGTCGGTCGCCATGTTCGGCGGTCTGATCCTGTTCATGTCGCGCACCTTCATCGGCCGCGCGGTGATGGCTGTGTCGCAGGATCCGCAGGCGCTGCAACTGATGGCGGTCGACCCGATCCGCATCAAGCGCATCGCCTTCTCGATCTCGATCGCCACCGCCTCGATGGCCGGCGCCTTCCTCATCATCATCCAGCCGGTGATCCCGTCGTCGGGCCGCGAATATATCGGCCGCGTCTTCGCCATTTGCGTGCTCGGCGGCCTCGGCAGCCTGCCCGGCACGCTGATCGCCGCGTTCATGATCGGCGTCATCGAAAGCATCACCTCGACGTTCTACGGCCCGTCCTGGGCGCCGGCGGTTTCGTTCGGACTGCTGCTGCTCACTCTGGCCGTGCGGCCCTCCGGATTGTTTGGACGCTAGATGCGCACACCCGCCTTCACCCTCATCCTGACGGCCGTCGCGGCGGCGCTGTATTTCACGTTCAATTTCGTCGGCAACGATTACCTGTTTTTCGCCGGCTACACCGTGCTGCAATACATCGTGCTGGCCACCGCCTGGAATATTCTCGGCGGCTATTGCGGCTACGTAAATTTCGGCTCGGCCGGCTTCTTCGCCATCGGCGTGTACACGACGGTGTTTCTCTACGCCGTCGGCCAGCAGATCGAAACTCTCGTGCCCGAATTCATGCTGGCGCCGATGCAGTTGATCTTCCCGCTGCCGCTGCCGGTCATGATTATCGTCGCCGGCGCGGTCGCCGGGTTCATCGGCCTTGGCATGGGCTATCTGACGCTGCGGCTGCGCGGCGTGTTCTTCGCCATCGCCACACTGGCGCTGACCGTGGTGCTGGAAACCTTCATCGTCAACTGGTCCTTCGTCGGCGGCTCGCGCGGCGCCTATGTCATCCCACCGAACGAAGTGCCGGTGTTCGGCAACTTTATCCAGTTCCTGTTCGCGCTGATGCTGGTGCTGGTGATCCTCGCTCTGACCACCGCGCGCCTGATCGAGCGCTCCAAGCTCGGCGTCGGCTTTGCCACCATCCGCGACGACGAACTGGCGGCGGAAGCCTCCGGCGTGCCCACTTTGCGGCTGAAGCTGATCGCCACCGTCGTCTCCGGCGCGCTGATGGGCATGGCCGGCGCGCCGTTTCCGTTTTACATCGGCTATGTCGAGCCGGCCTCGGCCTTCAACCTGTCTTACGCGGTGAACTCGATCGCCATGCCGATGATCGGCGGCACCACCTCGTGGATCGGCCCGCTGGTCGGCGCCCTGCTGCTCGGCACGCTGCAACAGGTGGCGACCGTGACGATCTCGTCGGCGGTCAATCTGCTGATCGTCGGCCTGCTGCTGATCTTCTTCGTCATCATCGCGCCGCGCGGCATTGTCGGCCTGGTGCAGGACCAGTTGCGCAAGAGGTCGAAATCATGACCGACGCAACAAACATGACCGAGCCGCTCCTGCACATCGAGCAACTCGGCAAGCGATTCGGCGGCTTCGTCGCGCTGGACGGCGTCGACCTGTCGGTGCCGAAAGGCCAGCGCCTCGGCCTGATCGGCCCGAACGGCTCCGGCAAGAGCACGCTGGTCAACTGCATCTGCGGTACGCTGCAAAACGAAACCGGCAGCGTCATCTTCGACGGCATCAAGGTCGACGGCATGGTCGCGCATCAGCGCACCCGGCAAGGCCTGGCGCGCAGCTTCCAGTTGCCGCGGCCGTTCCGCAGCATGACGGTCGCCGAGAATGTTCGCGTGCCGCTGCTGTACACCGTCAATGCCCGGCCCGGCACGCATCTGTCGCACTCAGAACTCGACAACCGCTGCATGGAGCTGCTCAGACTGGTCGCACTCGACGGCAAGGCCGGCAAATACACCACCGATCTCACGCAAGTGGAAATGCGCAAGCTGGAACTGGCGCGCGCCATGGCGGCCGAACCGAAACTGCTGATCGCCGACGAATCGATGGCCGGCCTGTCGCATTCCGAGGTCGAAGACATCGTCGCGCTGCTGATCCGCATGAACGAGCGCGGCGTCACGATTATCATGATCGAACACATCATGCGCGCGGTGATGAGCTTCTCGCAGCGGCTGGTCGTGCTGGTGTCCGGCAAGAAGATCGCCGACGGCAAACCGGAAGACGTGATCCAGAACAAGGAAGTGGTGGGAGCCTATCTTGGCCAATAGCACCAACAGCATCACCGTCGAGGGCATCGACGCCGCCTACGGCGCGGTGCGGGTGCTCGAGGATGTGTCGCTGCGCGTCGATAGCGGCGAGACGGTCGTGCTGCTCGGCACCAATGGCAACGGCAAAAGCACCTTGATGAAGTGCATCATGGGCTGGGTGCGGCCGACCAAAGGCAAGATCATCGCCGAAATCGACGGCGAAAAGCATGATCTGGCCGGCCTCTCCACCGAACAGATCGTCGATCTCGGCATCGCGCTAGTGCCGGAAGGCCGCCGCCTGTTTCCGCGCCAGACGGTCGAGGAAAACCTTTTGCTCGGCGCCAGCCGGCCGAAGGCGCGTCCCCATATCAAGACCAATCTCGATTTCTGCTTCGAGATTTTCCCGCGCCTGGCCGAACGCAAGAGCCAACTCGCCGGCTCGATGTCGGGCGGCGAACAGCAGATGCTGGCGCTGGCCCGCGCGCTGATGCTCAATCCGCGCATTCTCCTGGTCGATGAGCCGTCGGTCGGCCTGGCACCCTTGCTGGTCAGCCGCACCATCGATGCCATCGGCCAGCTCAAGCGGCATTTCAATCTGACGGTCCTGATGGCCGAGCAGAATTTCACCCAGGCGCTGCGCATCGCCGACCGCGGTTATGTCATCGTGCACGGCAAGATCGAGTTCGAAGGCAACTCGGCGGACGAGCTGAACAACAACGCTGGCAATCTGAAGGTCGCCGGGGGAGGATACTGGCAATGACATAGCTGTGCGCAGGGGGTAGGCTTCCCGTACCATACTAGCTTTCTCATTTCATTCGAAAGCCGACCTCTCCCCGCAATGCGGGGAGAGGTAAAAAAAACGCCGCGGATTGCTCCACGGCGCTTTCAGTTCAGCAGTCCGGAAAGCGATTACTTGATCGCCTTCTCGTAAGGATAGATCACCTTGCCGGTCTCGAGCCGCTTCGGCTCCAGCACGACCTGGGTGCTCATGCCGCGCCAGGCATCGAGGCCCGCGTCGGCCGGGATGTCGCGATACTGCACGGTGAACATGTTGCCTTCGGCCCATTCACCCTTGCCGCCGAACTTGATCGGCCCCATCACGGTCTCGAACTTGTCCTTCTTCAGCGCGGCAGCGACCTTGTCGTCCTCGATGCTCTTGGCCGACTTGATCGCATCGCCGAGCACCTGCAACTGGGTATAGCCCCAGCCGCCGAGATAATAGCCGAGCGGATCGACGCCCGCGGCCTTGGCGCGCGCCTGGTATTCGGCGAAGAACTCCTTGGTGCCCTTGTACATCTGCTTTTCGTCCGGCACCCAGGTCTCGTAGTTGACGATGCCGTTCATCTTGTTCTTCAGCTTGTCCTTGAAGAACGTGGCCTGCAGGCCGACCATGGCGCCGCCGAACATTTTCGGTTTGAGATCGATTTCGTTCGCCGCCAGCACGATGCCGACCGAGTCAAGCGGATAGGCGCAGGCGACGACCAGATCGGGCTCGAGCGCCTTGATCGCGCGCACGATCGGCGCGAAATCGGTGGTCTTCGGCGGCGGCGGATAGGCCTTGTCGTAGACGATCTTGAAGCCGTGCTTCTTGGCGTTGTTACGCGCACCCTCGCAGGCGTTCTGGGCAAACTCGGCGTCGGCGTAGGTCAGGGCGACTGTCTGTGGCTTCGGGTTCTGCGCCGCGGCGATATCGAAGAAGCCCTTGGTGAACGAGCCCTTGGTGTCCTGCCCGGTCGGGATGACCGAGAAGTACTTCGGATACTTGAACTTGTCGTTGATATCGAGGCCGAACAGACTGACGAAGGTCTTGCCCTTGCGGATCACCACCGGCATGGCCGGCGCGATCTGGTTGGAGGCGTAGCCCGACACGACGAGGTCGACTTTGTCGACGTCGAGCAGCTTGGTGTAGATGCCGGGCACTTCCGACGGATCGCTCTTGTCGTCGTAATATTTCAGCTCGACTTGGCGGCCGAGAAGGCCGCCGGCCTTGTTGGTCTGGTCCTTCCAGATTTCCATGCCGAGCAGGGCCTGCTTGCCGTTCGGCGACAGCGCGCCGGTGAGCGACTGGCTGAAACCGATCACGATCGGCTTGCCGGCCGGCGCTTGCGCCTGCGCGCCGGTGACGGCGAACAGGGCGCCGGTCACGAGCGCAAGAGCCGCCCCCGCGATCCGCGTCAATGCACGCGACTTAAGGCTTTGCATCATTGTGTTCCTCCCCGATTTGGTTTTCGTTTTAATTCGGTGCCCGATAATGCCAGTGCGCGGGCCGATGGTCTAGGCGCGCGTGTGCGGTTTCGCGCGGCACCGCGCCGCGCCGCGACTGCCACGACAGTGGGCAGATCGTGGGACGCGCAACGATGCACGCCCCTGCGACCGATTGCTGCACTGCACGCTAGGCGGCTAGACGCCTTCGACCATGATGGTCTCGACCTCGCCAGCGCCGGTCCTGCGGAACGCCGCGGCAGCGTCGTATTCGGGTGAGGTAAAACAAGCGACGCCCTGCGCCATGGTCGGAAACTCGATGACGACGAAGCGCTGGAATTTGTCGGGGCCTTCCATGATCTGGAACTTGCCGCCGCGCGCCAGCACCTTGCCGCCGAATTTGGCGATGATGCCGGGAACGAGATCTGTGTATTTCTTGTATTCGACCGGATCGTTGATTTTCGAACGGGCAACCCAATAGGCCGGCATAGCGAAGCGTCTCCTTGGACAGTTGTCGATACAGTCACTGAGACTATAGTGACGCCCGTTACGCAAGACGAGAACGACAAGGAAAAATCATGCCGCGCCAAGTTATCGACATCTCGGTCCCGCTGGAAAACACCATCTACGCCGATCCGCCGGGATACGGACCGACCATCGAATATCTCGATCATCAGGCCACTGCCGCCGACGTGTTGAAATTCTTTCCCGGTCTGAAAAAAGAAGACCTCCCGGACGGCGAAGGCTGGGGTTTCGAATGGGTGCGGCTATCGACACACTGCACGACACATCTGGACGCGCCGTATCATTTCGCCTCCACCATGGACGGCGGCAAGCGCGCGCTCACCATCGACGAGGTGCCGCTCGACTGGTGCCTGCAACCCGGCGTCAAACTCGACTTCCGCCACTTCGCCGACGGTTATGTCGTCACCGCCGCCGATGTCGAAGCCGAGTTGAAGCGCATCGGCCACACGCTTTCACCGCTTGAAATTGTCGTCGTGAACACCAGCGCCGGCGCCGCCTATGGCCAACCCGACTATGTCGCCAAAGGCTGCGGCATGGGCCGCGAGGCGACGATGTATCTTCTGGAGCGCGGCGTGCGCGTTACCGGCATCGACGGCTGGAGCTGGGACGCGCCGTTTGTCCATACGATGAAACGATACGCCGAAACGCGCGATGCCTCGATCATCTGGGAAGGCCACCGCGCCGGCCGCGAGATCGGCTATTGCCACATTGAGAAGCTGCACAATCTCGAAAGCCTGCCGGCAACCGGCTTCACCGTCAGTTGCTTTCCGGTGAAGGTGCGCGGCGGTTCGGCAGGCTGGACCCGGGCGGTGGCTATCATTGATGCTTGATTGACGCAGGCCGCGGGCGATACTCTCTCCGCCAACGATAAAAGACCGGCCCTAAGCCGGCCATAAAAACAGCGTCAGGGAGGACGACATGGACAGACGTCAATTCGTCGCCGGCAGCACCGCCGCGACCGCCGCGTTCGCTTTTGGCCCGTCCTTCGCCCAGGACGCCTATCCATCGCACGCGATCACCTTCATCAATCCGTTTCCGCCGGGCGGCGCCGTCGATGTCGTCGGCCGGCCCTTCACGTCGCTGCTCGAGCCGGTCATCAAGCAGCCTTGCATCGTCGACACCAAGGCCGGCGCCGCCGGCGCGCTTGGCGCGCAGGTCGCCGCCAACGCCAAGCCGGACGGCTACACACTGCTGATGCATCTGGCGTCGATCTCCGGCTTTGCCGATGTCGATAAGCTGTTCGACCGCCAGCCCAAGTTCACTCGCGCCGATTTCATCCCGATCGCGCGGCTGTCGGCGGGTCCGATGGTCATCGTCGTCAACGACCAGCAGCCTTACAAGACGCTGAAGGATCTGGTCGACGACGCCAAAGCGCGGCCCGACCAGATCCTGTTCTCTTCCTCCGGACTTTACGGTGCGCTGCATCTGCCCGCGGCCTTGTTCATGAAAGCCGCCGGAATCAAGATGCGCCATCTGCCGACCAATGGCGGCGGGCCGGCGCTGACCGCGCTGCTCGGCAACAATGCTCAGATGCTGGTCTCGTCGATCGCCGCCGCCAGCGGCCAGTTGAAGGCCGGCAAGCTCAAGGCGCTCGGCTGCCTCGGCGCGCAACGCGCCGCCTCGATGCCGGACGTGCCGACGCTCAAGGAACAGGGGTACGACGTCGAGTTCTCGCTCTGGGTCGGCCTGTTCGCGCCGAAAGGCACGCCGGAGCCGGTGATCGCCAAATTGCGCGGCGAGGTGAAAAAAGTCGCGACCAGCGACCAGTTCAAGACCGCGATGACCAATATCGGCGACGAGGCCGCCTATCTCGATGCGCCGGACTTCGCCAAATTCTGGGACGCCGACGCCAAGCGCGTCGAACAGGCGGTGGCGTCGATCGGCAAGGTGCAAGGCTGATCGACGAAGGCTGAAGTCAAACCGGCGCACGGCGATGCTATCGCCGCGCGCCGCAATTCGAAAATTAAAGGACAAGAGACATGGACCGCCGCTCATTCGTCATCGGCACCGCCGCCTGCGTTGCCGCGGGACCGACGCTGGCGCAAGGCGCCTTTCCGTCGCATACGGTGACGATCCTGTGCGCCTTCCCGCCCGGCGGCGCCAACGACACCGTGACGCGACCGATCGCGGCGGCGCTGGAGCCGATCCTCAAGCAGCCGGTCGTGGTCGAAACCAAGGCCGGCGCCGGCGGCCAGATCGGCGCGCAGGTGGCGGCCGTCGCCAAGCCGGATGGTTACACCTTGCTGTCGCATAACAACGGCATTTCCGGTTATGC
Organism: Rhizobiales bacterium Ga0077525; assembly: GCA_001464835.1. Lineage (GTDB taxonomy): Bacteria > Pseudomonadota > Alphaproteobacteria > Rhizobiales > Xanthobacteraceae > Pseudolabrys. The sequence continues at coordinate 7,910 of LNDS01000023.1, read as the reverse complement.
CGAGGTCGACAAACTGTTCGGCCGCACGCCGAAGACGACACGCGCCGATTTCATCCCGCTGGCGCGGCTGATCGCCGACCCGGTGCTGCTGCTGGTCAACGATCAGCAGCCCTACAAATCGCTGAAGGATTTCATCGACGACGCCAAAAAACGCCCGGAAGCCATCGTCTACAGTTCCGGCGGCCTCTATGGCGCCACCCATTTGCCGGTGGCGATTCTGGAAAAGGCGACCGGCATTCCGAAGTTGCGCCATTTGCCGACCAATGGCGGCGGGCCGGCGATCACGGCTTTGCTCGGCAACAATGCGCAGGCGTCGACGCAGACACTGTCGGCGGCATCGCAGCACATCAAGTCTGGCAAGCTGCGCGCTTTGGCCTCGTTCGGCGCGACGCGCTCGAAGATTTTGCCGGACGTGCCGACTCTGAAGGAGCTGGGCTACAACGCCGAATATTATCTGTGGGTCGGCCTGTTCGCGCCCAAGGGCACGCCGCCCGATGTCGTCGCCACACTGACCGCGGCGCTCGACAGAGCGGCGCAGTCCGAGCAGTTCAAGTCGGTGGTCGCCAATCTCGACCAAGAGTATTCCTATCAAAACGCCAAGGACTTCGCGGCGTTCTGGGACGCCGATGCCAAATTGTCCGACGAAGCGGTGCAGCTGATCGGCAAGCAAGGATGACGGGCGCGGCCGCGAAGAAACTGATCCTTCGCGCCGACCACATATCCGGTGCGTTCTTCGTCGCCGCCGGACTCGCGGTTATTGCCTTGAGCGGCGATCTGCCGATGGGGCAGCTCGCGATGCCCGGCGCCGGCTTCCTGCCCGAAATCGTCGCGGTGCTGATCATCGTGCTCGGCGCGTCGCTGTTCCTGCGCGCGCACGAAAGCCCGGCCTTTGCCTCGATCGCCTGGGACGACGGCCCGCACGCCGGCAAAGTCATTCTCATCACCGCCGCGGCGGTCGCGCTCTACGTCAAGCTCGGCTTCATCGTCACCATGGTGCTGATGATGGCGGCGCTGATGATCGTCATCGAACGCAAGAACATCCCGCGCGCGCTGCTGTATAGTGTCGCCATCGCCGGCGGCACCTACATTGTTTTCGTCTATGTGCTGCGGTCGCCTCTGCCGACCGGCATCCTCGGATATTGGTAAGGCGCGCATCCCGTGGAAGACACACTTCTCAGCCTGGCGCACGGCTTCGGCATTGCCTTCCAGCCGGGCAATCTCTGGTACGCCTTCCTCGGCTGCCTGGTCGGCACCCTGGTCGGCGTCCTGCCGGGCATCGGCCCGCTCTCCGGGATTTCCATTTTGCTGCCGGTGACTTTCGGGCTCAACGCCACCGAAGCGGTCATCATGCTGGCCGGCATCTATTACGGCTCGCAATATGGCGGCTCGACCACCTCGATCCTGATGCGCATTCCCGGCGAAGCCTCGTCGGTGATGACCTGTATCGACGGCAACGCCATGGCCAAGAAGGGCCGCGCCGGTGCGGCTTTGTGCATCGCCGCCGTCGGCTCCTTCATCGCCGGCACTTTCGGCATCGTGATGCTGACCCTGATCGCGCCGCCGCTCGCCGCCATCGCGCTGAAATTCGGCCCGCCGGAATACACCGCGCTCTTGATCATGGGGCTGATTTTCCTCGCCTACATGTCGTCGACCTCACTGGTGCGCACGCTGCTGATGGCCTGCCTCGGCCTGATGCTCGGCATGATCGGCATCGACAACATGACCGGCCATTTCCGCTACAGCTTCGATCTCGCCGAACTCGGCGACGGCATCGGCATCGTGCCGGTCGCGGTCGGCCTGTTCGGCCTCGGCGAAATCCTGGCGACGCCGAGCCACAAGGTGCGCGGCGAAGTCATCACGCCGAAATACCGCGAGCTGCTGCCGACGCGCGCCGAATGGAGAGCCGCCTATTGGCCGATCGCGCGCGGCAGCGTGCTCGGCTTCATCATCGGCATCATCCCCGGCTCGGCACACATCATCTCCAGTTTTTTGTCATATGCGCTGGAGCGGCGCATTTCCAAGAACCCGGAAGAGTTCGGCAAGGGCGCGGTCGCCGGCGTCGCCGGTCCCGAATCGGCCAACAATTCGGCATCGACCGGCGCCTTCGTGCCGATGCTGTCGCTCGGCATTCCGACCGGCCCGATCACCGCCGTGCTGATCGGCGCGCTGATGATCCACGGCGTGCCGGCCGGGCCGCAGCTCGTCACCGAGCACCGCGACCTGTTCTGGGGCTTCGTCGCCTCGATGTATGTCGGCAATCTGATGCTGCTGGCGCTGAACCTGCCGCTGGTCGGCGTCTTCGTCAGCGTGCTGCGCATTCCCTACGGCTATCTCTATCCGCTGATCATCATGTTCTGCATCGTCGGCGTCTACGAGGTGAACCACTCGATCGTCGACGTCTGGATCATGCTGATCATGGGCGTGCTGGGCTACGCCCTGCGCAAGTTCGACTTCGACCCGGCGCCTTTGGTGCTCGGCCTCGTCATCGCGCCGATCTTCGAACAATCGCTGCGCCAGTCGCTGATCATGTCGAACGGCAATTACCTGATCTTCTTCAGCCGGCCGTTCTCGGCCGCCTTGATGGCGATCTGCATTGTGCTGCTTGGTCTGTCGGCGCTGGCCTATTTCCTCAAGCGCAAGGACTGGCGCGCCAAGCTCGCGGCGGCGGAAGCGGGCGAGCCGGGCACGTAATGAGCTAAAGCGCCTCTTTGCGCGCGTGCAGCGCCATCGCGGTGAGCGCGATGCCGCCGAACACCATATTGATGCCGACGAGCAGGCCAAGCGCCCACACCGCGGTGCTCGGCAATCCGGCGATCAGCATGACGGCCAGCACCAGATCGACGATGCCGCTCATCAGCATCCAGCCCCATTGGCCGGACAGGTCGCGCCTGTGATCGAGCGCGAACATCACCGAGGCGACGCCTTCGATGATGAAGAACGCGATCAGCACCACCGTCAGCGACAGCGCGCCGGCGATCGGCTGCGCCAGCAAATAGCCGCCGGCGAGAACGGCGAGCGCGGCGGATGCCAGCGACCACCAGAAACCCGGCGCGCCGCGCATCCAGAATGTGGTGACCAAGCCAATAATGCCGCTGAGCAGGAACAACCAGCCGAACACCAGGGTCAACGCCAAGGTCGCAAAAGCCGGCAAGACGATGGCGATCAATCCCAGCACCAATAGCAGCACGCCCTCGGCGAGATAAAGTTTCCAGTGCTGATGCAGCGCTTTCACCACCGCGATCTGAACCTTGTTCATATCGGGTTCGCCGCCGGGCGCGGTGTCGGTCGGAAAGTCCGTGGGCATCGTCAACTCCGTTGTTTGCGCCGCATCCTACAGCCAAATGGCGGCGGCAGCGGCTATTTCTCCACCCAATCGGCACATTTCTGCACCTCGCCCTGGCCGCCCCACGGCATCACCGGCACCGACGACGTCGAATTCTTCGGCGAGCCTTCGATGATGCGGTCGCTATAGACCATATAGACCAGCACGTTGCGCTTGGTGTCGCAGCCACGCACGATCTGCATCTTCTTGAAGAACAGCGAGCGGCGCTGGCGGAACACATCCTCGCCCTGCTCGAACCTGGCCTTGAACTTGATCGGCCCGATCTGCCGGCAGGCCAGCGAAATGTCGGAAACCTCCTCGGCGACGCCGATCCAACCCTTGAAGCCGCCGCGCTCCGGCACGGTGAAGTGGCAGGCCACGCCCTCGACCTGCGGATCGTCGAGCCCGTAGGTGGCGAGCTTGTCGTTCGGCGTCAGCCATTTGAACACGGTCGATTTCTTGAAAATGATATCGGGCTCGTCGGCCGCCAGCGCCGGCAGCCCGCCAATTGTGACAAAGGCCGCGATCAGAAAAGCGATTAATGCGCGCAAGTGATCCTCCGGGACAAAGCGAATATACTGTCCACATAGGAACTGCCGAAGGGCCGGAAAAGGTCCAAGCCCGCTTTTCCGTTCACCACCAGGTCTGGGTGGAAACCAGTTCCGGCCAGCCAATGGCGCGCGAGGCTGCGGCCGCCGCATCATCCGGCGGCAGCGACAGGTCCCAGTCGCTGGCGGTGATGCGCCGGCCGGTGACGCCGTTGGCGGCGTCCGACATCAGCCAGACAGCAGGCGCGGCCATGATCGCCGGGCGCAACATCTTGCCGCGCGGCCAGCCGGCCTCGTCGGCGATGAACGGCGTGTCGGTCGGCCCGCCGGGGACCAGCACGTTGACCGTGATGCCGCTGCCGTTGAGCTGCTGCGCCCACACCGCCGACATCGATTCGAGCGCCGACTTCACCGCGCCATAGGGCAGCACGCGCAGCATCGTTTTGAAGCTGGTCGTGTTGTTGACGACGCGGCCCCATCCCTGTTTGCGCATGTGCGGCACCGCGGCTCGCGTCAAGATCATCGGCCCGCGCATGTTGACCAGATAGAACATGTCCCAGATGTCGGTGGTCAGTTCCTCGATGCCGGGATGGTGCGTTTCGGCATCGGGCCGGATCGCGCTCATGCCGATGCCGGCATTGTTGATGAGGCCGTCGATGCGGCCGAAATGCGCCAGCGCCGCCGCGACCGCGCCGTTGCATTCGTCCTCGCTCGATACGTCGGCCGGTATCGGCAGCAGACGTTCGCGGGGCACATCCAACGTCTCGAGCAGCCGAACCAGCGCTTCCGGATTGGCGTCCAAAGCGGCGACGCAATGCCCGGCGTCGAGCAGGGCCCGCGTCATGACGCTGCCGAGTCCGCCGGCCGCGCCGGTCAGTAGGATTGCACGCTCTTTGAATTGGCCGGTCACGAAGCCACCCGCTCAACGGATGTGAAAACAGAAAAAGATACCGATGCGGATGCAGATACCGCGAAAGCCATAATACACCTTACATAAGTGAAATTCGATTTTTGCATGCTTTGTTATTTAACTCAGCCTATAAGTGTAAACCATATCGTCCCTGTGGTTTTCACGCTGTGCGAAGCAAACATCGCTTTGAAACGCCATACCAGAGGGTCGGATTATGCGCCTCAATTTGCCTTTAACTGATATTGAATTTCCGCTCGACGAAGCAAAAACCATTGTTTCGACAACCGATCTCAATGGCAATATTGAATACGCCAACGGCTATTTCGTCGAGGTCAGCGGCTTCACCGAACAGGAACTGATCGGTCAGCCGCAGAACATCCTGCGCCATCCCGACATGCCGGAAACGGCCTTCGCCGACCTCTGGAAAACCGTCAAGGCCGGCCTGCCGTGGCGCGGCCTGGTCAAGAACCGCCAGAAAAACGGCGGCTATTACTGGGTGCTCGCCAACGTCACCCCGGTCATCGAGAACGGCAAGCCGATCGGCTACATGTCGGTGCGCACCAAGCCGAGCCGCGCCCAGGTCGACATGGCGACGAAATTATACGCGCAGGAAAAGGCCAAGCCCGGCAGCGTCGCGCTTTGCCAGGGCCAGCCGGTCAAGTCGGGCTTGTTCAGCGGCGGGCTGACGAAGTCGATGCCGCTCGGCATGCGCGTGCAGATCATGCTCGGCGCCGTGCTGGCGGCGACCGGCCTTCTCGGCGCCGCCGCCGTGGCGCCGCAACTTTTCGCCGATATCGGCTATCACGGCTGGCAGGGCGGCCTCGCCGCGATGAGCGCACTGTTCACGATCTCGTTCTGGTACTTTCTGGTCAGGCACGTTGTCGGCCCGATCAAGGCTGCGCTGAAAACCGCGCAGGCCATGGCCGGCGGCGACCTGACCACGGAAATTTCCACGACCCGCATCGACGACATCGGTCAGCTCATCCGCGCCATGGCGCAGCTGAACACCAACCTGCACAGCATCGTCGGCGACATCCGCCTCAATTTCGAAGACATCGTGCAGGCCACGCGCCAGCTCGCCAGCGGCAACGTCGATCTGTCGGCGCGCACCGACTCGCAGGCCGCCGCGCTTGAGGAAACCGCCGCCAGCATGGAAGAACTGACCTCGGCGGTGAAGCAGAACGCCGACAACTCGACCAACGGCGACAAGGCCGCCGCGCTGGCGCTGAACACGACCAACAAAGGCGCCGAGATCGTCAACAAGGTGGTCACGACCATCGCCGAAATCAGCGAATCGTCGAGCAAGATTTCCGACATTGTCGGCCTCATCAACGGCATCGCCTCGCAGACCAACCTCTTGGCGCTCAACGCCGCGGTCGAAGCCGCGCGCGCCGGCGAGGCCGGCCGCGGCTTTGCCGTCGTCGCCACCGAAGTGCGCAGCCTGGCGCAGCGCTCGGCGCAGGCGGCGACCGAAATCCGCCAGTTGATCGAAACCTCGGTCGAGAAGGTCAACACCGGCACCGTGCTGGCCAACGACGCCGGCACGGCGATGCAGGAAATACTGGGGGCGGTGAACCGCGTCACCGCTTTGATTTCGGACATTTCCTCCGCGTCGGTCGAGCAGAGCACCGGCATCGGTCAGGTCAATGAAGCCGTCACCCAGATGGACGAAGTCACCCAGCAGAACGCCGCGCTGGTCGAAGAAGCCTCGGCTGCGACCAGCAATCTGGAACAGCAGGGCAACAAACTCATGCAGGCGCTGGAAGTGTTCAAGCTGCACAGCAAGAACAATGCGTCTGGTAGCGAGGCCGGCGGCAAAGGCGGCGCTAGGGCGGCTGCCGCTTCCGGCGGCCAGCAACAGGCGAAGGCGTACCGCAAGGCCGCCTGACCTTCACACAGTTACTAATAAAAAACCGGGGCGCGATGCCCCGGTTTTTCTTTTTGCGCAGGCGCTATGCGCTCACGCCCACAGGCGTTCTTTTTCCATGCCCTTGTACAGGTCGGCGACGAATTCTCCGTAGCCGTTGAACAAGAGCGTCGGCTTGCGCTCGCCGGTGCCGATGATCTCCTCGGTCGCCTGGCTCCAGCGCGGATGCGGCACCGCCGGATTGACGTTGGCCCAGAAGCCGTATTCCGACTTCTGCAACTTCTCCCACATGCCGACCGGCTGTTGTTCGACGAAACTGAAACGCACGATCGACTTGATCGACTTGAAGCCGTATTTCCACGGCACCGCCAGCCGCAACGGCGCGCCGTGCTGCTTGAGCATCGGGTGGCCGTAGGCGCCGGTGGCGATAAATGAAAGATCGTTGGTCGCCTCCGCCATGGTCAGGCCTTCGACATAAGGCCACGGATACCAGGCCTGGCGCTGGCCGGGCGCGACCTTCGGATTGAGGAAGGTTTCCATGTGCAGATATTTCGCCGAGCCGAGCGGCCTGGCGAGATCGACCAGCTTCGACAGCGGAAATCCGGTCCAGGCGATCGCCATGCTCCAGGCTTCGACGCAGCGGTGCCGGTAGGTGCGCTCCTCGATGCCGATCTTGCGGATCAGTTCGTCGGCGCCGATCTCGAAAGGCTTTTCCACCATGCCGTCGATCTTCACCATCCACGGCCGGATCGGCAGCTTCTGCGCCTGCTCGACGACATCCTTGGTCGAGTTGAATTCGAAGAAATTGTTGTAGTTGGCGTTGATCTTCTCGTCGGTGATCGGCCGGTCGAGCGGGTATTTCGTATTGAGCTTGGCCGGATAGAGATCGGCGTTCGGGTCCGGCAGGTTGGCAACGTCGCTGACGCGCTGGGCCTGCGCCGCCGCCGGCGCCAAAGCCAGCGCTGAGGCGCCGCCGATCAACAGGCTGCGCCGGCTGAAGGCGAGATGTTCGGGTGTCAGTTGGCTTTCGGGAATTTCCCAACCGCGGCGGCGAATAATTTTCATCGGCGTCATTCTCCCAGGACTTTGTTGTCCCAAGAGGTACGGCGGAGGCGGCTCACAGGCAAGTCACGGATGGTTGTCCATTCCATCCGCAGCATCTCTTACCCTCCCCTGGAGGGGGATCGTTGCGTAATTCGCTGCCTGTGATTCACTGCCTTTTTCGGATGGGAGGCAGAGATGGCGGAGCGGGATCAGTTGAGC
>LNDS01000022.1 GCA_001464835.1 Rhizobiales bacterium Ga0077525 | reverse complement strand
CTGATCGACGACATCGGTGACTGGGATTTGCGTCAGGCGTGCCATGAGGCGATGAACTGGCCGGACGATACGGTCGTTGCGGTCAACCTTTCGGCGGTCCAGTTCCGCAATCAGAAATTGCTGGCGACCGTGGTCGCCGCGCTGGCGGAAAGCGGACTGCCGCCGCACCGGCTCGAACTCGAAGTGACGGAATCGATCTTTCTCGACGGCGGCGAGGGGCCGATGCAGATGTTGCAGCATCTGCGGACCCTCGGCGTCCGCACGTCGCTGGACGACTTCGGCACCGGCTATTCGTCGCTCAGCTATCTTCGGCTGTTCCCGTTCGACAAGATCAAGATCGACAAGTCGTTCATCAACGACGTCGCCGCGCGCGACGAGAGTCTGGCGATCATCCGCGCCATCGTCGCTTTGGCCAATGCGCTCGGCATGGCGACGACGGCGGAAGGCGTCGAGTCGACCGCCCAGGTCGCCAAGCTGCGCGACGCCGGCTGTACGCAGATCCAGGGCTATGTTTTTTCGCCGCCGCGTTCTGGCGCCGATATTCTCGACATGTTCGCGCCGCGGCTGGGGACGGCGCCGGCCGCCGCGCCGAAGCAGCGCCAGAGCGCTACTTCCTGAAGCTGGTGAGCATGCCTTTCATGCCCGCCGATTTGGCGGCTTCCTTTTTGGCGGTGGCTTCCCGCGCCAGTCTTTCCTCGCAATCGACGAGGGCGATGTCGACGACGTATCCGGTCGCATTGTCGAATTTGTATTCTTCGCAATATTTTTCCGCCGAGGAAAAAACAATGCTGCCGAGGCGGCGCGCCTCTGCCTGCCGCCGTAGCGTGTCGGTCAGGCGCTCGGCGAGCGCGGCCTCGTCGATGCCCGGCGCGGGAGCCTGGCCGCCGATGGCGCTGTAAAAGCCAAACAGCGCCGCGCCGACGACGGCGGTTGCCGCCGCCAGGCGAATGCTGTCGTGGCGCAGCCATGAGGTGCGGTGCCGGGCGGCCTGTGCGACGCGATAAAACCGTTTCATCGGCGCCTGTCTACCGGCTGCGGATGAGGAAGCGCTCAAGAACAATGGTCAAATTTTACCGATTCCCGCGCTTATGGGCCGCGCTTGCGGCGCCTTGCGGCGGCCCGGTGCGGTCCTTCCCTTTATCTCAGGCCGTACCTACATCCGGTTTCGCGGCCAGATTTAATCGAACCCAAGATGACAATGATGCTCGATTTTACGCACAGCCCCAGCGCGGGGGATGCGGATGGGGAGCCGCTTTCGCTCGCGTCCGATACGGAAATTCTCGACGCCTATTCGCACGCGGTGACCTCGGTCGCCGATGCGGTCGGGCCCGCAGTTTTGCGGGTCGAAATTCGCAACGGCAAGGGCAAGCCCGGCGGCATCGGCTCCGGCGTCGTGATTGCGCCGGACGGCCTGGTGCTGACCAACAGCCACGTCGTCGATGGCGCCAGCGAAGTCCGGTTACAGGATGCCGAAGGCCGCATCATGGACGCCCGCGTCTTGGGCCGCGATCCCGACACCGATCTGGCGCTGCTGCGCGCCGGCTCGGTGCGCGACCTGCCACATGCGGCCTTGGGCGATTCAAAAACGCTCCGGCGCGGCCAGCTGGTGGTTGCGATCGGCAATCCGCTCGGCTTTGAATCGACGGTGACCGCCGGCGTCATCTCCGCCCTGGGCCGCACCTTGCGTTCGCATAGCGGGCGGACCATCGAGGACGTCATTCAGACCGATGCCGCGCTCAATCCCGGCAATTCCGGCGGGCCTCTGGTGTCGTCGCGCGGCGAGGTGATCGGCATCAACACCGCGGTGATCCGGGGCGCGCAGGGCATCTGCTTTGCGGTGGCGTCGAATACCGCGCAATTCGTGCTCAGCGAACTGATCCAGCATGGCCGGGTGCGGCGCGGTTATATCGGCGTGGCCGGCCAAACCGCGGCTGTGCCGCGCCGGCATGCGCTGAACGCCGGCATCGGCCATATGTCCGGCGCAATGGTCTCGTCGCTGGAGCCGAATGGTCCGGCGGCGCAAGCCGGGCTGATGAGCCTCGACATCATCGTGCGCGTCGATGGCCAGAGCGTCACCGGCGTCGACGATTTGATCCGGTTGCTGAACCACGAGCGGATTGGCCGTGACGTCGAGATCGAAGTGCTGCGCCGCGGCAGCTCGCGTGTCTTCGCGGTGAGGCCGCTGGAGCGGCCGGTGCAGAAGGCGGCGTAACGAAAGCCGCTTTACTGCGGCTTCTCGACCTCTTCTTCGGCAGCGGGCGCAGCGGCAGCCGGCTTGGCGGCGGCGGGCTTTTTCTTCAGCGCTTCCTTGCGGGCGGCCGGTTCGTAATTGGCATTGGTCATGCACTTCTTGATGAAGGCATCGCGCTTGGCGCCGGTCAGGTTGTCGTGCTCCGCGCCATATTTGCAGGTTTCCATTTTCTGCGCGGCGGTGGCAGCGGCGGCTGGCTGGGCCAGCAATACGAGCGGCATCAGACCGGTGAGGGCAAGGTGGGTGAGTGCATGCGTTGCGCGCATCGGGTCGCTCCCTTGGATATTTCTTCGCTTGAACTTAGCACGCTTCGCCGAGGCTTGGCTGGTCCTGCTTCGGCAAAGGTTAAGATGGAACTTGATAAAGACCGGACGTGCGGCGCATTTGAGGCGGCCGCACGTCCGTGGTCCCGGGCTATTTTACTTGTCGCCGAGCAAGCGCTTGCCCCACCAGCCGCGCTTCGGGGCGGCCGGCTCGTCGCTCGCGGTCGAGACGACCACGGGCTGCGGCAGCACCGGAGCAGGCGCAGGGCTCGCACCGGCGGCAAACGGCGCTGGTTCGCGGATGGTCGAGCGGCGACGCGGCGCTTCCTGCGCTGAGGCCGGCGTATCCGTTGCCGCGTGGGCAGGCTCGGGCGCGGCATAGACCGGCGCGTTCACCGGGCGATCTTCAACTTGTTCCTGGACGCGATCCGGTCCGCCACTTTGGCCATTACCCTGATCGTGATACGGCGCGCCATTCGGCTCGCTGTTTTCAGGAGCGAAGCCCGCTTCCTGCGATTCATGATCCTGTACATCCTGACCGCCATTGCCGTTCGCGGCGGCGCCCGGCGAATCGCCGTCCCGATGACGGTTGCGGCGGCCACCACGGCGGCCACGGCGTCGGCGGCGGCGGATATCTTCACCTTCGCTGGTACCGGGTGCGGCCTCAGTGCGGGGCGGGCGCTCGCCGCCATCTTCCTCAGGCGAGCCGCTGTCGTGATCTTCGGGGGCGACGGCGTGTTCGGCAACGACGGTTTCACGCGGCTGGCGCGGCGCGTTCTCGCGGCCCGAGCCTTCACGACCTTCGCCACGGCCACGGCCGCGTCCGCGGCGGCGCCTGCGGCGCTGACCATCACCGCCTTCGGCTTCACTATCGCCGCGCGCCTCTTCGTCGCCGTCTTCGGCATTCTCGACGACTTCAATGGAGGAGGGCGCCGCCATCATCTCTTCGTCGTCGTCCTCGGCCTCTTCCGGCTCGGGCTCGACGAAATCGTCGTCCTCGAACGTGGTCGGCATCGGCGGCGCCGCCGCCGCGATCGCCTTGGCGGCATCCGCCGTGTGCATCTGCTCGCCGCGCTCGACGATGTAGGACACCTGCGCGCTGACGGTGGCGTCTGCGGTGATGGTAATGGTGATGTGGAAGCGCTCTTCCAGTGCGCGCAAATGGGCGCGCTTGTGGTTGAGCACATAGAGAGCGACTTCCGAACGGGTGCGCACGATCAGGTTATGCGTCGCGCCCTTGTTCAGCGAATCCTCAATGGCGCGCAGCAATTGCAGCGCGACCGACGAGACCGAACGGACATGGCCGAGGCCGCCGCAGGTCGGGCACTTTTCGGTCGAGCTTTCCAGCACCGAGGTGCGGATGCGCTGGCGCGACATTTCCAGGAGGCCGAAATGCGAGATGCGGCCGACCTGGATGCGGGCGCGGTCGTGCTTGAGCGCATCTTTCATGCGCCGCTCGACCTGGCGATTGTTGCGGCCTTCATCCATGTCGATGAAGTCGATCACCACAAGACCGGCGAGGTCGCGCAGGCGCAGCTGGCGGGCGACTTCGTCGGCCGCTTCGCAATTGGTCTTGAGCGCGGTGTCTTCGATGTGATGCTCGCGCGTGGCGCGGCCGGAGTTCACGTCGATGGCGACGAGCGCTTCGGTCTGGTTGATGACGATATAGCCGCCGGAGCGCAATTGCACGGTCGGCTGGAACATAGCGTCCAGCTGGGTCTCGGTGCCGTAGCGCGTGAACAGAGGCTGCGCGTCGTTATAGAGCTTCACGTTTTTGGCGTGCGTCGGCATCAGCATGCGCATGAAGTCGCGCGCTTCCTTGAAGCCTGCTTCGCCCGCGACGACGATTTCCTCGATGTCCTTGGAGTAGAGATCGCGGATCGAACGCTTAATCAGCGAGCCTTCCTCGTAAACGAGTTTCGGCGCCATCGACTTAAGCGTGAGGTCGCGCACGGTTTCCCACAGCCGGAGCAGATATTCGAAATCGCGCTTCACTTCGGTCTTGGTGCGCGACGCGCCAGCGGTACGCAGGATGACGCCCATGCCTTCCGGCACTTCCAGTTCCTGAGCGATTTCCTTGAGGCGCGAACGGTCTTCGCCCGAGGTGATCTTGCGCGAGATGCCGCCGCCACGCGCGGTGTTCGGCATCAGCACCGAATAGCGGCCGGCGAGCGAGAGATAAGTGGTGAGCGCCGCGCCCTTGGAGCCGCGCTCTTCCTTGACCACCTGCACCAGCATGACCTGGCGGCGCTTGATGACTTCCTGAATCTTGTAGTTGCGGCGGAAGCGCGGCGTGCGTTCCTGCGCTTCCTCGAGCGCGTCGGCGCCGCCGACGGATTCGACGTGTTCTTCTTCGTGATGATCGTCATCGTGATGGTCGTCGCCGTTCGGCGCGGTGGGGGCGTCGGCCCCGGCTTCGCTGACGGCAGCCACCGGATGATCGTGGTCGTCGTGATGATCGTCGTCGGCATGGTCATCATGGTGATGATCGTGCTCGGCGTCGGAGGCGGCGCGTTCGTGCGCGGCGGCCTCGTCGGCCAGATGCGCGGCCGGCAATTCGACGTCGCCGGCGGGCGCCTCGTAGGCTTCGCGCGCCTCATCGGCGGCGCCCGGATCGACTGTCGGGATGGGTGCTGCGGCTTCGGCGATTTCAGTTGCCGTCTCGTGGTGCGAGGCGATGTCGTGAGTCTGGGCTTCGGTTTCGATCGGTGCCTCAGAAGCGGCCTGCGGCGGCTCATCCGAATAAGGCTGCGCCATCACTTCGGGCTGGTCACCGGGCAAACCGCCGAGCGCGCCTTCGCCAGGCGTCATGTCGAGCTGCGGCTGATCGGCGGCATCCACCGCGAGCGGCTCGGAGCGGGACGGGTCGCGCTGGCGATCGGCGCCGGAGCGGCGGTGACGGTTGCGTCCGCCGCCGCTGCGTCCGCCGCCGCGGCTGGAGCGGTTGTCGGCTTCCGCGTCGGCGGCGCGGGCATCGCGCTCTTCCTGCGCGATCAGCGCCTGCCGGTCGGCGACCGGGATTTGGTAATAGTCCGGGTGAATTTCGGCGAAGGCCAGGAAGCCGTGCCGGTTGCCGCCGTAATCGACGAAGGCGGCCTGCAGCGAGGGCTCTACGCGGGTGACCTTGGCGAGGTAGATATTGCCGCGAAGCTGTTTGCGGTTAGCGGACTCGAAGTCGAATTCTTCGACGCGGTTGCCGCGGAGTACCACCACCCGTGTCTCTTCCGGGTGGGTCGCGTCGATCAGCATCTTGTCGGGCATTGGAGATTCTCACTGAGGCGTACCCGCCAGCGTGCTCGCGCGTCGAAAACGGCGCAAAACGGCGCATGAGGGAGGTAGCCTGATGGGGTTTAAGGGAAAGGGGCGCGTTTTCACGCGAATTCGGGGCCCATTCCAAAGCAGCACGGTCCATAGCAAAACGCGCAGTCACGAGAGCGTCGCGAAAGCGTTGGACCTCAAATTGCCTTTGCTGCGAACGTGGCAGCATGAATGTTTCGACCCGTAGCGCTGCGGCTGCGCCAAAAGCAGCGCCGCCGAGGTTTAGTCTTCGCCAACGGTCAGAACGCGCAAGGCCAGAGTGGCCAGACGCTGATCCGGGTGTCCTTACAAGGGTTTCGGCTCGCTTCGCCGTCCGTTCGGTCCGCCTCCTCGGGGGACCGATCCTGAACTGGCGGGCCGGGGGCCAGAACGCGGCACAACCGGAACTAAAACCATCAGCCCCTTCTATGTACGGCGGGAGTCTCTCAATAGCAAGAAAGGTTTGGGATCGGCCCGGCGATGCGGTCGATGCGGCGAGGCTCCGGTTCAGGTATTGCGTCTGTTGGCATTAATTAGTATATATTGTGCCATATGGCATAAAACACTCTGGGTGGAGAGGCCCGTGTCGGAGACCGCGATCATCGACCAGAATGCGCGACCCGCAACGGTTACGCCGGCGGGCGCTGTAACACCGGCGGAAGCCGCTGCCATGTTGCGCGCGGTCTTCAACCTGTTTCGGCTTTGGCAGGTCAATGACGCGCAGGCGAGGGTCCTTCTTGGGCAACCGAGCGCCTCGACATTCTACCGCTGGAAGCGCGGCACGATCGGCGCGGTGCCGTCGGATACGGTGTGGCGGCTCGGCGACCTGATGGGCATCCACAAAGCGTTGCGTCATCTCTTTACCGACCCGGCGCGCGGTTACGCCTGGGTGGCACGACCGAACACCGCTTTCGGCGGGCAGTCGGCGCTTGATCGTATGCTGGCAGGCGCGCCCAGCGACCTCAGCGCGGTGCGCGCCTATCTCGACGCCGAGCGCGGTGGCTGGTGAGCGAAACGCCGCCGGTGGCGCAGATCGACTGGCTGGTCAGCCACCGTATTGTTCGCACCATCTACCCGCCAGTGTCGCTGTTCGAGGACATCGCCGATCCGGCCGATTGGGAATTGATCGCCCGCGCCGAAGCCAAAACCAATCCGCGCGTGCGCGACGAAGTGGGGGATCTCACTTTGGTGCCGCCAGCGCGTCGCGTCAGCGGGCCGGGCGCGAGTCTGGTGATGGCGGCCTTCACCCATGCATCGCGCTTGCGGCCAAGCCGTTTTTCCGACGGCGGTTACGGCGTCTGGTACAGCGGCGATCGCTTTGAGGTCGCCTTGGCCGAAGCCGCCTATCATTTTGAACGCTTCATGGCGCGCACCGCGGAGCCAGCCGCCGACGCGCAATACCGCGAACTGCGCGCCCGCATTGCTGGCCCCTTGCATGATCTGCGTGGCGGCGGCTTCGAGGGGTGTCTCGCGCCGGACGATTGGACGGTAGGTCAAGCGCTCGCGGCGTCGCTGAAAAGCGCCAGCAGCGACGGCATCGTCTATCCAAGTGTGCGCTGGCCGGCGGGCCAGGCGGCGGCGCTGTTCTATCCGGATCTGGTGAAACTGCCGGTCATCCAGGCGCAGACGCTGCAATATCATTGGGATGGCAAGCGCATGACGCGGTATTTCGTCATGGGCGAGAGCGAATGGCGGGAGTGGCCGGCCAGGTGATGCTCTAGGAGGGGCAGAGGAACTGGCGCCTTGCTTCTTTGTCACGGCCGCGCAGGTTTGCGCCGCGCCGGTCAACTTCCATTAACCGAAGCAGCCGCTAATAGGGTAAAAGCACCACCGAAAGGGTCGGATTCGGTGACAGATCGCGCGTTCAGAAGGTTTGGGGCTTCCGCAGCGCTCGCTCTGCTGGGCTTGGCGTTGGCCGTCTTAGCCGCCCCGGCCGCCGAAAAAGGCGCTGTGGCGCAGAAAGCCTTGGCGGATGCTATCGACCGGCTGCCGGCGGTGACCGATGTGCGGGTCGGCGGCTCGGACACCCAGACCCGCTTCATCATGGACCTGACGGGCAAAATCGACGTCGCCGCCTTCGCTTTGGCCAATCCGTACCGCGTGGTGGTCGATCTGCCCCAGGTCGCCTTCAAGTTGCCCGAGAAGGCCGGCGAACAGAGCCGCGGCCTGATCAAGGCGTTCCGTTTCGGCCTCATCATGCAGGGCGGCTCCCGTATCGTGCTCGACACCAAAGGGCCGGTGCGCATCGACAAGGCCTTCGTCCTCGATGCCGAAGGCGGCCTGCCGGCGCGGCTGGTCATCGACCTGTCGGCCACCGATAAAACCAGCTTCCAGCGGGCGATGTCGCTAGAAACGCGCGCGCCGCGCAGCGCCAATGTCAGCCGCAGCGAAGCGCCGGCTCCTAGCTCGACCGACAGCCGGCCGCTGATCGTGCTCGATCCCGGCCATGGCGGCATCGACAACGGCGCCAAGGCGGCGACCGGCGAACTGGAAAAGGACGTGGTGCTGAAATTCGCGCAGACGTTGCGCGGCATGCTTGAGCGCAGCGGTAAATATCGCGTGGCGCTGACCC
Organism: Rhizobiales bacterium Ga0077525; assembly: GCA_001464835.1. Classification (GTDB taxonomy): domain Bacteria; phylum Pseudomonadota; class Alphaproteobacteria; order Rhizobiales; family Xanthobacteraceae; genus Pseudolabrys. The sequence goes on along the minus strand of LNDS01000022.1, from coordinate 93,300 downwards.
GTTCCGACGACACTTTCATCGCGCTCAGCGAGCGGGTGAAGTTCAGCCGGGCGCAGGGCGCCTCGTTGTTCGTGTCGATCCACGCCGACGCCATCCCGAAAAGCGAAGGCCAGGCCGAGGGCGCCACCGTCTATACATTGTCGGAAAATGCCTCCGACGCCGAAGCCGCCCGCCTCGCCGAGGCCGAAAACCGCGCCGACGCCATTGCCGGCGTCGATCTGACGGCGGAGCCCGACGACGTCGCCAATATTCTCGTCGATCTGGCGCAGCGTGAAACCAAAACGTACTCGACGCAGTTTGCCCGTCACGTGGTCGGCGAATTGAAGAACGCCGCCCGGCTGCACAAGAATCCGATGAAGTCGGCGGGATTTAAAGTTCTGACCGCGCCGGACGTCCCTTCCGTTCTGGTGGAATTGGGTTACATGTCGACCAAGGGCGACCTCAAGCTTTTGACCTCGGCCGAGTGGCAGGCCAAGACGGCCACGGCGCTGTCGCAGGCGATCGATACCTTTTTTGCGTCTCGATTGGCGCGCGGCAGCGCCGGGAAGGGCAACTGAATGGACGTCGCGGGCGGCCTGTGGCCTCAGTTTCAACATAAAACCAAGCGACCAGAGTGGCTTGCGAACAAGTGGTTTGGCGACCATTGCGCTGCCGGGGAAAGAAGCGGGACTATTCGCTCATGAAGTTCATTCTGCGCTTCCTCGGGTTCCTGTTCGCCGCCGGCACCATCCTGTTCGTCGTCGGCATTGCCGGCGTATCCGGCCTGCTGTGGCATTTCTCCAAGGACCTGCCGGACTATTCGCAGCTTCAGGATTACGAGCCGCCGGTGATGACGCGCGTGCACGCCGGCGACGGCTCGCTGGTCGCCGAATATGCCCGCGAGCGCCGTCTCTACGTCCCGATCCAGGCAGTGCCGAAGCTGGTCATCACCGCCTATCTCGCCGCCGAAGACAAAAATTTCTACGAACATGGCGGCCTGGATTTCATGGGCATCGCCCGCGCCGGCGTCAACCTGGTGCAGAATCTCGGCTCCGGGCGCCGCCCGCAGGGCGCCTCGACCATCACGCAACAGGTCGCCAAGAACTTCCTGTTGACCAACGAGGTGTCTTACACCCGCAAGATCAAGGAAGCGCTCTTGGCGCTGAAGATCGAGCGCACTTATTCGAAGGACAAGATCCTCGAACTGTACCTGAACGAAATCTATCTCGGGCTGGGCGCCTACGGCATCGCCGCCGCGTCGCTGGTCTATTTCGACAAGGCGGTCAACGAATTGACCATCCCGGAAGTGGCTTATCTCGCGGCGCTGCCGAAGGCACCGAACAATTATCATCCGTTCCGCTTCCGCGAACGCGCGCTGGAGCGGCGCAACTGGGTGCTTGATCGCATGGCGGAAGCCGGCTTCATCAAGGCGGCTGAAGCCGAAGCGGCCAAGCGCACAGGCCTCGGCATTGTGCAGAAGGCGTCCGCTCAGCATCTCACATTCGCCGCCGAATATTTCGCCGAGGAAGTGCGCCGCGAACTCTATGAACGTTACGGCGAGAAGAAGCTGTACGAAGGCGGTCTGTCGGTGCGCACCACGCTCGATCCGAAGATGCAGGTGCAGGCGCGCAAGGCGCTGATCGACGGGCTGGTGAAATACGACGAAGCGCATGGCTGGCGCGGCGCCACCACCCAGATCGATATTTCCGGCGACTGGGGCGTCAAGCTTGCCGAGGTCAAGGCTCTCAATGACGTGGCGCCGTGGCGCATGGCAGTGGTGCTGGAAGTCAGCGATCAATCGGCGCGTGTCGGCTTGCAGCCCGGCCGCGATCCGACCGGCTATCTCGGCAAGGACCGCGACATTGGAATTTTGCCGCTCGACGGCGTGAAGTGGGCGCGGGTATCCGGCAAGACGCCGACCAAAGTCGGCCAGGTGCTTAATCCGGGCGACGTTGTCTATGTCGAGCCGTCCGAGAAGACGAACGGCCAGTTCCGTCTGCGTCAGGTGCCGGAAGTGTCCGGCGCCCTGGTCGCGCAGGATCCGTGGACCGGGCGCGTGCTCGCCATGGTCGGCGGCTTTTCCTACGACCAGAGCCAGTTCAACCGCGCGACGCAGGCGTTGCGCCAGCCCGGTTCCTCGTTCAAACCGATCGTTTATGCCGCAGCCCTCGACAATGGCTATACGCCGTCATCGCTGGTGCTCGACGCGCCGATCGAACTCGATCAGGGCGCGGGGCAGGGCGTGTGGAAGCCGGAGAACTACGAGAACAGTTTCCATGGCCCGTCGACCTTGCGCTTCGGCATCGAGCATTCGCGCAACGTGATGACGGTGCGGCTGGCGCAGGATGTCGGCATGCCGCTGATCGCGGAATATTCCAAGCGCTTCGGCGTCTATGACAGCCTGCCGCCGTATCTGTCGTTCTCGCTTGGCGCCGGCGAGACCTCGCTGCTGCGCATGGTCACGGCTTACGCCATGTTCGACAATGGCGGCCGCCGCGTGAAGCCGACGCTCGTCGATCGCATTCAGGACCGCTACGGGCACACCGTTTATCGCCATGACGAGCGCGAGTGCATCGGCTGCTCCGGCAAGAAATGGGAGAACCAGCCGGAGCCGTCGCTAATTGACCGGCGCGAGCAGGTCATCGATCCGATGACGGCGTATCAGATCACCTCGATGATGGAAGGCGTCACCATTCGCGGCACCGCCGGCGGCGTCGGCTTCCAGCGCGACGTCGGCAAGCCGGTCGCCGGCAAGACCGGCACCACCAACGATTACAAGGACGCCTGGTTCATCGGCTTTACCACCGACCTGGTGGTCGGCGTTTACTTCGGCTTCGACAAGCCGCGTTCGCTCGGCCGTGGCGAGACCGGCGGCAAGCTGGCAGCTCCCGTGGTCAAGGAATTCATGAAGGCCGCGCTGGCCGGCAAGCCCGGGGCGCCGTTCCGCGTGCCACCCGGCATCAAGCTGATCCGCGTCGATGCCAAGACCGGCATGCGCGCCGGGCCGGATACGCCCAAGGCGATCCTTGAGGCGTTCAAGCCTGGTACTGCGCCGCCGGACAGCTATTCGGTGGTCGGCGCCGGTGACAGCTTCGATAACGGCGGCGCGCCGCCGCGTGCCTGGGGGCAGGGCGTGTCGCCCGAATCCGGCCGCGCGGTGCGGTCAGGGACCGGCGGGCTATATTGAGCGTCGCCTATGGCGAATCGCGCCAGAACGCTGCGAAAGCAAAACGTCGCGCGACTGTCATAAGGCGGTAGTCGATGCTCTTGTAAATCCTTCTCTTGCTGACGCTCGACGCTGTGTTGGGTCATCGAAGGCAATGTGGAGAATTTCCATGCGCGCGCTGCTTTTGCCGGTCAGCCTGATCGCCATGTCACTTTACTCCAGCGTTGCGCCGGCCGCCCCGGTCGAAGTCGGCGTACGGCCGCAGTTTCTGATCGGGCAGAGCCGCAATCCCGAACTGAAAGCGCGGCTCGAGGCCTGTCTCGACAAGCCGCAGGAGCGCAAGCAGTTCTCCATCGCGCACCGCGGCGCGCCGTTGCAGTTCGCCGAGCACACGGTTGAATCCTATACCGCCGCGCACCGCATGGGCGCCGGCATTCAGGAGTGCGACGTCGCTTTCACCAAGGACAGGAAGCTCGTTTGCCGGCACGCCCAGAACGACCTTCACACCACAACGAACATCCTCGGCACGGCGCTGGCCGCCAAATGCACCAAGCCGTTCACCCCGGCGGAAGGCGACAAGCCGGCCTCCGCCGAATGTCGCACCAGCGACATCACGCTCGCCGAATTCAAGACGTTGACTGGCAAGATGGACGCCGCCGATACCAAGGCGACGACAGTGGCCGGCTACATGAACGGCACGGCGCGCTGGCGCACCGATCTTTATGCCGCGGCCGGCGGCACGCTGATGACGCACGCCGAATACATCGCGCTGGTCAAGAAGATGGGCGTCAAATTCACGCCGGAACTGAAAGCCCCGTCCGTGGCCATGCCGTATGACGGCTGGACCCAGGAGCAGTACGCGCAGGCGATGATTGACGAATACAAGGCCGCCGGTGTGCCCCCCGCCGACGTTTTCCCGCAGTCCTTCAACCTCGCCGACATTCTCTACTGGATCAAAGCCGAACCGGAATTCGGCAAGCAAGCGGTCTTCCTCGACGACCGCGACGAAACCGACAAGTCGTTCGACCCGATGAATGCCGCGACCTTCAAGCCGTCGATGAAGGAGTTGAAGGCACAGGGCGTCAATTATATCGCGCCGTCGATGCCGTTGCTGGTGACGGTCGAGAACGGCAAGATCGTCCCCTCGGCCTATGCCAGGGAAGCCAAGGCCGCCGGCCTCAACATCATCACCTGGTCGCTGGAACGCTCCGGCCCGCTACAGAAGGGCGGCGGGTACTACTACAAGTCGGTCAATGCCGTCGTCGACAATGACGGCATGATTTACGAAGTGCTCGACGTTCTGGCCCAGCAGGTCGGCGTTGTCGGGGTGTTTTCCGACTGGCCGGCGACCGTCACTTTCTATGCGAACTGCATGAACCTGAAATAGGCCCAAACGCCATTCCGCGTGGCCTTGCCGGAAATCCTGGACCGGCGGCCGAGGTCCCGGTTGCGCCGGCGCCGTTGCGCCGCTAAACCCCCATGCATATTTGCGGAAGGAAGCCGTTCGAAAATGTCGATTCGGCTGCATGGACAAAGCGATGCGCGCCGAAACACAGAATCTCGTTGAAGACATCAAGCAGTCGGTCGGGCTGCTGAGGAGGCATCTTTGACGTCGATACCGCGACGCGCCGCCTCGCCGAACTGAACAAATTCGCCGAAGACCCCGCTTTCTGGAACGACCAGGCCAAGGCGCAGCGGACCATGCGCGAGCGCGACGCGCTGGAGGACCAGCTCAAGTCCATCGGCCGCATCGAGCAGGATCTCGCCGACCAGCTGATGCTGATTGAACTCGGCGAAGCCGAGAAGGACGCTGCCACGGTCGGCGAGGCCGAAGCTGCGCTCAGGGTCCTCAAGGCCGAGGTGGCGCGGCGCGAACTCGAAGCGTTGCTGTCGGGCGAAGCCGACGCCAACGACTGCTATCTCGAAGTCCATGCCGGCTCCGGCGGCACCGAGAGCCAGGACTGGGCCGAGATGCTGATGCGCATGTATGTGCGCTGGGCCGAGAAGAAGGGCTACAAGGTCGAGTGGGTCGAAGAGAGCGAAGGCGAGGGCGCCGGCATCAAGTCTGCCACCGTACAGATCAAGGGCCATAACGCCTATGGCTGGCTGAAAAGCGAGAACGGCGTGCACCGGCTGGTGCGCATTTCGCCGTTCGACGCCAATGCGCGGCGGCATACGTCGTTCGCCAGCGTCGTCGTGTTTCCGGTGATCGACGACCGCATCAAGATCGAGATCAACGAGAGCGACGTGCGCACCGACGTCATGCGTTCGGGCGGTGCCGGTGGCCAGCATGTCAACAAGACCGAGTCGGCGGTGCGCCTGACGCATATACCGACCAACACGGTGGTGAAGTGCCAGCAGGACCGTTCGCAGCACCGCAACCGCGCCATGGCCTGGGACATGCTGCGCGCCAAATTGTTCGAGGCCGAGGTGAAGCGGCGCGAGGACAAGGCGGTCGCGGCACAGGACGCCAAGACCGACATCGCCTGGGGGCACCAGATCCGCTCTTACGTTCTCAATCCGTATCAGATGGTCAAGGACCTGCGCACCGGCGTCTCGACCTCCGACAGCGACGGCGTGCTCAACGGCGATCTCGACCCGTTCATGCAGGCGGCGCTGGCGCAGAAAGCGTTCGGCGGGGGCCCGGATAGCGTTGAGGATGTGGAATAGGTCAGAAGCCTGGTGCTATCCAGGTGCCGACGACCTTTGTGCCGAACGGGGTCGGTTGCATATAGACGTCTTCAAACGCGACTGTGTTGGGATAGATCGTTCGGAACCTGACCTGTAATGCCGGCCCATTTGGCGTAGGCACAGTATTTTGCAGAACAACCTGACGCTCGGAGCGCCCCGCGCTGTTCCTGAACGTCTGTTGTCCGATATTGACGCCCAATTGCTGTTTCGTGTTCTGGTAACTCATTGCGAAGTTTTGCAAGGTCATCTGGGCCTGAAAACTTGGCGCCAAAAAATTGCTGTAGGCATTGTGGAAGTCGCCTTTATCCAGAGTTGCCAGATATTGTTTGGCAAGTTCGATTTCTGCAGTCTGCGAGGAGACATTCGGTGCCGCTAGAACGGTAAGCGCGGCAGCCATCAAAGCTGCTGGGAAAATTCGCATTTTGCCTCCATTAGGGCTTTTACCTATTCGGGCACTGTGTAATTATAACGACTACTGGTTGAGTTGGGAAGGGCGCTAAAAATGTCCCGGGAAATGACCGTTATTGTGTCGTTGGTTGGCCTCCATCTCCTTTGGGTGCTGGCGCCGCTCGTGCCCGCCATTCTGATCTATAAATTGTTTCCCGCGACCTCGGTCGCCGTCAGCGGGCCGTTGGCGGGGCTAACGGTGCGGGCGAGCGGCGCTTTTGCCGGATACCTGATTGTCTTTGCGGCCACGTTTCCACTCATAAAAAACATGGAAAACACCTTCTCGGGTTTTCAGCGGTCGATCTGGACGATTAAAGCCCAGATACAGATGCTCGATAAAAACGGCGTTGAGCTGACCGCAATCGACAATTTTTCGCGGGTGAATGTCTATACCGAGCCCAAGCCGTTTTCCGTCAACGGCAACATTGTTCGTATGAAGATTGCCGAGGGCGATGGTGAGTTTCCGCTGTTGGTTGTGCAGGCCCCCTCATTTGGAGGCAAGGCCATCGCGGTTGATCGCAGCACTCAGTCATTCCGTTTCGACAACTACAATAAAACGATTGAGCTTATTGAGCCGATTAAGATTCAGGAAATCCCGCCGGTTGGGTTCGGTGTCGGTGCTGCCACTTCCGGAATCAATCGCTGAGCGCGTCTAAATATTCGAGCCCAGAATCCCGCTGCCCAAGCGCAAGCCAGCGCGGAGGAATTTCTGCGGATCGACCGGTTTGTCGTCGATGCGCGTTTCATAGTGCAGATGCGGGCCGGTCGAGCGGCCGGTCGAGCCGATGCGGCCGATGGTCTGGCCGATGGCGACGCGCTGGCCGACCTTCACCTCGATCTTTGACATGTGGCCGTAGCGGGTCGATAGGCCATTGCCGTGGTCGATCTCGACCATGTTGCCGTAACCGCCTTGCCAGCTTGCGGTGACGACCTGCCCGGTGGCGGTGGCGCGCACCGGATCGCCGGTGTCGCCGCGCAGGTCGATGCCGGCATGGATCGCAGGGCCTCTCAGGAAGGGGTCCATGCGTGAGCCGAACGGCGAACTCATATCGACGTTGCCGACCACCGGCTTGCGTACCGGCACGGTGGCTAGCGTCTGCGTATAGCGGTTGATCTGCGCGCGCGCCACATTGATGCGGTAGAGCTGGCGCTCGAAGGCGCCGTTGCCTTTCGGTATTTTGAGCGGGATATACGGGCCGCCGATACCGGCAGCGGGCGGCGCCTTGCTGACATTGACGCCGAGATCGGCGAGCACGCCGCCGATGCGGCGCGCCTTGGTGTCGGCCTGTTCTTCCATGTCGGTCAAAGTCGCGGTCTGGCTCTGGTCGATCTTGTCGAGCGACAGCGACACGCGCGCCAGAATGCCGTCGAGGCTGTTGGCGTTGCCGCCATTGGCGAGCCGCGTCGGATTGGCCTGAAGTTCGCGCGACTGGAGGCGGGCTTCGCGGTCGGGCGGGGCGGTAAAAATGACGGTGTCGCTGATCGGCTGCGGCTTGATGGCCTTGCGGGCCTCGGCTGGCGGCGCCAAGCGCGACGGCTTGATCGAGCCGGTGGTGACGACCTCGCCGGTAATGGCCGCGCTACGCTGTTCAAGGGTGGCCTGCCGCTGCATCAGGGCTTGCAGCTTCTTGTCGAACTGTTCCTGATCGAGCATCTGCCGGCTGGTGATGCGGTCGACCTGCGCGCGCAACTCGGCGACGCGGTCCTCATAGGCGAACTGCATGTCGGCCTGGCGTCCGATCAGGCGGGTCAGCACGTCCTCGCGGAACGCAAAGTAGGTGCCGGTGGCGATCGACCAGATCCCCATGATGACGAGCGTGCCGACAACGATCCAGAAAGCGACCGGGCCGATGCGCACGGCGCGGCCGGCATGGACAAGGGTGTAGCCGTCCATCGCGGCCTGCGAGCCGTGCTTGCGGTTGAGATGGCGCGAGACGTTCTCGGTTGATTGCGAACGGGTGGCGGCGGCGTTGCCGGGATACTCGTAGGCAGACTGGGAATACGACATGAACGCTCCGCGCCGGCGCTGCCGTGACGGCCGCTTGCCAGTGCGCCGATATCAAACCGATATGGTTAAGAAACCGGTAATTCCCGAGCTGCTTCCAGAACTTCGTCGGCATGGCCGGGCACTTTGACTTTCGGCCAGACGCGCACGATGCGGCCGGCGCCGTCGATCAGGAAGGTCTTGCGGATGACCCCCATAAATTTGCGTCCGTACATCGTTTTCTCGCCCCAGGCGCCATAGGCCTCCAACATCGCTTTCGACTCGTCGGAGGCGAGGGGGATTTTCAGCTTGTGCTTGGTCTTGAATTTCGCTTGCGCCGTGACCGGGTCGGCGGAGACGCCGAGGATATCGGTGCCGGCCTTGGCGAAGGCAGCGCGCTTGGCGGAGAAGTCGATGGCCTCAATGGTGCAGCCGGGCGTGTCGGCTTTCGGATAGAAATAGAGGACCAGGTTGCGGCCTTTGAAATCCTTGAGCGCGATCTTTGTGCCGTCGTCTTGCGTCAGCGTAAATGCCGGCGCCCGGTCCCCCTCTGCCAAGCCGTCTTCAGCCGGACCGCCAGCCGGTTCAAGCGCCGATTTGTCCTGTCTGTTCCGAGGCATATGCCTTCCTTTCGTCGCTTTCGACCGGTCAATGTCGGAGATGCCATTTGCCCCAGGCGGAAGCAACCGGCTTTCCCGATTGGTGCCGATATAGAAGGGCCGGTCAGTGATTTGATAGGCGGTATCGCCCATCGCGCCCGCGGGGTGCATGATCGCGCAATTGCGGCCGATTCCTTGAGATTTGCGTATCGCCGACTGGCAATAATGTGAGGGTATGACAGGTAAAGGCCACCATCCTGGGCATTCCGCCCCCCACGCGCCTGCGGCCCCGCACAAAGCGCGGCAGCCGCATAGGGCGCAAGGTGGCGAAAAAAGCTCGGACAAAGCGGCGTCAAAGGGACGCCGCCGCTGGGGCAGCTTTCGCCGGCGGCTGGTCCGGGAGCTGCGGCGGCCCTATCTGCGGCGGCTGTTCTGGGGCCTGACCGTCACCACGGCGGTGCTGACCGTCGGCTGCCTGGCGCTGTGGTATCGGCTGTCGAGCGGGCCGATCGAACTCGACATCGCCACGCCCTGGCTCAAGGCCGCGATCGAAGAGAATTTCGGCGCCACCGATATGGTCACCGTCGGCGGCACCCAGATCGAGCGCGACGAGACCGGCCGCACCACCTTGCGCCTGCGCGACATCGTCGTGCGTGGCGCCGATGGCACCGTGGTGGCGAGTGCACCGAAGGCCGAAGTCGGGTTGTCGGGCCTCAGCCTCATCATCGGCAAGGTGCGCGCGCAAAGCATCAATCTCGTCGGCGCCGAAATGGCGGTGCGCATCGAAACCGATGGCCGCGTCACGGTGTTTGCCGGCGCCGACAAGCCTGAAACCTTGCGGCCGATCGCGACCGCCCCGGCCAAAGTGACGCCCGCGGGGCCATCCACCGCGACGCCGGCGCCGGGTGCATTGCCGGCAGCGTTCACCGACATCGCCGGCGTCATGAGTTGGCTCGAGGGCATCGGCGCCACCGGGCTCGACGGCCACGATCTGCGCGAACTCGGCTTGAAGAACGGCAATCTCAGCGTTGACGACCGCCGCAACGGCAAGCAATGGACCTTCGACAACATCAACGCCAGCCTGACCCGGCCGGCGCAGGGCGGCATGGTATTCCGGCTCGAATCCGTCAATGCGGAACGGCCGTGGGTGTTAAGCGCGGCGATGCGTCCGCTGCCCGACGGCGTGCGCGCGGTCGGCATCGAGGCGCGCAAGGTCTCGACCCGCGACATGCTGCTGGCGCTGCGCCTGACCGAGGCCAATATCGACGTCAACCTGCCGGTGTCGGCCTCGATCCGCGCCGAAATCTTGCCCGATGGCACGCCGCAGGTCGTGCAGGGCCAGCTCTCGACCGATGCCGGCACCATTGTCGATCACAGCGATGAGAATTCGCGCATCGAGATCGAGCGTGCCGATTTCCGATTCAATTGGGAGGCGCAGCGCGGCAATCTGATCGTGCCGTTCCAGATCAATTCCGGCGGCAACCAGTTCACCTTGCGCGCCATTGTCGAGCCGCCGTCGGGCAATGAAACCGCCTGGCGCTTCGGCATGGAACGCGGCGATCCGGTGATCGATCCGGTCATTCTCGGCGGCACGCCGGGCACCGACCAGGAAGGCTTTGCCATCAACCGCGTGACCGTGCGCGGCCGCATCGACCCAACGCGCAAGCGTTTCGATCTCGACCAGGGCGACTTCAGCCGCATCGATACGCGCCCGGCCTACAATGTCGGCGTCGCCCTGACGGGCAGCATGGATTTCGCCGGCGCCGAGCCGCATCTCGCCTTCGGCGTCGCCGGCACGCGCATGCCGATGGCGGTGATGAAACGGCTGTGGCCGGTGTTCGCCGCCGCCGATGTGCGCCAGTGGGTCGTCGGTCACATCACCGGCGGCACGGTCGAACGCGTGGTGATTGCCGGCAATGGGCCGGCATCCGTTTTCCGGAATGACGGTCCGCCAACGCCGGAAGACGGGCTGAGCGTCGATATCGAAACCAGCGGCACCACCGTCAAGCCAGTGGACGATCTGCCGGCGATCCGCGACGCCGATCTCAACGTTCGGGTCACCGGCGGCACTGCGACCATCAATCTCGGCCGTGGTACGGTCGAAGTGGCGCCGGGCCGCAAGCTCAACGTCGCCAGCGGCGTCTTTGAAGTCCCCGACACCCATCTCAAGCCGCCGCCGGCGCGGGCGAGCTTTCGCATCGACGGCACGGTGCCGGTCGCGGCCGAACTCCTGGCCGGCGGCGCGTTGCGGGATACGGTCGGGCTTGCACTCGACCCGGCGTCGAGCCGCGGCACGATCAGCGCGCAGGTCACGGTTGGCTTGCCGCTCGACGACAACATGTCGAAGAAGGCGACGACCTATGCGGTCGCCGCGGAACTGACAAATTTCGCCGCGGAAAAGTTGTTTCTTGGCCAGAAGGTCGAAGCTTCGTCGTTAAAGGTGAATGCTTCCACCGATGGCTATCAGATCAAAGGCGACGTCAAGCTCAACGGTCTGCCGGCCTCGATCGAAATCCGCCGAAAAAAAGGTGACGTGAGCGCCGAGTTGCGCTTGCAGGCCTCGGTCGATGAAGCGGCGCGACGCCGCCTCGGCATCGATTTCGGCGGTGCGGTGACGGGGGCTATTCCGATCAAGCTCGCCGGGCTGGTCGGCGATTACGTCAAGGACGACCGCATGAATGTCGATGCGGATCTCGGTCCCGTAAAGATCGACAATCTTCTGCCCGGCTGGGTGAAGGCCGCCGGCAAGCCGGCACGCGCGACATTCACGCTGGCGAAGAATGCCAAACAGACGCGCTTCGACGATCTTAGTGTCGAGGGCGGCGGCGCGACGGTGAAGGGCTCGGTCGAACTCGATGCCAGCAATACGCTGACGGCGGCTAATTTTCCGGTATTCAGCCTGTCCGACGGCGACAAGGTGTCGCTCAAGGCAGACCGCAGTGGCGAAGGCGTGTTGCGGGTGACGATGCGCGGCGATGTGTATGACGGCCGCGCTTTCGTCAAAGGCGCGCTGGCCGGCGTCGATGAAAAGAATCGACAGAAGCAGGTCGATCTCGATCTTGACATCAAGATCGGCACGGTGGCTGGGCACAATGGCGAGACTTTGCGCGGCCTTGAACTGCGGCTGTCGCGGCGCAGCGGCCGCATCCGCACATTTTCGCTGAATTCCAAGATCGGCCGTGACACGCCGTTCAACGGCGATATTCGCGTACGTGCCCGCGACAATCATCAGGTCATATTTCTCGAGACCGAAGATGCCGGCGCGCTGTTCCGCTTTACCGACACCTATCCGAAGATGGTCGGCGGCAGCATGTGGGTGGCGATGGACCCGCCGACCGAGGACCAGGCGCCGCAGGTCGGCACCATCACCATCCGCAATTTCCTAATTCGCGGCGAGGCGGCGCTCGACCGCATTGCCTCCAGCGCCGGCGGCGCCGCCGGACGCGGCGTCAATTTCTCCGAGGCGAGCGCGGGCTTTACCAAATTGCCCGGCCGCATGGCGGTGCGCGACGGCATCGTGCGCGGGCCGCAGATCGGCGCGACGGTCGAAGGCCAGGTCGATTACGCCCGCGACGAGGTGCATCTGCGCGGCACCTTCGTGCCGTTCTACGGCCTGAACAACATGTTCGGCCTCGGCCAGATTCCATTGGTCGGCATGTTGCTCGGCGGCAGCAACGAAGGCCTGGTCGGCATCACCTATGAGGCGGTGGGGCCGCCGAGCGCGCCGCGCATTTCGGTCAATCCGGTGAGCGCCATCGCGCCAGGATTGCTGCGCAAGTTCATCCCGTCGCCGGGCAGTTTCGATCCGGGATTCGTGCCGCCGCAGCGGTGAGCAGCCTTATCTTGAGAACTTGCCGCACTGAAAACTCTATGCAACTCTTGCTTGCATGGGCGGGGCATTCGGTGGGCAAGGATTCTCGTGATATTATGCGTGAGCTTGAGGCAGACGGCTGGTTTTATATCGGTGCGACCGGCAGCCATCATCACTTCAAGCACGCTATGAAACCGGGAAAGGTCACTGTGCCGCATCCCCGCAAGGACTTGCATCCGAAGACCGTAAAGTCGATCTATCGGCAAGCGGGTTTGAAGGAGCAGCGATAGCCATGGCCCAATATATCGCACTGGTGCACAAGGACGCGGGCACGAGCTACGGCGTAAGCTTCCCCGACGTGCCGGGCTGCGTCTCGGCCGGCGATACCTTTGAGGAAGCCATCGGGAATGCGGCCGAAGCGCTGTCCGGACATTTCTCTGCGATGCGCGCCGATGGGGAGGCTATTCCAACGCCGCGTGATTTCGAGAGTTTGAAGCGCGATCCGGAATTTATCGAAGACAGCGAGGACGCCATCGTCACCATGATTGCGCCGAAAGGCGTCATGGCGGCGGCGGAGTGAGCGGCGCTCTGGTTGTTACAAGTTAAACCGGCTTCAACAACACATGCTTCTTCTTGCCGAGCGACAGCTTGATCGCGCCGTCCACGGTCAGGTCCTTGGCGGTCAAAATCATCTTCTCATCCGATACCGTGGCGTCGTTGACCTTGAGACCGCCGGCCTTGATCTGGCGGCGGGCATCGCCGTTCGACGACACAAGGGCGGTCAACTCGGCAAAAGCATTGAGCACGCCGATGCCTTGCTCGAGCGTCGCACGCGCGACTTCGACGGTCGGCAATGACTGCGCGAACGTGCCTTCCTCGAAAGTCTTGCGCGCGGTGCCGGCGGCTTCATCCGCAGCGGCGCGGCCGTGCATCAGAGCGGTCGCCTCGGTGGCGAGAACCTTCTTGGCCTCATTGACCTCGGCGCCTTGCAGCGCGGCGAGCTTTGAAATTTCGGACAATGGCAGCGTCGTGAACAATTTGAGAAAGCGCGCGACGTCGCCGTCTTCGGTGTTGCGCCAGTATTGCCAGTAGCCGTAGGGCGAAACGAGGTCGGCATTGAGCCAGACCGCGCCGGCGGCGGTCTTGCCCATCTTGGCTCCGGACGATGTCGTGATCAGCGGCGCGGTCAGCGCATACAAATTGGCGTTGTTCATGCGCCGGCCGAGATCGATGCCGTTGACGATGTTGCCCCATTGATCGGAGCCGCCCATTTGCAGCACGCAACCATACCGCTTGTTCAATTCGACGAAGTCGTAAGCCTGCAGGATCATGTAATTGAATTCGAGGAAGGACAGTTCGTGCTGGCGCTCCAGCCGCAGCTTCACAGAGTCAAAGGACAGCATGCGGTTGACCGAAAAATGCCGGCCGACGTCGCGCAGGAAATCGATGTAGTTGAGGGTGTTCAGCCAGTCGGCATTGTTGGCCATGACGGCATTGCCGCCGTCGTTTTCGAATTTCAGGAATTTCGAGAAGGTCGCGCGGATGCTGCGCATGTTCTCGTTGATGACGTCGTCGGTCAGGACGCGGCGCGTTTCGTCCTTGCCGGACGGATCGCCGACCCGCGTGGTGCCGCCGCCCATCAGCGCGATCGGCCGGTGGCCGGTCTGCTGCAGCCAGTACAGCATCATGGTCGGCAGCAGATGGCCGATATGCAGCGACGCCGCGGTGCAGTCGTAGCCGATATAGGCGGTGATCTGCCCCTCGGCCGCCTTGGCGTCGAGGGCGTCCGGTTCCGAGACCTGGTGGATAAAGCCGCGCTCGCTGAGAATGTTAAGAAAATCGGATTTATAGGTAGTCATGGATAAAGTTCTCGCGGCCGGCGGGCGTGCTCGTTTGACGGTGGCGGGTGGTGTATCAGGTCCGCGACCGGATTCAACCGGTCGGACGGCAAGCGCAAGGGGCTGAGTTTTGGGGGTAGTGCGGGCCATTGGGCTGATGAGCGGCACCTCGCTCGACGGCGTCGATGTGGCGCTGATCGAGACCGACGGCGTGCGGATCGCCGGTTTCGGCCCGGTCGGCTACCGGCCTTATTCGGACGGCGAACGGGCGCTGTTGCGGCAGGCCTTGGCCGATGGCGCGGCATTGACCGACCGCACGGCGCGGCCGGGCGTGCTGGCCGAGGCCGATGTGTTCATTACCCGCGTCCATGCCGAGACCGTCGAGGCCTTCCTCGAGGCCGAGACTATCGACCGCGCCGATGTCGCGGTGGTCGGCTTTCACGGCCAGACTGTGCTGCACAGGCCGGCGTCCAGACTGACCGTCCAGATCGGCGACGGCGCCGCGCTGGCGCGGCGGCTCGGCATGCCGGTGGCCTATGATTTCCGCGCCGCCGATGTCGCGGCCGGCGGGCAGGGCGCGCCTCTGGTGCCGGTGTTTCATCAAGCGCTGGCGCGCAGCATTACCCGGCCGCATCCGATTGCCGTCTTGAATGTCGGCGGCGTCGCCAACGTCACCTTCGTCAATGGCGGCGACCCGGTCGCCTGCGACACCGGGCCGGGCAATGCGCTGATCGACGATTTCATGCGGGCGCGCACCGGCGCGCCGCTCGACCGCGATGGCGACGAGGCCGCGCGCGGCATTGTCGATGAAGGCTTCGTCGAGCGCGTTCTCGCGCATGCCTTCTTCGATCAAGCCTGCCCGAAATCGCTCGACCGCAATGCCTTTGCCTTCGCCAATATCGGGCTGCCGGATTTCACCGTGGCGAACGGCGCGGCGACCTTGTCGGCGCTGACGGCGGCCTCGGTGGCGCGTGTGGTCAAGCGCCTGCCGGAGCCGCCGCGTTCGTGGATCGTCGCCGGCGGCGGCGCGCGCAATCCGACCTTGATGAAGATGCTCTGCGACCGCCTTTACCCTGCGACAGTCGAGACCGCCGATGCGGTCGGCTGGTCGTCGCAGTCGATCGAGGCGCAGGCTTTTGCTTATCTGGCGGTGCGCACGCAGCAAGGGCTGCCGATTACCTATCCGCTGACCACCGGCGTGAACGAGCCGATGACCGGCGGCCTTGTCGCCCAGCCGTAGCGGTCCCGGATCTATCGGAGTATGCTGATATCCTCTGACGAAACGGGAGGCGGCATGCAGACGGCGGGAGAAAAGGCCTACCAGCGGATCCGCTCCGATATTCTGTTCGGCCGGCTGGCGCCGGGGCAGCGGCTCAAGCTCGACGGCCTGAAGGATGCTTACGGCGTGGGCTTGAGCACGCTGCGCGAACTTTTGAGCCGCCTGACCTCGGAAGGCCTGATCGTCGCCGAAGGCGCGCGCGGCTTTGACGTCGCGCCGGTGTCGCCGGCGAATTTCAAGGAAATCGCCAATCTCCGCCAACTGCTCGAATGCCACGCGATGGAGCAGTCCTTCGCGTGCGGCGACATGGAGTGGGAAGGCCGCGTCGTGTCGGCGCATCACAAGCTCGGCGCCATGGAAACCCGCGTGCTGCAAGGCGACAAAACCGCGACGGCGCTGTGGAAGCGCTATGATTGGGAATTCCACCAGGCCTTGTTGTCGGCCTGCGGCTCGAAGGTGCTGCTCGATACGCATTCGGTGGTTTATGACAAGTACCAGCGCTATCTGATGATCGCGGTAATTTTTCGCGGCGAACTGTCGGCGCATGAACACCGCCTGCTGCTCGACGCCGCGCTCAAGCGCGACATCGCGTCGGCGAAAGCCGTGCTGATCAAGCACATTCAAGATTGTGTCACATATACTTTGTCGAAGGGCGCGCTCGGCGCGGTGACAGGCGCGGATAAAGCCGCGCCGCGACACAGGATCGCGGCGCAGGCGTAGAGCGCCGCGCATTACATCACATCATTGGAAGCAGGAGTTCGGGCGCGAAAAAACCTGCGTAAATCCCTCCTTGATTGTTACTCGCCCTCAGATTTATCAATACAACCTGAGCCGCCGGAAGCGCGGTGGTCCCAGTGGGGGGCTCCTGATGACAATCGGATCGGTGAGGGCGGGGAAACAGCTTGGCGCGGCCGGCGAGCGGCCGATCGCCAGGTGGTGAGGCCGCGGCGGCGTTACGTCGGCGCCGGCCGTTGTTCGGTTAGCGCGGCGCTGGCGGACAATCGGTTGGTGACGAGCCGCAGCAGATGAAACGACACCGCCGGATTCTGGTAGCATAGTAGCGCGAGATCGCTTTCGCCGATCCAGAGCAGCTCGATATCGCTCGTGCAGCGCGCGGTTTGCGTACGTCGATGGGCGGCCGAAAACAGCGCGATCTCGCCGAAGATATCGCCCGGACCCAATGTGACGTCGATTTCTTCAAGCAGTATTGTGCCGGAGATCAGCATATAGAGCCGGTCGGCATCGTCACCGCGCCGGAACAGGATGTCGTCCACCCGATGGCGCTCTGTCTTCATGAACGGCTTGAGCCACTCCACCGACAGGTCGCCTTTGGCCGCTGCCTCGACGCGGCGCACCAGACGCAGCATTTCGACGGTACGCCACAGGTTCATCGGGAGCAGCACGGCGTGAAGGATGAGTACCGGATAGATCTGTCCGGCAATTCCATACGCGATGAAGGCGACGTTGCTGCCGATGGCGGCGAGGCGCAGCGGAATCATGGTCTTCATGCAGAACGTCGCGAAGACCAGGGCCGATGCGAAATAGCCGGCCGCTTCGACCCAACTCATTCGGATCCTCCCCCATACGCGCGGTGGCCTTTACGGCTCTGCGTATGATTATGCAGGAAGGAGAATGACAATGCACCGGCCATTGCCGGTGAAACCGACAATGGAACTTTTCGATGCTTTTATCACGCCGCCGGCTTGCGCTCGGTCTTCAGGCGCTTGTCGAGATACTGCTCAATCGAGCCGAGCAACGTGTCGACCTTGCCGTCGAAGAAATGATTGGCGCCGGGCACGACCTTCTGTTCGATGATAATGCCCTTCTGCGTCTTCAGCTTCTCGACGAGCGTGTTGACGTCCTTGGCCGGCACCACCGCATCCTTGTCGCCATGAATGATCAGGCCGGAGGACGGGCAGGGCGCCAGGAACGAGAAGTCGTAGAGGTTGGCCGGCGGGCAGATCGAGATGAAGCCTTCGATCTCCGGGCGGCGCATCAGAAGTTGCATGCCGATCCAGGCGCCGAACGAGAAGCCGGCGATCCAGCAGCTCTTGGCTTCCGGATTGATGGTCTGCGCCCAGTCGAGCGCTGCCGCCGCGTCCGACAATTCGCCGGTGCCGTGATCGAACGAGCCCTGCGAACGGCCGACGCCGCGAAAATTGAAACGCAGCGCCGAGAAGCCGCGGTTCACGAAGGCGTAGTACATCTGATAAATGATCTGGTGGTTCATCGTGCCGCCGAACTGCGGGTGCGGATGCAGCACGATGGCGATCGGGGCGTTCTTCTGTTTCGCCGGGTGGTAGCGGCCTTCGATCCGGCCCGCCGGACCCGTGAAAATGACCTCTGGCATGGTAACGACCTCGAATTGGCGCGCCGGGCGGCTTTTGCGCCGGGGCTTTGGCTATAGCGCGTCGCCTAAGCGGAGGGCGGCCGGAATGCGCTAGTTTAGAATTATTCTAATTATATGATTTCCGCTGTTCACCGCCGCAACAATGGCTATAAGTTGCTCGGGCGATGCGGGCTTCTACCACAGTCAGGTAGGCAAAAAGCAAGCTTTTTGAAGGGCCCACGCGGCAATTTGGTATTTGGATACTGACGGAACTGATGACGGAACGCGCTTATTTTGACTGGAATGCCACCGCGCCCTTGCGCGCGGAAGCCCGTGTGGCTGCGCTGGCGGTAATGGCGCTGACCGGCAATGCCTCGTCCGTGCATGCCGAAGGCCGTGCCGCCCGCCAGACCATCGAGCAGGCTCGGGCGCAGGTCGCCGCTCTGGCCGGGGCGGAACCCAGGAACGTTACTTTTACGTCAGGCGCGACCGAGGCCAACATGCTGGCGCTGACGCCGGCGCTGGAAGCGGGGGGCCGCAAGGAGCCCCGCGACCGGCTGTTCGTTTCGGCGGTGGAGCATCCTTCCGTGCGCTGCGGCGGCCGCTTTGCCGCCGATGCGGTTGAGACCTTGCCGGTCGATGCCAACGGCATTGTCGATCTGGCGGCGCTGCAAGCCGCGTTGGCGCGCGCCGAGCGTCCGCTTGTGTCGGTCATGCTGGCCAATAACGAGACCGGCGCGATCCAGCCGATCGCGGCAATTGCCGGGATCGTCCATGCGGCCAACGGTCTGTTGCATGTCGATGCCGTGCAGGGCGCCGGCCGCATCGATTGCGATATCGGCGCGCTCGGCGCCGATCTCATCAGCCTGTCGTCGCACAAGATCGGCGGCCCGCAAGGCGCGGGCGCGCTCGTGCGCCGCGACGGCATTCATATTTCCGAGCCACTCATTCGCGGCGGCGGCCAGGAGCGCAATTTGCGCGCCGGCACCGAGAATGTAGCGGCCATCGCCGGTTTCGGCGCGGCGGCCGAGACCGCGAGACTTGCAAGGCAGGCGGACGCTGCGCGCATGGCGGCTTTGCGCGATCGTTTCGAGGCGGCGCTGAAAGTGCAGACGCCGGCCGCCGTGATCTTCGCCGCCGACGTGGTGCGGCTGCCCAATACCTCTTTGTTCGCGGTTCCCGGCCTGAAAGCGGAGACTGCGATAATCTCCTTCGATCTCAATGGTATAGCGGTGTCGTCCGGCGCCGCCTGTTCGTCCGGCAAGGTGCAGATCTCGTCTGTGCTGACCGCGATGGGCGTTTCGGCGGATCTGGCGCGGGGCGCGGTGCGCGTCAGCCTGGGGCCCGATACCACCGAGGCCGATATCGACCTGCTGCTAAGTGCTTGGATGCGCGTGGTTTCGTCATTACTTAAGAGTCACGCGAACGCCGCGTGACATTCGAATTCAAAGGGAAGATCGCAACGCAAGTTAGCGAACCGACCATAACCGACTAATCCAACCCGCGGTCCTTGAAACCGTGAGCGGAGGGAAGAATGCCGGCCGTACAAGAGACCGTCGATCGGGTCCGACAGATCGACGTTGACCAATACAAATATGGCTTCGTCACCGACGTCGAATCCGAGAAGGCCCCGATCGGCCTGTCGGAAGACACGGTGCGCTATATTTCAGCCAAGAAGAACGAACCGGCCTGGATGCTGGAATGGCGGCTTGAAGCGTTCAAGCGCTGGCTGACCATGCGCGAGCCGACCTGGGCGCGCGTCGATTATCCCAAGATCGACTACCAGAACGCCTATTACTATTCGGCGCCGAAGAAGAAGCCGGAACTGTCGTCGCTCGACGAGGTCGATCCGCAGATTCTCGAGACCTACAAGAAGCTCGGCATTCCGCTGCGCGAGCAGGAGATGCTGGCCGGGGTCGTGCGCAAGGATGCCGACGGCAATGTGCTGGCCGAACGCCGCGTCGCAGTCGATGCGGTGTTCGATAGCGTTTCGGTGGCAACCACCTTTAAGGAAGAGTTGAAGCGAGCCGGCGTGATTTTCATGCCGATGTCGGAAGCGATCCAGGAACATCCCGAGCTGGTGCGGAAATATCTCGGCTCCGTGGTGCCGACCACCGACAACTTCTTCGCCACGCTGAATTCGGCGGTGTTCTCCGATGGCTCGTTCGTGTACGTGCCGCCGGGCGTGCGCTGCCCGATGGAGCTGTCGACCTATTTCCGCATCAACGAAGCCAACACCGGCCAATTCGAGCGCACGCTCATCATCGCCGACAAGGGCGCCTACGTTTCCTATCTCGAAGGCTGCACCGCGCCGATGCGCGACGAGAACCAGTTGCATGCCGCCGTCGTCGAATTGGTCACGCATGACGACGCCGAGATCAAATACTCGACGGTGCAGAACTGGTATCCGGGCGACGCCGACGGCAAGGGCGGCATTTTCAACTTCGTCACCAAGCGCGGCGACTGCCGTGGCAAGAACTCGAAGATTTCCTGGACGCAGGTCGAAACCGGCTCGGCGATCACCTGGAAATATCCGAGCTGCATCCTGCGCGGCGACGGCTCGCGCGGCGAGTTCTATTCGATCGCCATTTCGAACGGCATGCAGCAGGTCGATAGCGGCACTAAGATGATCCACTTGGGCAAGAACACCACGAGCCGCATCATTTCCAAGGGCATTTCTGCGGGCAAGTCCAACAACACCTATCGTGGCCTCGTCACCGCGCACCGCAAGGCGACGGGCGCGCGCAATTTCACCAATTGCGATTCGCTGCTGATCGGCGACCAGTGCGGCGCGCATACCGTGCCCTATATCGAAGCCAAGAACTCGTCCGCGGTGTTCGAGCACGAGGCCTCGACCTCGAAAATCTCTGAGGACATGCTGTTCTATTGTCGCCAGCGCGGCATGTCGGCGGAGGAGGCGACCGCGCTTGTGGTCAACGGTTTCGTCAAGGACGTGCTGCAGCAACTGCCGATGGAATTCGCGGTGGAAGCGCAGAAGCTGATTTCGATTTCGCTGGAGGGGAGCGTGGGTTAGCCACGGCCCTCATCCTGAGGAGGCGCGAAAGCGCCGTCTCGAAGGATGAGATTGTTGAGTGTCGTCCTTCGAGACGCGGCTTCGCCGCTCCTCAGGACGAGGAAGAAAGAAACAGGGCTGAATAATTATGTCGTTGCTTGAGATCAAAAATCTGCATGTCGAGGTCGAGGACAAGAAGATCCTCAACGGCCTCAATCTGACCATCGAGAAGGGCCAGGTCGCCGCCATCATGGGGCCGAATGGCTCCGGCAAATCGACATTGTCTTACGTGCTGGCCGGCAAGGACGCCTACAACATCACCGAAGGCGACATCCTGCTCGACGGCGAGAGCATCCTTGAACTGGCGCCGGACGAGCGCGCCGCCAAGGGCGTATTTCTGGCGTTCCAGTATCCGGTCGAAGTGCCGGGCGTCGCCACCATGACGTTCCTGCGCACCGCGCTGAACGCGCAGCGCAAGCTGCGGGGAGAGGGCGAATACTCGACTCCCGACTTTATTAAGCTGGTGCGTGAGACTTCGGCGAAGCTTGGCGTCAGCCAGGAGCATCTGCGCCGCGCCGTCAATGTCGGCTTTTCCGGCGGCGAGAAGAAGCGCAATGAAATCCTGCAAATGGCGATTTTGCAGCCGCGACTCGCCATCCTCGACGAGACCGATTCCGGCCTCGACATCGATGCGCTCAAGACCGTGTCGGAAGGCGTCAACCGGCTGCGTTCGCCGGAGCGCTCGATGATCGTCATCACGCATTACCAGCGGCTCTTGAACTACATCGTGCCGGACGTCGTGCACGTCATGTCGAAGGGCCGCGTGGTGAAATCCGGCGGCAAGGAACTGGCGCTCGAACTCGAGGCCAAGGGCTACGCGCAATATACCGACGAGGCGGCGTAAGCGATGAACGCTGAAGTTCGCGCCATCAAAACATCGGCCGAGCAGGCGCTGACCAGCGCCTATGAAGCCGCGCGCGCATCGCTACCGGGCAAGGGCGCGGTGGCGGCTTTGCGCGAGGAAGCGTTCAAGCGTTTCGACGCCAAAGGTCTGCCGCACCGCCGCGTCGAGGAATGGAAATACACCGACCTGCGCGCGCTGATGCGCGACGCGCTGCCGCTGGCGGTGCCGCCCGATGCGGCCGCCAAGGCGAAGGCAAAAGACGCCGGCAAGATATTCGCCGCGCTTAACTGCCGCCGCCTGCTTTTCGTTGATGGCGCATTCGTGCCGGAAGCGTCCGATCTGACGCCTGAGCCCGGCCTGACCATCGGCTCAATGGCCGATGCTCTCGCTAAAAACGACGCGCTGGTCGCGGCGCATGTCGGCAAGGTGTTCGAGACGGGTGATTCCGCCGTCGCGCTCAATACGTCCTTGATGAGCGATGGCGCGGTGATCCACGTTGCCGCCGGGACGGTGCTGGAACGGCCGATCCACCTGGTGTTTGCGTCCAGCGAAACGCCGAGCGCCGCCTTCATCCGCTCGCTGATCGTTGTCGAGAAAGATGCGCAGGCGATCATCGCCGAAAGCCACGAGAGCAATGTCAGCCAGATCAATTGCGCGCTGGAAATGGTTATCGGCGACGGCGCCCAGGTCGATTACTACAAGGCGACGCAGACACGCGGCCTGCATGTCGCCAGCCTGCTGCTGACGGTCGGCGCCAAGGCGGCGTTCAATACGTTTGCGCTCAACAGCGACGCCTCGCTGGTGCGCAACCAGAGCTTCGTCCGCTTTGCCGGCGAGGGCAGCAATGGCGGCCTTCGCGGCGTCAACCTGCTGCGCGGCAAGGAACACGTCGATACGACGATGCTGATCGAGCATGCGGCCGGTCATTGCGCCAGCCGCGAGCAGTTCAAGTCGGTGCTCGACGGCCAGAGCCATAACGTCTTTCAGGGCAAGATCGTGGTCAAGCCGCACGCCCAGAAGACCGACACCAAGATGATGACGCGGGCGCTGCTTTTGTCGGATGAAGCCGAGGCCGACAACAAGCCGGAGCTTGAGATTTTCGCCGACGACGTGGTCTGCGGCCATGGCGCCACCGCCGGCGCGCTCGATCCGAATTTGAAGTTCTATCTGATGTCGCGCGGCATCGACGACAAGCAGGCCGAGGCGTTGCTGATCCAGGCTTTCATCGGTGAAACCGTCGAGGAGATATCGCACGAAGGTTTCCGCGAGGCGATCATGCGCGCCGCACTGGAGTGGCTGGAGACGCGCGGATGAACATGCATTCCGCCAGCTTCGACGTCGAAAAAATTCGCGCCGATTTTCCGGCGCTGGCGATGCAGGTCTATGGCAAGCCGCTGGTGTATCTCGACAACGCCGCTTCGGCACAGAAGCCGACGCAGGTGCTCGACCGTTTGACCCGTGCCTATACGACGCAATATGCCAATGTGCATCGCGGCCTGCATTATCTCGCCAACGAGGCGACCGAGGCTTACGAGGGCGCGCGCGAGACAACGCGGGCCTTCATCAATGCCCGCGCCAAGGAAGAGGTCATCTTCACCAAGAACGCCACCGAGGCGATCAATCTGGCGGCGGCGAGCTTCGGTGGCATGCGCTTGAAGGAAGGCGACGAGATCGTGCTCTCAATCATGGAGCACCATTCCAACATCATTCCGTGGCACTATTTCCGCGAGCGTTTCGGTGCGGTCATCAAATGGGCGCCGGTCGACGACGACGGCAATTTCCTGATCGACGAATTCGAGAAACTTTTGTCGCCGCGCACCAAAATGGTGGCGATCACCCAGATGTCGAACGCGCTCGGCACCGTGGTGCCGGTGAAAGAGGTCGTCAGGCTCGCCCATGCGCGCGGCATTCCGGTGCTGGTCGACGGTTCGCAGGCCGCCGTGCACATGGATGTCGATGTCCAGGACATCGATTGTGATTTCTATGTCATGACCGGGCACAAGCTCTATGGCCCGACCGGCATCGGCGTGCTGTACGGCAAGATGGCGCATCTCGAGGCCATGCCGCCGTTCCTCGGTGGCGGCGAGATGATCCGCGAAGTCTATGAGGACCGCGTCACTTACGGCGATCCGCCGCACAAGTTCGAGGCCGGCACGCCGCCGATCGTGCAGGCGATCGGGTTAGGGGCCGCGCTCGACTACATCAACGCCATCGGCAAGGGCAACATCCGCGCCCATGAAGACGCGCTGGTGAAATATGCGCATGAGAAGCTGGGCGCGATCAATTCGCTGCGCATCATCGGCAACGCCAAGGGCAAGGGCCCCATCGTCTCGTTCGAGATGAAGGGCGCGCACGCCCACGACATCGCTACCGTGATCGACCGTTCCGGCGTCGCGGTGCGCGCCGGCACCCATTGCACCATGCCGCTGCTGGCGCGCTTCGGCGTCACCGCAACCTGCCGCGCCTCGTTCGGCATGTATAATACCAAGGCCGAGATCGACGCCCTGGCCGCCGCGCTGGTCAAGGCGCAGGAGTTCTTTTCATGAGCGACGACGTGAACGACACCACGGCGGGAGCGCCGGCCACGCCGGTGGCTGAAAAGCCGGCCGAGAACGCCGCTTTCAGCGGGTCCTCGGCGCTGCCCGAAGGCGAACTGACGCGGCTGACCGACGAGATCATCGCCAGCCTGAAAACCGTGTTCGATCCTGAAATTCCGGCCGACATCTATGAACTCGGCCTGATCTACAAGATCGACATTGGCGACGACCGGGAGGTCAAGGTCGACATGTCGTTGACCTCGCCGAACTGCCCGGCGGCGCAGGAACTGCCGATCATGGTCGAAAATGCCGTGTCCAGCGTTCCCGGCATCAAGGAAACCAAGGTCACCGTGGTTTGGGACCCGCCGTGGGACCCGAGCCGGATGTCCGACGAGGCGCGTTTAGTATTGAATATGTGGTGACCTGAAATTCAGGATTTGAGTGCTTAGATAGAGCTGAACCACCGGAGACATTTGCCATGGCGACTGCACGACCGAGACCCCAGGTGATGCGTCTAACCGACGCCGCCGCCTTGCGCATCAAGGACGTCATGGCGCGGGCCGACAAACCGGTCGCCGGCGTGCGTGTCGGCGTCAAGAACGGCGGCTGCGCCGGCATGGAATACACCATGGAATACGCCGACGACGTAAAGCCCTCCGACGAGGTGGTCGAGGACAAGGGCGTCAAGATACTGGTCGATCCGAAGGCCGTGCTGTTCCTGCTCGGCACCGAGATGGACTACAAGACCGAAAAGCTGTCGGCGCAGTTCGTGTTCAACAATCCGAACCAGACCTCGGCCTGCGGCTGCGGCGAGAGCGTGCAATTGACGCCGGCCAAGGTTGACGGCGCGAGGCGCACTGAAGGCGCGCCGTTCTCTTCAGACAATAAGAATTAATTGTCAGGCGACCTGGGCGGCAGGCGCCGACGCCACTTCCGGGTCGGTTTCGCACATCACCCGGTTGCGGCCGTGCCGCTTGGCGGCATAGAGGCAGGTGTCGGCGCGTTCGATCAAGGTCTGCGGCGTGTCGCCGGGGTGCAGCACGGCGACGCCGATCGAGATGGTGACGCGGCCGAGATGCTCGCCGGTCGAGCGCTTCATCAGTTCCTTGGTCATCACCGCGCGGCGGATGTGGTCGGCGACCGTGATCGCCGAACGCAGCACCGTGTTCGGCAGCACCACGGCGAATTCTTCGCCGCCGTAACGCGCCGCGGTGTCCTGGCCCTTGACGTTCTGTTTCACCGACATGGCGACAAGGCGCAGCACCTGATCGCCGGTGAGATGTCCGAAGCTGTCGTTGAAATTCTTGAAATGATCGATGTCGGTCATCATCAGCGACAGCGGCTCGTTCTTCTCAACCGCGTCGGCCATCGCTTCCTCGAGCGTGGTGTCGAAGAATTTGCGGTTGGCGAGCTGGGTCAAGGGATCGGTCAGGCTCTCGGTGCGGACGACTTCGAGGTTTTCCTGGAGCTCGTTGATTTCCTGCTTGGAGGCGTTCAGGCGCTCTTCAAGCTTCTGGTTCGACTCTTCCATTTCCTTGGCAGTCTGCACCAGGCTTTCGACGATGGCGCGCAGGCTTTCGCGGTCGCCGGAGTCGCCGAGCTTTTCAGTCATGTCGGCCAGGCTCTCGGTGTAGTTCGAGGCGGAACCGGCGGCGGCGTCGATCATCGCCATGACCTGTTCGATCTCGCCCATGACCTGCGAGCCGACCTTGTCGATGCGCTCGGTCAGCCGCGTCGGCGACAGGTACGTCGTATAGATTTCGTCGAGATCGGCATCGCTCAAGGCGCCGTTGGCGCCGAGCGTCTCGTTGATCTTCTGATTGAGCGAGGGGTGATAGCCGGTGGCGTAGGCGTACCAGATTTCGTAATTGCGCGGCGTCGCGGGCTGCCGCAATGCGCGGATCTGACCGAGCGCGATTTCGCAGAACGCCATCGTGCGTTCATGTTCATCGGCCTGACCACTCATCGAAAACCCCCTGGAGGCGTCTTTGCCCGTAGGTCTTCACGCACGCAACCGGGTGGCCGCGCTGCTTCCCCGCCCTGAACGGTATTTCAGGGAGATGAATCAGGGGTAAATTTGGAACTGATTATAGCTTAAAGTTATTCGCACGCTTACGAATTTGCTACGCCATAACGCCCATTATGCGGACTTTATCGTCACCGGGCGCAGCAGGAAGGCCGGCAGGTGGCTGCCATCCGGCTCGTCCGCAACCGGCTCGCGTTTTGGTTGCGGTTGGCTCGCGCGCACGGGCGATTTGTCGGGCCGGCGCCGCGGTTCCTGACGGTTGTCCTGGCGAAGGCGCGGCTGTTCGAGCGCGGGTTGTGGCTGCTCGACGGGCGCTTTCGCCTCCGCTTGCACGGGAACGGGGGCCTGGTCTTGAGGCGCCGTGTCCTGCCGCGGCTGCCGGTCGCGGCCGCCGCGGTTGCGTCCGCCGCGTGAGCCACGGCCTTCGCCGCTGCGCTCCGAACTGCGTTCGCCTTGCGGCCGGCGATTGGCGCGCGGCTCGCCGCTGGCGCTTTCCGGCGTCTCGGCTTTTGCCGGTTCGCCCATCCACGGAATTTGCATGCCCATCAGCTTTTCGATGGCTTGCACCGACTTGGCGTCGATCGGCGCCACCAGGCTGATGGCGGTGCCGGTCAACCCGGCGCGGCCGGTGCGGCCGATGCGATGGACGTAATCGTCCGGGTGATGCGGCACGTCAAAATTGAACACATGGCTCACCGCCGGAATATCGAGGCCGCGCGCGGCGACATCCGACGCGATCAACAGCTTGGCGGTGCCGTTGCGGAACGCTTCCAGCGCCGCGGTGCGCGCCGACTGGTCGAGATCGCCGTGCAGGGCGACCGCGTTGAAGCCGTGGCTGATCAGCGACTTGTGCAACAGCGCCACTTCGCGCTTGCGGTTGCAGAAGATGATGGCGTTCTTGAAATTCTCGGCGGCCCGGATGATCCGGCGCAAGGTGTCGCGCTTCTCGTGGCCTTCGCGGCCGACCGCGCATTGCAATTGCGTGATGGTCGTGGCCGCCGTCGCCGGCTTCGACACTTCGATGCGCACCGGATTGTGCAGGAAATTGTCGGCGATGCGCTGGATTTCCGGCGGCATGGTCGCGGTGAAGAACAAGGTCTGCCGCGTGAACGGCACCAGCTTGCCGATGCGTTCGATGTCGGGAATGAAGCCCATGTCGAGCATGCGGTCGGCTTCGTCAATGATCAGCAACTCGACGCCGGACAGCAACAAACGTCCGCGTTCGGAATGGTCGAGCAGGCGGCCCGGCGTTGCGATCAGCACATCGACGCCGCGCACCAGCTTCATGTCCTGGTCGCCGAACGAGACGCCGCCGATGATCAGCGCGACATTGAGCTTGTGGTTCTTGCCGTATTTGTCGAACTGCTCTTCGACCTGCGCGGCCAGTTCGCGCGTCGGCTCGAGGATGAGCGTGCGCGGCATGCGGGCCCGCGCCCGGCCTTTTTCCAGCATGGTGAGCATCGGCAGCACGAAGGCGGCGGTCTTGCCGGTGCCGGTCTGGGCGATACCGAGCACGTCGCGCCGGGCCAGAACATGCGGTATGGCTTGTTCCTGGATCGGGGTGGGCGTCTTGTAGCCGGCAGCGTCGATCGCGCCGATAACCTTGTCGGACAGGCCAAGATGGGAAAAGGACATAAAACCTCGAGCAAGGACCATTGAAAGGGTCCGCGCCGGACACAAGTAACCAGTTGCTATGCGCGGGGGGCGGTCGAATCCAAGTGTTCGCACCGGTTGCGAGGAACATAGGCTCGAAAGGGCCAAAGTCAATGCTCGCGCCCGCAATAAACCGCGTTAAAGCTTAATCTTTTCGCATAATAGGGGCTCAAAAATGCCGTCGTCTTTGCCGCTCGTTCTGGTGCCGGGGCTTATGTGCAGCGCGCGGCTTTATGCGCCCCAGGTTGCAGCGTTGTGGCCGCAGGGGCCGGTCACGGTCGCCGATCACCGGCACGGCGGCGACAATATGGCCTCGATCGCGGCCGCGATTCTGGCCGTGGCGCCGCAGCGCTTCGCGCTGGCCGGCCTGTCGATGGGCGGCTACATCGCCTTCGAGATGATGCGGCAGGCGCCGCAGCGCATCGCCCGGCTGGCGCTGCTCGATACCTCGGCGCGGCCCGATACGCCGGAGCAGAAAGAGGGCCGGGCCAAGTTCATCGCCATGGCGGAAGCGGGCAAGCTCAACGACATCGTCGAGACGCTGACGCCGAAATTCCTTCATCCCGATCACCTCAAGGATAAAGCGCTGACTGACACGGTGCGCGCCATGGCGCAGGACACCGGCGCCGAGGCTTTCGTGCGTCAGGCGAAAGCGATTATGTCGCGTCCGGATTCACGGCCGCTGCTGGTGGAGATCGGTTGCCCGACTTTGGTGCTGGTCGGCGATAGCGATGCGGTGACGCCGCCGGAGCTGGCGAAAGAAATCGCCGCTGGTATTCCTGGCGCGAAGCTTGTCGTCGTGCCGAACTGCGGGCATCTGTCGACGATCGAAAAGCCCGACGCGGTCAACAAGGCGATGACCGAGTGGCTGACGGGCGAGTAGCCGCCAGCTCTCGTCGCTCGCCCCTAATTAAACTTCAACCCCGCCGCCTGCGCCAGCTTGATGTTCTGCACGATCTCCTTGGCGATCATGGCGTCGAATTCTTCCGGCGACAGCGGCAGCGCCTCGATGCCCTGCGGCGCCATCTTGGCTTGCACTTCCGGCAGCGCCAGCACCTTCTGCACTTCGGCATGCAGTTGGTTGATGATCGGTCGCGGCGTCTTGGCCGGCGCGAGGAGGCCGTTCCAGAAGATGTAATCTGAGTCCGGGAAGCCGGCTTCGATCGTCGTCGGCACGTTCGGCAGCGCTGCCGAACGCTTGGTCGTGCTGACGCCGAGCGGCACCAGACGATTGTCGGTGATGAAGGGCATCGCCGAGGAAATGCCGATGCAGCAGAAATCGACGCGGCCGGTCATCACTTCGGTCAACGCTTCCGGGCCGCCGCGGAACGGTACGTGCGTCGCCTTGAAGCCGGCCGACAGGCGGAAGCGTTCCGCCGCCCAATGCGTCGCGCTGCCGACGCCGGCGGACGAATAGGTCATCTCGCCGCTCTTGGCGCGCTCGGCCAGTTCCTTGGCGGTCTTGATGCCTTTCGACGGCGCGACCAGCAGCACGTTCGGCACCACGCCGAACATGGCGACGGCGGAAAAGTCCTTAGCCGGATCGTAGGTGATTTGCGGATAGGCGGCGGGCGCCGCCGAATGCGCCGCGGCATTGATCAGCAGTGTGTAGCCGTCGGGATCGGCCTTGGCGACGGCGGCCGAGCCGATGCTGCCGCCGGCGCCGCCGCGGTTTTCCACCACCATCGTCTGTCCCAATTGGCGGGACAGCGGATCGAGCACAATGCGGCCGATGATATCGACGGTGCTGCCGGCGGAAAACGGCACGATGGCGCGGATGACCTTGTCCTTCGGCCACGCCTGGGCGAAAGCGAATTTCGGTAAGGCCGGCGCTGCGAGGGCCGCGCTGGCGAGCGTGAGAAAGCGGCGGCGATGGGTGAGGTGCATAGCGGGGCTCCTTGGCTTCCTGAAATTTCCGTGCATCGCTCGTGCACCCGGCGACGCTTGTCGTGAAGGCCGATGGTGCCCATGACAGCGCGAACAAGGGAAGGGGGATGCGCAGAAAAACCGGCGGGCGCGGCGAAAAAACTCACCGGTGTGGCTGCCATTGCCCTGCTTGTTGTATGGTCGTGAAAATTTGCCGCGCCAAGGAGTGCCGATGGTCACGTCAGACGACACCGCCAGAGTGATTGCGCCGCCGCCGCTTCTGGCGCTGGCGGTCGTGGTTTTCGGCCTGCTGCTGGACTGGCTGCTGCCGGCTTATGTGCTGTCGCTGGTCTTGTCGCTGACCGAGCGGATCATGCTGTCTATCATCCTGATCGGCGCCGGCGGAACTCTGGGCTATGCGGCGGTGAAAACCTTCCGCGCCGCCGGCACCCGGGTCGAGCCGTGGAAGCCTTCGACCGTGCTGGTCGACGGCGGTGTGTTCGCCTGGCTGCGCAATCCGATGTATGTCGGCGGCGTGCTGATATTGGCCGGGCTGTCGGTCGCCTTGGCGTCGGACTGGATGCTGGTGCTGACCATTCTGCTCGTGCCGGTCATTCACTACGGCGTGGTCAGGCGCGAAGAGCGCTATCTCGCCGCCCGGTTCGGCGAGCCCTATCGCCAGTATATGGCGCAAGTGCCGCGCTATGGCTGGCCGTTTTGAATGCCGGTAATTGTTCAAGCATATCCCGGTGGCATCCCTTTGCGCCGCCGCTTCAGGCGTCTATAGGGTGCGGCAGAAAAGTCGCCGCTTAAACATTCGGGAGGTCGATCCATGCGCACACAGGTAGGCATTATCGGAGCTGGTCCCGCCGGCCTTGCTCTGGCGCGCATCCTGCATTTGCAGGGCATCTCGTCGATCATCATCGAAAGCCGCAGCCGCGATTATATCGAGAACCGCATCCGCGCCGGCCTGATCGAAGATTGGGCCGCCGACATGCTGACCGATATCGGCGTCGGCGAGCGCATGAAGCGGGAAGGGCTGGTGCATTGGGGCACCAATATCGGCATCAACGGCGAAATCCACCATATCGATTTCAAGGCGTTGTTGAACAAGCGCATCACCATCTATGGCCAGCAGGAAGTGGTGAAAGATCTGGTCGAGCGCCGGCTCGCCGATGGCGGCGAACTGCTGTTCGAGGTCGGCGGCGTCAGCGTGCACGATCTCAAGTCCGACCGGCCTTCGATCCGCTTTGCCCATGACGGTCAGGACAAGGTCATCGAATGCGATTTCATCGCCGGCTGCGACGGCTATCACGGCATCAGCCGGCCGAGCATTCCCGATGGCATTTTGAGTGTCTACGAACGCGACTATCCTTTCGGCTGGCTCGGCATTCTGTCGGAATCGCCGCCGCCGGATGACGAGTTGATCTATTCCTATACGGATGAAGGCTTGGCGCTTTACACGATGCGTTCGCCAACATTGGCCAGGCTCTATCTGCAATGCGATCACGACGAAGATGTCGCCGCGTGGCCCGATGCCCGCATCTGGGAGCACCTGCACAAGCGCCTCGGCGGCGCGCGCAAATTGCAGGAAGGAAAGGTTTTGCAGAAGGGCGTCACCGCGATGCGCTCCTTCGTGGTCGAGCCGATGCAATATGGCCGGCTGTTTTTGGCTGGCGATAGCGCTCACATCGTGCCGCCGACCGGCGCCAAGGGCATGAACCTCGCCTTCGCCGATGTCGTGATGCTGTCGCGGGCGCTTGAAGCTTTCTACAGCAAGCAGCGCACCGATGGCCTGGAGAACTATTCCAAGTCCTGTTTGAAGCGGGTCTGGAACGCGCAGCGGTTCTCGTGGTGGATGACGCGGCTCCTGCATCGTTTCCCTGACGAGTCGGCCTTCGATCGCCGCCGCCAGCTTTCGGACCTCACCTACATCACCAGTTCGGAGGCGGCGATGAAATCGCTGGCCGAGCAATATGTCGGCTCGCCGCCGAATTGACGGGGTGAAAGTCTGCGGCATTTGCGCCCGAATATTGGCATTTCCGATACACCATGGCGGTGTTAGGATTCCCCAAAAGGCCGGCCGCAAAAAGCGGCGGTGCACGCGGGGGAAAGCCATGAAATCATCGTTGAAAATCGTTGCCTTGACGCTGGCCGCGGCGCTCTGCCTGGGTAACGGTTCGGCGCGCGCGCAAAGCGATTATCCCAACAAGGTCATTCATTTTGTCGTCGGCTTTGCCGCCGGCGGCGGCAACGATCTGTTCGCCCGTCTTGTGGTGCAGAAATTCCAGCAGAACACCGGCTGGAACGCCATCGTCGAAAACAAGCCTGGCGCCGGCGGGCGCATCTCGTCCGAATATGCCGCCAAGCAGCCGGCCGACGGCTACACCGTTCTGGTCGGCGCCACCGGGCAGATGTCGATCGCCGCCGCGATCTATCCCAATCTCGGCTATCACCCGACCAAGAGCTTCATCCCGCTCAACATGATCGCCTCGTTCCCGCTGGTCATGGTGGTGCCGATCGATCATCCGGCCAAGACCGTGAAAGATCTCGTCGCCTGGGCCAAGGCCAATCCGGACAAGTCGAACTACGGCACGTCGTCGCCGTCTTTCACCATTGCCAGCGAATTGCTCAAGCTCAAGACCGGCATGCCGGCGGTGGCGATCCCGTACAAGAGCAGTAACGAGTCCAATCTCAGCGTGGTCAGCGGCCAGACCTTGTTCACCATCACCGACGGGCCGCCGGCGATCCCGCTGGTGACCGGCGGCAAGTTGCGCGCGCTCGCGGTGACCGGATCGGAACGCTCGCCGGAACTTCCCGATGTCCCGAGCATGGCGGAAGCCGGCTACCCGGAAGTGGACTCGCAATTGTGGAGCGGCTTCTTTGTACCGGCGGGAACGCCGGATGCGATCGTCGCAAAGCTGACCGCGGAACTCGGCAAGGCGCTGGCCGACGCCGGGGTACGCGAGTCGCTGTCGAAAATGGCGGTCAAGCCTGGCGGGCCGACCGGCGACGCCTTCAAGAAATACATCGAAGCCGATATCAAGAGTTATACCGATGTCGTGCAGGCGGCGAAGCTGACGTTCCAGTAGAGGTCCGCGCTTTTTGTTCACCGATATGGACGGCAAGGCGGGATGAAACCTGCCTTGCCGTTTGCCGTCGTGCGGCGTGCTGCTATTCTCAATCACTCGGATTGTCAGTTTGAGTCGTTGAGGTTGCGGTAACATGCGGATTGCGGCGTTTGGCTTGATGCTTTTTCTATCGCTGCCCGCCGCCGCTGTTACCGCTCCGGACATCGATCCGGCCGACGCCGATTCTGCCGCCGCGCCGGCCATAGTCCCGGCTGAAATACCGGTGGCGGAACCCGGCGTGGTGGACTTGTTCCATACCTATGGACTGTTCGGGACGTTCGCACCCGATTGCAGCAAGCCTCCAGCGCCGTCCAATCCGCATGTCAACGTGTCGCAGCAGGCCGGCGGCCTGGTGATCGAGGCGCACAATGTGGGTAGTGAATACGCCGCCAATTTCTACAGCGTCCGCTCCGCCCGCCGGCTGAGCGAACATCGCATGGAAATCAAGGTGGTGTTCGTGCCGGGCACGCAGGCCGAGGAATTCCAGACGCTGGAATTGCTGGTCGGCAAGGGCACGCGGCGCACGATGCTCAACCGGGTTGACGATGGCCCGGTGCGGGTCCGCCGCGGCGTCGCGGTCGCTAATGGCAGCAAGACGCCGCTGTTGAAGAAGTGCGACTAGATTTTGCGCATGATCTTATCGGAAAACCGTTTCCCACTTTTTGGGATCATGCGCGTTAAACGTCGAGCAATTCCTCGCTGGCGAATTCGGCGTTCTCCTGGATGAATTCGAAGCGCGCTTCGGCCTTGTTGCCCATCAGCCGCTCAACCGAACTCGCCGTCGCCTTGATGTCGGCGTCCGCCAACGTCACCTTGAGCAGGGTGCGCTTGGACGGGTCCATCGTCGTTTCCTTCAACTGCGCCGCCATCATTTCGCCGAGGCCTTTGAAGCGCGACACCTCGACCTTGGCGTTGGCGTTGAAGTTCGATTTGAGCAATTGGGCCTTGTGTTCATCATTGCGTGCATAAGCAATGGTGCCGCCATGCTGGAGACGAAACAGCGGCGGAACGGCGAGATAGAGCTTGCCGTCGTCGATCAGCTTCGGCATTTGCCGGTAAAAGAAGGTAATCAGCAGAGACGCGATGTGCGCACCGTCCACATCGGCGTCCGTCATGATGATGACTTTCTCGTAACGCAATTCCGCGTCCCGATAGTTCGTCCCCGTGCCGCAGCCGAGCGCCTGGATCAGGTCGGCCAGTTGCTGGTTCTGCGCCAGCTTGTCCTTGCCGGCCGACGCCACGTTCAAAATTTTGCCGCGCAGCGGCAGCACGGCCTGGGTGCGGCGGTCGCGCGCCTGCTTGGCCGAGCCGCCGGCCGAGTCGCCCTCGACGATAAAGATTTCCGAGCCGAGCGAGCCGGAATTCGAGCAGTCGGCCAATTTGCCGGGCAGGCGCAGCTTGCGCACCGCCGACTTGCGGGCGACGTCCTTTTCGGCGCGCCGGCGCAGCCGGTCCTCGGCGCGGTCGATGACGAATTCCAGCAGCCGGTTGGCCTGCGCCGGATTGCCCGACAGCCAGTGGTCGAACGGGTCCTTGATCGCGTTTTCGACGATCTTCTGCGCCGCCGCGGTGGCGAGGCGGTCCTTGGTCTGGCCCTGGAATTCCGGCTCGCGGATATAGACCGACAGCATGCATCCGGAGCCGACCATGACGTCTTCGCTGGTGATCGCCGCCGCGCGCTTGCCGAGATTGGCGCGCTCGGCGTGATCCTTCAGGCCGCGCAGCAGCGCGCTACGCAGGCCTGACTCGTGCGTACCGCCGTCATGCGTCGGGATGGTGTTGCAGTAGGATTGCAGAAAGCCATCGGCATCCGCCGTCCAGGCGATCGCCCATTCGACCGCGCCGTGCTTGCCGGTTTTCCCGGAAGCGCCGGTGAAGATGTCCGGATGGACGAGGGTGGCGCCTTCCAGATTGGAGGCGAGATAGTCCTTGAGACCGTCGGCGAAATGGAAAACGGCCTTTGCCGGCACGTCGGTGCCCTCGACCATGGCCGGGTCGCAGCTCCAGCGGATTTCGACGCCGCCATAGAGATAGGCCTTGGAGCGCGCCATCTTGAACACGCGCGCCGGATCGAAGGCGGCGTTCTTGCCGAAAATCTGCGCGTCGGGCTTGAGGCGGACCTTGGTGCCGCGCCGGTTCGCGACGCGGCCGAGCTTTTCCAGTTTGCCCTTGGGGATGCCGCGTTCGAACACCATTTTGTAGAGCTGCTGCTCGCGCGCGACCTCGACTTCCATGCGCTCGGACAGCGCATTGGCGACCGAGACGCCGACGCCGTGCAGACCGCCCGAGGTCTCGTAGACCTTGCTATCGAATTTGCCGCCGGCGTGCAGCGTGCACATGATGACTTCGAGCGCCGACTTGTTCTTGAATTTCGGATGCGGATCGACCGGCATGCCGCGGCCATTATCGTTGACGGTGAGGAAGCCGTTGGCCTCCATCTCGACCTCGATCCAGCTGGCGTGGCCGGCGAGCGCTTCGTCCATCGAGTTGTCGATGATCTCGGCGAACAAATGGTGCAGCGCCTTCTCGTCGGTGCCGCCGATATACATGCCGGGGCGGCGGCGCACCGGTTCCAGCCCTTCGAGAACCTCGATGTCCTTGGCGGTATAGCCGGACTCGGCCGAGCCGCCGCGGGGCGAGGCTTTGGTGCGGGCCTCTACCTTCGGCGCGCTGCGCGCAGCCGGGGCGGCAAACAAATCGGGCTCGTTTTGCTTGGATTTCTTCTTGATCGCGGATTTTGCCATTGCAGCCTTCAGCTCTTGCCAGCGCTCTCAGATAGGGACGCAGCGAATCAGTTGCCAGCACTATGCCACGGCGCAACGGCGCCGCGGTACGTACTGGCAGGGACTGGCTCTGCTAAAGGTTAGGCAGGAACGTGGCAATCTGCGGGAATACCGCCAAAGCGGCGACCACGG
This sequence comes from Rhizobiales bacterium Ga0077525, assembly GCA_001464835.1. Lineage (GTDB taxonomy): Bacteria > Pseudomonadota > Alphaproteobacteria > Rhizobiales > Xanthobacteraceae > Pseudolabrys. The sequence goes on along the minus strand of LNDS01000022.1, from coordinate 57,132 downwards.
CGAGCAGCACGAACACATAAGGCAACGCGCCGCGGAAAATCTCCGCGAGTTCCACGTCCTTGTCCGGCACCGCCGCCTTCACCGTGAACACCAGAATGCCGAAGGGCGGGGTGAGCAGGCCGGTCTCGATGGCTAGAATGCCCATGATGGCAAAGGCGAGCGGGTCGAAGCCGAGATGGACGGCGATCGGGGCGAAGATGGGCACGGTCAACAGGATGATGGAGATCGAGTCGATCAGGCAGCCGAGCGCAACCCAGATGGCGATCATGATAATGAGAATGCCCCATGCGCCGGCGCCGGTGGCGAGCAGGAAATTCTTGGCGGCTTCGGTAAACCCGGTCATCGACAGAACGCGCGAGTAAAGTTGCGCGCAGAACAGCAACAGCAACAGCGGTCCGGAGGTGCGGCCGACATCGAGGACGACCTGCCAGACTTCGCGCGGCCGGATGCCTTTGACGATGGCCAAGAGCAGCGCGCCGACCGCGCCGACGCCGGCGCCTTCCGTCGGCGTGCACAGGCCGAGCCAGATGGCCCCGAGTGTGCCGATGATCAGTGCGATCACCAGCAAGGTGCTGAGCAGCATGGCGCGGATGGTGGCCGGATCTTCCTCCGGCGGCATAACGAGCGCGCCGGCGACGTCGGCGCCTAACGCCCCCGCAGCGCTACGCGACGCATGCGTTTCGCCGACCAGTTCCGGCTTGAGCTTGGCCGCGATCACCACATAGGCAATCATGCCGGCGGCGGTGAGCAGGCCGGGGATGACGCCGGCCAGAAACAGCCTGCCGATCGAGATTTCGGTCAGCACGCACCACACGATCATCAGCACCGATGGCGGAATCAACATGCCGAGGCAGGCCGAGCCGGCAACGCTGCCGAGCGCGAAGTCGCGGCGATAGCCATAGCGCCGCATTTGCGGGTAGGCGATGCGCGAGAACGCGGCGGCGGCGGCGATACTGACGCCGGTGACGAAGCCGAACAATGCATTGGCGACGATGGTCGCCGCCGCAAGCCGGCCCGGCAGCCATTTGCTGGCGCGGTTGGCCAAAGTGTAGAGGTCGCGCGCCGCGCCGCATTTGGCCAGGAAGTCGCCCATCAACATGAACAGCGGGATGACGGCGAAGACATAGTCGCGCAGCGCCTCGTAAGCTGTGTTGGCGACAAAAGTGCGCACGACTTCGACGTCGCCCGTCATCAGATAGATGCCGAGCGCCGCGGTAATGCCGAGCGAAATAGCAATGTGAACGCCGGAGAACACCAGCAGCAGGACGACCACCACGATGGCGATCATATCGATATGGCCGAGCATGGTGCAGCTTCCTAGCGGTGCGTTGACGCCGACGGGGCGGCGATGTCGGCATCCCGGCCGGTAATGAGGGCATTGATGGCGCGTAGTCCGTGCAGGACGTAGCTGGTGATCACCAGAATGGCGCCGACGACGATGACGGTGCGCGCCGGCCAGACCGGCACGCGCAGCGCGCCTTCGCCTTCATATTCGCCGCTGGCAATGGCATGCAAAGTCGGTTCGAAGCTGCCCCAGACGATCAGTCCGAAAAACAGGATGCCCAAGGTGGCCGACAGCAATTGCGCGAAGGCCAGGCCGCGCACGCCGAAAGCGCCGGAGAACACGTCGGTATAGATCATGCTGCCGCTCTGCACCGAATAGCCGGCGAGCAGGAAGCAGATGATGACAATCGACATCGACACCATTTCCGGCGTGCCTTTCACCGGCGTATTGAAGAAGGCGCGGCCGACAATGTCGGCACAGACCAGGAAGCCGAGCAGAAAAATGATCACCGCCGCGGCCGCCAGCAGCAGCCGTACGACGCGCGCGTTCAGTGTTTCAATCATGCAATGTCGTCCTGGCCGGCGAGGGGCTGTCGATTAAAAAAACAGACGGCCCGAAGCGGGGCCGTCTGTCAATGTTCAGGCGATTACTTGATCTTGTATTGCACCGGCCACTTGTGGCCGTTGTCTTCGGCGGCCTTGAGCGCGGTTTCCAGAACCAGCGTTCCCGGCAGGCCGGCGGCGTCAAGCTCCTTGGCCTTCTGCGCCGGCCAGGCGGCGAGCGAATTGGCCCAGTCCGCCTTCACGTTGTCGGAGACGGCCTTGACGTTGACGCCGTGCGTTTTCAGGTCGGCGATCTGCTTGGGATAGTTCTCTTTGTTCACGGTGCCGGTCCTGGCTTCGTATTCCTTGGCGACTTCCATAATGATCGCCTGGACTTCCTTCGGCAGCTTTTCCCAGCGTGCCGAATTGACGGTCAGGCCATGCCAGGTGATCGCGCCGAAGCCGATCTCGGTATAGAACTTGCCGACTTCATAGAGCTTGAAGTTGACCCAGGCCGACGGGAACATGATCCAGCCGTTGTAGACGCCGGTCTGCATCGAGGTGTAGGCGTCGGGCAGAGTCGATTGCACCGGTGTCGCGCCGGCGAACTCAAGCCATTTCAGATTGAGGCCGGCGCCGGCAATCTTCTGTCCCTTGAGGTCGGCAATGCTGTTCCAGTCGAAATTGGTGCCAAGGTTATAACCGTTGTCGGCGATCAGCGCGAGCAGCTTCTGCTTGAACTTGTCCTCGAACACTTTCGACATGTACGGCACCTTGTCGTACACGGCGCGGGCGACCTTCAGGCTGACGGTCGGGTCCATCGTGCCGAAGGGCAGCATTATCTGGAACGCATGCAGCGGCAGGTTGGACGGCTCGAAGCAGAAGCAGTAAGCGCCGATGTCGATGATGCCGGACTGCACGCCTTCGAGCGTGTCGGCGACCTTCACCATGGCACCGCCGTAGCCTTCGACGAACTCGACCTTGAATTTCGTCTTCTCGGCGACGCGCTTGGTCACTTCGGGAACGAAGAAGGTCTGCATCAGGTTGACGTAGGTGTTCACCGGCGGATGGCCGGAGGCGATGCGCAGGCGGATGACCTCCTGAGCATTGACCGGCGCTGCGGCGAAGGTTGCGGCTGTGGCCAGTGCCATGAATACGCTGGCGCGTAACAGAGTGCGGATCGTCATGTTGTCTCCCCAAGTTCGCCGGCATCCGGCGTTGTTTTTTGTAGGGAGACAGTCTGTTGCATCGACGTTGTCTGTCAATCCCTCATGCCGTCGCGGATCGTCTTAATCGCCGCCTGCGCGACCAAGTTTCGCGTTATGAAAGCATGGCGCAAGAATTGCGTCCGGGCTAGAGAGAATGCCTGTTTCGTAACCAACCGCCGGTTTAACGTCGCATGGAAGCTTACGTCGATCAGATCATCGTTTTTGCGCGCGACAACGCCGGTTGGGCGCCGGCCATCATGTTCGCTTTGGCTTTCGGCGAATCGCTGGCGTTCATCTCGCTGCTGATTCCGGCATGGGGCGCGCTGGTCGCGCTCGGCGCCTTGATCGGTTCGAGCGGCATCAGCTTCTGGCCGGTCTGGGTTGCCGCCGCGCTCGGCGCAGCCTTGGGCGACTGGGTGTCATATTGGATCGGGCTCAAGCTCGAATACCGGGTGCAACATATCTGGCCGCTGTCCCGCCATCCGGATCTGATTCCGCGCGGCGAGCGTTTCATGAGGACCTGGGGCATTGCCGGCATTTTCATCGGCCGGTTCTTCGGTCCGTTGCGCGCCTCGGTGCCATTGATTGCCGGCATATTCGAAATGCCGTTCTGGCGCTTTCAAATCGCCAACGTGCTGTCGGCTTTCGTCTGGGCGGCGGTATTGCTGACATTGGGCGACGGGATTTCAAAGGCGATTGCCTGGGTCTGGGGCAGTTGAACCGGGCCGGACTGCGGCAATTTGGCAGCGCAAGGTGCCGTGAATTTGATCCGGGCATCGGTCGCAGGCGCTTGAAATAAAACGGTTTTGCCGTTTCAAATGGTTACGGGAATAACGCCTGCGCAGAGGTGTTATTCATTGGATTCAAAAAAGTGGCAGAAACGCCATCGCGTTTCATTATAACCGGGAGGGTTAGATGCAGTTCACTCGTCGCGCCGCGCTTGCGGGAGCTGCCGCCGCGGCGGCAGGCTCGCTCAGTCCGTTGTCGATTTCGCAAGGTCATGCGCAGGCGCCGGCCGCCTCGGCGCCGACCGGCGTGTTTCGCTACAAGTTCGGCGATGGCGAGATTATTCAATTCTCGGACGGCGCGCGCACTTTCCCGATCCCCGAAAACTTCATCGTCAATCTCGATAAAGAAAAGACGGCTGCGGCGTATGAAGCAATCTATATGCCGAAAGGCCAGTTGACGATCTCGTTCAGCCCGGTGCTTATCAAGATGGGCGGCAAGACGATTGCGATCGATACCGGCAACGGTCTCGGCGCTTTCGATGCGACCAAGGGCGCAGTCGGCAACACGCGCGCCAACATGGCGGCCGCGGGCATCGACACCAAGGCGGTCGATATCGTGCTGATCTCGCATTTCCACGGCGACCACATCGGCGGTCTCAAGAATGCCGACGGCTCGCCGGCCTATCCGAACGCCGAGATCAAGGTGCCGGCTGCCGAATGGGCCTTCTGGACCGATGAATCCAACGCCAGCAAGGCCAACGCTTCCAACAAAGGCAACTTCGCCAACGTCAAGAAAGTGTTCGATGGCTTGAAGCCGACGCCGTTCGAGAACGGCAAGGAAATCGCGCCCGGCATTACTTCTTATGCAACGCCGGGTCATACGCCGGGTCACACCTCCTTCATTATCGGTTCGGGTTCGAAGCGCCTGGCGGTGCAGGGGGATGTCAGCAATCACCCGGGCGTGTTCATGAAGAACCCGGGCTGGCATCTGATGTTCGATAATGACGGCGGCCTGTCGGAGGATACCCGCAAGAAATTCTACGACATGACGCTGGCCGAGAAGATGCCGATTATCGGCTATCACTTCCCGTTCCCATCCGTCGGTTATGTCGAAAAGGATGGAACCGGCTACCGGCTGGTGCAGGCGCACGCAATTTAGCGCCGCATCCGCACGCGTGCGGACAAAGGCGAGGGCCGTCCCGCAAGGGGCGGCCCTTTGCTTTGGAGGCGGCCGCTTGACCGGTTTAGGGCCTCGGCCTATATCGCGCCCATGACGACGTTTTCACCAGCAATTGCGCTCCGCCGCCGCCGTATTGTCACGGCACGGGCGCGCTTCGGCGTTTAGATTTCGTCCCCGTGCCGCTGGATTTAGGCCGCGGCATCTCGATCCTTCCTTCCCCCGCCGCCCGACGTCCAGACCTGAAAGCCGCTCGCAAAGCGGCGCGATGTCGTCCAAATTCGTTTAATCGACGCTTGAACTGAAGGGCATAAGGCCATGGCTTCCAAAGCGAAAATCGGTGTTCTAGGCGCCTCCGGCTATACCGGCTCCGAACTGGTGCGGATTTTGCTGCGCCACCCACGCGCCGAGATCGCGCTGCTGACCGCCGAGCGCAGCGCCGGCAAGCCGATGCGCGAGGTGTTTCCGCATTTCTCGCCCTATGAGCTGCCGACCTTGGTGGCGCTGGACGGGCTCGACTGGAAATCGTTGGCGCTGGACGTCGTGTTCTGCGCGCTGCCGCATGCCACCACCCAGAACGTCCTCAAGGGGCTTTTGGCCGCCGCGCCGAATACCAAGGTAGTCGATCTGTCGGCCGACTTCCGGCTGGCCGACACTGCGGTCTACGCCAAATGGTACGGCCATGAGCACCATGCGCCGGAGCTTCAGAAAGAGGCGGTGTACGGCCTCGCCGAAATCCACCGGCGGGATATCAAGAAAGCGCGGCTGGTCGCCAATCCCGGCTGCTACACGAGTTGCGCCGAGCTGCCGCTGATCCCGCTGATCAAGGCGAAAGCCATCGATCTCGACGAGATCGTCATCGACGCCAAGTCGGGCATGACCGGCGCCGGGCGGGCGGCCAAGGAAGCCATGCTGTTCTCGGAAGTGTCGGAAGGCTTCAACGCCTATGGTGTCGGCAAGCACCGGCACATGGCGGAACTCGACCAGGAATTCTCGCTCGCCGCCGGGCGGGAGGTGATGGTGACGTTCACGCCGCATCTTGTGCCAATGAACCGGGGCATTCTCTCGACCATTTATGTGCGCGGCAAGCGCGGCCGGACCCCGCAAGAACTTCATGAGATACTTTTAAAGTTCTACGCGAAGGAGCCGTTCGTTCACGTCCTGCCGTTCGGCGAGACGCCGCATACGCGCCATGTCCGCGGCTCCAACATGACCATGATCGGCGTCGTTGCCGATCGCGTGCCCGGCCGGGCCATCGTCATCTCGGCGCTCGACAATCTGGTCAAAGGCGCATCGGGACAGGCGATCCAGAACATGAATCTGGTCATGGGCTATCCCGAGACCATGGGCATCGACCAGGTCGCGCTGTTTCCCTGAATCGACTAGGGTCTTCCGGCCATACGCCGGGAGACCTTCATGTTCGAGGTCCAGAACCAGCCGCCGCCACTCGAGCCGTATAATCTGTTCGCCAGCGACCGGGTTCTGCGCGAAGCGGTGCGCCGCGAGCAGGCCGAATGGGCCGAAGGCGGGCTCAACGCGCTCGGCGTGACCTTGGGCCGGCCGGAGACCGTCAAGCTCGGCTTCGACGCCAACCGCAATCCGCCGCAGCTGCGCACGCTCGACCGCTACGGCCACCGGCTCGACGAGGTCGAGTTTCATCCGGCCTGGCATGACCTGATGGCGATCGCACTGCGGGCGGGCCTGCATTCCAGCCCGTGGGCGCATCCGCAGGCCGGCGCGCATGTCGCCCGCGCCGCCGGCACCTACATGCTCAACCAGATCGAGAGCGGCGTTTATTGCCCGGTGGCGATGACCTATGGCGCGGTGCCGACCTTGCGCCATGCGCCGGATACCGCGGCGCTTTGGCTGCCGAAAATCTACGGCCGCGACTACGACAAGCGTTTCGTCCCGGTCGGCCAGAAGTCATCGGCTCTCCTTGGTATGGGCATGACCGAGAACCAGGGCGGGTCCGATCTGCGCACCAATACGACGCGCGCCGAGCGCACTGCCGATGGCTCGTACCGGCTGCACGGCCACAAATGGTTCATGTCGGCGCCGATGTGCGACGCTTTCCTCGTCCTGGCGCAAACCGACAAGGGCCTGAGCTGTTTCCTGTTGCCGCGCTGGACGCCGAACGGGGAGCGCAACGCCATCCACATTGTCCGGCTCAAGGACAAGCTCGGCAACAAATCGAATGCGTCCAGCGAAGTGGAGTTCGTCGGCGCCTTCGCCCAATTGATCGGCGAGGAAGGCCGCGGCATTCCGACCATCATCGAGATGGGCAATCATACGCGGCTCGATTGCTGTATCGGCTCGTCATCGCTGATGCGGCAGGCGGTGGCGCAGGCGATCCATCATGCACGGCACCGCACCGTGTTCCAGAAGAGACTGATCGACCAGCCGCTGATGACCAACGTGCTGGCCGACATGGCGCTGGAATCCGAAGCGGCGACAATGCTGACCATGCGGCTGGCGCGCGCCTATGACGAGGAGGGGGAATCCGCGCAGGTGTTTCGCCGCGTGCTGACGCCGGCGGCGAAGTTCTGGATCTGCAAGCGCGCGCCGATGGTGACACTGGAGGCGATGGAGGTGCTCGGCGGCTCGGGCTACATCGAGGAAAGCATCATGCCGCGGTTATACCGCGAAACGCCGGTCAATTCGATCTGGGAGGGTTCAGGCAACGTCATGTGCCTCGACGTGCTGCGCGCTATCGGCCGCACCGCCAATGCCGCCGATGTGCTGCGCCAGGAACTCGATAGCGGCGAGCCGCGCCTGAAAGCCTTCGTCGAGCGTCTGACAACGCGCATGACCGGCGCCGAGCGCAACGACGAGGCGCAGGCGCGTGTTCTGGTGCGCGACATCGTGCTGGCCATGCAGGGGGCGCTTCTTATCAAGCACGCGCCGCCTTCAGTCGCCGACGCTTTTTGCGCGTCGCGGCTCGGTGGCGACAGCGGCGGCGCATTCGGCATGCTGCCGCGCGGCTGCGATCTCAACGCGATCACAGAGCGTGCCGCGCCACTACACTAAAGCTTGCCGAACACCGCCAGCACCAGAGCCGCCTGCGCAAGAAAGCCGACCGTGAAGGCGACCGTGCGCAACACCGGAATGCCGAGCGCATAGATGACGGCGTGCGCCAGCCGCGCCCAGAAATAGACCGCGCAGGCGATGATCGTGCTTTGCGTCGAATGCCCGATGCTGTCGAGAATGAGCACCAGCGGCGCGAATACTACCAGATTGTCGACGGCATTGGTGTGCGCGAAATAAAGCCGCTGCGCCCACGGGCTTTGCGGCTTGTCGTCGCGCGAGGGGTTGGCCATCGCGCCCATCAGGCCGCGCACCTTGATGCGGTCGAGCGTATAGGGAATCCACAACACCATGGTCAGGATGACGGTAAAGGTCAGCCACATAAATTCTTGCGTCATTTTCGTCTCCCGAAAAGCCGAGCTTCGCCACGGCTGTCGGGCCGACACTAACCGATCCTGATGCGCACGGCTATCGACCGCGGCAGTTGTGCAGGTTCTGCCGCGGACGTAAAAGGATTGAAGCGGCAGATTTCAATGGATTTTCAAGGATGAGCGTGACCGAAGCCAAATCACCGATCGACACCGTTTTGTTTCGGCGGGTCATGGGTTCCTTCGCCACCGGGGTGACGGTCATCACCGCGGAGTCGGACAACGCCGTGCGCGGCATGACCGCGAACGCGTTCATGTCGGGCTCGCTGGCGCCGCCTTTGTGCATCATCTCGGTGGCGAAAAAAGCCCGCATGCACGAGTTGCTGGAGAAGGCCGGTCATTTCGGCGTCAGCATGCTGGCCTTGGGCCAGGAGGCGGTCAGCCAGCATTTCGCCCGGCAGGGCGCGACCGAACCCGATCTCGACTTCGAACACATCGAAGGCGTGCCGGTGCTGGCCGGCGTCACCGCCTCGCTCGCCGCCGAGATCGACGCCAGCCATGATTGCGGAGACCATACACTGTTCATCGGCCGCATCATCGGCCTGCGCGAATACGACCGTCCGCCTTTGGCCTATCACGCCGGCAAATACGCCACGCTGCACTACAAGAAGGAAGTTCCCGCGGATCCGGCGATCGACTTCTGGGAGCTAGAACACGACTGAGCGGACGACGACGTAGAGGCCGACGGCGATGACGATGCCGGCAAAGATGCGCCCCAGCGCGTTCTTGTGTCCGGCGAGATGCCGCGCCAGTTTCGTGCCGAACAGGCCGCCGAGCGCGCCGCCGACGATGAACAATCCGGCGAGCGGCCAATCGACCAGTCCGGACCAGGCGTAGCTTGCCGCGGTGGTCAAACCGAAGGCCGCAACCGAAACCAGCGACGAGCCGATGGCATTGATCAGCGGCATGGCGGTAGCGCCGATCAGGCCGGGCACGACGAGAAAGCCGCCGCCGATGCCGAAGAAGCCGGACAGCGCGCCAACCAGCAGGCCCGCTCCGATGAGCAGCGGCAGCATGCTGCGCATGGTATCGCGGGTCAAAGCGACATCCGGATTGCCGCCCGATTGGCGCGGGCGCAGCATCGTCCCGCCGATGACAATCATGAGGATGCCGAACAAGGTCAGCAGGCGGGCACCATCGACCATCTTGCCGAGCTGCGCGCCGCCGGCGGCACCAACGATGCCGGATAATGCGAACACCAGCGCGCACGGCCATTTAACGGTGTGCGCGCGGGCGTGGCCGGTGAGACTAAGCGCGGCGCTGAAGGCGACCGCGATGGCGCTGGTGCCGATGGCGACATGTGGCGACGATACGCCGACGACATAGACCAAGAGCGGTACCGCCAGGATCGAGCCGCCGCCGCCGACAAGGCCGAGCGTGAAGCCGACGAGGCTTCCCGAGCCGATCGACAGCACGGCTTGCAGCATGCTCATTTAACGGCGGCCGGTGACGTGACGTTTTGCGCGCGCCGGTTCCACGGCATCGCGCCGAGGATACGCGCCATGCCGCAGAAGCCGGTGACGCCGGCAAATAACAGGCCGGCGCCGACGAAGCCGGATACGGCGTAGAAGCCGGGCGAGACGAGGGCGCCGAGCACGACGCCAATCAGCACCAGGCTGCCCGCGCCGATCTGCACTTGCCGCATGATGTCGATCGGCTGCGTCGCATCGAGCGCGACCGGCAGGCCGGCTTTCTTCCAGGCATCGAGGCCGCCTTCGAGAATGAAGGTTTCGCAAGTCTGCGGCACGGCGCTCGCCAGCCGCGTGGCGTTGCCTTTCGTGCGTGCACCGGAGCGGCAATGAAAGATCAGCACGTCGTCACCGGAACGCGCCGGGTTCTCCGCGTCGATGCGGCTGAGTGCATGATGACGGGCGCCGGGAATACGTTCGCGGGCGTGTTCGTCGCGCTCGCGGATGTCGATGAGCACGGCGCCGTTGCGCATCAGTTCGGCGGCGCGTTGCGGCGAAACGGTTTTCAAGATGGACATGGGGTCTTCCTTCTTTTTGATGCTGGATTAAGGGCAGTAGATATCCTTGAGCAGAGCCAGCAGGCGCGCCGCGTTCTTGTCGGCGATGCGGTAATAAATGGTTTGCGCGTCCCGCCGTGTGGCCAAGAGGCCGTCGTCGCGCATCTTGCCGAGATGTTGCGACAGCGCCGACTGGCTCAAATCGCCGGCTTCGACCAGCGACGTGACCGACATCTCGCCGGCCATCGCCAGCCGGCACAGGATCAGCAACCGGTTCTCGTTGGCGAGCAGCTTGAGAAGTCCGGCGGCTTCGCCGGCCTTGCGCTCAAGCTCGGCCATCCCTTTATCCGCCGTAGGGCGGCGGGCGGTTTTCGTCGTCATGGAAAACTCCGTGAATTAGATGTTGCTAAATTAGGACATGCTAATATATAAGTCAAGTCCAATCGACGGCGACAAAACGGAGAAAGTCATGTCCACCCCTGCAAAGCCGCAAATTCAGGCGTTTTTCGATGAGCCGACCAATACCGTCAGCTATCTGGTTTGGGATGCCGCGACCATGGAAGGCGCGGTGATCGATCCCGTGCTCGATTACGACTTCCGTACCGGCAAGGCGTCGATAGCCTCTGCCGACGCCATTCTCGCTGCCGCCGCCAAGCTCGGCGTGACGGTGACGCAAGTGCTGGAAACGCATGCCCATGCCGACCACCTTTCGGGCGCGCCCTATATCAAGCTCAAGACCGGCGCCAAGGTGTCGATCGGTGAACATATCCGCGACGTGCAGCGCATCTTCCGCCCGGTGTTCAATGCGACCGACGTGTCGGGCGATGGCTCGGAGTTCGATCATCTGTTCAAGGACGGCGAACGCTTCAAGGTCGGCACGCTCGACGGCGAGGTCATTCATACGCCCGGCCATACGCCGGCCTGCGTGTCGTACAAGATCGGCGCCGCGGTGTTCGTCGGCGACACGATGTTCATGCCGGACTACGGCACTGCGCGCGCCGACTTTCCCGGCGGCGATGCCCGTGCGCTCTATCGCTCGATCCAGCGTATCCTGTCGCTGCCAGCCGAGACGCGGCTGTTCATGTGCCACGATTACAAGGCGCCGGGCCGCGACGACTATGCCTGGGAGACCACGGTCGGCGAGGAGCGGGGACGCAATGTGCATGTGCACGAAGGCGTCAGCGAAGACGAATTCGTCGCGATGCGCGAAAAACGCGATGCGACATTGGCGGCGCCGCTGCTGCTGTTGCCGTCGATCCAGGTCAATATCCGCGCCGGCAAGTTTCCGCCGGCCGAGGTCGATGGCGTGCATTACTTGAAGGTGCCGATTCGCCTGGCGTCTTGACCAAACGAAAAAGGCCGGGGCGATCCGGCCTTTTTTATTCTCAGTCTTTCGCCTTCACGAACGAGCCCGGTGCGTCTTCGATCGGTTTCAATTTTCCGCCGCCGATCGTGCGCGCGGGCACCGTCTTGTCGTTCAGGCTCTTGATCCAGTCGAGCCAGTCCGGCCACCACGAGCCGGGATGCTCGGTGGCGGTCTTCATCCAGGCCTCGACATCGGAGCCTTTCGGCGCGTCGCCGGTCCAGTACTGATATTTCGGTTTGGACGGCGGGTTGACCACGCCGGCGATGTGGCCGGAGCCGGCCAGCACATATTTCACCCGGCCGCCGAAGAATTGCGAGCCGTACAGCACCGATTTCGCCGGCGCGATGTGATCCTCGCGCGTGGCAAGAGCGTAGATTGGCACTTTCACTTTCTTGAGGTCGAGCGTGACGCCGGCAATCTCCATTTCGCCTTTGGTCAGGCGATTGTTGAGATAGCAGTTGCGCAGATAGAACGAATGATTGGCCGCCGGCATCCGGGTGGCGTCCGAATTCCAATAGAGAATGTCGAACGGGTAGGGCTTCTTGCCGCGCAGGTAATTGTTGACGACATAGGGCCAGATCAGGTCGTTCGAGCGCAGCATGTTGAACGTGTTGGCCATGCGCGAGGCTTCGAGATAGCCCTGTTCCTTCATGTGCGCTTCGAGCTGCGCGATGCGCTCTTCGTCGACGAACACTTTCAGGTCGCCGGAATAGGTGAAGTCGACCTGCGCCGCGAACATGGTGGCGGAGACGGCGCGATTCTTCTTCTTGGCGGCGAGATAGGCGAGCGTGATCGACAGCAAGGTGCCGCCGACGCAATAGCCGATGGTGTGGACCTTCTTTTCGCCGGTGACCTCTTCGATCGCATCCATTGCCGCGATCGGGCCTTCGTTCATGTACTGCTCGAAGCTTTTCGCCGCGAGGTGAATATCGGGATTGACCCAGGAAATCACGAACACCGTGAGGCCCTGATCGACGCACCATTTGATGAAGGACTTTTCCGGCGTCAGGTCGAGAATGTAGAACTTGTTGATCCACGGCGGCACGATCAGCAGCGGCACCTTGAGGACATCCTTGGTGGTCGCCTCGTACTGTATCAATTGCATCAGGTCGTTCTGGAAGATGACCTTCCCGGGGGTGAGGGCCAGGTTGCGGCCGACCGCGAAATTCGACGGGTCGGACTGGCGGATCTTGAGATTGCCTTTGCCGGCCTCGATGTCCTCGCTCAGCATATGCATGCCGCGCACGAGATTCTCGGCATTCGACGACAGAGTTTCCCGCAGCAGTTCGGGATTGGTCAAAACGAAATTCGACGGCGAAATCGCGTTGGCGATCTGCCTGACGTAGAATTCGGCCTTGGCGCGGGTGTGCTCGTCGACGCCTTCGGCATCCTTGACCAGTTTCTCGCCCCAATGCGTGGTCAGGAGATAAGCCTGCTTGAGGAAATCGAAGAACTGGTTTTGCGACCATTCCGGATCGGCAAAACGCTTGTCGCGCGGATCGGCTTTTACGGCGGGCTCGGCCGGTTCGCCGGCCATGCGCTTGACGGTGGAGGCCCACAAATCCATGTAGGCGCGGCCGAGGCTGGTTTGCAGTTCGAGCGCCCGTTGCGGATCGGACAGCCAATATTCGGCCACGGTGCCGACCGTCTTGACCACTTCAGCGACGTCTTCGGACAGTTCGTCCTTGAGCTTGCCCTGTTCGCGCGGCTTCATATAGGCGGCGATCGCCTTGCCGCTTTCCTCGATCATGCGCGCCAGGTTGCGGGCGAGCACCTCGACATCGACGCCGCCGACTTTGACCGGTTCGGCGGGCGGCGCGGTGGCAGCCTTCTGCTTGGTGCTGGACTTTTCCATACGCTCGACTGCCCGACCTCCGGCTCAGAAGTGGCCCGGACCGCGCCGGACCGCAAGGCGCGATTTATCGCAAGGTGCCCGAAAAACCGCCGGTCCTTGCTTGCGCCATAATAACCGGTTAGCCGGCTTATGCTATAATTCGTTGAGTCTGCATCGGTTTCACGACAACCCTAAGGCAAGCGAGCGACATGAGGCCAGCCTTTCTAAGTCCGTTTTTGGCGGTTTCGGGATTGGCCATTGTCCTGTCGCTGGGGTTGGGCGGTTGTGCCTCAGGCGGTATGTTCGACCAGTTGCCGCCGGTCCTTGGCGGCGAGCCGGACAGCCTGCCGAAACGGCCGCAGACCGGCTACCAGTTTCCGGCGGTGCACGACATGCCGCCGACGCGGACGACCGCGCCGATGAGCGATTCCGAGCAGGTCCGGCTGGAAAAGGAACTTCAAGCGGCCCGCGACCGGCAGAACGCGCTTTATAGCGAGGATGCCGAAAAGGCGGCCGCCGCCGCCCAGGCCGCCGAAGCGGCCAAAGCCGCATCCGCAGCAAAAAAGAAGCCGGCGCCGGCCAAAAACGGCCAGACCTCTGGTGCAAAGACGAACCCGTGATAAAAGCCAGCCGGGGTAACGACAGCCCGCCGGAGAGGGCGGCAAAGTCCGCTTATTGGGCTCCAGCCAAGGTCTAGATCGATGGAAGAATTTTACCGCATCCGCCGCCTGCCGCCTTATGTGTTCGAGGAAGTGAACAAGGCCAAGGCCAAGGCGCGCGCCGCCGGCGCGGACATCGTCGATCTCGGCATGGGCAATCCGGACCTGCCGGCGCCGCAGCACGTCATCGACAAGGTCAAGGAGACCCTCGGTAAACCGCGCACCGACCGTTATTCGGCGTCGCGCGGCATTGCCGGCCTGCGCCGCGCCCAGGCGGCCTATTACGAGCGCCGCTTCGGCGTGAAGCTCAATCCCGACACCCAGGTGATCGCGACGCTCGGCTCCAAGGAAGGCTTCGCCAACATGGCGCAGGCCATCACCGCGCCGGGCGACGTCGTCATCGTGCCCGATCCGAGCTATCCGATCCACGCCTTCGGCTTCCTGATGGCGGGCGGCGTGATCCGTTCGGTTCCGTCGGATCCGACGCCGGATTTTTTTGCGCATGTCGAGCGAGCAATCAAGCATTCAATCCCGAAGCCGATCGCCATCGTCGTCTGCTATCCGTCGAACCCGACGGCTTTCGTCGCCGATCTCGATTTCTACAAGGACCTTGTGGCCTTTGCGAAAAGGCACGAGATCTTCATCCTGTCGGATCTGGCTTACGCCGAAGTCTTTTTCGACGGCGTGGCGCCGCCCTCGGTGTTGCAGGTGCCGGGCGCCAACGACGTCACCGTCGAGTTCACCTCGATGTCGAAGACGTTCTCGATGGCCGGCTGGCGCATGGGCTTTGCCGTCGGCAATGAGCGGCTGATCGCTGCGCTCGGCCGGGTGAAGTCGTATCTCGATTACGGCGCCTTCACGCCGGTGCAGGTTGCCGCCGCCGCGGCGCTCAACGGCCCGGACGACTGCGTGCGCGAAATGCGCAGCATCTACACGAAACGCCGCGACGTCATGGTCGAAAGTTTTTCGCGCGCCGGCTGGGACGTGCCACCGCCGTCGGCTTCGATGTTCGCCTGGTCGCCCATTCCTGAGCCGTTCCGCGACATGGGTTCGGTCGAGTTCGCCAAGCTTCTGGTCGAGAAGGCCGAAGTGGCGGTATCGCCCGGCACCGGCTTCGGCGAACGCGGCGAGGGCTTCGTGCGTATCGCGCTGGTCGAGAACGAGCAGCGCATCCGCCAGGCCGCGCGCAACATCAAGCGGTTCCTGGAAACTGCGCCGCAGCAACTGCACAACGTCGTTCCGCTCGCGACCCGAAGATAGGCGCATGATCCCGAAAAGTGGGTACCGGTTTTCGGACCAGATCATGCGCAACGAAAAGAAATTTCCATGACGAAGCCTCTCAGAGTCGGCGTCGCCGGCATCGGCACTGTCGGCGCCGCCTTGATTGCGCAGGTCGCGGCGCAGCGCGCGCAACTGACCGCGCGTTGCGGCCGCGGCATCGAGATCGTCGCGGTCTCCGCGCGATCCAAAAACAAGAACCGCGGCGTCGATCTCAAGAAGATGAAATGGTTTTCCGATCCGGTCGAACTGGCCGGTGACGACAGCATCGATGTCTTCGTCGAACTGATGGGCGGCTCCGGCGATCCGGCAAAAACCGCGGTCGAGTTCGCGCTCGCTTCCGGCAAGTCGGTGGTCACTGCCAACAAGGCGCTGCTCGCCAAGCACGGTGTCAAGCTGGCGCAACTCGCCGAGAAGAGCGGCGTCGCGCTCAATTACGAAGCCGCCGTCGGCGCCGCGATCCCGGTCATCAAGACGCTGCGCGAAGGCTTGGCCGGCAATTCGATCGACCGCATCTACGGCATCCTCAACGGCACCTGCAATTACATCCTGACAAGGATGGAGCAGGAGAAGCTGTCCTTCGCCGACTGCCTCAAGCAGGCGCAGGATTTGGGCTACGCCGAAGCCAATCCGGCCTTCGACATCGAAGGCCACGATACGGCGCAGAAGCTGTCGCTGCTCGCCAGTCTCGCTTTCGGCACCAAGGTCGATCAGAGCGCGATCTATGTCGAAGGCATCACTTCGATTGCCGCCGCCGATCTCGCCGCCGCCGACGAGCTTGGCTATCGCGTCAAGCTCTTGGGCGTTGCCGTGAAGACGCCGCAGGGCATCGAGCAGCGCGTCCATCCGACCATGGTGCGCAAGGATTCTTCGATCGCGCAGGTCATGGGCGTCACCAATGCCGTCACCATCGACGCCGAAGGCATCAACCCGATTACATTGGTTGGCCCCGGCGCCGGCGGCGCGGCGACGGCTTCGGCGGTTTTGTCCGACATCGCCGATGTCGCGCGCGGCGTGAAGGCGCCGCCGTTCGGCCGGCCGACCGCGCAACTCACCAGCGTGCGCAAGGCGCCGATGCAGCGGCACGAGGGCGGCTACTACATCCGCCTCCAGGCGCGCGACAAGCCCGGCACCGCGGCGAGCATCGCCACCCGGCTGGCGGAGCAGGAAATATCGCTGGAATCGATCGTGCAGCGGCATCCGAAGGATGGCCCGAGCGCCGATACCGCCAAGGGCTCGGTGCCGGTGATCCTGATAACCTATGCCACCAGCGAGGACGGCGTGCGAAAAGCGCTTGCCGCCGTGGGTCGCGACAAGGTCATATCTGGCCGGCCGCAGGTGATCCGGATAGAAAAGAACTGACGCCTCGGGCGGGTACTGAGTAGACAGGTATTTATCAGGGGAACGCCAAGATGGCTTCGATTACTGTCCAGCCGGAACTCCTGCTGGAGCGCATACTCACCCTCGAAATCGTGCGAGTCACCGAGCGCGCCGCCGTCTCGGCCGCGCGCCTGCGCGGACGCGGGCTCGACAAGGCCTCCGATCAAGCGGCGGTCGATGCCATGCGGCGCGAACTCAACAAGCTGCCGATCGACGGCACCGTGGTGATCGGCGAGGGCGAGATCGACGAAGCGCCGATGCTGTTCATCGGCGAGAAGGTCGGCAACAAGAACGGCCCCAAGGTCGATATCGCCGTCGATCCGCTTGAAGGCACAGTGCTGTGCGCCAAGAACATGCCGGGCTCGATCGCCACCATCGCCATGGCCGACGGCGGTACGCTGCTGCATGCGCCGGACTGCTACATGGACAAGATCGCCATCGGTCCCGGCTATCCGAAGGGCACCGTCGATCTCGATGCCTCGGTTGAAGACAACATCATCAATCTCGCCAAGGCCAAGGGCGTCAAGCCGTCGGAGATCACCGCGATCCTTCTGGACCGGCCGCGTCATGCCGACGCCATTGCCGCCATCCGCAAGCTGGGCGCGGCGGTGAGCCTCATCAGCGACGGCGACGTCGCCGGCGTCATTCATTGCGCCGAGTTGAAGACCGGCATCGATATCTATCTCGGCATCGGTGGCGCGCCGGAAGGCGTGCTGTCGGCGGCGGCCTTGCGCTGCATCGGCGGCCAGATGCAGACGCGCCTCATCATCGACACCGAGGCGTTGCAGGAGCGCATCCGCAAGATGGGCATCAAGGATGCCAGGAAGAAGTATGAGATCGAAGACATGGTGAAAGGCGACTGCCTGTTCGCCGCCACGGGCGTCACCACCGGCGCGATGCTCAAGGGCGTCGTCTTCGGCAAGGACATGATCGAGACCGAGACCGTGGTGATGCGCTCGGCGACCGGCACCGTGCGCCGGGTCATCGGCGAGCACCGCCAGCTCGAGAAGTTTCATTTGGATTAGCTAGGCCCGTCATCCTGAGGTGCGAGTCGCATTTTCGGCGAGCCTCGAAGGATGGACGGCCCCAGACTCTCGGGCCGTCGCCCTTCGAGGCTCGCTGCGCTCGCACCTCAGGGTGACGGATTGTTCGCTATGCACAAGGCCTCCTCGCCTTGACGTGCGCTGTCCGCGCAAACTCCCTATATTCCCCGCATGGCAAACATCACGGCCCTGCCGGTGGACCTCACAAGCGAACGCTTCTTCCTCGGCGTCTCAATGTCGGCGACCGGCCGCGCCTGGCGCGACCGGCTTGACGATCGCGGCGTCGCGCGCGCGACCACCATCACGCAGCGCCTCGGCACGCCTGAACTTCTGGCGCGCGTGCTGGCCGGGCGTGGCGTCGAAGCTGACGAAGCGGAGGCCTATCTCGATCCGACCATCAAGAACCTGATGCCCGATCCATCGGTGCTGACCGACATGGGCGCCGCAAGCGTGCGGCTGGCCGATGCGGTTCTGCGCGGCGAAAAGGTCGCCATCTTCGGCGATTACGATGTCGATGGCGCAACCTCGGCGGCGCTGCTGTGCCGCTATCTGCGGCAATGCGGCCTCGACCCGATCGTGCATATTCCCGACCGGATATTCGAAGGCTATGGCCCGAACGTCGATGCCATCAAAAGCTTTGCTGAAAAGAATGTGACGCTGCTGGTCACGGTCGATTGCGGCACCACCAGCAATGTCGTGCTGATGGATGCGGCCAGGCTCGGGCTCGATGTGGTTATCCTCGACCATCATCAGGCCGACGAGGAATTGCCGAAAGTCGTTGCGCTGGTCAATCCGAACCGCGCCGACGATCTGTCAGGCTTGGGTTATCTTTGCGCCGCCGGCATTGTCTTTATGACCTTGGTTGCGCTGACGCGCGAATTGCGCGGACGCGATTTCTTCAAAGCAAGCAGACCCGCGCCCGATCTGCTGTCGATGCTGCATCTGGTCGCGCTTGGCACCGTCGCCGACGTCGTGCCGCTGAAAGGGCTCAACCGCGCCTATGTCGCCAAGGGCCTGATCGCGTTGCGGCGGCGCGAACAGATCGGCCTGACCGCGCTGATGGATGCGGCGCGGCTCAACGGACCGCCGGAGGCGTTTCATCTCGGATTTCTGTTAGGGCCGCGCATCAATGCCGGCGGCCGCATTGGACGTGCCGATCTCGGCGTGCGGCTGATGCTCGAGGAAGATTCAATCGAGGCCGGGCGCATCGCGGCCGAACTGGATCGACTCAACGGCGAACGCCGGTTGATCGAAGTCGCGGCGGTGGCGCAGGCCGAAGCCGAGGCCATGGCCGCGCTCGGCATCGAGGAGAAGGGCGCCGTCGTCGTCACCGCGCAGGAAGGCTGGCATCCCGGCGTGGTCGGCTTGGTAGCGGCGCGCCTGAAGGAACGTTTCAACCGGCCGGCTTTTGCCATTGCGCTGGAGCCCGGCGGTATCGGGACAGGATCGGGACGCTCGATTGCCGGCGTCGATCTCGGCCGCGCCGTTCGGCAGGCCGTGCATGACGGATTGCTGATCAAGGGCGGCGGTCACGCCATGGCGGCCGGGGTCACCTTGCAGAAGGGCGGGCTGGCGGCGTTTCGCGCCTTCATGGAAGAGACGCTGGCCGCGTCGGTCGAGACGGCGCGCCGCGACAGTGCGCTGAAGATCGACGGCGCGGTCAGCGCCGGCGGCGTCACGCCCCCGTTATGCGAAATGCTGTCCAAGGCCGGGCCCTATGGCGCCGGCAATCCGGAGCCGGTGCTGGCGTTGCCGGCGCATACGCTCGCTTACGTCGATCCGGTCGGCGAGAACCACATCCGCGCGCGCTTCAAATCCGGTGACGGCAAGTTCGTCAATGCGATTGCGTTTCGGGTTGTCGGCACGCCCCTCGGCAAGGCGCTGATCGACAATCGCGGCCGGCAGATGCACGCCGCCGGTTATCTCACCGTCGATCGCTGGCAGGGCCAAGAGCGCGTGCAGATGCGGCTGATCGATTTGGCGCTAGCCTGATAGCGCATCCGTGCTGCGGAAATATCTCGCGCAATAGCGGTCTGTTTTGCTCAGACGGCGGATTTCCAACAGGAGACTATGCTTAAGTCCAGACCCTGACCTGGACATTTGTACCAAGCCCCGCCCAATGCACCCCCCTGCAACGGGCGGGGCGAGGTGCGAGCGATTTGGGTGGTGTCAGCCCGCCGCGGTGCGCGTCGGCCGGTTCGCCGCCGGGATGATGCGGCGGGAAATCTTGCGCTCGACGACGATGGTGCGCGGCGCCGACGGCGATCCGGTGAACACCACCGACGTGACCTTATCCTTGCGCGGCGGCGCCAGTTTGGCGAGTTCGGCGCGCACCTCGGCGACGGGCAGGCCCATCAGCGACGCGGCGATCTCGGCCTGTTCGTCGAGCTCGTCGGTCAGACCTTGAGCAGCGGCAATGGCTTCGGCCAAAACTGGCTTTTCCTCGCGGACGCGCCGCTTGCCGTACTTGGTTTGCCAGACGCCGTTGTTGTTTTTGCTCATGTTTTTGCTCTTGCCAGACTCATTTCGAGAACAATTATGCCCGATATTGTGCAGCGCAGCAATCAAAACAAGGGGGTGCGGTAAATGGTCCCCAACCGAGAATTTCGGCGCGGATGGTGTGACATGTTCGCGTTTGGCGCGATTTGCCGACGCCATGAGCGCCGTATCTAATCGCCGCGTCCCAATCCGGGCATGGAGACTCCCAATGAAGCGAATTCTATTGGCGGCGGTGATTTCCTCCTTCGCGTTCGGCTCGGCGATGGCGGCCAGTTGCGACAGCCAGGCCGTCAGCAAGGAAGGCAAGCCGCTCGCCGGCGCGGCCAAGACCAGCTTCGTCAAGAAGTGCAAGGCCGATGCCTGCGCTGGCAAGGCCGTCAGCAAGGACGGCAAGCCGTTGTCCGGCGCGGCCAGGGACGCCGTGATGAAGAAGTGCCAAGCCGACGCCTGATCGCGAAACAGACGCCGCTCATCCTTTCGCGCGGATGAGCGGGGTTGCGCTAGCGCCGCAGCATGCCGCCGAGCGTGCCGCGGACAATGGCGCGGCCGATGGTGCTGCCGGTTCTGCCGCCGATCGCCTTGCCGAAATCGGCGGCGATCTGTCCGGCAATTCGGTTGGTGACGGAGCGGGTGATCTCGCGCGTGACGTATTGCGTCGTTGTGAGTTTGGTGCCGCGTCCACGGTTGGTGCCGAACAGGCCGCCAAGCAGGCCGCCAATGCTGCCAAGAAGGCCACCGCCGCCCGCGGGGGCTTCCTGCGGCGCAGTTTGACCGGGCGCCTGGCCGGGCGCTGGCGCCGTGACGGTCGTTGTCCCGGCCTTGGCGCGTTGCGCAAGGACTTCGTAGGCCGATTCAGAATCCACCTCGACATCGTATTTGCCCTTCACCGGGCTGGCCTGAATGATCGCCTTGCGCTCTTCCGGCGTGATGACGCCAAGCCGCGCCGCCGGCGGGCAGATCATGGCGCGCTCGACCAGCGACGGAATGCCGTTGCCTTCGAGGAAGGAGACCAGCGCTTCGCCTTTGCCGAGCTCCATGATGATCTTGGCGGTGTCGAGCTTCGGATTGGCGCGGAAGGTTTCGGCCGCTGCCTTCACGGCCTTCTGGTCGCGCGGCGTGAAGGCGCGCAGCGCGTGCTGCACCCGGTTGCCCATTTGCGCTAGTACCGTGTCCGGCACGTCGAGCGGGTTCTGCGTGACGAAATAGACGCCGACGCCTTTTGAGCGGATCAGGCGCACGACCTGTTCGATCTTGTCGAGCAGTGCTTTCGGCGCGTCGTTGAACAACAGATGCGCTTCGTCGAAGAAGAATACCAGTTTCGGTTTTTCCGGATCGCCGAGTTCCGGCATCTGCTCGAACAATTCCGACAACAGCCAGAGCAGGAACGTCGCGTAGAGCCTGGGGTTTTCGATCAACTTGTCGGCGGCGAGGATGTTGATGTAGCCGCGGCCGTCGCGGTCGGTACGCATAAAATCGTTCAGCGCCAGAGCCGGTTCGCTGAAGAACTTGGTGCCGCCCTGATTTTCCAGCACCAGAAGCTGGCGCTGAATGGTGCCGACGGTGGCCTTCGAGACGTTGCCATATTGCGTGGTCAGCTCGGCGGCGTGGTCGGCGACCAGCGACAGCACGGCGCGCAAATCCTTGAGATCGAGCAGGATGAGGCCCTGTTCGTCGGCGATGCGGAACGCGATATTCAGGACGCCTTCCTGCACGTCGTTGAGATCGAGCAGGCGGGACAACAGCAGCGGCCCCATTTCCGAGATGGTGGCGCGGATCGGATGGCCCTGGACGCCGAACAGATCCCAGAACATGGCCGGGAAGCGGTCGGGTTCGTACTCGAAGCCCATGTCCTTGGCGCGCTTGACCAGAAAATCCTTCGGTTCGCCGGTGGCGGAGATGCCGGACAGGTCGCCCTTGACGTCGGCGGCAAAGACAGGGACGCCGGCGCGCGAGAAGCCCTCGGCCAGGACCTGGAGGGTGACGGTCTTGCCGGTGCCGGTCGCGCCCGACACCAGGCCGTGCCGGTTGGCCAGTTTCAGGGTGAGGTATTCGGCCTTGTCGCCGCTTTTGCCGACAAAAATCTTGCCGTCCTGTTCGACCGTGCTCATCGCTCTACCCCGAGGAAGTCCGCTATAGGGCGGGCAACATGCAACATTCGCCGCGGCACAGCAAACCGCTGAACTGTGGGGGAGGGCTAGCGCTTGCGCGGCTGCTTCCGGCAGAACACGTCATAAATCGCGCCGATGACGACGCGCGCTTCGTCGCTGGCGAGGTTGTAATAAATCGTTTTGCCATCGCGCCGCGTCGAGACCAGCCCGTCGGCGCGCAGCCGCGCCAGTTGTTGCGACACGGTCGGCTGCCGCAAGGCGAGCAGGTCTTCCAGTTCGCCGACCGACTTCTCGCCGTCGGCGAGCACGCACAGGATGATCAGCCGGCTTTCATGGGCCAGTGCCTTGAGAAAGCCGCTGGCGCGCTTGGCGTTGTCGAGCATGCGCTCAAGCTCGCCGGAGCGGTCCGTTTTTTCGAGCTGTTGCAGGTTCATTGGCTGATCATTCGGCAAAACGCGGTGAGTTTTTGAAGAGCTGTGAGTGTCCTTCAACCGGACCGGGTGTGTCGAGCGACTTGAGCAGCGCGCCGAGCAGTCCCCAGAAATTGTCGTCGCCGGGATAGCCGCGAATGCGGCCGATCTCGCGGCCGTTGTCGACCAGGACGAACAGCGGGGTCAACCGTTCGGTTTGAATGAAGGCGAGATCAGCCGGCAGCGGCCGGCCGCTCGCGAGCCGGCGCAACGGCGCGCGGCGGCCTTCCTCGGTTTTGCCATAGACCGGAGCGATCTCGCGATCGAAGGCGGCGCACCAGACGCAGCCCGCCTGTTCGAACATGATGAGTTCGGCAGCGCGCGCCGGCAGCGTGGCAAAGGCGATGAATATGCTGCCGGCCAGTGCCGTTCGAGAAATTAATTTCATCAGGCTTGCGCGGGTCACTGAATTTGTTCTCTGCAGCGGAAATGCGCATAAAACGCACCGATTTGTGTGGCGAACAATATATCACTAATAACGAATATGTCGAAACGATTGTGCTGATTTCGAAGGGGCCACCGATGACTTTCGATGTGTCGATCGGCGGCGCTTTTCTCGCCGGCCTGTTGTCCTTATTTTCGCCCTGCGTGCTGCCGCTGGTGCCGCCCTATCTTGCCTATATGGGCGGCGTGTCGATTGCCGAACTGCGCGACGAAGGGGTTACGCGCGCGCGGGGCCGCGTGCTCCTTTCCGCGTTGGCGTTCGTTGCCGGCTTCTCGACGGTGTTCGTGGCGCTTGGCGCGACGGCGTCATGGATCGGGCAGGCGGTTGGCGCCTATCTTGGCTATTTCAACTATGCCGCCGGCGTCCTGATCATCGGGATGGGTCTGCATTTCCTCGGTGTCTTTCGGATCCCCTTCCTCGACCGCACGGCGCGGGTCGGCGTCACGCAAAAGCCGGCCGGGCTTGCGGGGGCCTATCTGATCGGGCTGGCCTTCGGCTTCGGCTGGAGCCCCTGCGTCGGTCCGGTGCTGACCGCGATCCTGATGATGGCGGGCGCATCCGACAGCGCCGGCGAAGGCGCGCGGCTCTTGCTGATCTATTCGCTCGGCATCGGCGTGCCGTTCATGGTTGCCGCCGCTTTTGCCGGCGCCTTCATGCGCTGGAGCGCCGGCATGCGGGCGCGGCTCGGTGTGATCGAAAAGGCGATGGGCGCATTTCTCATTCTGGCCGGCGTGCTGATCTTCACCGGACAGATGCCGGCCATCGCTTTCTGGCTGCTCGAGATGTTTCCGGCTCTCGGCAGAATTGGCTAGCCGTCGCAGACTGGCGTCGGCATTTTTGCTCCGCTAACATTGTCGCGGATCAAATCAAGCGAGGCCTTTCGACAATGACGAGCATAGCCTTGAAGCGCGCCTTGGCGCGCATCGTTGCGGCCGCGTTTCTGACGTCCCTGCCGCTGGCGCCCGCTTTGGCACAAGGCAGGGCGGAAGAGCCAAAGGTACTCAACGTGTACAACTGGAGCGACTACGTCGCCGCCGACACGATTGAAAATTTCACCAAGGCGACCGGCATCAAGGTCAATTACGACGTCTTCGATTCAAACGACATGCTCGAAGCGAAATTGATGGTCGGCAAATCCGGCTACGACGTCGTGTTTCCCTCCGCCACGCCGTTCTTTGCCCGGCAGGTCAAGGCCGGCTTGTACCGCAAGCTCGACCTTGCGAAGATCCCCAATGCCAAGGGCGTCGATCCGAAAATACTGGAGCGTCTGCGTGCGGTCGATCCGGGCAATGCCTTTGGCCTACCGTACATGATGGCGGGCACCGGCATCGGCTATGTCAAAAGCAAGATCGCGCCGCTGCTCCCCGATCCGCCGATCGGCAGTCTCGCCATGCTGCTCGATCCGAAGACCGTCAATGCGCTGAAATCCTGCGGTGTCACCGTGCTGGATGCACCGGAGGAAGTGCTGCCGGCGGCGCTCGCTTACACCAACAAGAGCCCGACCAGCACATCGACGGAGGATCTCGAGGCTGCCGGCAAGGTCGTCCTCGCCGCGCGTCCGTCCTATCGCTATATCCACTCGTCGAGTTACATCAACGATCTGGCGAACGGTGCGATCTGTGTCGCGCAAGGCTATGCCGGCGATCTGTTCCAGGCGCGCAAGCGCGCCCGCGAAGCCAACAAGGGCATTGAGATCGGCATCTTCCTGCCCAAGGAGGGCGCTGCTTTCAATATTGACGTGATGGCGATCCCGAAGGACGCGCCGCACCCGGAGAACGCCCACAAGTTCATCAACTACCTTCTCGAGCCGAAGGTGGTGGCGGGCATCACCAGCGCGGTCGGCTTTGCCAATGCGGTGCCGGCATCGCTGGAATTCATCTCAGATGAGATCAAGAAGGATCCGGTCGTGTTTCCACCGCCCGACGCCAAGCTCTACACGCCGGCGGTTGCGACCCAGGCTTACGAAAGGTCGCGCAACCGGCTGTGGACGCGCATCAAAGCGGGACGTTGATGGCTCCATTGGGCCGGCCGGCCGGCCCCGAACAGCCGATCATCAGTATCGACGGCGTCAGCAAGAACTTCGGCGCGCAGCCGGCCGTGGTCGATGTGTCGCTCGATATTGCGCGCAGTGACTTCTTCTGTCTCGTCGGTGCCTCGGGCTCGGGCAAGACGACGCTGCTGCGCCTGCTGGCCGGATTTGAAACGCCGGAGTGCGGGCGCATCTTGCTCGACGGTGAGGACATGACAGGGCGGCCGCCTTATGAGCGGCCCGTCAACATGATGTTCCAGTCCTATGCGCTGTTTCCGCATCTGACCGTGCAGAACAACGTTGCCTTCGGCCTGCAGGAAGAGCGCCTGCCGAAAGCCGAGATCGGCGCGCGGGTCGCGGCCGCGCTCGAACTGTTCGATATTAGCGGACTCGCTGCGCGCAAGCCGCATCAATTGTCGGGCGGCCAGCGCCAGCGCGTGGCGCTGGCGCGCGCTTTGGTGAAGCGGCCGAAAATCCTGCTGCTCGACGAACCACTCGCAGCGCTCGACAAGAAGCTGCGCGAACATGCGCAGGTAGAGCTAGCCGCGTTGCGCGAACGCGTCGGCATCACCTTCGTCATGGTGACGCATGACCAGGAAGAAGCCATGAGCATTGCCAGCCACATTGCGCTGATGCGCGACGGCAGGGTGATCCAGGTCGGAACGCCGCGTGATCTCTATGAGCGGCCTGCGTCGCGCTACGCCGCGGATTTCTTCGGCGCGGCCAATCTGTTCGACGGCACGCTCGCCGGCGGCAGTGGGGCCGTTTCGCATGTCGACTGCCCTGAAGCCGGTTGCGCCTTGAGGGTGACGAATGCCGAAGGCGTGTCGCCCGGTCCGGTGACCGTGATGGTGCGACCGGAGCAGGTCGGCGTTCACAAGACGGCGCCAACGGGTGGCAATGTTCTGCCGGCGGGCGTCACCAACATCGTCTTTCTCGGCAGCGCACACGTCTGTCATTTCACGCTCGACAGCGGCAAGCCGGTGCAGGCGCGCCTGTCACCGACCGACATGGCGCAACTCGGTGGGCTTGGCTCCGGCGACCGCGTGCACCTCTCATGGGACCCGGCCGCCGGGCGGGTCCTGGCATCATGAGGATGGCCAGCGACGCACGCCGTCTCAAGACGCTTGTTGTCGGCGGCACAACAACATGGCTGGTGATCTTCACGCTGCTGCCGTTCCTAATCGTGCTGGCGATCAGCCTGGCCGAGCCGCGCCTCGGCGTGCCGCCATTCACGCCGCTGCTCGAATGCGGCGATGGCATCTGGCCCCGGATCAATGCGAGCCTTGCGAATTACACGACGTTGTTCTCCGACTCACTTTATGTAGAGGCCTTTCTCGGATCCGTGCGCATCGCCGCGACGTCTTCCCTGATCACGCTGCTGATCGCCTATCCGATGGCCTATGCCATTGCGCGGACGCAGGCCCGTCTACGCCTCGCGCTGTTGATGCTGGTAATCCTGCCGTTCTGGACCTCGTTTCTGATCCGCGCCTATGCCTGGACCGGCATTCTCAATTCCAACGGCCTCATCAACAGCGCGCTGCTGAACGCCGGCCTGATCGCCGAACCACTGCCGCTGTTGCACACCGAGTTCGCCGTGCATCTCGGCATCGTCTATTCCTATCTGCCATTCATGGTGCTGCCGATCTATGCGGTGCTGGAGCGGCTTGACTGGACGCTGCTGGAAGCGGCCCGCGATCTTGGCTCGCGTCCGCTGCGCGGTTTCCTGCGCGTGACGTTGCCGCTGTCGCTGCCGGGCGTTTATGCCGGCTGGCTGCTGGTGTTCATCCCGGCGCTCGGCGAGTTCATCATCCCCGATCTGCTCGGGGGGCCGGGCAGTCTGATGCTTGGACGCGTTTTGTGGACGGAGTTCTTCAACAACAATGACTGGCCGCTGGCCTCGGCGCTCGCCGTTGCGCTGCTGGCGATGGTGCTTTTGTCGTCGGCGCTGCTCTACCGCGTGATGCGCCGGCCGGAGGCGTCATCATGACCGGTCATCGTTCGGTGACACTGCTCACCGTGCTCGGCTTCGGCTACGCGTTTCTCTATCTGCCGATCGCAATCCTGATCGTCTATTCGTTCAACGACAACCGGCTGGTCACGGTGTGGAGCCATGCGTCGTTGCGCTGGTACTGGGCGCTGCTGGAAAACCAGCAGCTTCTCGACGCCGCATGGCTGTCGCTGAGGATCGCCGCCGTGAGCGCATCGATCTCGGTGGTCCTCGGCACCGCGGCGGCCTTCGCGCTGCAGCGGCTGCGGCCGTTCTTTGCCAGCCGCGGCTTTGAAGTGCTCGCCGTCATGCCGCTGGTGGTGCCGGAGGTGCTGATCGGGCTGTCTCTGCTGCTGCTGTTCGTGGTCGTGGGCGATGCCGTCGGCTGGACGGTGCCGCGCGGCGCGGCGACGATCACGCTGGCGCATGCGACCTTCGGCATGGCCTATGCGACCGTGATCATCCGCGCGCGGCTGTCGCAGCTCGATCCGGCGCTCGATGAGGCGGCGGCCATACTCGGCGCGACGCCGTGGCGCACATTCCGCCGCGTGACCTTGCCGCTGCTGCTGCCGGCGATTGCCGCGGGCTGGCTGCTCGCCTTCACGCTGTCGCTCGACGACGTTGTGGTGGCGAGTTTCGTGACCGGGCCGGGCGCATCGACGCTGCCGATCGTCATCTACTCCAGCGTGCGGCTGGGCGTGTCGCCGCAGATCAATGCGCTGGCGACCTTGATTGTCGTCTTTGTTGCCTGCCTCATCCTCGCGGCCACGCTGATGACCCGCGCCGGGGGCAGGGCCCATGGCCGTTTGTAACCAGTGACGAAACGAACGGCCCCGAAGCCGTCGGGCTCCGGGGCCGCTGTTATCCTTCGTCAGATCAACTGCGCGCGCGCATGCGGATCTGGAAACTGTCGAAGCCGAGTTCGGCCACCTGCAGCCACGCATAGGCGTCGTTGCGATAGGGCACCAAGCTTTCGTACAGCTTCTTGAAGTGCGGGTTGGTCTTCGATAGATCGGCGTAGATGTCGTTGGCCGCCTTGTAGCAGGCCTCCAGCACCGGCTGCGGGAAGGCGCGCAGCAGCGCGCCGTTCGCCGCCAGCCGCTTGAGTGCTTGCGGATTGACGTAGTCGTATTTCGACAAGGTCCACACCCAGGCATCGTTCGACGCGGTGAAGATCGCCGCCTGGTAATGCTTCGGCAGTTCGTTCCACTTCGCCATGTTCATGATGTTGTGGGCCTGGCCGCAGCCTTCCCACCAGCCCGGATAGTAATAGTACTTGGCGACCTTGACGAAGCCGAGCTTTTCGTCGTCGTAAGGCCCGACCCATTCGGCGGCGTCGATCGTGCCTTTCTCAAGCGCCGGATAGATATCGCCGGCGGCGATCTGCTGCGGCACGGTGCCGAGCTTGGCCAGGATCATGCCGGCAAAACCGCCGACTCGGAATTTCAAACCTTTCAGATCCTCGACTGTATTGACCTCCTTGCGGAACCAGCCGCCCATTTGCGCGCCGGTATTGGCGGCGGCATATCCAATGCAGTTGTACTCCTTGAGCAGATTGTTGAGCAGGTCCTCACCGCCGCCATGGCGGATCCACGAAATCATCTGCCGCGGATTGAGCCCGAACGGCAGCGCGGTGCCAAAGGTAAAGGCCGGGTTCTTTCCGAAATAGTAATAGAGCGCGGTGTTGCCCATTTCGACCGTTCCGTTCTGCACGGCGTCGAGCACCTGCAGGCCGGGGACGATCTCGCCGGCGGCGAATGGCTGGATCTGGAATTTGTTGTCGGTGATTTCGGCGACCCGCTTGGCGAAATATTCGCAGCCGCCATACAGGGTATCGAGCGACTTCGGCCAACTGGCTGTCAGCCGCCATTTAATGTCCGGCGACGACTGAGCGATGGCTGGAGCTGCGACGGTCGATGCTGCCAGCCCCACACCGGCAGCTTTCAAGAATTGACGACGCTTCATGGTATTTCCCCTCATGTTAATCGGCCCGCCGACCGGAGGAGATTCCACTCGCATTGTTCTTCAAGTTTTTTGGCCGCTTGAGTTCGCTCTTCCGTTCTCGGCGCCCGATGGAACAATCTTACGCCAAAGCGTGCGCGAATAAAGCCCGGCGCAGGTAGCGCCGTCACTTAATCGATTAATGGTGCGGTGCAGCTAAATCGTGCCGGAGGCGAGGGCGAAGTCGACGCCGCCCTTAATGTGTTCGGTCAGCACCTTGCACGCGCCGGCGGCGTCGCGCTTCAACGCGCATTCAAGCATCAGTCGGTGCTCGCGTACGGAAATTTCGCCGCGGTTGCTCAGCGCGACCATTTGATAGCGCAGGTATTTATCGAAAACCCCGCCATGGGTTTCCATCAAGGCGCGCGACCCGCAGGCCGAAATCAAGGCCTGATGAAATTGCCAGTCGTAGTTCTTCCACAGTTCGACCTCGTCGGTGCTGCCTTGCTGGATGCGCTTTTCCATCGAATGCAGCTTGTGATGGGCTGAAACGACTCGGCCTTCCCACTCCATGTCGCCGGCGGCAAAGGACTCGTGCAAGGCGTGGCACTCGAGCAAAAGCCGCAGCGAGGCGACGTCGCGCAAATCGGGGCCGGAGACCGGGGGCACCTCGAAACCGCGCAGGCCTTCGGCGACAATCAGGCCTTCGGACGTCAGCCGGTTGAGCAGTTCGCGCAGCGTGCTGACGCTGGTGCCGTATCGCTCTTTCATGCGGTCGAGCTTGAGCTTTTGCCCGGGCAACAGCCGGCCGAAAATGATGTCGTTTCGGATACGACGATAGGCTTTCTCTCCGACAGTCTCGGTAGGATGGGTTTCAGCCAGCATTGGGTCTGCTCGTCCTATGAAAACGTGATCGTCGTATAGATCGCAATATTTATGGCTCCGCTAAAACGTCCGCTACATAGCGGAGAATTTCGCTATAGACTATCGATATCATATGACGATTTCAATAATATCTATTGATAGGCCACCTATGGGATGCAATAATTTGCAAGAAGCTTCCGCTCAATAGCGAAGCGCCAAGGGAGGAGAACAGCATGAAATCGACGTTCACACGCCGCGCGGTCGTCGCAGGCGGCGCATCGCTGATCGCGCTCGGTTCGACGCGCACCGGCCACGCGCAGGCCAAGCCGAAGTTGAAGCTGAGCATCGCGGTGCCGGAAACGGACCTGCGCGCCGAAGGCTACAAGGCCTTCGCCGCGGCGATGAAGGACGATTTCGAGCTCGAGCCGTACTGGAGCAATACATTGTTCAAGCAGGGCACCGAGCTTGTCGCGCTTCAGCGCGAGAACCTCGAGTTGTGCAATCTTGCGCCGGCCGATATCTCCAAGCAAATTCCGGCTTGGTCGCTCCTGACGTCGGCCTATCTGTTCCGCGACTACGCGCACCTGAAGGCCACGTTCAACAGCGACGTCGGTAAGGACTTCATCAACATGGCGCGCGACCAACTGGGCATCGAGTGCATTCGTCCGGTCTATTTCGGCGCGCGTCAGGTCAACCTGAAGCCGACCAAGAAGATCAACACGCCGGCCGACATGGCCGGCATCAAGCTGCGCATGCCGCCCGGCGAATTCTGGCAGTTCCTCGGCGAGTCGATCGGCGCCAATCCGACGCCGGTCGCTTTCGCCGAACTGTACACCGCGTTGCAAGCCGGCGCCGTCGATGGCCAGGACAATCCGCTTGTCTCCG
This sequence comes from Rhizobiales bacterium Ga0077525, assembly GCA_001464835.1. Lineage (GTDB taxonomy): Bacteria > Pseudomonadota > Alphaproteobacteria > Rhizobiales > Xanthobacteraceae > Pseudolabrys. Next base: position 25,983 of record LNDS01000022.1, on the reverse strand, counting down.
CCCGCACCATGAAGTTCTATGAAGTGACGTCGCAGTTCGTTTTGACCAACCACGTCATCGGCTACGACATGCTGTCGGTGTCGAAAAAGACCTGGGCCGCGATGAAGCCTGAGCAGCAGGCCAAATTCCGCGCCGAGGCCGACAAGGCATTCGACGCCAATGCGGCCAAGTACGACGCGCAGCAGGCCGAAGCTATCGAGTTCTTCAAGAAGGAAGGCAAGCAGGTCTATACGCCGGACCAGAACGCTTTCCGCACCTTTGCCCAGAAAAAGTATCTCGATAAATACGCCGCTGATTGGCCGAAGGGCGCGATCGAGAAGATCAACGCGATCAAGTAGATTGGCTTGAACGGACGTCGACCGCCGGTCGTTGCCTTGGCAAAGGCCGGCGGTTGAACATAGAATGCCAAAGCTGACCGGCGCCCGCTTTTTGCGGGCGAAACCCAAGGCATCAAGCTGACCACCATGCCGCCCGCAAAACTCAACAAGGACAGTTTGATCGCCGCCGGTCAGTGGCTGCGCCGGCGCGCTGAAAACATTTTGGCAGCGCTGCTGCTGGCGATGTTCCTGTGCTTCATGTTGCAGATCGTGGCGCGCTACATTTTCAACTATCCGCTCGGCTGGACCGAGGAAGTCAGCGTCCTGTGCTGGATCTGGTGCACATTGTGGGGTGCGGCCTTCGTTCTGCGCGAACGCGACGAAGTTCGTTTCGACATCATCTATAGCTCGGCCAGCGAAAAGACGCGCCGCACTTTCACGATCATCACCGGCATTGCAGCCGTGGCCCTGTTCTCGATCGCGCTGCCGGCGGTCTATAGCTATGTGAGCTTTCTCAAGGTCGAGAAATCTGCCTATCTCGGGATCCGGCTCGACTATCTCTATTCAATCTATGTCATCTTCTCCGTCGCGGTGATCGTGCGATACGCCGCGCTGACCTGGTTCGCCATTCGCGGCCGGGCACCCGACATTCAGATCGGGACCGGGTCCGCTCTATGATGAACCCGTTCGGAATTTGCCTCCTGACGATCCTTGGCCTCGGCCTTCTCGGATTGCCCATCGGCTATTCGATGATCGCCGGCTCCATTGTCTATCTGATGCTGGCTGGCCTCGATCTCGGCACCTCGGCCGAACAGATATTGAACGGCCTTTACAACAGCTACGTGCTGCTGGCGGTGCCGCTTTTCCTGTTCTCCGCCGAACTGATGAATGTCAGCCGGATGACCGATCATCTCCTGCGGTTCTGCGACATGCTGGTCGGTCGTTTCCGCGGCGGCCTCGCCCACGTCAACATCGTGCAGAGCATCATCTTCGCCGGAATGTCCGGCTCGGCGATCGCCGATCTCGCCGGCACCGGACGCATCAGCATCGACATGATGACGCGCAACAACCGCTACCCGGTCAGCTACGCCGCGGCGGTCACGGCGGCATCGGCGGTGATCGGACCGATCATCCCGCCGTCGATTCCCATGGTGCTGTATGCGCTGATCTCGGACGCCTCGATCGGCTATCTGTTTCTCGGCGGCATTATCCCCGGCATCCTGATGGCCGTGGCACAGATGGCGATCAACACCATCCAGGCGCACCGGCACGATTATCCGGTCGAGAAACCGATCCCTTTGCGAGAGTGGCCCGGCATTACAGCGACGGCACTCCCGGCCCTGCTGATGCCGGCGATCCTGCTCGGCGGCATTTACAGCGGCGTGGTGACGCCGACCGAAGCCGCAGCCGTCGCCGCCGCCTACGCCTTCGCCGTGGCCGTGTTCTGGTATCGCAACATTACGGTTAGCGACACTTATGTTGCCGTCCTGAACAGCGCCCGATCGACCGCCTCAATCGGCATGCTGATCGCCGGCGCGCTGATCTTCAATTACGTCGTGACGATCGAACAGATCCCGGCGACGGTCAAAACCCTGCTGGAAGGCTATGACCTGTCCGCCATCATGTTCCTGTTTATGGTCAATGTCATCCTGCTGGTGCTGGGCTGCCTGCTGGAAGGCAGCACCATCATCCTGGTCATTCTGCCGATCTTCATCCCGACGGCGCAGGCGCTCGGCATCGATCTGGTGCATTTTGGCGTCGTCACGGTCTTCAACATCATGATCGGGCTGGTAACGCCGCCTTATGGATTGTTGCTGTTCATCAGCGCGGCGATTTCCGGCGCGCCGCTGCGCCTGATCATCCGCGACACCATTCCGTTCGTCGTCGCCATGATTATCGCACTGGCGATCATCACCTTCATCCCGGAGACGGTTCTCTGGCTGCCGCGGCTGCTCGGCTACAAAGGCTAAACGTAACGATGACCAAGCCGATCTACATTCTCAACGGTCCGAATCTCAATCGCCTGGGCAAACGCGAGCCGGAAATCTACGGCAAGACCACATTGGCCGAAGTCGAAGCGCAATGCCGGCAAGCCGCTGGCGACCGGGCTATCGAGTTTCGCCAGACCAACAGCGAAACGCAGATGATCGACTGGATCCACGAAGCGATCGACGAGGGCTCGGGCATCATCATCAATCCGGCGGCCTATACGTTTACCTCGCTGGCGATCCTCGACGCGCTCAAGATGTTTCCCGGGCCGATCTTCGAACTGCACATCACCAACATCCATCGCCGCGAGGCGCATTATCACAATTCATATGTGTCGAAGGTGGCGACTGCGGTGATCGCCGGCCTCGGCACCAATGGTTACCGCCATGCCGTCGCCGCCATGCGCGAGATCGTCTAGCCGAAGCGGAACGCCAGCAGATTGTCGAATGAGCGCAGTTCGATCAGGATGCGGTGCAGGAGGTTGGTGTCGCGCGTGTTGATCGCCGTCGGGATCAGATCGAGGCCGGCTTTGGCGCCATCGACCAGCCGTCGGAACTCCGGGCTGTTATGCACGGTGGCGCTGGCGATGCCGTCGCAGCGGGCGAGGACGTAGCCGTAGATCGACGCCTTGTTGGCGATGCCGAAACGGACCTGCGGCTTGGTCCAGTCCAGCGCCGGGTCGTTGTAGACCATGATGGCGTCGGCGGCGGCATTGGCGTCGCGCACGCAGTCCGCCAGCACGACGATACCGGCGGATTTGCGTAAGTCGTAAAGATCGCCACGGATGGCGTTGAGCGATTGGCTGGCGGCATCGGGACGTCCGGATTTAAGCATGATGTCGGTGCCGACCAGCCGCGTTGTGATGCCGACGAGCGTGGTGCCGTAGAGCGCGTTGCCGTCGAAGGCGTCCGGCGGCTTGCCGGCGAAGCGGGCGGTGAGGGTGCTCCACGCGGCGCGCAGGCGGTCGATTTCGAGCGCGGCGAGGTCGGTATTGCCGGTGCGCAGATAGCCAATGGCGACGCGGTTATGGCCGGCGGCCGTTTCCACGGCGGCGTTGAAGTCGGCGAGGTCGCCGGCCCGGGCGACGTTCAAGTTGGCCAGCACGGCAAGTCCGAGGGCTGCGATATGCGCAAGGCTGGTCAGCATTTGTATTCACCGCACTGTGGAGACGAAGATATCGGATATTATGAATATAAAAGGCGCGGCGGCGAGTCTGTTCTCGCCAATTCATTTTTGTGGCGGTCGGTCATGAATGTATCACGGCGGCATCTGATGCTGGGGGCTGCGGCCGCCACATTTCTCGGCGGCAATGCGGCGCGTGCCAGCGAGCCGATTCTCACCGACGACGGGCTCTACAAGCAATCCTGGTTTGTGGAAAGCTTCCTCGACCTTGCCGAGGATCTCGAAGATGCCGCCAAGGCCGGCAAGCGTTTCGCCGTCATGTGGGAGTTGAAAGGCTGCCCGTATTGCAAGGAAACCCATTTCGTCAATTTCGCCCGGCCGGAAATTTCCGGTTACATCAAGGCGAATTTCGAGGTGCTTCAACTCAACATCATCGGCTCGCGCATCGTCACCGACTTCGATGGCGCCAAGCTGTCGGAAAAGGACATGGCGGCGAAATACGGCGTGCGATTCACGCCGACGTTCCAGTTCTTCGCCGAGGGGGCCGCAGGCCTGAAGGAGTTGACGCCGCAGAAGCGCGAAGTCGCGCGGGCGCCGGGCTATTTGCGGCCCGAGGATTTTCTCGCCATGTTTCGTTACGTCCGGGAAAAAGCCTATCGGGACAAGAGCTTCCGCGACTTCCTGACAAGCCTGCCGGGCTGAACTGGTACCGGTCCAAGCGGCCGGGGATGGATCCCATATTCTTTTTTATGAATATGATTTGACGCGGCCGTAGCGGTGGTTATGGTCGTGATTGGAAGGGCTCAAGACGGCCCAATAGGTTTTCTCGGGAGGAATAATCAATGCGACACCTGTCCCGTCGCGCAGCGCTGGCGCTCGGCGCCGGCAGCGCCGCCATCACTCTGGTCGGCTGGAGCAAAAGCGCGTCGGCAACGCCGCAGGCCGCCGCCGCTGACATCGCCAAGTTCACCGCCGGCGCAACGCCGGAGCAGGGCAAAATTTCGATCGAGCTGCCGGAGATCGCCGAGAACGGCAATACCGTGCCGCTGTCGATTTCGGTCGATGCGCCGATGACCAGCAACGATTACGTCAGCGATGTGCTGGTGGTCGCCGAAGGCAATCCGAACCCGGGCGTCGGCACCTTCCATTTCACGCCGCTGTCGGGCAAGGCGGAAGCCTCGACTCGCATCCGCCTCGCCAGCACCCAGAATATTGTCGTGGTCGCCAAGACCTCGAGCGGCAAGTTCTACACCGCGCAAAAGCTGGTCAAGGTCACCATCGGCGGTTGCGGCGGCTGATCGCCTCAAGCGATACGCCAGACCCCACAGCGCCGTTCGAATTTCAGGAGATTGAAATGGCTGAAACGCCGAAGATCAGAGTTCCCAAGACCGCCAAAAAGGGCGAAGTCATCGAGATCAAGACGCTGCTGCCGCATACGATGGAAAGCGGCCAGCGTAAGGATCGCGAAGGCAAGACCATTCCGCGCAAGATCATCAACAAGTTCGCGGTCGAATTCAACGGCAAGCCGGTGTTCTCGGCAACAATCGAGCCGGCGGTCGCCGCCAACCCATATTTGCAGTTCTTCGCCAAGGTCGACGAGAGCGGTACGTTCAAGTTCAGTTGGACCGACGATGATGGCTCGGTCACCACCGCGGAAGAAAAAATTACCGTGGCCTGAGATCGTGTTGGCATAAAAAGCCCAGGCGCGGCGTGACGCAGTCTGCGGTATAAAAGAAGACGTTTTTTCGGGCGGGGGAGGATAACGAGGATGCGGGCAGCAATTCTGGCGGCGGGTGTCGCCGTTGTGGCGGCGGTCGTGCTTGGTGTTTTTGCGGCGGCGGGCAGTTCGGGTGCCAACGCGCAGGCCAAGAGGTTGCCGCCGCTCGACACCGGGCCGAGCGCATCGATGTCGCCCTGGAAGCGCTATCCGGGCTGGCCGGCCGCCGATTATTCGAAATACAACACGCTCGGCAAACTGGCGACCGCACCGGCGCCGACCGAGCCGCGCAAATTGACCGGCCCGATTGAAGGCGATGCCGCCAATGGGGGCAAATTGGTCGCCGACCGCGCCCGCGGCGGTTCATGTCTCGCGTGTCATGTGATGGGTCCGGCCGGCAATGCTGATTTGCCCGGCAATGTCGCGCCCGATCTGTCGGAAATCGGCAATGCCGGCCGCGAAGACGAGTGGCTTTACAACTACGTATTCGACGGTCGCGTCTACAATCCGGAAACCGTCATGCCGCCGTGGGGCAGCCATGGTCTTTTCTCCGAAACAGAAATCAGGGACATCGTCGCCTATCTGAAGACTCTCAAATCCCCAGCCGTGTTCCGGACCGCGCTTGACGATCCCGAGAAGCGTCCGCAGCCGGTCGAGAAGCGCGACAATCTCGATCCGCTCGAAAATCCCGGCATGTGGGCGGTCGATAAAGGGCAGGAACTCTGGAAATTGAAAAGCGCCGCCGGCTTCTCCTGCAACACCTGCCACAGCGACCCCGCGACATCCTTCAGGACCTGGGCGGCCTCGATGCCGAAATGGGAGCCCCGGCTCAACAAGGTCCTGGGCGTCGAGGAGTTCGTGACGCGCCATGCCAAGGCAACGACCGGCGCCGAGTGGCTGATGGAAACCGACAACAACCGCGCGATGTCGGTCTATCTGAATTTCCTCGCCAACGGCACGCCGATCAAGCTTGACACCGAGAGCGCCGAATCCAAAGCGGCCATCGCGCGCGGCGTCGAGCTTTCCAAGCGCAAGGTTGGCGTGCTCAACCTGGCCTGCACGGATTGCCACGGCATCGCGGTCAACAAATGGATACGCGGACAGTGGATGGGCGAACCAAAAGGGCAGGCGGATCACTTCCCGACCTGGCGTACCAGCCTTCAGACGATCTGGGACATCCGACAGCGCTTCCAGTGGTGTTCGGTCAATATCCGTGGCGACGAGCTGCCGCCGGACGCCAAGGAATATGGCGATCTCGAACTGTACCTTAAAATGCAGAGCGAAGGTCTCAAGCTGAGCGTGCCTGGCATTCGCCACTAATTTGCTGTCATTCCGAGGCGCGCATTCGCGCGAACTCGGAATTCAGCGGCAATTTAATAGTCTGTCACGTGGCTCTGGATTCCGGGTCCGCACGCTGAAGCGTGCGTCCCGGAATGACGGGGGAGGACTGTCTCGATGATCACACGCCGTGAGATGCTTCAGGTCAGCGCCGCGACCGCAGCCCTCGCCACGGGCGCCGGCGGTTTGTCGCGCGCCTTCGCGCAGCAAAGGCTGACGCAAGACGACCTGACGCGTTTCGACGCGCTCGGCAATGTCACCCTGCTGCATGTCACCGACATTCATGGCCAACTCATGCCGGTGCATTTTCGTGAGCCGAGCGTCAATCTCGGTGTCGGCGAGGCGAGGGGCCTGCCGCCGCATGTGACCGGCGCGGATTTTCTCCAGCGCTTCGGCATTCCGGCAAAGTCGGCCGCGGCCTATGCGATGACCGATCAGGACTTCACGGCGCTGGCCGCGACTTACGGCAAGATCGGCGGCCTCGACCGGCTGGCCACGGTAGTGCGCCAGGTACGGGCCGAGCGTGACGGCAAGGTGCTGCTGCTCGATGGCGGCGACACATGGCAAGGCTCGCTTGGGGCCAATTCAAGCCGCGGCCAGGACATGGTCGATTGCATGGCGCTGTTGAAGCCCGACGCGATGACCGGCCATTGGGAATTCACCTATGGCGAAGCGCGCATGCAGGAACTGATCAAGAGCCTGGATTATCCGTTCCTGGCGCTGAACATCCGCGACACGGAATGGAACGAGCCCGTGTTCGATGCGGTCAAGATGGTCGAGAAGGGTGGCGTCAAGATCGCCGTGCTCGGCCAGGCTTTCCCCTATACGCCGGTCGCCAATCCACGCTGGATGATGCCGAAATGGTCCTTCGGCATCCGCGAAGAGGAAGTGCGCGCGCAGGTCGACAAGGCGCGCAAGAGCGGCGCGCAGCTCGTCGTGTTGCTGTCGCATAACGGCTTCGACGTCGACCGCAAGCTGGCCTCGCGCGTCGATGGCATCGACGTCATCCTGACAGGGCACACCCATGACGCGCTGCCGGAAGTGGTCACGGTCGGCAAGACGCTGCTGATCGCGTCGGGCAGCCACGGCAAGTTCGTCTCAAGGCTTGACCTTGACGTGCAGGATGGAGCGGTGAAAGGCTATCGGTACAAGCTCATCCCACTGTTTGCCGATGTCATCAAGCCGGACGCTGCGATGGCGGCGGCGATCGCAAAGGCGCGCGCGCCTTACGCCAAGGAGTTGTCGCGCGTGGTCGGGCACGCCGACTCCCTGTTGTACCGGCGCGGCAATTTCAACGGCACCTTCGACGACCTGATTTGTGCGGCGCTTTTGAAGGAACGCGATGCCGAGATCGCGTTGTCGCCGGGCTTCCGCTGGGGCACCAGCGTGCTGCCGGGGGCGCCGATCACGGTCGAGGACATCCACAACGCGACCGCGATCACTTATCCGCAGGTCTACCGGCTGCCGATGACCGGCGAGCGCCTTAAGGAGGTACTCGAGGATGTCGCCGATAACCTGTTCAATCCCGATCCCTATTACCAGCAGGGCGGCGACATGGTGCGCTGCGGCGGGCTTGGCTATTCGATCGACGTGTCAAAGCCCATCGGCCAGCGCATTTCCGGCATGACCCACCTGAAAACCGGCAAGGCGATTGACGGTGCACGCGAATATGCGGTTGCCGGCTGGGCCAGCGTCAATGAGGGCACGCAAGGCCCGAACATCTGGGACGTGGTCGAGCGCCACGTCGCAGCCGAAAAGACGGTGCGGCTGACGCCGAATGCATCGGTGAAAATATCCGGGATCTAGCAACCGGCCCCGGCTGCCGGGCGTAAAAAAGGTCGTGCGCAACGCGACGTTTTTGTTACATTCAATAATCAGAATGTGATAGGCTGGGCGCAAGGGAAATCGCCGGGAGGCTGCCGATGACGGATTCAAACGACGACGCGCCCAAACCGGAAACCACGTCGCGCCGGCGTTTTTTGGCGGGCGCAGCAACCTTGGGCGGCCTGGCCGCGGCCGGTGCCGCGCAGGCCGGCAACCCAAAGAACCTGCCGCCGAATGTCGCCGATTGGAGCAAGCATTTGGGCGACGGCGTCGCCGTGCGGCCTTACGGCCATCCGTCGAAATTCGAGAAGGACGTCATTCGCCGCGACGTGCAGTGGCTGACCGCCAGCCGCGAGTCGTCGGTCAGCTTTACGCCGCTGCATGAACTCGACGGCATCATCACGCCGAACGGCCTGTGCTTTGAGCGGCATCATGCCGGCATCGCCGAAATCGATCCGGACGACTACCGACTGATCATTCATGGCCTTGTCGACAGACCGTTGATCTTCACGCTTGACGACTTGAAGCGGCTGCCGCGCGTCAACCGCATCTACTTCCTCGAATGTGCCGCCAACTCCGGCATGGAGTGGCGCGGCGCGCAGCTCAATGGCTGTCAGTATACGCATGGCATGGTTCATTGCGTGCAATATACCGGCGTGCCGGTGAAGGTGTTGCTGGAGCAGGCCGGCGTCAAGCCCGCCGGCAAGTGGCTGCTGGTCGAAGGCGGCGATGCGGCGGCGATGAACCGTTCTGTGCCTTTGGCCAAGGCGCTCGATGACTGTCTGGTTGCCTATCGGCAGAATGGCGAGATGCTGCGGCCCGAACAGGGTTATCCCGTGCGTCTCGTCGTGCCTGGCTGGGAAGGCAATATGTGGATCAAGTGGCTGCGCCGCATCGAGGTCGGCGATCAGCCCTGGTACACGCGCGAGGAAACGAGCAAATACACCGACCTGCTGGAAAACGGCAAAGGTCGAAAATTTACCTTTGAAATGGACGCCAAGTCAGTGATTACCTCGCCGTCGCCGCAGGCGCCGGTAAAGCACAAGGGCTTTCAGGTCATATCGGGTCTGGCCTGGTCCGGCCGCGGCAAGGTCACTCGCGTTGACGTGTCGCTCGACGGCGGCCGCAACTGGCGCGCTGCGAAGATCGATGGCCCGGTGTTCGATAAATGCTGCGTGCGATTCTATGCCGAAACCGAATGGAATGGCGAGCCGTGGCTGCTGCAATCGCGGGCCATGGACGACACCGGCTATGTGCAGCCGAGCAAAGATGATTTGCGCAAGATTCGCGGCGTCAATTCGATCTATCACAATAACGGCATCCAGACCTGGGCGCTCAAAGCCAGCGGGGAGGTCGAGAATGTCGAGGTTGGTTGATTGGCCAGTCGGCAAACTAACCTCCGTTCGTTCCCGCGAAAGCGGGAACCCAGTTCTTTACTTCTTGGCCCTCGGTCCCCGCTTTCGCGGGGACGAACGGAAATTTGGATTTGCGTTGGCGGTGTTCCTGTTGCTCGTTTCGCCGGCGCTGGCGCAGGACAAAAAATCCCCGCCGCGCAACTACGGCATCGGCCAGATAGCGACGCCCGAGCAGATCGCCGGTTGGGACATTGACGTGCGGCCGGACGGGCTGGGCGCACCCCCGGGCAAAGGCTCGGTGAAGGACGGCGAGAAGGTCTATGTCGAACGCTGCGCCGCCTGCCACGGCGAATTCGGCGAGAGCGCTGGCCGCTGGCCGCAACTGGCGCAGGGCAAGGGCACCTTGGCCTCGCACGATCCGGTCAAGACCGTGGGCTCTTATTTCCCTTACGTGTCGAGCGTGTTCGATTATATCCGCCGCTCCATGCCGTTCGGCGATGCGCAATCGCTGAGCAACGACGAGTTGTATGCGGTGACCGCGTATGTGCTCAACCTCAACGACATTGTCGATGACACATTCGTGCTGTCGAAGGAAACCTGGGCGCAGGTCAAGATGCCGAATCGCGACGGTTTCTACGACGACGACCGCGAGAAAAGCGAGAAGGCGTTCTGGAATTCAAAGCCCTGCATGAAGGATTGCCGGGGGCCGGTAAAGATCACGGGGCATGCCGCTGTCATCGATGTGACGCCGGAGGATAAAACGCCGCGCAAAGGTGGCGTAGACTAGAATAAAATTTGCTGCGACAATTTGTCAGCCGCGGCATAATAAGAATAAATTGGGCGGGATGGTAGGCCATGCAACGCTCATTGCGACGGGAGGTTTCAGGCAATGCGTCGGGCAATGCCCGCACGGATATCGGCAACGCGATTATTGGCGATAGGCGGCGGAATGATTTTCGGCCTTATGGCGTTCTCGGCGCAGGCCGGCGACGTGGAATATGGCCGCCATCTTTCATCCGAATGCGCGGCCTGCCACGGCGCCGCAAAATCCGACAGCGCGATCCCGAATATCTATGGCCTGGGCGAAGCCCATCTCGCTGACGTTCTCAAAGCCTACCGGGCCAAGGCGCTGCCCAATGAGGCGATGCAAAACATCGCCGGGCGGTTGCGCGACGACGACATCGCAGCGCTCGCAGCTTATTTCGCCACGGCCAAAAAGCCGAAGTAACCACAAGGGGGTATCATGACAAACATCACTCGGGCCTGCCGATCCTGTCCGCGCCATCGTTGGCGCAGGGCAAGCCTCGCGTCGTCATTATCGGCGGCGGGCCGGGCGGCGGGACCGCGGCCCGCTACATCGCCAATGAGTCGAAGGGCGCCATCGACGTGACCTTGATCGAGCCGCTCAAGACCTTCACCACCTGCTTTTTCTCCAATCTCTATGTCGGCGGCTTCCGCGATTACAAATCGCTGACGCATAATTACGACAAGGTGAAAAAGGGCGGCGTTAAGGTCGTCCATTCGCTGGCGACGTCGATCGACCGCGACAAGAAGCAGGTCGTGCTCGCCGGCGGCGGCAAGGTGCCTTACGACCGGCTGCTTGTCGCGCCCGGCATCGACATCAAGTTCGACTCGGTGCCCGGCTATTCGGAGCAGGCCGCCGAGGTCATGCCGCACGCCTGGAAGCCGGGCGCGCAGACCCAGCTTCTGGTCAAGAAGCTCAACGCGCTGAAGGACGGCGACCAGATCGTCATGATCGCGCCGCCCAATCCCTTTCGCTGTCCGCCGGGCCCCTATGAGCGCGTGTCGATGTTCGCGCATGTGCTGAAGAAGAAGGGGCACACCAAGTCGCGCATCGTAATCCTCGATCCGAAGCCGACCTTCTCCAAGCAGGGCGTCTTCACCGAAGGCTGGGAGAAGCATTACCCCGGCATGATCGAGTGGCAGGATCCGAAAATCCATGGCGGCATCAAGGGCGTCGATGCCAAGACCGGCGAGGTCAAGACCGACTTTACCAATTACAAGCCGGCTCTGGTCAACGTCATCCCGGCGCAGCATGCCGGCAAGATCGCGCGTGACGCCGGCCTGACCAACCAAACCGGTTACTGCCCGATCGACGCCGCATCAATGAAATCGACGGTCGATCCGAACATCTTCGTCGTCGGCGATGCCTCGATCGCCGGCGAGATGCCGAAGTCGGCCTTCTCGGCCAACAGCCAGGCCAAGGTCGCGGCCATGGTCATTCGCGCCGAGCTGACGCAGTCGCGCGCATTTCCGGCGCGCTATGCCAATACGTGCTGGAGCCTGATCGCGCCCGACGACAACATCAAGGTCGGCGCCAGCTACGAGCCGGTCGATGGCGTCATCAAGGCGTCGAACGCTTTCGTCAGCCAGCGCAACGAGAGCGCCGATCTGCGCAAGCAAAACTACAAGGAGTCGGTCGACTGGTATAACGGCATCTCGGCCGATATTTTCGGCTAGAGCGTTTTCGAGCGGAGTGGGAACCGGTTCGCGTGAAGAAAACGCGATAGAGCAAGAAAGCCGCACGGTTCCGACGGTGAGCAAGCGGCGGCCCGAAAGGGCCGCCGCTTTTGCGTTCGCGCGCCGTTTCGCCTATGAGATGGCCTCAAAATCCACTCATCGAAACCCGGGCGTACTCCATGACCAAGCTCAATCTCTCCGTCGCCGTCGGCCCTTATGACCGCACGCGTGCGCTGATCGATGGATCGGTGCAGATCGACGGCGTCAATCCGTCCTGCATGACCTTGTCGCCGGAAGAAATCTTCTTCCGGGCCTTTCGCCATGCCGAATTCGACATCTGCGAATTGTCGCTGTCGAGCTTCACGGTCAAGACCGCGCAAGGCGGCGGCCCCTATGTCGGGGTGCCGGCCTTCGTGTCGCGGGCGTTCCGCCACACCTCGATCTATGTGCGTACCGACCGCATCAAGAAGCCGGAAGACCTCAAGGGCAAGCGCGTCGGCGTGCCGGAATATCAGTTGACCGCCAATGTCTGGGCGCGCGCCATCCTCGAGGACGATTACGGCGTCAAGCCGTCCGATATCCAGTGGGTGCGCGGCGGCATCGAGGACGCCGACCGGCCGGAAAAGATCAGCATCAAGCTTCCCGCCGACGTGAAGCTTGAGGACGCGCCTCCCGGCAAGTCGATTTCGGCGATGCTGGCGGAAGGGACTATCGATGCCTTCATTGCGCCGCGGCCGCCGTCGCTGCCGAAGAACACGCCGAATGTAGGCTGGCTTTTTCCCGATCCGGTCGCCGCCGCCAAAGACTACTACAAGCGTACCGGCGTGTTCCCGATCATGCATATCGTCGGCGTGCGGCGCACTTTGGCCGAGCAGCATCCGTGGCTGCCGGGCGCGGTGTTCAAGGCCTTCGATCAGTCGAAGGCCAAAGCGCTTGACCTCCTGAGCGATACCTCGGCGACCAAGGTAACGCTGCCTTTCATCGAGGAGCGGCTGGCCGAGGCAAGATCGCTGATGGGCGAGGACTTCTGGTCTTACGGCATCGAGCCTGCGCGCAAGACGCTGGAGAGTTTTTTCAAGCATCACCATTCGCAGGGCCTGTCGTCGCGGTTGGTCACGCCCGAAGAAATGTTTCATCCCGGGACGCATGAGGCGTTCAAGATCTAGCTGTGGTCACGATCACCAGCATCGCGGGCGGCGCGCCCAAGCCGGTTTTCGACCGGCTTGGGCCGCTCTATGAGCAGCGCACCGGTAACAGGCTCAATGCGCTCTACGACACGATGAGCGGCATCCAGGCGCGGGTTTCCAAGGGCGATGCGCTCGATGTGCTGCTGATGCCGGTTAGCATGCTCGACGATTACGAGAAGGCTGGCGTGGTGCTAGCCGCCGGCCGCGCCGCGCTGGCCAATATCGGGCTTGGTGTCGGCGTGAAGGCGGGTGGGACCATCCCCGACATATCGACGCCGGAGGCGCTGCGGCGGGCACTTCAGGTCGCGCAGGCCGTGGTGCATGCGCCGCCGACAGCGACGCCGAGCGGCGCCCAGAGCGACAAGGTTCTCCGCGAACTGGGCCTCAGGGATGAACTCGGCTCCCGCGTCCAGCACATTGCCGGTCTTGCCGGCGGCGTCGCGGCCATCGCCAGCGGCGAGGGCACAATCGGCATTTTCCCGAAAAGCGAGATCGTCGCCTTTGACGGCGTGACCTTGGCCGGCGCGTTGCCGCCTTCGCTGCAACTCAACATTCTGTATGGCGCGGGCATCGTCGCCGCCAGTCCGGCCGCAGGGCCTGCAGCGGATTTCATCCGGTTTCTGATCGAGCCGGAAAGCCGCAAGGTGTGGACCGCTTGCGGTTTCGATGTGCCGGACGCAACGCGCTAGCCGAAGGCGTGAGGATCATGCCGACCGAAATTCACCTGATGAGCGGCTATGCGCCCAAGACCGGGTTTCTCCGGCTGATGCCCGATTTCGAGCAGCAGACCGGCTGCAAGCCGATCGTTCATTATAACGTGCTCGGGGTCATCCGCGAGAAAATCGCCGCCGGCGAGCGCCCTGATATCCTCATCATGCCGGCAGGTCTGCTCGACGGCTATGCCAAGCAGAACATCGTGCGCGACGATGCCCGCTCGGCGCTTGGTACCGTGCGCACCGCGATTGCGATGAAGACCGGCGGCACGGCCCTGGATGTCGCGTCGTTGGAGAGCTTTCGCGCGGCGCTGCTGGCGGCGCGCGCCATCGCCCATTCGCCGGCAACCGCCACGCCGAGCGGCGCGCACTGCGCCAAAATGATGGAGCAGCTCGGCATCGCCGAGGTCATGGCGAAGAAGACAATCTGTAAGCCCGCGTTGGAAGGCGGCTTGCAGGCTCTTCAGAGCGGCGAGGCCGATTTCGGCATCTATCCGAAAAGCGAAGTAGTGAATGTCGACGGCGTCAGCGTCGTCGGCCTGCTGCCGCCCGGCGTTGCCTTCGACAATGTCTACGGCGCGGCCGCTGTCGTGGGCAGTGCCGTCGCGGAGCCGGCGGCCGCTTTGGTTCGTTTCCTGGGCGCGCCGGAAAACCGGCAGGTCTGGGCCGATGTCGGCTTCGACCCGCCGGGTTCTTGAAGCGCTACTTCATTCCTGAAACGTCACTTCATCCCTGGAGTGTCATTTACGCGGCGGAATCTGGATCAGTTCGTCGGTCTGCGTCTTGGTCAGCGGCTGCGCAATGAATTTCAGCGTCACCGCTTCCTGCATCAATGAATCGAGGCCGGAAATCTTGTCCGGATCGACAAGGCTCTTGGGGAAAAACTCGTCGCGCACGCGCTTGGCCATCGGCTCGCCGACCTTGACGAATTCCGCGTAGTCTTTGATCACCTGCGGATTGTCCGAATACATGTAGTCGATGGTTTCGCGGTACGCTTTCATGAAGCGCTCGACGATCGCCTTGTTCTTTTCCAGGTAGGCGGCGTTGGCGACGACGACGCGGATGGTCTGGCCGCGCACCAGCGCGGCGTCGGTCGCCTTGGCGACGATGTGGATCTTGCCTTCTTCCAGTTCTTTCAAGCCGAACGGCGGCGACGCCCAGCCGATATCGACCTGATCGGTCATCACCGTGGTCAAGGTTGTGGCCGGATTGCCGGTCGCCATCGGTTTGGCGGTCAGCTTGTTCTCGTTGATGAACGCGCGAACGATGCTTTGGGTCGATGAGCCGTTCGAGGAAAAGGCGATGGTCTTGCCGTCGGTGTCCTTGAGGGTCTTGATCGCCGGGTTTTTGGCATACCAGTAATCGGCGGCGCCGGTCGCCTGCGCGCCGATGATGCGCACCGGAGCGCCCTTGGAGTAGGCGGCCATGGCGCCAAGCGTGCCGACCGCGAAGCCAAGATCGACGCTGCCGGAGATAACCGGTTGCAACGTCTCGCCGCTGCCCGACGTGTAGGTCATCTCGAGCGTCAGGCCGTGCTTTTTGAAAATTCCCGCCTTGTCGCCGAGATGCGAGATCGCGGTGTCCCAGTTGCCGCGCTGGCCGATGGTCATCTTGACCAGATCGTCGGCACTGGCCGGGCTCGCCAGCACAACCGCGGCAATCGCAGCGAAGCCTGCGATACGGTGGAAATGTTTCATCTTGGAACCTCCCGATTTTGCCGTTCAGTTTCGTCGAATGGTGTCGAGGCCGCCGAAGCGGCCGACGAAGGCGTTGGCGCCGATCGAGAGAATGAACAGCACGATCAGCATGGCGTACATGCGCGGCATGTCGAACGTGCTGTAGGCGTTGATGATCAGAAAGCCGATGCCCTTGTTGGACAATTTGGTTTCGGCCAGCAGCGTGCCGATCAGCGCCACGCCAAGTCCGAGGCGTACGCCATTGATGATCGGATGGCGCATCGCCGGCAGGTAGATCTTGAACACCATTTGCGCGGTCGAGGCGCGGAAGCTCTTGCCGACGCGGATCAAGGTCTTGTCGATCTGGCGCATTCCGGCGGCCGCGGACAGCGCCACCGGGAAAAAGCACGACAACGTTCCGAGGGCGATCTTCGAACCGGGACCGACC
Organism: Rhizobiales bacterium Ga0077525; assembly: GCA_001464835.1. GTDB lineage: Bacteria > Pseudomonadota > Alphaproteobacteria > Rhizobiales > Xanthobacteraceae > Pseudolabrys. The sequence continues at coordinate 9,816 of LNDS01000022.1, read as the reverse complement.
CCGAACCACATGATCATGATCGGGAAGAAGATGATCTTCGGCGTGGGGCCTAGATAATACAGGTAGGACTCGAACGCCTTCGACAGGAAGCGGTTGGCCCCGAGCGTGATGCCGACGATGAGGCCGCAGGTTCCGCCCAGCAACAAAGCTGTTCCGACTTCGCCGGCGGTGACGGCGAGGTTGAAGTAGTATTCGCCATGCGTCAGCAGGTCGATGAGCGCCCGGCCGATCGCCAGCAGCGAGGGCACGACGTCGCGGTACAGCCAGCCGGAATAGGACAGCAATTCCCACACCGCCAGAACCGTGAGAATAATCGCGATGCGCAACAAAGTCACCGGGCTCATGACCGGCGCCGTCGCGGCAAGGGGGGTTACTCGGCTCGTGTCAGCCATTTCTCAGCCTTTTCCACCGCCATGAAGAACATTACGCTCACCAGGACTACAAAACAGATCGCGGCATAGGTGCCTGCGAGATCGTAGCGTTCGGCCAGTTCGTTGATGAGCTGGCCGAGGCCGCCAAAGTTGATGAGGAATTCGACGCCGACGATATTGATGAGGGCGAAGATCAACCCAAGCCGGATGCCGACGAAAATGGTCGGCAGCGCCGCCGGGAAAAGGATTTTCCAGAACTGCTGCGACGATGTCAGGTTGAAACTGCGCCCGACATTGACCAGCACCTTGCGCGTGCCGGAAATACCTTCAAGCGTCTTGAGGATCACGGGCGGCAACCCGGCAACGAAACCCATCATGATGATGGTCCAGGCATTGCGGCCGAAGATCACGAGAAACAGCGGATAGCATAGCACCAACGGCGCCGAGGCGAGCGCCGCGACCCAGGTTTCGCAAGCCTGCTGCAACAGCCTGAAGCGCTGCATCAGCACGCCGCCGGAGACCCCGACGATGATGAGCATGACGCCGGCAGTCAGGCATTCGCCGAGGGTCTGCACGAAGCGTTGCAGTACGTGTTCCTCGACGATGACGCGCGGGAAGCTGGCGATGATTTCAGATGGCGGCGGCACAATGAAACGGCTGAGCATGTTGGTCTGGATCAGCAGTTCCACGATCAGGAAAAACGCCACCAGGGTGCCAATGCCGGTCAATGCCGGCAGGACATTGGCGAGCGAGAAGCGTCGCGCCGGTGTGGTGGCGGTCATGCTCATGACTTGCTACCTGCCGGCTGCATCATGTGGTCTTCTTCGTCGCGCATGCCGCGGCTGGCTTCCTCGCGCAAGTCGGCCCAGATCTGCGCAACATAGCGGCCGAAGGCCTCGCTGCCGACGATTTCCGAAGTACGCGGACGCGGCAGGTCGATGTCGACGATGCGCTTCACCTTGCCGGGCCGGTAGGTCATAACCAGAATGCGGTCGGACATCTGCACCGCCTCGGTGATGTTGTGCGTGATGAGAAGCGTGGTCTGCTTTAGTTGCTGCTGGATTTGCAGCACCTTGTCGCCGAGCAGCAACCGCGTCTGCTCGTCGAGCGCGGCGAAGGGCTCGTCCATCAGCAGGATCTTCGGCTCGGAAGCGAGCGTGCGGGCGAGCGAGACGCGCTGGCGCATGCCGCCGGACAATTCGTTCGGATAGCGGTTTTCGAAACCGTCGAGACCGACCAGTGAAATGAAATGGCGGGCGCGTTCGATGCGTTGCGCCTTCGGCATGCCGATGAGTTCGAGCGGGAAGGCGACATTGTCGGTGACGCTGCGCCACGGGAAAGTCGATTCCTCCTGGAACACCATGCCGATCGATTGATGCGGGCCGTTAATCGTTTCGCCGGCGACACTGACCACGCCTGCGGTGTGACCGAGCAGGCCGCCGATGACGTTGAACAGCGTAGACTTGCCGCAGCCGGACGGGCCGATCACCGACAGGAATTCGCCCGGCCGCACACCGAAGGAAACATGATCAACGGCGGTGACCGAACCGTCTGGCGTGTCGAAGCGCACGAGGACGTCATCGACGACCAGGATTTCGTTGCTGGATTGCGGGGCAGCGGGGGGTGTCATGCTTTTTGCTCTCTATTCGCTTTTGCCGGTGGCCGCCTGCGCCGTCGTGCCGGCGTAGCCGACCTCGACCCGCACATCTACGACGGCGACGCCGCCTGCGTCGACCGCGGCAATGGCTTTTTCAAAGATGGCGGGAAGATCGCCGAGCGTTTCGACCGGACCGAAGCCTTGCGCGCCTTGCGCGCGGGCGATGCCGGCGAGATCGATGTCGGGCTCGGAAATGCGCTGGCCGATCCAGCGATTTTCTACCGGGCGGCTGCGCATGCGGGCGACTCGCTCCTGATGCAGTTCGTCGTTGAAGAAGGAACGGTTATTGGCGACCACGATGAGCAGCGGAATGTGGTAATGCACCGCAGTCCATAACGACGTCACCCCCATCAACAGGTCGCCGTCGCCGCACACCGCGACCGCGAGGCGGCCGGAGCCTTTCAGCGCCAATGCCGCGCCGACTGAAATGCCGGGACCGCCGCCGACGCCACCGCCGCCGTCGGAGCCGAGATAATCGAGCGGATGGCGCAGCGGCCAGCTGGCGCCATTCCACGACAACGAGACATGGGTGAGCGTGGTGGGGCGCTCGCCGACGGCGCGGCGCAGCGCATCGGCCATGTGATCGACGGTGATCTTGTTGCCGGAGAGTTTGGGAAATTCGCGCGGCGTCTTCGGCAGTTCGCGCACGGCTGCCGGGCCGAGCGCCTCAAGAAGATGCGGCACCGCGATATCGGGCTCGCAATCGATCATCACGTCGACCGGTGGCAGGCCCTGATAGTCCATGCTCCAGCCATTGTGCAGGCGATGGTCGACCGACATTTGGATGACCTTGGCGGCGACTGCGCCGCCCACGCCTTTGAACGTGCCGGCAATGTCGAGCCAGTCGAGGCTGAGGATGACATCGGCCTGCCGGATGGCCTCGACGGCCTCAGGCGCCAGCGCGATCACGCCAGGCGCGCCGGCGTGCAGCGGATGGTCGGTCGGGAAGGCGGCGGCGACTTTCAGATCGGTGACGACGCGGGCGCCGAGGCGCTCTGCGAGCACAATGCGGGTCTTCCAGGCTTCAACATCGCGTGAGACGCGGCCGGCGAGGATGACGGGGTTCCTGGCGCCGCGCAGCAGATTGGCCGCCGCCTTGATGGCGTCCGCGTTGGGCGCACTTTTGACGGTTGGCATGAACCGTTTAGCGTCGATGGCATCGACCGGTTCGGTGAGCTTGGCTTCCTGCAATTCGACGTCGAGATTGACGTAAGTCGGGCCGCACGGCGCGGTATTGGCGATCCAGGCGGCGCGCAGGACCGATTCACGGGCGGCGACGGCTGAGCCCGGCTGGTCGTCCCATTTGGTATAGCCGCGCACCAGCGCGCCCTGATCTCGAGCCGTATGTATCCATTCGATCCACGGTCGGCGCTTTGCCGCATCGTTCGGGCCGGTGGCACCGATGATTAGCATCGGCATGCGGTCGCACCAGGCGTTGAAGATCGACATGGTGGCGTGCATCAGGCCGACATTGGAATGCACGGCGGCGGCCATCGCTTTGCCGGTGACCTTGGCGTAGCCGTGTGCGATGGCGACCGCGCTTTCCTCATGCAGGCACAGCAGCATTTGGGGCTGCTCGTTGCCGAGGTAATTAACCAGGCTGTCGTGCAGGCCGCGGTAACTCGCGCCCGGGTTGAGCGCGATATAGGGAATGTCGAGCGCGCGAATGGCATCGGCGATGACGTCGCTGCCGAACGCCGCAGCATTAACGCCGGCGGCAACGGGACGATCGACCGCGGCGGTGTCGGCCGCGGCGTCTTTTGAACGGGCGGAATTGGAATCCGGCATGCGCTTCTTGTCGGGCCGTCGATCCCCCTGTTTGCACAGGGGCCCGCGTGGCCGACGTTTCTCCCCAAATTGGCGCCCGTTGGTCCGGCGCACTTTGTGTCACTGGGGCGCACTATAGGCTTTGACATTAGCGCATAATAGCCAATAAATTCGCACTTCATTGTTGCATTTTCCTCACCAATAGGAGCGCTGTCTGGACCGCTTCCGGACCATGGAAAGTTTCGTGCGGGTGGTGCGCGCCGGCAGCTTCACCGTCGGCGCCAGCCAACTCGGCCTGTCGCGGGCGCTGGTGTCGCGTCACATTAGCGATCTCGAAACCCATCTCGGCGTGCGGCTATTGAACCGCTCGACGCGCTCGCTCGCTTTGACCGAGGAAGGCACCGCCTATCTCGAATTTTGCGAGAAGGTGATGCGCGAGATCGAAACCAATGAACATGCCATTCGCCGTACCCACACCGAGCCGGCCGGCTCGCTGAAAATTCTGGCGCCGAAATCGTTCGGCGCCATGCATCTGTCGGACGCCGTTATCGGCTTTGCCAAGGCGCAGCCGCGTTTGCGCGTGTCGCTGCGGCTGGAGAACACGCCGTATCGCGGGAGCTATGATTTTGCCGAGCGCGATCTCGATGTCGTTTTGTGTTTCTCGACGATACGCGGCTCGCAGGTGGTCGAGGAAAAGATCGTCACGCTCGATTGGGTGTTATGCGCTTCGCCAGAGTATCTGGCGCGAAGCGGAGGGCTCAGCACGGCCGCGGCGTTGGCGGACCATTCATGTCTCGTGCACATTAATGTGCAGCCCAACGACGTGGTGTGGCGGCTGAACGGGAAGGAAGGACCGGTTTCGGTCAAGGTGCGGGCAGCGTTCTCGGCGGACAGTTCTCTGACCTTGTGCAAGGCCGCTGTTGCCGGTTTCGGCATCACGATGGTTCCGCGCTACGCGGTCGCTGACGAATTGGCAAACGGCGCGCTTGTGATCGTGCTGCCGCGCTACAAAGTAGCCGCACGGCCGATGCTGGCGGTTTATCCCAAGGCCCTCGTCACGCCGGCCAAGGTTCAAGCTTTTGTCGACTACCTGAAAGTATGGATGATCGAGCGCAGTTTCGATGTGACTCAGCCGGGCTGACGCAACCGCGCCAAAACCTTCAATCCGGCATAGCCATCTACCGGCTGCATGCCGACGCTCCTTTGAAATGCGCCGATGGCCTTGACTGTGTCGCTGCCGGTGCGCCCGTCAATGCCGTCGGTCTTGAAGCCGCGTTCGGTCAGGCGGCGCTGGATTTCCTTGACCTCGTCCAGCGTCGGAACGCGCTCGCCGCCGGGAAACTGCTGGCGGAAGCCGCCATCGCCGCGAACCAGATCGCCGAGATGGACGAGCGCCAGCGCGTAGCTCCACGACGGATTGTAGGAATAGACCGCGCGGAAATTCTGTCCAACCAGGAAAGCAGGTCCGCCGGCAACCGGCATCCACAATTTCACCTGATCGTCGGGCCGCGCATAGGCCGCTCCGTCGGCACGCCTGACGCCGAGCTCCTGCCATTTGGCGTAACTGCGGAAGGTCTTGTTGTCGGCGAGGCTGTTGAGGCCCGCGGGCAGTTTCGCTTCGCAGCCCCAGGCTTCGCCGCGCCGCCATTTGCCGCGCTCGACGAGATAACGCGCGGTGCCGGCCAAGGCATCGTCCGGTTTGCCGAACGGATTGGCGCGGCCATCCTTGTCATAATCGACGCCAAGACGCAGCCAGACTTCCGGCATCCATTGTGTATGTCCCATCGCGCCCGCCCAGGAGCCGATCATGGCGGACGGTTGCGCCCAGCCGCGGTCGATGATGGTGAGCGCATTGATCAGTTCGGTTTCCCAATACTTGCGCCGGCGCGGCTCGCCATAGGCGAGCGCCGCCAATGCCGGAATGATCGGCCGCATGTATTTCGGATTTTCAATGACGTCGCCGAACGACGACTCCATGCCCCACAGGCCAAGGAGGACATAACGATCGACGCCGTAATCGGCCTCAAGGCGCGTGAGAAGGCCGGCGAATTCCTTGGCGCGCTCCTTGCCGGTGATGACGCGCCAGTCCGAGCAGCGGCGGTTGATGTACTGCCACATCTGCTCGGTGAATTCGGGTTGTCTGCGTTGCAGTTCGTAAACGGCGGTGTCGGGCGTCACTGTGTTCATGACGCGATCATACGTCGCCGCCGACACGCCGCGGCGCAGCGCCTGGTCGCGGAAGCCGGCGACCCAGCGCGCAAAGCCCGGCGATTGCGCCGCGAAGGCGGCGCTGCCGAGGAGCATATTGGCCGCAACGCCAAACGCTCCACCGAGCAAAGCACGGCGGTTGAGATGCGGAACGAGCGGGGAAATGGCGTCGATTCGGTTCATGGCGGGCAGCATAGCGGTTGGCGGGACTCAAACAACAATACCGCCGCACAAACGAAAACGACTTCCGCGACAGTCTGCCGCGGAAGCCGCAATCGGCACGTGAGTGCTGTTCTTACTTGACCGTCCCGTTGACCGAGGCGCCGGCCGCGCCGGAACCCGTGGTGGTCTTCGATTTCTTCTTCGCAGCGGCATTACCGGACGCATCGGCGCCGACCTTGGCGTTTGTGCCGCCGACATTGGCGTTCACGTCCGTGTTGGATTTAACGTTCGCACCCGCGCTGCCGGTGCCAATATTGGCGCCGCCGGTCGCGCCGGTTCCGGCCCCAACGCCGATCTGAGCGAACGAAGCGGTGGTAGCAAGGGCGAAAGCACCGGCAAGCAGCGCCGTCTTGAACAATTTCATGGAATTCCTCCTCGGCATGTTGGCTGATCTGGTTCCCGCCACGGTATTTTGCGCGGTGAACCCTCTATCAACGGTCGAGGCACGGTTCGGTTCCGGCTGTTATTTGCGCTCTAACGATGACGTTTGCGCAAATGACGCCGTGTCTTTTTGCGCGGCTTTGCTTCGGCCGGCTTTTCTGCAGCCGCTTTTGCGTCGGCAGCTTTCGCGTCACTCTGCGGCGCCGGATTCAGGATGACCGGTGGCTTATCGGGAATGATGGGGGCCGGATCGCCCGGTTTAATTTCGGTGCCGCGGCCACCAATCAGCTTTTCATAGGCCAGTACAAGAGACATGTACGGATTGACCCAGACCCAGCCGAGCTTGGTCACCACCTGCATGTTGAAGTGCAAATGGTACGAGGTGCCGTTCTCGTAGTCGCCCCAAGTCGCGACCTTGCCGATGATTTCGCCCTGGCTGACCTGACGACCGGTCACCAGGCCTTCGTCGTCCATGAATTTTGGATTCATGTGCAAATAGCGAAAGCGGACAAAGTCGTTCTTGGTGTTCACCACGATATAGGCGCCGAGATTACCGGGCGTGCGCCAGATCAGTCCGTCGCGCACCGCTGCGAGGCGGTGTTGATAGGGCAGGCAGCGGTCGGCGCCTTCATTCTGCAAGACGCAATTGCCGGGGCGAATGTCCTGACCCTGATGGCCGTAGCCGCCGGGGCATTGGCCCACCAGGAAGTCGCGCAGTTCGCAGAAATTGTCCCGCCACGGATAGGTGAAATTGACCGCCGCCGACTCATTGAACGTCAAGGGAATGCCGTTCACCTTGCAATGATATTGGCTGTCTTTGCGGCCGAGCCGCCCGCTATGGCCGCTGCGATAGCAGTCGCCCCATGGCATGAAGGATTGCGACTTCACATAGGACGGAGCCTCGGCGAAGGGATAACGCATGTTGGCGTAGACGGTGTAGTCGGCGCGGCCCGGCATCTTGCGCCAGCCCGAATTCGGGATGAGATCGCCGGGACTGTAATAGGTGAAATCGGACGTGTCCGTCGGCTGGGTCAGATCGACCTTCGGCGCTTCGATCGTCTGCGGCGTGCCGCCGGCGGTGCGCAACAGGCTCAGGAATTTCACCGCGATTGGATCGGCCTCGCGGCAGGAAAGAAATTTCGACGAGGGCCGGCGGTCGTAGCACTGGATCGAGACGATATAGGGCACGCCGAAGCGTTCGAACACGTAGCGCACATGCGCCTCATGCAGGATGCGGCGGATGCCGGGGAAGGCATCCTGCAAATCCTTGGCCGGGAATGTTTCGTGGTGGTCGGGACCTTCGAGATTGTAGGTGTAACCGGCGCCGGTGATCTCGATGTCGATCGGCTTCTTCTTATAGGAAATCTTGAAGCCGCCTTCGCCACTGTTGATGGTGAAGGTGCCGGTGTAGCCGGCAGGTCCCGGGAGAAAATATTTGGTCGGCTGAAACGGCCCGCTGTCGAGCGGCAGCAGCACCGGCACGCTGCTTTTCGAAATGCCCGGAAAGCGCTTCTCTGTCTGCGCGTTGGTGCGGGCGAATTCAGCCGCGGGCTGCTCGCTGCCGCGATCTGGTAGCGAGGCCGCGGCAGCAGCCCAATCAACCTGGGTGAGGGTGACGCGGGGGGGCTGGATTTCGGCGGCGACGCTGCTGGCAACAAGCAAGGCCGCACTGACGATGACCGGAAACCTCAATACACGCCCCTCGAATGCGATCACGCCCGATACGGTTTTGAGCCTAGCGGTTCCGCCCCCAAGCGGACAAGGGAGCCAGGGTCGCAGCGCCGCACCGATCCAAAGGTCAGTCCAAAGCCTAATCTTTGGCGCGTTCGACGTAGGAGCCGTCCTCGGTCATGATGACGACACGGGTCCCGACAGTAATGTGGGTCGGGACCATGGTGCGCACGCCGTTCGACAGGATCGCCGGCTTGAACGAGCCCGACGCGGTCTGGCCCTTCATGGCCGGTTCGGTATCGGTGATCTCCAGCGTCATCTTCTGCGGGATTTCGATGGCGATGGCGGTGCCTTCATGCATCGACAACTGCACTTTCATGCCTTCCTGCATGTAGGGCGCGGCATCGCCGACGACGTCGGCCTGAATCTGCACCTGGTCGTAAGTGGCGTCGTTCATGAAATGGAAGCCGTCGGCGTCCTGATAGAGGTAGGAATATTCGACCTCTTCGACATGGGCGCGCTCGACCGGATCGGTGGTCTTGTAGCGCATCTGGGTCTTCACGCCGTCGGAAATCCGGCGCATATCGATCTGCGTGGTCGGCGTGCCCTTGCCGGGATGGAAGCTTTCGGCATGCAGAACGACGCAGAGCTTGCCGTCGAGATCGACGATATTGCCCTTACGGATTTGGCTGGCGATGACCTTCACGAGTGCAACCCTCAAATGTTTGGCAGGCGAATTTCTGGCCGGCCCCGCATATAGGGCCGGATTCGGGCCGCACCATAGCGATCCTGGCGCGCGACGCCAGCCCTTCGGCCTTCTGGCGGGGCTGTCCTGAATGGCCGGCCAAAGCCCTCCATTCTGGCTGCCGGGGCGGCACGCCGCCCGCAGGCCGTATTTGCTGGCGCGGGGGCGGATCGCTACGGCATTGCGGGCCTGGTTCGATAAGGCCGGGTTCCTTGAGGTGGAAACGGCGACCTTGCAGGTTTCGCCCGGCAACGAGACCCATTTGCACGCCTTTTCGACCGGCCTGATGGGGCCGGATACCGTGCGGCATGAGTTGTATCTGCGTACCTCGCCGGAATTCGCCTGCAAGAAGCTGCTGGCCGCCGGTGAGACCCGCATTTTCGATTTCGCCCGGGTGTTCCGCAACCGCGAGCGCGGCGCGCTGCATCATCCGGAATTCACCATGCTGGAATGGTACCGCGCCAACGAGACCTACGAGGCGCTGATGGACGATTGCGCGGCCGTGCTGGCCGAGGCCGCACACGCCGCCGGCAGCAAGCAGTTCTCGTTTCGGGGCCGGACCATCGATCCGTTTGCCGCGCCGGAACGGCTGACGGTGGCCGAGGCCTTCGCCCGCGATGCCGGGATCGACTTGCTGGCGACGATCCGGGACGGCGAGGGCGACCGCGCCGCTTTGGCCCAAGGCGCGCGCACGGCGGGCGTGACGATTGCCGATGACGACACCTGGGGGGACATTTTCAGCCGCATCCTCGCCGAGCGCGTCGAGCCGCATCTCGGCAATGGCCGGGCCACGA
>LNDS01000021.1 GCA_001464835.1 Rhizobiales bacterium Ga0077525 | reverse complement strand
TACGTTCGGCGATAGCGATGAGGACGGCTTCGCAAACACCGTCGATATTCGTCAGGACATCGTTGTTCCAGAACCTGAGAACGCGATAGCCATTCAATTCCAGATACGCAGTGCGCGCTGCATCGGCTTGACGTCCAGCAGCCTCATTGTGTTGCCCGCCGTCGACTTCGATGATGAGTTTGCATTAATGACACGCGAAGTCCGCGAAGAACGGCCCGACGGGCGCCTGTCTGCGAAAATGACTTTGTTCGAGCGGTAGCGTTCGCAAATAGCGCCACAGCTTGCGCTCAGCATCGGTCATGTCGCGACGCAGACGGCGTGCTCCGGGCACTCTCAAGTCGCGCGGGCGCGTTGACCGCTTCATCCCCCCCCCCCCGACCCCTCCCCACCGCTTCGCGGAGGGAGGGGAGCAGTAAGAAAGCTACGCCCCGCCGGCTTCGGTCTTGAGCCAGGCGGCGCCGCAGGCCTTGGCCAGTTCGCGCACGCGCAGAATGTAGCTCTGCCGTTCGGTGACCGAGATGACGCCCCGCGCATCGAGCAGATTGAAAACGTGGCTCGCCTTGATGCACTGGTCGTAAGCCGGCAGCGCCATCAGGTGCCGACTCTCATCGGCGGTGTAACCGGCGGCGAGATATTTGCGGCAGGCGTCCTCGGCCATGGTGAACTGCTTGAACAGCATGTCCTGGTCGGAGTGTTCGAAATTGTGCCGTGAGTATTCCTTCTCGGCCTGAAGAAACACGTCACCGTAAGTGACCTTCTTGTCGTCGTCGCGGCCGTTGAAGTTCAGGTCGTAAACGCGATCGACGCCCTGCACGTACATGGCGAGGCGCTCAAGGCCGTAGGTCAACTCACCGGCGACCGGCGCGCATTCAACGCCGGCGACCTGCTGAAAATAAGTGAACTGCGACACTTCCATGCCGTCGCACCAGCACTCCCAGCCGAGACCCCAGGCGCCAAGCGTCGGGCTTTCCCAGTCGTCCTCGACGAAGCGGATGTCGTGCAGCGCGGAATCGATGCCGATGACCTTGAGCGAGTCGAGATAGAGCTGCTGCAAGTCCGGCGGCGACGGCTTCAGGATGACCTGAAACTGGTAGTAGTGCTGCAAGCGGTTCGGATTCTCGCCATAGCGGCCGTCCTTCGGGCGGCGCGACGGCTGCACGTAAGCGGCGTTCCACGGCTTCGGGCCCAGCGCACGCAATGTGGTGGCCGGGTGAAACGTGCCGGCGCCGACTTCCATGTCGTAGGGCTGGAGAATGACGCAGCCCTGTTCGGCCCAGTAATTCTGCAACGCCAGGATCAGGCCCTGAAAGGATTTGGCCGGGTCCAAGTTGGATTTCGGCGCGGCTGTGGAACTCGCAGTGGCCATGGTGAACACTTGGTATCTGTCTGATTTTAAAGGGTTCTGACGCGCGCGGACCCTATCGGCGGCGCCTTTGGGGGTCAAGTCGTGCGACTTTTACCCTTTATCTTTAGGGGATTTTGAACCGAACCCGGTAGCGTCGCGACCAATCAATGCTCAGGGAAAACGACCAAAGGAATTGGCCGATGATGACGTTTCAGCTTCTTGGCATGGGCTTCATGGCGCTGTTTGTCGGCGCCCTTATCACCAGCAGCCAGGCGCCCGCCCGCGACTAATAAACTATCGGTACGGCCGGTATTCGCCGGTGCGCGGATCGCGGCGCAAGGTCGGCCGCTTTTCGCGGTCGGTGACACGAACGCGGACGGCCCTTCGCTGATCAAGCTCGTCGTTGATGCGGCGTGCTTCCTTGACCACCCAGTGCACGACCATAGCGCCGCCCAAGGTGGCGAGCGTCCATTTCACCAACGGCGAGAGTAGAATTGCGGGCATGTCGGCTCCTTGTTCAAGGCGAACGCGTGAAGGCTGACGGCCAATCTGGGCGTTTTAGCGGCTGGCCATATTTCCATTCGGTAATCAAAGCCCGTAACGCGACCACACCGCGCGGGTTTCCAAAGCCGAAATCATGTCTTCGGCCAGATTCGTTCGGTCACTGAGCGAATCGATCAAGCCAAGGCCGGGAATCTTGCGGGCGAAAAATCCCTTCTCCGCCGCGATCAACGGCATGCGCACCTTGTCACCGTAGCGTTCGCGCAAGCACGAGCGCAGATCGCCGCGATGATCGGCAAGACCAAGCTCGATCGCCGCCGACGCAATCCAGAACTCGCCCGAGAACAAGGTCTTGTCCGGCCCCTTCAATCGCGTGCCGCGGCGCTCCTTCACCAAAGCGATGAAGTGGTCGTGCATGTCCTTTTGCAGCGCCTTGATGCGTTTCACGTCCTCCGGCTTTTCGGGCAGGAACGGATCGAGCATCACCTTGCGCTCGCCGGATGTGTAGACGCGGCGCTCGATGCCGAGCTTTTCCAAAAGTTTCGGAAAACCGAACGAGCCGCCGACCACGCCAATGGAGCCGACGATGGAATATTCGTCGCAGATGATTTCATCCGCCGCGCAGGCGAGCATGTAGCCGCCGGAAGCGCCGACATCCTCGATGAAAGCAAGCACCGGGATTTTCTTTTCCTCCGACAATTGCCGGATGCGGCGGAAGATCAGATGCGATTGCGACGGCGAGCCGCCGGGCGAATTGATCAGCAGCGCCACGGCGCGCGCCTTCTTCACCGAAAAAGCGCGCTCCAGCGACTTGGCCGTGTTGGCCAGCATCAGGCCTGGCCGCAGCGGCGAGGTGACGCCGATGACGCCGGACAGGCGCACCACCGGCACCACCGGAATGTCGGCGCGGAAGCGGGGCGGCAGCAGCCGGCCGAGTGTGTTCATGACCCGATCCAGGAAACCGGGCTGCGATGGGGGTGAAGGCGGGCTGACATTCATCCCATCACTAAGGCAGCCAAATCGCGCTCCGTCAAAGCCCCTCCCCGGCTCACCGAACTGTGGTGGCCGGAACGGTATTCTGGTAGGTGCAGTGCAGCATGCGCCATGAGTTCGCCGCAGGAACCCCGCAAATTAGCAGTTCATTAAGCGTGGAATGTTTTTTGCAGTGCAACCAGGATCAACGACACACGATGTGCGTTGGTAGATGGACGTGATTGGAAGAGGAATGCCCATGGAACCGAAACTCGCCATCCTGTTCATGCTCATGGCCTGTATTATCGGCCTTTCGCACCTTGGCGACGCCTCTTCCGGCCGGATGCGCCGTTTGCTGCCGACACGGCGTCTGCGCGCCATGATGCCCGGCCGGCGGAGTTAAGCAGCCGCTGTCCGCATCGCGGGCAGATCTAGTTTTCCGCCATCGCCAGTATGTCGCCAGCCCTCAGCACGGTTTCAGCCGCCTCTGAGGGCTTTCCATTTGGATCGTTGAGGATCAGAGCCGGGTAATCGCGCATCGCGCCGATGCCCGCCCTCTCCGCCCGCACCAGGACCCGTATCGCCGGCGCACCGCCGCGCGGCAGCACCGGCAGCACAGCGACCGCGCCGAAATCGGATTTCAGCGCCGCCAGCACGTCGCCGAGTGCATCGGCGCGCCAGATCAAGGTCAGGACGCCGTGCGGCTTGAGCAGGAAGCCAGCGCTGGCGATCCAGCGCGCCAGCAGGCCGGGACCGGCGGCATGGGCCAGGCGGCGGCGCGGGTCGGGCGAGACATTCTGCCGCGCGGCATCATTGAACGGCGGGTTCATCAGCACACGGTCGATGCTGCCGCGGCCGAGGCCGGCGCGGCCAAGCGCCACGGTGTCCTCGGCGTCGCAGGCGATCGCCTTCACCCGCTCGCCCATCGCATTGGTCTGCGCATTGCCGGCGGCAAGCGCGCACAAGCCGGCATCGATCTCGACCAATGTCACAGTCAGTCCAGAAACACGCGACGCCAGCGCCAGGCCCGCGCCTCCAACGCCAGCCCCCAGATCGACGGCGTGTTCGCCAGCGCGCGCACCGGTCGCGGCAGCCAGAAGGATCGCATCGTGACCGACGCGATGGCCACGCCGCGGCTGGCGCAAAATCAGCCGGCCGCCGAGCACGGCGTCTTCGGTGGTGTCCTGATCGGGAGCGCTCATCCTCAAGATTCTTGTGGCCGCAGTTCATTGGCCAGTCCGGCCTCGGTCAGCAAAGCGCGCGCGGCGTCATTGTCATCGTCGGCGACCAACAGGCGGCGCGGCAACATGCCGAGCGAACCTTCCAGCACGCTCATGTTCTGATCGAACACCAGATGCTTGATGCCGGCGCCATCGAGCAGCGAGCCGATCGCCGAAATCAGGACCATGTCGTTGGTGCGGACCAGTTCGCGCATAAATTACGACTTCCTGCGTTCTTCGCCCGGCGCGCGGTGCGACAGGTACGCCAAAAGCTTCATCTCGCGGCGGCCGCGCGTCACCGTATCGAGAACGAGCCCGACCGAAAACGACAGAAACGCCATCAGCATCAGGCCCATCGACAGCACCGCAGTCGGCAACCGCGGCACGGTATGGGTTTCGACGAAGGTTATGATAATCGGCACCGCCAGACCGAGCGACACGACAGCGAGCAAGGAGCCGAACGCGCCGAAAAATATCAGCGGACGCTCGCTGCGGTACAATTGCAGGATCGTCCAGAGAATGCGGAAGCCGTCGCGCCAGGTATTGAGCTTGGAGGTCGAGCCTGCCGGCCGCGCATAATAGGGCGTGTCGATTTCGGCGACCGGCAGGCCGAGTTCGAGCGCATGGACGACCAGCTCGGTCTCGATCTCGAAACCGCCCGACAGCATCGGAAACGATTTGACGAAGCGGCGCGAGAACACGCGGTAGCCCGACAGCATGTCGCTGAAGGTCTTGCCGAACATCGAGGCGACCGACGCGGTCAAAAGCCAGTTGCCGGCGCGATGGCCGACGCGGTAGGCGGCGACCTCCTGATCGACGCGGTTGCCCACCACCATGTCGAGCCGGTCATGCAGCAATTTCTCGACCATGCGCTGCGCGCTCGGCGCGTCATAGGTGGCGTCGCCATCGACCAGCACGTAGATATCGGCGTCGATGTCGGTGAACATCCGCCGCACCACAAAACCCTTGCCCTGGCGGCGCTCCTCGAACACCTCGGCGCCGGCGGCGCGCGCCACGGCGACGGTATTGTCGGTCGAATTGTTGTCGAAAACAAAAATGGTCGCGGACGGCAGCGCGGCGGCAAAGTCCTTGACCACCTTGGCGACGGCGACCTCCTCGTTGTAGCAAGGGATCAGCACGGCAATCTTGTAGCTATCGAGACTTTTTATCGACAATTCCGGTCCCCTGCCCAAAAGTTCACATCCAGGTTGCATAGCACCGACGGCGGTAATGAGCTGCCCGGTGTCTTACTAAGTCCTCTTGCCGCCATAACATAGCGTTTCTATGCTTGAATGTGTCGCTTAAGCTTGAAGGAGAGGCGTTTTGGCCGTCGTAATTCCCTTTGAAAGTCCGCATCCCGCCTCGATCGAGCGCCTGACCCGGCTGGTCGCGCCCGACATGGAACGCGTCAACGCAATGATCCTGTCGCGCACCGGTTCCGACGTCACCATGATCCCGGAAGTGGCCAATCACCTCATCTCTTCCGGCGGCAAGCGACTGCGGCCGATGCTGACTTTGGCGATGGCGCGGCTGTCCGGCTACAGCGGCGAGGGCCACATCAAGCTGTCGGCCGCCGTCGAATTCATGCACACGGCGACCTTGCTGCACGACGACGTCGTCGACCAGAGCGACATGCGGCGCGGCAAGCAGGCCGCGCGCATGCTGTGGGGTAACGAGGCAAGCGTGCTGGTCGGCGACTTTCTGCTCGGCCAGGCCTTCAAGATGATGGTCGAGGTCGGCTCCTTGCAGGCGCTCGATATCCTGTCATCGGCAGCCGCCGTCATCGCCGAAGGCGAAGTGATGCAACTTGGCGCCGCCAAGAACACCGCCACCAATGAGGACGAATATCTGGCCGTGATCCGCGCCAAGACGGCGGAACTGTTCGCCGCGGCCTGCGAGGTCGGCCCGGTGTTGGCGCAGAAGAGCAAATCGGAAATCGCCGCCTGCCGTTCCTACGGCATGAATCTCGGCATCGCCTTCCAGTTGATCGACGACGCGCTCGACTACGGCGGCAAGTCGGCCAAGCTGGGCAAGAATGTCGGCGACGATTTCCGCGAGGGCAAGATCACGCTGCCGGTGGTGCTGTCGTTCCGGCGCGGTTCGGACAGCGAGCGCGCCTTCTGGAACCGCACGCTCGGCAAGGGCGAAGTCAACGACGGCGATCTCGACACCGCGATGGGCCTGATGACCAAGCACCACGCCATCGAGGATACGGTCGGCCGCGCGAGGCACTATGGCGCGATCGCCACCGATGCTCTGGCTTTGGTGCCGTCCTCGGAGATCAAGACCGCGCTGGAAGAGACCGTGGCGTTCTGTATCTCACGCGCTCATTAGAAAACGCGGGTGCGTGGCAAGCAGGGACGATTACCGGCTGTTGTCGGTGTAGCCATTGTTCGGATCGCGGCGCAGCTGAAGGCGGACGTTGGGGTCCGGGTCCTGGCCGACATAGTCGCTGCCCTGGAACACGGCCGGCGCACAGCCATTCGGCTGCGGCTTGCCATTGAAGAACAAACCTTGCCACGTAAACGGCGCCGGACGATCGGCACAGGCCGGCGGCTGTTTGTGGCGCGACCGCGCCGACGCCGGTTCGGCGGCGAGCAGGCCGGCCAAACCCAGGCCCGCGATCGCAATCATCAGCCAGCGCATGTTCATCGTCGTCTCCGTGTCATTCCTGATCCGACAATTGCGCTTCAATGCCGGCAATTTCAAGAGCGAGCGGCAAATACGGTGGACGCCACCCACCAGTCCTTGTGCGCCGCCGAGAGCTGCGTTGCCGCTGCCTCGGCCTCATCAGCGGTCGCAAACAGCGCAAAACAGGTCGAGCCCGAGCCCGACATGCGCGCCAGCAGCGCGCCGGGCAACGCCTCCAGAGCGGCAAGAACCTCGGCGACAACCGGTGCGCGGGCAATGGCCGCTTGCGTGAGATCATTGCCGTGCTGGCCGAGATAGTCGATCAGCGCCAGCAATGTGCGCGGCACTGCCTGCGGCGCCAGCGCATGGGCCTGCGGCGTGACGGCATAGGCCGAAAATACGTCGCGGGTCGAAAGCGCCACGCCGGGATTGACCAGTACGGCGTTGAGCGGCGGCAGCGAAAGCGACGGCGACAACCGCTCGCCAACGCCGGTCATGATGCAACTCCGTGAAACCATGCAAACCGGCACGTCGGCGCCCGTGCGCAAAGCCGCCAGCATCAGGCGCGCATCGTCGATGGATAAATCGTTGGCGCGGGCCAGACACCGCAGCGCGGCGGCGGCATCGGCCGAACCGCCGCCAATGCCGGCGGCGACCGGCAATTGCTTGTCGAGCATGAAGCGCCCGCCCTTGAGGTCCTCGATGCTGTCGCTCAGCGCGGCGGCCGCTTTCAGCACCAGATTGTCGGCGGCTTTACCGCACGCCGCGGCGTACGGCCCGCTGACGTCGAGCGTTGTTTCGCCGCCGGGTTCAAGCGTCAACGTGTCGGTGAGGTCGGCGAAGACGACCAGACTTTCGAGATCGTGATAGCCGTCGGCGCGGCGGCCAAGCACGCGCAAGGTGAGATTGATCTTGGCGCGGGCGGGTTCGGAAAGCGGCACTATTCCCCTCCCCCCGCGAGCGCTTGCGAGTGGTGGGGAGGGGTTAGGGGTGGGGGGGAATTTCCTGGCATGAGATTAGAAGAGGCCCCCCACCCCGACGCTCATCGCTGACGCGATAAGCGTCACCCCTCCCCACCGCTTCGCGGGGGAGGGAAAAGAAAGAAATCAACCCCCGTTGGGCTTGGCAGCCGGCTTGTCGCCAGCCTTGGCCTGCGACGAGGTTTCTTCCGGCAAGCCCTTTTGCAGCTTTTCCAGAATCTTCGGCAGTTCTTCCGGTTCAGGCTTGAGGTCGCGCGCGTGCGCCCACTGAAAGTTGGCCTCGAGAGTTCTGCCAATGCGCCAATAGGCATCGCCGAGATGATCGTTGATGGTCGGATCTTCCGGCTTCAGTTCGATGGCGCGCTCCAAATGCTTGGTGGCGTCCTCGTAATTACCGAGGCGGTAATAGGCCCAGCCGAGAGAGTCGACGATGTAGCCGTCGTCCGGACGCTGCTGCACGGCCTTCTTGATCATGGCCATGCCTTCATCGAGATTGATGCCCTGATCGATCCACGAATAGCCGAGATAATTGAGAACGTGCGGCTGGTCGGGGAACAGATCGAGCGCCTTTTTCAAATCGGCTTCGGCCTTGGCCCATTGCTTGGAGCGCTCGTAGCAGATGCCGCGGAAATAGAAGCTGACCCAGTTCGCCTTCTCCGGCTTGGCGATGAGATCGATGGCCTTGCCGTAGGTTTCGGCGCAGGCGGCGAATTTCTTGTGGCCGCGCTGGATATTACCGAGCGCGGTGACAGCCTCGAAATCCTTCGGGTCCTGCGCGATGATCGAGGCCAGTTGCTTTTCAGCTTCCTCGGCGCGCTCGAGCGCATCGAGATTGGCCGCCATCTGGATCGCGGCGTTGCGATGCAGCGGCGACGAGGCCGGGACGCGCTGATAGACGGCGAGCGCCATTTCCGGCTTCTTCAGCGACTCGTAAAGATCGGCCAGCGATAACAAAGCCAGCGGATGGTTCTGCGCCAGATGCAGCGAGAGCTGCAAATAAACCATGCCGAGATCCTCGCCGCCGCGGCGGCCGAGCGAGGCGCCAAGGCCGTACAGCGCCTCCGCGGCGCCGGCCTGCGCATTGGTGACCAGCATCGGCAGCTTCTCGCCGGCCTTGATCTTCGTCATCGCCTGCACCACCAGCGGGTGGCGCGGCAGAACCTTGTCGAAAGCCTCGAACACGGCGAGCGCGTCCTGCGCCGGTTTGTTGCGCGACAGCCAACTGCCATAGGCTTCGACGACGCGCAGCGCCGAGGAATCGAGCTTGTAGGCGCGCTCAAAGCGCTTGCCGGCCTCAACCTTGTTGCCGGCGAGTTCGTAGATCATGCCGGCGTGCAGGTCCTTGAAGATCGCGTACCAGTCGGGCCCTGCGAGTTTATCGATCGTGGCAACCGCGCCTTTGGCATCGCCGCCGCCGGTCAGACTCCAGGCGGTGAGCAAAGTCGCCGTCAAATCGGTGATCGGGCCGCGCACGGACTGGGCGATATCCTTGCGCGCGGCGACGTATTTCGACTGCTTGAGCGCGTTGACGCCGAGCACCAGGCGGGCGACGCGATCCGACTTGTCGGCCGAGGCCACCGCTTCCGCGAGCTTGACCGCTTCGTCGATATTGCCGCCGACCAGAAACGACAGGAAAGCGCGGTCAAGCAGATCGCCGTTTTTCGGGTCGCGCTTGAGCGCATTGCGGTAATAGGCCGCGGCGGCATTGGCGTCGCGCTGCTGGCCGGCATGGCGGGCGGCGAGATAGCTGCCCGAGGCGGTCAGGCCGGACAGTTCCAGCGCGGTCGGCCCGCGCTCGGCGGTTCCTTGCGCGCCTTGTGCCGTGGCGGAGGCGGGCGCGCCGGCTAAAAAAGCGGCAAAGGCAACAGCGGCGGCGCCGCACCGGAACAAGCTCGAAGAGGTCACTGGCGATTGCTCCATGCAGCGGCGCGCTTTCAAGTTCGCGCGAACCGCCAAGGTTTGATGCAGAATGGCCTTTTTACGCCGTCGCCGCAAGAACAGCGGCGCGGCACGCCGTCACACAGCTTGAAAGCCCCGATGTGGCGGTATCGTGGCCGGATCAAAGCCTCGCCATCACATCCCCGAATAGTTCGGCCCGCCGGAGCCCTCGGGCGGGACCCAGGTGATGTTCTGATTCGGGTCCTTGATGTCGCAGGTTTTGCAGTGGACGCAATTCTGCGCGTTGATGACGAATTTCGGATTGCCCGCCTCTTCGATCCATTCATAGACGCCGGCCGGGCAATAGCGTGCCGAGGGACCGGCAAAGACGTCGTGCTCGGACGACTTCTGCAACGCCATGTCCTTGACTTTGAGATGCGGCGGCTGGTCCTCCTCGTGATTGGTGTTGGACAGGAACACTGAGGACAATTTATCGAAGGTCAGTTTTCCGTCGGGCTTCGGATAGGTGATGCGCTCGCATTCGGCCGCCGGCTTGAGCGTGGCGAAATCCGCCTTGCCATGCTTGAGCGTGCCGAACAGCGAGAAGCCGAACGTGTTGGTCCACATGTCGAGCCCGCCGAGCGCGATGCCGATCAAGGTGCCGAACTTCGACCACAAAGGCTTGGCGTTACGCACGCGGAACAGGTCCTTGCCGATCGGCGACGTGCGCCAGGCCGCATCGTAATCGGCAAGCTCGTCATGGCTGCGGCCGGCGGAAAGTGCGGAATGTGCGGATTCGGCGGCAAGAATCCCGGACAGCATCGCGTTGTGCGAACCCTTGATGCGCGGCACGTTGACGAAGCCGGCATCGCAGCCGATCAGCGCGCCGCCGGCGAAAGTCAGCTTCGGCACCGACTGATAGCCGCCTTCGGTGAGGGCGCGCGCGCCATACGACAAACGCTTGCCGCCTTCGAAGGTGTCGCGCACCGAAGGGTGTGTCTTGAAGCGCTGGAATTCATCGAACGGCGACAGATACGGATTGCTGTAGTTGAGATGCACGACGAAACCGACCGACACCAGATTGTCGTCGAAGTGGTACAAAAACGAGCCGCCGCCGGTCGAGCCGTCGAGCGGCCAGCCGAACGAATGCTGCACCAGGCCCTTCTTGTGCTTGGAAGGATCGACCTGCCACAGCTCTTTCAGTCCGATGCCGAATTTCTGCGGCTCGCGGCCTTCCGCCAATCCGAATTTGGCGATCAACTGCTTACCGAGATTGCCGCGCGCGCCTTCAGCGAACAACGTGTATTTGGCGTGCAGTTCCATGCCGCGCGTGAAGCCGGCGTTCGGTTCGCCGTTCTTGCCGATGCCCATATCGCCGGTGGCGATGCCGCGCACCGCGCCCGCTTCGTTGTACAGCACTTCGGCGGCGGCAAAGCCCGGATAGATTTCGACGCCGAGCGCTTCGGCTTTCCCCGCCAGCCAGCGGCAGACATTACCGAGCGAGACGATGTAATTGCCGTGATTGCCCATCAGCGGCGGCATCAGGAAATTCGGCAGCCTGATGCCGCTGCTTTGCCCGAGGAAATAAAAGCGATCGTCTTCGACCTTGGTCTTGATCGGCGTGTCCTCGGTGCGCCACTCGGGGAGCAGCTTGTCGAGGCCGGCGGGATCGATCACCGCGCCGGACAGGATGTGGGCGCCGACCTCGGAACCCTTTTCCACAACCACCACGGAGGCGTCCGGATTGAGCTGCTTGAGGCGGATCGCGGCGGCCAGCCCCGCCGGCCCTGCGCCGACCACGACGACGTCGAATTCCATAGCCTCACGTTCTATGGCTTCGCGGGCGGGCTGTTCCGTCATTAGAATCTCCGAATTCTTGTAATGATTCCATTTTCCACGTTTGGCCAGCGCGGGCAATCGCGCAGCCGGCATAATCCCTGTGCTAGGATGGCGCCATGATGCCCGCGCAAGACCTCACCGCCCGGCAATTGCTCGACTTCTACCTGGAAGCCGGGGCCGACGCCCTTGTCGGCGAGGAAGCCGTGGACCGGTTTGCCGCCACCGATGAGCCGGCTCCCGTGCGCGTTACCCGCGCGCCACTGCCTGCGACCGCCACGGCCGACAGCCTCCGCCCGCTCCCGGCGATCCAGCAAGCGGCACCGCAGGCCACCGACGACGCCATTATGTCAGCGCGCGAGGCCGCGCGCGGTGCTAACTCGCTCGATGAACTGCGCGCTCTTCTCGATAAATTCGAAGGCTGCGCGCTGAAAGGCTCGGCGACGCGCATGGTCTTTGCCGACGGCAATCCGGAAGCCAGAGTCATGCTGGTCGGCGAAGCGCCCGGCCGCGACGAGGACATCGAGGGACTGCCCTTCGTCGGCCGCTCCGGCAAATTGCTCGACCGCATGCTTGCGGCGATCGGGCTGGACCGCACCTCTGTCTATATCGCCAACATCGTGCCGTGGCGGCCGCCCGGCAACCGCACGCCGACGCCGCAGGAAACGCAGATCTGCCTGCCTTTCGTGCTGCGGCAGATCGAATTGGCCGATCCCGACATTCTGATCTGCCTCGGCGGGCCGTCGGCGCAGACCTTGCTCGGCATCAAGGACGGCATCACCAAGACGCGCGGCCGCTGGTTCACCTTCAATTCGGGCAAGCGCGACATCCGCGCGATCGCGACATTCCACCCGGCATTTCTGCTGCGCAGCCCGTTGCAGAAGCGCTTTGCCTGGCGCGATCTGCTCAGCGTGAAGAAGGCGCTCGCCGAATGATGCGCACAATCGTCGCATGTCTTGTCGCAGTACTGGCCGTCGGCGCAATGCCGGCGGCAAGTTACGGCCAGCAAGACACCACGAAAAGAAAAGCGGTGCCGAAGCTCGACGCCGACGCCTTGCGCCTGCCCGACGGCATTCACGACACCCAGGTAAAAAAGATAGACCGGCCGAATAAGTCGCTGCCTCCGCAGGCCCCGCCGAATAAGCTCGATCTAGGAACCTACGATCTCGAATTCCGCGCCAAACATTCCAGCGACGTCAATCCGCGCACCGGTTTCGACAGCGGCGAGAAATCCAACCTGATGAATTCCACGCCCGGGCGCAAATCGGACCCGGCGCTGCCGAATTATTTCGGACTGAAGCTGAGCACGCCGACGAATTAGATTCTTGTTTTGACGCGTTTTCCACGCGAACCGGTACCCACTTCGCCCGAAAGCGCTATAGCTGCTACCGGTAAGCCACCAGCACCGCCCCGGCGGCGATCAGCCCGACGCCGAGCCAGTTCGGCGCGCTCAGGCGCTCGCCGAGAAATACCACGCCAAACAACGCCACCAGCACGACGCTCAATTTGTCGATTGGGGCGACTTGCGCAGCCTGCCCGATCTTGAGGGCGCGAAAATAGCAAATCCAGGAGGCCCCGGTCGCCAGACCAGACAGAAGCAAAAAGAAATAGGTGCGCCCCGAGATCGAGCTGGGCGACTGGA
This sequence comes from Rhizobiales bacterium Ga0077525, assembly GCA_001464835.1. Classification (GTDB taxonomy): domain Bacteria; phylum Pseudomonadota; class Alphaproteobacteria; order Rhizobiales; family Xanthobacteraceae; genus Pseudolabrys. Next base: position 18,521 of record LNDS01000021.1, on the reverse strand, counting down.
ATTGCCCGGTGGCCAGCAATATGAAAGCGAGGGTCACCAGAATGACAATTGTGCGGATGAAAGTGGCGAAATCGGAGTTGACGTTCTCGATCCCGATCTTCGCGAAAATCGCCGTCAGCGCCGCGAACACTGCGGACAGCCCCGCCCAAATTTGCCAGGAAGACCAAAGACTCACTTTTCACCCCCTGACGTGCTTATCGGCTCGCGCGGACGGCCGGCTGACGTTAGCCCCGCTACGATAAGACGCAAGGCAAAGGAACCGGCCCGGCTCGCCAAGGCTTGAAAGTTCTGGCAATGATCCTTCACAGCGATGCGCCGCATGGAGTCGAGCCATGGATTTTGACCCCGTACTTTTGGCCCGCTTGCAATTCGCCTTCACCATCATTTTTCATATTATTTTCCCGAGTTTCACCATCGGCCTGTCAGCCTATATCGCCACGCTCGGCGTGCTCTGGCTGCGAAGCGGCGAGGAGCGCCACCAGTTGCTGATGCGGTTCTGGGTGAAGATCTTCGCCGTGTCGTTCGCCATGGGCGTGGTGTCGGGCATCGTTTTGTCCTACCAGTTCGGCACCAACTGGAGCCGGTTCTCGGTGGCGACCGGCAATATTCTCGGCCCCCTGCTCGGCTACGAAGTTCTGGCGGCGTTCTTCCTCGAAGCGACGTTCCTCGGCATCCTGCTGTTCGGCTTCAGCCGCGTGCCGCGCTGGCTGTATGTTCTCTCGGCCATCGTCGTCGCCATCGGCACCATGATTTCAGCGTTCTGGATTCTGGCGGCCAATAGCTGGATGCAGACTCCAGCCGGCCATGAATGGCGAGACGGCGTCGCCTATCCGGTCGACTGGCTACGCATCGTCTTCAATCCAAGCTTCCCTTATCGCTTCGCGCATATGCTCAACGCCGCGTATTTGACCGCGGGCTTCGTGGTGATCGCGGTCGGCGCGCGCTACGTCCTTGGCGGCAAACACATGGCGGAAGGCCGCACCATGTTGCGCATGGGCATTGGGCTTGCCGCCATCCTGGCGCCGCTGCAACTGGTCATCGGCGACCAGCACGGGCTCAACACGCTCAAGCACCAGCCGATCAAGGTCGCGGCGATGGAAGCGCATTGGGACGGCAGCAAGCCGGCCGCCTTCCACATCTTTGCCTGGCCGGACGAAAAAAACGGCACCAACCATTTCGAACTGTCGATCCCCAAAGGCGCGTCACTCATCCTGACGCATCACCTGAACGGACTCGTCCCCGGCCTGCTCAGCGTGCCGGAGGCCGACCGGCCGCCGGTGAAAGTCGTATTCTTTGCGTTCCGCATTATGCTTGCGATCGGCTTCTTCATGATCGGATCGGCGCTGCTCGGCGCATTTCTCTGGTGGCGCGGCACTTTATTCGAGCATGACTGGTATCTGCGCGTGATGGCGCACACCTGGTGGATGGGGTTTGTCGCCGTGATCGCCGGCTGGGTGGTGACCGAGAGCGGCCGTCAGCCTTGGATCGTCTACGGCGTCATGCGCACCGCCGACGCCACGTCGCCAGTGCCCGGCGCAACGATTGCCGGCACGCTGGCGTTGTTCATCGTCGCCTATGGCATCGTGTTCTCGTTCGGCATTTATTACATCAACCGGTTGATCGCGAGAGGGCCGGACGCCGTGAAAGCAAATGACGAGCCCGGCGGCATCAGTCCGATCGCCTCGACCAAGAATGCCGGACAAGGGATAGTTTGAGTGTTCCGTCATCCTGAGGTGCGAGCCATAGGCGCATTAAGCGCCATGGCGAGCCTCGAAGGATGGACGGCCACAATCGTCGAGGTTCGGGCCGTCGCCCTTCGAGGGCCGCCAAAAGGCGGCCACCTCAGGGTGACGGAGCGAGTGCGAAACAGGGTGCGGCGCCGATAAAAGGACGCATGTCATGGAATGGTACCTGCCATTGATCTGGGCCGGCGTGATCGGCACCGCCGTCGCCATGTACGTCGTCATGGACGGCTTCGATCTCGGCATCGGCATCCTGTTTCCCTTCGCCAAGGATGAGACCGAACGCGACCAGATGATGCGCTCGATCGCGCCGTTCTGGGACGGTAACGAAACCTGGCTTGTGCTCGGCGGCGCCGGATTGTTCGTCGCCTTCCCCCGCGCCTATGCGGTGATCATGCCGGCCTTTTATGTGCCGGTGATCGTCATGCTGGTGGCTCTGGTGTTTCGCGGCGTCGCCTTTGAATTCCGCATCGTCTCGCACAGCAAGAAAGGCTGGAGCTTGGCCTTTGTCATCGGTTCGACTTTGGCCACTTTCGCGCAGGGCGTCATCCTCGGCGGCCTTATCCAAGGCATCAAGGTTGAGAACGGCGCTTACGCCGGCGGGCCCTATGACTGGGCCACGCCATTCGGACTGTTGTGCGGACTGTCGCTGATTGCCGGTTACGGCCTGCTCGGCGCGACATGGCTGGTGATGAAGACCGAAGGCGCTATCGCCGTGCGTGCGCGCAAGCAATCGAAAGCGTTTCTGATTGCCGTTCTGGCGTTCATGGCGCTGGTCAGCCTATCGACGCCGCTCTTGCAAGAACGCATCGCCGAACGCTGGTTCTCATTGCCCAACTTCTATTACCTGTGGCCGGTGCCCGTCATCACCGCGCTGACCGCCTTTGCCTGCTGGCGCTCGCTCGAGAAGGGACGCGATGCGTTGCCGTTTCTCGCCGCGATCGCGCTGTTCATGCTCGGCTATCTCGGACTGGTGATTTCCAGCTTTCCCTATCTGGTGCCGCCGACACTGACCATCTGGGATACCGCCGGCGCGCCGTCGAGCCAGATCTTCATGCTGGTCGGCACGCTCGTGCTGTTGCCGTTTGTGCTCGGCTATATCGTGCTGGTGTACTGGTTGTTCCGCGGCAAGGTGCGCGAAGGCGAGAGCTATCACTGAATAGTCCCCGTCATTCCGGACGCCGCATCTAGCGGCGATCCGGAATCCAGAAAACACATTCCGAGACTATTTCTAGATTCCGGCTTCGCGCTTCGCGCGCCCCGGGAATGACGATCAAGGTTGCGCCGGTCGCAGCACCGACCAGCCGAGCCGGATCGGCGGCAGGCGGCCCTGCACATTGCGCTCGAACGAGCGCGGCAATTCCGGCACCATGGCGGGGAATTGCGTCTTCAAGGTCGCCGGCGGCTGGCCCGAGGCTTCCGCCGGCCAGACCAACACGGCGCCTTTGGCAGCCACGTCATCGACGCCGATCCACGGGCTGCGTTGCGGCGCCCAGGCGAAGAACACGCGCGGGCGTTCCGGCGCCATCATCGCCACCAAAGGCGCCAGCCTCTCATCGCCGGTGACATAAGCCACCGGCTTGCCAGTGCGGCGCTGATAGTTCTCGGTAAAGAATTGCGCTTCGGCCTGCGCCGGCTGCGCGATGCGCAAATCGCGCGCCAGCGCCCACGGCGCCAGCGCCAGCATCAATACCGCGAGCAGCGGCGGCGCCACTAGAAGCGCAAGCCATGACGACGACACCATGCGCTCGCGGTAGAGCCGCACGCGGTCGCCGGCGGCGACAATCACCGCAAGGCCGGACAGCAGCACGAGCGGCGCCAGCGAACCCATGGGACCGATCGGCCAATGCGTGCCGATGGCAAAACTCAACGCCAGCGCACAAGCCGCCGGCATCAGCGCAAAGAAATAGACGTAAGTGCGCGCCAATGTTTCGGCCGGCGGGCGATCGATCTCTGGCGCGCGTTCGCGCAGCTTGCGTGGCCAGCCGCTCGCCAGCGCGATGAGCAGCAAAAGGCCGAGATGGCTCGCCAGCAGCAGCACGCCGAGCGTGACGGCTGACGACGATGCGCCGGTTGCGATGCTTTCCTTGAACGCCGCGATCACCAGGCCGCGCTCGGCGTAAAGCCAGACGGCATGCGGCGCGACCACGAAGGCGAACAGCAGAAGCGCGAGCCCCGGCTCGACGTCGGCCAGCGCGCGGCGGCCGCGCGTCGTCGCCAATGTGAAGACGGCCAGCAGGACCACCAGGATAATGCCGGCGTAGTTCGCCAGCAGCAGCAGTCCGAGGTCGAGCGCCAGGAAAAACCAGGCGCCGCGCTGGAACTGGCCGACCGCGCGCCAGTAATGCAGCAGCGCCAGCGCCCATAGAGGCGCGGCGAGCACGGCGGGCGAGAACTCCGGCGACGGCACGGTGAAGGCGGCGATGCCGACCATCAGCAATATGCCGAGCACGGCGTGGCGCGTGCCGACCACGGCGCGCCCGAGCGTAAACACGGCCCACAGCGCCGTGACGATGCAGACCTGCGACAGCGCATAAAGGCCAAGCAATCCGCCGAAGCGGAACGCGGCTTCGCCGAGCCAGAAAGCGAGCGGCGGCCCGAGATAGCTGCCGAGCACGAATTCATGGCCGATGGCGAGCAGCAGCGGCACGTCGCCGGGCGGCGCGCTATAGAAAATCGCCGGGATAAAAGTCCACAGCACGCCTTGCGTCAGCGCCACCAGCCAGAACACCGCTGACGGCCGGCCGCGCAGAAATTCGATGATCAGGGAGACGTGATGCATTGAGCCGATGAACCGATACCGATTTTTGGGGGAGAGACCGGCGGTGAACCAGACCCGTCATCCTGAGGTGCGAGCGCAAGGCGCGAGCCTCGAAGGATGCGGCCACCGGGCCGTCGCCCTTCGAGGCTCGGCAGCTGTGCTGCCTCGCACCTCAGGGTGACGGACCAGAGCAATAGAGAACGCCGGCTAAAGTGGCAACAACTCCGCCAAGGCTTCCTCCGGGATCGCGCCAAGCTCAGCCTGCATGGCGGCGAATTTGGCCGCCACCGGCGCGAAGGAACGGCGGTGATGCGGCGTCGGGCCGAGCCGCTTGAGCGCCGCGCAATGTTCCGGCACCGAATAGCCCATGTGACGCTCGAAGCCGTAGCCGGGATAGGCGAGCCCAATACGCGCCATCAGCCGGTCGCGTGTCACCTTGGCGACGATGGAGGCCGCCGCCACCGACAACACCAGGGCATCGCCCGACACCACCGCTTCGCAATCGCAGCCGCAGTCAATCTTCATGTTGCCATCGACGAACACCATCTTCGGCTTGACCGGCAGCGCCTTGACCGCGCGCGCCAGAGCCCACAGCGAGGCGCGCAGAATGTTGTCGCGGTCGATGCGCTCGATCGAGCCGAAGGCGACCGAGACCTGCGCGGTAGCGACGATTTTCTCGTACAGCGCCTCGCGCGCTTCCATGTCGAGCTTCTTGGAATCGTTCAGCCCGCGCGGAATGCGCGAAGGATCGAGGATCACCGCGGCGGCAACCACCGGACCGGCGAGCGGTCCCCTGCCCGCCTCGTCGCAACCGGCCACCGGAAAGATGCCGGCATTGAGCGCGCGCCGCTCGCGCCGGAAGCTCGGCCGCAGGGTGGGCTCTTTGAGCGGCAGGCGCGATGTCGCCTTGGCTTTGGATGCCTTCGATTTCGGTTTCGGCTTGCTGGCCATGGTGCGATGGGTACGCGCCGACAGGCCGAAGTCAATCGCCAAGAAGCCGGCTGTGAATTGTCAGTTCGGCAGCTGCAGCCGGCCATCGTCGCTGAGCGGGAAATCGGGATTGAACGCGACTTCCCACAGGTGGCCGTCGGGATCGAAGAAGTAGCCGGTATAGCCGCCCCAGAACACGTCGCCGGCCGACTTCTGCACCGTGCCGCCGGCGCGATAGGCGCGGTCGATGGCGGCATCGACTTCCAGCTTCGAGCGGCAATTCCACGCCAGCGACACGCCGCGAAACGCCGGCGACAGATCCTTGAAGCCGATCCCGGCATCCTTCGCCAGTTCCGGCGATGGAAACACGGCAATGGCGCAGGCCCCCGCCTGGAAGAAGCCGACGCCGGCGGCGGTTGCCGCCTTCCGCTGGAAACCGAGCGTTTCATAAAAGGCGATGCTGCGGTTCAAGTCGGACACGCCGAGCGTCACCAGCGACAGCACTGCCTGCGGGTCGTTCATGATGCAAACAAACTCAGTTGCGCGTCGTCCGGGCGCGGATGGCGGAAATGTTCTGTGGTCAGCTTGAGCTTGTTGGTATTGAGGCCGAGCCGCTCGCAAGCGACTTCGAAGCGCCGTCCGAGCAGCCAGGCGTAAGGCCCGGTGCCCTTCATGCGCGTGCCCCATTCGGAATCGTAGTCCTTGCCGTCGCGCATGTCGCGGATCAGCTTGAAGACGTGGTTGGCCTTGTCCGGATAATTGGCGACCAGCCATTCCTTGAACAGGTCGCGCACTTCCAGCGGCAGGCGCAGCATCACATAGCCGGCTTCGCGCGTGCCGGCAGCGTGGGCACGATCGAGAATGCGTTCGATCTCGCTGTCATTGAGCGCCGGGATGATCGGCGCCACCATCACAGTGGTCGGCACGCCGGCCTGGTTGAGGCGGCGCAGCGTTTCAAAGCGCCGCATCGGCGTCGCCGCGCGCGGCTCCATCTTGCGCGCCAGCTCCGGATCGAGCGTCGTGATCGACAAAGCCACCTTGGCCAGATTGCGCTCGGCCATGCGGGCGAGAATGTCGAGATCGCGCAGCACCAAAGCCGACTTGGTGACGATGCCGACGGGGTGGCCGGCGCGGTCGAGCACTTCGAGAATGCGACGCATGACCTTGTAGCGCCGCTCAATCGGCTGATACGGGTCGGTATTGGTGCCGATCACGATCACCTTCGGCGAATAGTTCGGCGAAGCGAGCTCGCGTTCCAGGAGGTCGGCTGCCTCCGGCTTGACGAATAGCTTGGATTCAAAATCGAGGCCCGGCGACAGGCCGAGATAGGCGTGCGTCGGCCGCGCGAAGCAATAGACGCAGCCGTGCTCGCAGCCGCGATACGGATTGATCGAGCGGTCGAAGCCGATGTCCGGCGACTGGTTGCGGGTGATGATCTTGCGGGTGGCGTCGACCTGCACCGTGGTCTTGAACGGCGGCAGCTCGTCGAGCGAGCGCCAGCCGTCGTCGAAGGCGACGCGCGCCAAGGATTCGTAACGGCCGGAGGCGTTCGATTGCGCGCCGCGGCCGCGTCGCCGCTCGTGCTCGACGACGACGCCGAGCAGGCCGGTGGCGTCATCGACGCGCACGCCTTTTTCGGGAAATGCGACACCCGCCGGCGCGGAGGGCAGCTCCGTTGACCGATCGGCAAAACCGGGCGACGCCGGCGGGTGTTTCAGGGCTGATATTGATGATCTAGCCATGGTCCTAACCTAGTGAGAGGACATGAACAAAACAAGAACAATTTTTGAAATCTGCGAATCCGTGCCTTAACGGGCCGATCTCGTGGGGCGTTTTCGAAATCCCACATGATATGGTGGCAACCCTGTGCACAGGCCGGTAGTTCCATGATCAGCGTCGTCATTCCCACCCTCGAATCGGAGCGCCTGCTGGTGCCGACCCTGGCCGCGCTGGTTCCGGGGGCGATGGCCGGGCTGGTCAGCGAAGTCGTGGTGATCGACGCCAATTCCAAGGACGCCACCGAAGAGGTGGCCGACATCGCCGGCTGCCGCTTCATGCGCTCCGAAGCGGCGCTCGGCGCGCGGCTTAAAGAGGCCGCGGCGAGCACGCGGACGCCGTGGCTGATGTTTCTGCGCCCCGGCTGCGTGCCGGAGCCGGGCTGGATCGAGGCTTGCGAGCGTTTCATGGAAGCCGCCAGCCGGATCGATGGCGCCGCCCGCGCGGCAGTGTTTCGGCCGCCCGGTGCGGCCGATCTGCTGCGGCCGGCGATGGCCGAAGTGCTGGCGCTGCTGCGCGTCATCGCCGGCGGCGGGCCCCGGCCTGAACAAGGCCTGCTGATCGCGCGGCGCTTCTACGATGCGCTCGGCGGCCATCCCGCCAGCTCCGAGCCGGAAGCAGCGATGCTGAAAAAGCTCGGTCGCCGGCGGGTGACGATGCTCGGCGCGGGAGCGCGGACGGTTTTGTAGCCGTCATTCCGGGGCGCGAGTGAAACGAGCGAACCCGGAATCCAGAAACAGACAATGGTGTGCGTTCTGGATTCCGGGTCTGGCGCTTCGCGCCATCCCGGAATGACAAAATCAGATACTTGACTTTGTCAACTATCTGGCCGAACCTGCCCTGGCCATGAAAACCGATCACCCGGACACGGAACGCATCGCCGCGGTGCGACAATTCAATCGCTTCTACACGCGGCAGATCGGCGTCCTGCGCAAAACCTATCTCGACAGCCCCTATTCGCTCGGCGAAATGCGCGTGCTGTACGAACTGGCGCAAGGGGCCGACAAAACCGCCAAGGACATCGGCCGCAATCTCGACCTCGATGCCGGTTATCTGTCGCGCGTGCTGCGCGATTTCGAAAAGAAAGGCCTGGTCAGCCGCAAGACGTCGAAGACCGATGCGCGGCAAAGCCACCTCGCGCTCACCGCCAAGGGCCGCAAGGTGTTCGCGCCGGCCGACAAGCGCTCACAGGACGACGTCGCGGCGATGCTGGCCAGGCTCGACGACGGCAAGCAGGCGCAACTGGTCCAGGCGATGCAGACAATCGAAGCGCTGCTCGAAGGCGCCCCGGCCCCGCAACGGACGTTCACCTTGCGCGCGCCAAAGCATGGCGACTTCGGCTGGATGGTCACGACCAATGCGCAGATCTATGCGCGCGAATATGGCTGGGGCGAGCCGTTCGAAGGGCTGGTCGCGCAGATCGTCGCCGATTTCGTCAACAACAACGATCCCGCTTGCGAGCGCTGCTGGATCGGCGAGATGAACGGCGAGAGTGTCGGCGCGGTCATGCTGGTGAAGGACGAGCAACCCGGCACCGCGCGCATCCGCGTGCTGATCGTCGATCCCAAGGCGCGCGGCCTGGGACTCGGCGCGGCGCTGACCGAGGCCTGCGTCGCTTTCGCGCGCCAGGCCGGCTACAAGAAGATCACTTTGTGGACGCACAGCGTGCTGACCGCCGCGCGGCACGTCTATCAAAAGGCCGGCTTCACGCTGACCTCGAGCGAGAAGCGGCACAGCTGGGGCAAGGACGTCGTCGCCGAATTCTGGGATATGGATTTGTGACACGCGGCCGTCGGGGCACCGGCGAACTGCTCGCTCATTTCCGGCACTAAGCCGAACGGCTGCGCCGCCAGGCCATTCGCGACGCCGAGGCTGAAAGCCGTCAACTACTTTGGTCGGCCTTGGCGTTTGCCCCGCCCATCTCCACCTGAGGGTGGAATCAACAGCCCCAGCGAGGCCACGCCCATGCAGATCGATCTTTCCGGCAAGCGCGCCGTCGTCACCGGCTCCACCCTCGGCATCGGCTTCGCCATTGCCAAGGGCTTGGCCGAATCCGGCGCGACTGTCGTCGTCAACGGCCGCAGCGAAGCCTCGGTGAAGAAGGCGCAGGATCGCCTGACGGCGGAAGTGCCGAAGGCGAAAATCGAGACCATCGCCGTCGATCTGGCGACGGCCGCCGGCGTCGAGCAGTTTCTCAAGCGCGCGCCGGAAACGGATATTCTTGTGAACAATCTCGGCATCTTCGAGCCGAAGCCATTCGAGGAAATTCCCGACGCCGACTGGATGCGCTTCTTCGAGACCAATGTGATGAGCGGCATTCGCCTGTCGCGCGCCTACCTCGCCGGCATGCGCAAGAAAGACTGGGGACGCATCGTGTTCGTGTCGTCGGAGTCCGGGCTGAACATTCCGGTCGAGATGGTTCATTACGGCATGACCAAGACGGCGCAGCTTGCGGTGTCGCGCGGCATTGCCGCCAGCGTCGCCGGTACCGGCATCACGGTGAATTCGGTGCTGCCCGGCCCAACGCGTTCGGAAGGCGTGATTGATTTCTTCGGCAAGCTGGCCAAGGAAAGCGGCCAGACCGATGCCGAACTGGAGAAGGATTTCTTCGCCAGGCACCGCCCGTCTTCGCTGATCCGTCGCCTCGCCTCGCCGGACGAGATCGCCAACATGGTGGTCTATGTCTGCTCGCAGCAGGCCTCTGCCACGACCGGCGCGGCGTTGCGTGTCGACGGCGGGCTGGTCAGTACGATCGGCTAGACCGTGGCGCCCTGCGCCTTGGCGCGGCGCATGTGCTCGTCGAGCCTCGGCAGGATCTCGACGAAATTGCACGGCCGGTAGCGATAATCGAGTTGGTGCACCAGGATGTCGTCCCAGGCATCCTTGCAGGCGCCGGGCGAGCCCGGCAGGCAAAAGATGTACGTGGAGTTGGCGACGCCGGCGGTGGCGCGGGTCTGGATCGCTGAAGTGCCGATCTTCGGATAGCTCACCATCGTGAACAGAATCGAAAAGCCGTCCATGCGCTTTTCGAACAGAGGCTCGACCGCTTCCGGCGTCACGTCGCGGCCGGTGAAGCCGGTACCCCCGGTCGAGATGACGACGTCGATGAACTTGTCGTCGATCCAGGCCTTCACCTTGGTGCGGATGTCGTCGACTTCGTCCTTGACGATCGAGCGTTCCGCCACGACATGGCCGGCGGCGCGGATGCGTTCGATCAAGGTAAAGCCGGATTTGTCGTCCGCCACGTCGCGCGTGTCGGACACGGTCAGCACCGCAATTTTGAGCGGCACGAATTGGCGGCTTTCATCGATACCGGGCATTGCAAAGTTCCTTACAACTGCGACCGCTACAACTGGACGTTTGGCGCAAACGTATTGCACGCCGCCACCTTGCCGCTCTTGAAGCCGGCATTGAACCAGCGTTGCCGCTGCGCCGCCGAGCCGTGCGTGAACGAGTCGGGCACCACCGAACGTCCGGCGCGCCGTTGCAGGGTGTCATCGCCGATCGCCGCCGCCGTCTGCAAGGCGGCTTCGACATCCCCCGGCTCGACAGACTTCCAGCGCTGGTTCGATTGATTGGCCCAGATGCCGGCGAAGCAATCGGCCTGCAATTCCACCTGCACCTGAATGCGATTGGCCGCAGCCTTGCTGCCTGCAGCCTGCTGCGCCTGACGCGACTTCGCCAGAATGCCAAGCTGGTTCTGCACGTGATGACCGACTTCATGCGCCAGAACATAGGCCTGCGCAAACTCGCACGCCTTGCCGCTACAGCCGCGGAAACGGTTTTCGATGTCGCGGAAGAAGGACGTGTCGATGTAAATGCGGCGGTCGTTCGGGCAATAGAACGGACCGGACGCCGCCGAAGCGCCGCCGCATCCGCTTGCTACCTGACCAGCAAATAAACGCAGCCGCGGCGCGCTGTAGTTCTGCCCACCCTCCTTGAAGACCTTGATCCAAACATCCTCGGTATTGCCGAGAACGGCTGAAACGAAATCGCCCAATTTGTCGTTCGGCTTCGTCGTCGTTGTGCGACCGGTCGGCTGCTGATTGGGCTGATACGGCCGCTCAATTTGCGTGCGGGTGTTGTTCACCATTTCGGCGCCGCCGATCAGAATGCTCGGATCGATGCCGAAGGCCCAGCCGACAAGGCTGAGCACGACGATCGCGCCGATGCCGAGCCCGCCCCCGCCCATCGGCAATCCGCCGCCGCCGAAACCGCCACCGCCGTCGCGGTCATCTTCGACATTGTCGCTGCGGCGAAAATCATCCCAACGCATTCAAGCCGTCTCCCACATCCATCTGCCCGTCATTCCGGGGCGCGCCATAAGCGCGTTTACGCGCGTCTGGACATTCATGGGCGCTAACCCGGAATCCAGCAACAAGAGCAACGCTTGTAACTGGATTCCGGGTCCGTCGCTTCGCCACGCCCCGGAACGACGGGAAGGTCGCGTATCGATCATCGCGCACGCTTCCAGCGCCGTCCAATCGGGCTCTTTTTCCGCATCCGTTAACAAGTGCTAACTCCCGGTTAAATAGGCAGAAATTGCCGCCTTCAGAGTACCGTTTCGATAAACCGTTTCTTCACCTTGCGTGCGCATATTGCGGGCTGTCGGTTTGTAGGTCCCGCGTCTGCCGACAGCGTCGCCTGAGTCAAGACCCTCACGGGCGCCCCGTGGAGTTTCACAAAAGAACTCCGAACTCCACCGTATCCTCGTTGGCGACTGCGTCAGCGAGATGAACAGGTTGCCGGCGAATTCCGTCGATTTGGTGTTCGCGGACCCGCCCTACAATCTCCAACTCGCCAACGATCTCAAGCGTCCGGACGATTCGCATGTCGATGCGGTCACCGACGACTGGGACAAGTTCGACAGCTTCGCCGCCTATGACGCCTTCACCAAGGAATGGCTGAAGGCCGCCCGCCGCGTGCTCAAGCCGGCCGGCACGATCTGGGTGATCGGCTCCTATCACAACATCTTCCGCGTCGGCGCGATCATGCAGGACATGGGGTTCTGGATCCTCAACGACGTGATCTGGCGCAAGACCAATCCAATGCCGAATTTCCGCGGCCGCCGCTTCACCAACGCGCATGAGACCATGATCTGGGCGTCACGCGATGCCAATGCCAAGGGCTACACCTTCAATTACGAGGCGCTCAAGGCCGGCAACGAAGACGTGCAGGTGCGTTCCGACTGGACCTTCCCGCTCTGTACTGGCGGCGAACGCCTCAAGGGCGCCGACGGCAAGAAGCTGCATCCGACCCAGAAGCCGGAAGCGCTGCTCGCCCGCGTCATTCTGTCGAGTTCCAAGCCGGACGACCTGGTGCTCGACCCGTTCAACGGCACCGGCACCACCGGCGCCGTCGCCAAGCGCCTCGGCCGCCGCTTCATCGGCATCGAGCGCGAGGAAAAATACGCCCGCGCGGCGATGAAACGCATCGACGAGATGCAGGTGGTGCCCTCGCCGTCGATCGCACCCTTTATCACCGCGCGCGAAGCGCCGCGCGTCGCCTTCTCGGCGCTGATCGAACGCGGGCTGGTCATGCCCGGCGCGCGGCTGACCGACTCGAAGAAGCGCTATAAAGCGGTCGTGCGCGCCGACGGCGCGGTGTCGCTCGGCGAGCAGGTCGGCTCGATCCACCGGATGGGCGCGGTCGCGCAAGGGCTGGATGCCTGCAACGGCTGGACCTTCTGGCACATCGAGACGCCGAAGGGCCTCAAGCTGATCGACGACCTGCGCGCGCAGATGCGCGCCGAAATGTCGGAAGCGGCGGAATAACTGCCGCCCTTCGCTTTCGTTTACTTCAGCACTTCCAGCAACAGCTCCAGCCCCCGCGCAGCAAACGCGTCCATGTTGGCGCGGCGGTCGGTGCTGCCGGTTTCCAGCGTGGCGGCTTTCTCGGTCGGTCCGGCAACGGCGACGCAAGTGTGGCCCGCCGCATCGCCATAGCGGTTGCCCGTCGGTCCGGTGGCGCCAGTCTCGCTCAAGCCCCACGTCGCGCCGATCTTGTCGCGGGTTCGGCGCGCCAGCAGCAGCGCATAGGCCTCGGTCGAGGGACGCAGGCCCGTCATGTCGGCGTCGGCGATGTCCATCAACGCCGCGCGCGACTGCTTGGTGTAGACCACCGCGCCGCCGATGAAATAGGCCGAGGCGCCGGGCACCGCGAGCAAGGCCGCCGCGATCAGCCCGCCAGTCGAAGATTCGGCAATGGCGATGGTTTCCTTGCGCGCGATGAGACGCGCCGCAACCTTTGCCGCCAGACTTTCAAGCTGTGTCACGTGGCGAACGCCTCTCCATGCCCAAGCTGGCACAGCACGCGGAAAACCCCGACCTCGCCTTCCGGAAATTGCTTTTGCAGCCGCGCGCCGAGCGCTTCGGCATCGGCCTGCCAGATCGTATCGACCATCAGCGCGCCTTTGATCTTTTTGTCGCCGCCGCGCAGCCGTTCTTCTTCCGCAACCGGCTGCCCGGCCGGATCGACGGCCATCCATATTTCGCCGCTGGGGAATTTGATGTCGGTGAGCAACTCATCGAGCAGCGCGGCAAGCCGCGCCTGGTCCGGCGCATCGTTGAACCGCACCGTCACCGCATAGGCGCCGCGCATCGCGCCGCGCCGCAAGGTGCGGTGGCAGAATGTGCGGTTCATGTTCTTGAACACGTCCGACATGATCATCTTGGTCATCGGCGTCGGATTGTTCAGCCGTTCGAGATAGGCCGGCGAGGTCAGCACCGCGGGCGATTCCACCACATAGAAATTGAAATAGCCGCAGGCGCCGGAAATTGCCTGATGGCGGCGGCCATAGAGAAACCCGGGCACGCCGAGACGCTCTTCCAAATGCTCGCTTTGGAACCAGAGATTGAAATCGGCGTCGCGGCCGGGCGCGGCGTCGTTCCAGATCGCCAGAATGCCAGGCTCAGCGTTCGCCATTTTCCTCTCCCAGTTCAACATTGCCGCTGCGCGCCGGCACGCCGAATTCCTTGCGGCAGACTTCCGCCAGTATGGCGATGCCTTCGCGGATCTGGTCGTGCGTCGGGCTGGCAAAGCACAGCCGCATGCGGTTGATGCTGTGCGCACGGTCGGTCGACCATTCCGGCCCGGGATTGATGGCGACGCCTTCCTTCAACGCCGCCTGATAGAGCCGCAAACTATCGACATTGTCCGGCAGCTTGACCCACAGGAAGATGCCGCCCTTCGGATCGTCGAACTCGGCGGCGGTGCCGAACTGCTCGTTGAGCGATTCCATCAACGTCTCGAGCTTCTTGCGCAGGCCCGCCCGAAGCGCCGGAACGTGGTCGGCGAAATGCGGCGCACAGTATTCCGCCAGCACCATTTGCTCGAGAGCGCCGGAGCCGGCATCGGTCTTCAGCGCCAGCATGCGCGACATCACGTCCCAGGGCGCGGCGATGAAGCCGACCCGCAAGGCTGGCGCGATAGACTTCGAAAACGAACCGATGTGAATGACGTTGTCGGACTTGGTCATCGCGTAAAGCGAGCGCGGCCGCTCGCCGCTCCACACCAGGTCGGCGTAGCAATCGTCCTCGAAGATCGGAACGCTGTATTGATCGGCGAGCGTGAGCATCTGCGCGCGGCGCTCTTCGTCGAGAATGGTGCCGGTCGGGTTCTGCACGGTCGGGATGGTGTAGATGTATTTCGGCTGAATCCCGCGCGTCAGGAGTTCGGCAAGCGCCGCCTTCAACACGTCCATGCGCATGCCGCCGCTGTCGAGCGGAATGCCGACGGCGTTGACGCCGAGCTTGGCCAGCCGCGTCAGCGTGCCCTGGTAATTGTCCTGCTCGACGATGACGGTGTCGCCGCGGGTCAGCAGCGCGCTGTTCACGAGATCGAGCGCCTGCAACGAACCCGACACGATGAGCAGGTCGTCGGCGGTGCAGGCCATGCCGGCGTCGCGCTTCAACTTCGTCGCCAGGAATTCGCGCAACGGCCGGTAGCCTTGCGGCCCGCTGTTGAGGCCGTAGGTGGCGAGCGTCCGGCCCTCGCGGGCCATGACCGACTGCGCCGCCTGCATCAGGCCTTCCAGCGGCACGGCGTCGGGGTCGTTATTGCCGCCGGTGAAGTTGTATTTCGGCGAACCGGTCCAGCGCATTGCGGGCGCCGGCGTTCCCGCCGGAAACAGCGGGCCGAAGTCGAATGGCATTGGTCTTCTCCCCGGCCCGCTATTCTTCTTACTTGCCCGCCACGACCATGATTTCGACCTTGTAATCGGGAGTCGCGAGCCTGGCCTCGACAGTGGCGCGTGCCGGCGTGTTGCCGGGCGACACCCAGCCGTCCCAGACCGCGTTCATCTCGGCGAAATTGGCCATGTCGGTGATCCAGATATTGGCCGTCAGCAGCTTCGATTTATCGGTTCCGGCGGTCTTCAGGTAGCCGTCGATCTGACCGAGGATGTCCTTGGTCTGCTCGGCGACGCTCTTGCCCTTGGGCTCATTGGCGACGATGCCGGCGAGGTAAACCGTGTTGCCGTGCACCACGCACTTGCTCATGCGCGGGCCGACGTCGTGACGTTCGATAGCCATCTGGACTCTCCCTTGAATTTTACAAATCCGGGGCAATTCTTAGCGGGCTTTGCCGGCAAAGGGAACTCACCGGGGTTCCGCGCTTTATACCCGCACAGGTTCCTTCAGGGAGGTTTTCGCCATGGGCTGGTTTTCATCCGATATCGACACTTTCGACGAACTGTTCGTGCACACGTTGCAGGACATCTATTACGCCGAGCACCAGATCAAGAAGTCCCTGCCCGACATGGTCGCCAAGGCGTCCGACGCCGAGCTGAAAAAAGGCTTCCGCATGCACCTCAAGCAGACCGACGGCCACATCAAGCGGCTCGACCGGGTGTTCAAGATGATCAAGTCGGTACCGCAGGGCACCAAGTGCCCGGCCATCGACGGCATCATCGACGAGGCCAACGAGATCGCCGGCGAGATCGACAACAAGACCGTGCTCAACGCCGCGCTGATCGCGGCGGCGCAGGCGGTCGAGCATTACGAGATCACGCGCTACGGCACTTTGGTCGCCTGGGCGAAACTCATCGGCCGCAACGATGTCGCCAAGATCCTCAACATGACGCTGAAGGAGGAGAAAGCGACCGACAAGAAGCTCAGCGGCATCGCCAAGCGCAAAATCAACAAGAAGGCGGCGATGCGCAAATTGCCGAAGCCGGATCGCACCGAGAAGGCCGAGAATGCCCTCCTCGCCGCAAGCGCCGGCATCCCGGCGATTTGATTCTTCACCTCTCCCATAGGGAGAGGTCGGATTGCGAAGCATCCGGGTGAGGGGTTATGGCCTCAATTGAGTCACTTGCCCCCTCACCCCAACCCTCTCCCCCCGAGGGGAGAGGGAGGGCGCAGAATGCGTTGCTAAGCCTCAGCCCCCCACAGCCCCCTGCGTATTGACGTAGAGTGCGTACAACGAATGCGCAGCCGCCATGAACAGGCGGTTGCGCTTTCGGCCGCCGAAACAGACATTGGCGCAGCGCTCCGGCAGCGCGATATGCCCGATCGGCTCGCCTTTGGCTGAAAAAACTCGCACGCCGTCCAGCTCCGGCGTCATTCCCCAGCCGCACCACAGATTGCCGTCGACATCGACGCGGAAGCCGTCCGGCGTGCCGCCGGGTCCTGCATCGATCAATATCTTGCGGTTGGAAATCTTGTCGCCGGATGCCGCGACATCGAAACTCAGAATGCGCCGCGGCTCGGCGCGCGACTCGACGATGTACAGCTTGCTCTCGTCCGGCGAGAAGGCCAACCCGTTCGGCGCATTGATATCGTCGGCGATCAGGCTGATGGCGCCGGTCTTGCCGTCAACGCGATAGACGCTCATTGGCAGTTCGGCGTCGCGGATCTCGCCTTCATGGTTGCTGAGCAGCCCGAATGGCGGATCGGTGAACCAGATCGAATCGTCCGACTTCACCACAATATCGTTCGGCGAATTCAGCCGCTTGCCGTTGAATCTTTCGGCAATCACCGTCAGCGAGCCGTCATATTCGGTGCGCACGACGCGGCCGAGATGCTCGCATGTCAGCAGCCGGCCCTGGCGGTCGCGGGTATTGCCGTTGCCGTGGTTGGAGGGCTTGCGAAAAACGCTGACCGCACCGCTTTCCTCATCCCATTTGTACATGACGCCGGCCTGCACGTCGCTCCAGATCAGGCAACGCGTATCGCCGAAATAAACCGGGCCCTCGCCCCAGCGCGTGCCCGTGTAGAGGCGCTCTACGTTTGACAGCGGGAAATAGTATTTCTTGAAGCGCGGATCGAGCGCGACGATTGACGGATCGGGATAGCGCAGGCTCGGCGTCCACGAACTGACTTCAGACATTGACGTTCCCCCGACAGGTTTTTTCAAACTCTAGTCTAGCGCATGCGCCAGCACTTTGCGCATTACCGTGGGGAGTGCTTCCTCGGCAAGCCCCGCGCGTTTCGCCCAGCGCGCGCCGGTCGGCGCCGTCGTGCCGCGCGGCACTTCCGCCACATAGACAGTCAACGCCAGCGGAAAATGCGTGAACACATGCGTGACTTCGCCGGCCAGCTTGCGCCATTTGGCGTTCATGGGCGCGGATCGAAGCGCCGCCTTCATATCGAAGTCGTGCGCCCAGTCGCTACCCGGCACTTCGGTCATCGCGCCAAGCAATCCCTTTTCCGGCCGCTGCCGCAACAGCACGCAGTCATCGGCCCGCAACGCGACAAAGGCCACGCCGTAACGCTCTTTGCCTTCACGCTTTGGCGCCTTGCGCGGGAATGTCTCCTGGTCGCCGCGCGCACGGGCGATGCACGGCTCGTTCCACGGACATAAAGCGCAGGCCGGCTTCTTCGGCGTGCAAATGGTGGCGCCGAGATCCATGAAGGCTTGCGCGAAATCGCCGGCGCGATGCGGCGGCAATAGCGACGCCGCCAGCCGTTTGATTTCCGGCTTGGCCGCCGGCATCGCCTCTTCAACGGCGTAAAGCCGTGTCACCACGCGCTCGACATTGCCATCGACCGGCACGGCGGCAAGATCGAATGCAATCGAGCCGACAGCAGCAGCAGTGTATTCGCCAATGCCAGGCAAGGCGCGCAGCGCCTCGATATTGTCCGGGAAAATTCCGTTATGCCGTTCGGCCACCTCGCGGGCGCAGGCATGCAGGTTGCGGGCCCGCGCATAATAGCCAAGCCCGGCCCAGGCCCGCAGCACATCGTCGAGCGGCGCTTTCGCCAAAGCTTCGACCGTCGGCCACTTCGTCAGAAACTTTGCGTAATACGGCCCGACGGTTTTCACCGTGGTCTGTTGCAGCATGATTTCCGACAGCCACACCGCGTAAGGGT
>LNDS01000020.1 GCA_001464835.1 Rhizobiales bacterium Ga0077525 | reverse complement strand
TACCAGGCCAGCAGCAGTTGCGGATCGACCTTTGGACTGGCGGCATTCTCTGAATGTTCCCTCCCCCCTTGTGGGGGAGGGTTAGGGAGGGGGGTATTCTTTGAGCTTGTGCCATTCACCCCCCTCCCTCCCGCCTTCGCTGACGCTTCGGCGGGCGACCTCCCCCTCAAGGGGGGAGGTGAAAGAAGAGCAGCGTCACTCCGCTCCGGAGTTTTGGTCTGCTTCTTTCGCTTGGGGGCTGCTACGCTCATAGCTGTGACGTTGACACGAGTAGCCCCACGATGAGCAAGCCCGCGCGCAGTTTTCCCCGGCCGTTGTCCGAGTTCCTCGGCGCGACTTTGGGCGGCGTGCTGAAGGAACAGGGCTTCGCCTCGACCGAAATCATCGCCCGCTGGGCCGATATTGTCGGCGCCGAAATCGCCGCCCACAGCGAGCCGATGAAGATCAACTGGCCGCGCGTGCTCAAGGACACCGGCGACGACAACCAGAGCGAACCGGCGACGCTGGTTTTACGGGTCGAAGGCCCGATGGCGCTTGAAATCCAGCACCTTTCGGCGGTCATTCTGGAGCGGGTCAACCGCTTCTTCGGCTGGCAGGCCATCGGCCGCATCACCTTGCGGCAGGCGCCTTTGCACCGGCAGAGCCCGAAAAAGACGCCGCCGCCGCCCGACCCGGCCGTCACCGCCCAACTCGCAGCCAGCATGCCGGAGGTCGAGGACGAGGCCCTGCGGCAGGCGTTGGCCCGCCTCGGGGCGTCTATCAAGCGAAAGTGAGCTTTCCAATCCGGCCCGCCATTGCCACAATTGTCCTGTCCAGCTAGCCAGACCGGACAAACGTCTCAATCGAACGGAGATTTCCCTTGCGCCTTACCCGCCGCGAATTCTGCCAGAGCACCGCCACCGTGGCGCTCGCCACCGCCCTCGGCCTGGCAACGTTGCCGGCTTTCACCGGCGAAGCGCTGGCGCAGGCGAAAGTTTCCGAAGTCGAGCTGATGGCGCCGGGCCCGCTGCCCGACATGATCATGGGCGACGCCAAGGCGCCGGTCACCGTCATCGAATATGCCTCGATGACCTGCTCGCACTGCGCGCATTTCGCCGAGAAGACTTTCCCGGAATTCAAGAAGCGCTACATCGACACCGGCAAGGTGCGTTACATTTTCCGCGAGTTCCCGCTCGATCAGCTCGCCGCCGCCGCTTTCATGCTGGCGCGCTGCGCCGGCGAAACCGACTCCGCCAAGTACTTCACCCTCGTCGACACCATGTTCAAGCAGCAGCGCACCTGGGCGGTCGAGAAGCCGTTGCCGCCGTTGCTAGCGATGGCGAAGCAAGCCGGCTTCACCCAGGCAACCTTCGATGCCTGCCTGCAAAACCAGAAGCTGCTGGACGGCATCGAACAGGTGCGTAACCGCGGCGCCGAGAAGTTCAAGGTGCAGTCGACCCCGTCCTTCTTCATCAACGGCACTTTGTTTGCCGGCGCCCTGTCGATCGACGAAATGGCCAAGCACATCGAGCCGCTCATCAAGAGCTGAGTTTTCACCTGATTTTGTTGGCTGGATGAGCGCCTCGCCGTGCCCGGTTACCGATTACCGGCCCGGCAAGCCTATTTTTCGCTAATCCACAGCCGAAAGGTCTGGAAAACCGGGCTTTCCGAGCTCATCTCTGTTGCTCAACGGGACGCGAAAACTCATTCTCCCGGCGAGCGTGGCACCTATATGTAGCGTCCGGGCAGTGCCCCCGGCTTACGAATTGTATCAGTCAATGCAAAACCCAGCAGGACGTCGGGCGTTCACCCTGCGCGGGTTGAGGCCTTAAAGCATGAAGCTTACGCGGCTCCGCCTGATCGGGTTCAAATCCTTCGTTGAACCGACCGATTTCCAAATCGAGCCGGGTCTGACCGGCGTCGTCGGCCCGAACGGTTGCGGCAAATCCAACCTCGTCGAAGCGCTGCGCTGGGTGATGGGCGAAAGCTCGTACAAATCCATGCGCGCCTCGTCGATGGACGACGTCATCTTCTCCGGCAACAACAGCCGGCCGGCGCGCAACCACGCCGAAGTGGCGATCTCGATCGACAATTCCGAGCGCTCGGCGCCGGCCAATTTCAACGACACCGACATGCTGGAAATCGCGCGCCGCATCGAGCGCGAATCCGGCTCGGCCTATCGCATCAACGGCCGCGACGTGCGCGCCCGCGACGTGCAAATGGTGTTCGCCGACGCCTCGACCGGCGCGCGCTCGCCTGCCCTCGTCCATCAGGGCCGCATCGGCGAAATCATTCAGGCCAAGCCCGAGCAGCGCCGCCGCGTGCTGGAAGAAGCCGCCGGCGTCTCCGGCCTGCATGCCCGCCGTCATGAGGCCGAACTGCGCCTCAAGGCCGCCGAAGCCAATCTGCTCCGGCTTGAAGACGTCATCGGCCAGTTGGCCGGACAAATGGAAGCGCTGAAGAAGCAGGCGCGTCAGGCGATCCGCTATCGCACCGTCTCGGCGCAAGTGCGCAAGTCGGAAGCGACCCTCTATCATCTGCGCTGGACCGCGGCCTCCGCCGAACTCGCCGCCGCCGAACAGGCCAAGGACGAAGCCGTGCGCGAAGTCGCTACCCGCACCGGCGCGCAGGCCGAAGCCTCGACGCGGCAGGCCAATCTGGCGACGACGCTGCCGCCTTTGCGCGAAGCCGAAGCCCGCGCCGGCGCCGCGCTGCATCGCATGAATGTGGCGATGCAGGAACTCGACCGCGAGGAAACCCGCGCCAAGGACCGCATCGCCGAACTCGATCTGCGTCTGGTGCAGTTCGCTGCCGACCGCGAGCGGGAACAGAAGCTCGCCGCCGATGCCGAAGAAGCCATCGCCCGCCTCACTGCGGAAGAAGAAACCATCCGCACCGAGGCGCATGAAAGCGCCGGCCGCCGCAGCGGCGTCGATGCCCGCGTTACCGAGGCCGGCGAACAGCTTGCCGCCGTCGAAAAAGTCTTTGCCGAACTGACCTCGAAGCTCGCCCAGCTCACCGCGCAACGCAACCAGCTTGAGAATGCGCGCCGGCAGCACAGCGAGCGTGCTGCCAAGCTCGAGACCGAAATCGCCGAGATCGCGCGCGAAGTCGGCACCTTGCAGGCGACCGACGGGCCGGATCTGGCGGCGTTGAAGCTTGCCGTCGACGAAATCCAGCAGGCCGTGGCCGATGCCGAGAAAGCCGCCATCGAAGCGGAAGCGGCGCATGGTGCCGCGCGTGCCGCCCTTGAAGCCACCCGCGCGCCGCTGACCGAGGCCGAGCGCCGCGTGCAGCGTCTGGAAACCGAAGCCAAGACTCTGTCCAAGGTTCTGGCGGTCGAGAACAAGAACCTGTGGCCGCCGGTCATGGATCACGTCTCGGTCGAGAAGGGTTACGAGAAAGCGCTCGGCGCCGCGCTCGGCGACGATCTCGACGCGCCGGTCGATCCGTCGGCGCCGATGCGCTGGGTCGGCTCCGCCGTCGATCCGAACGATCCGTCGCTGCCGGATGGCTGCTCGGCGCTGTCGTCGCATGTGCAGGCGCCTACTGAGTTGGCCCGCCGTCTCAACCAGATCGGCGTCGTCGATAAGGACTCCGGGCCCCGCCTTGCCGCGTTGCTGAAGCCCGGCCAGCGTCTGGTCTCGCCGGAAGGCGACCTGTGGCGCTGGGACGGCTTTGCCGCCGCCGCGCATGCGCCGACCGGGGCGGCGCGGCGTCTGGCGGAGCGAGCACGTCTTCACGACATTGAGTCCGAACTGGAGACGGCACGCGCGGAGGCCGAAACAGCACGCGCGCAGGGCGAAGCCGCCCAAGGCGCCTTGCAGGCCGCCGCGACCGCCGAAACCGAAGCCCGCAACGCCGCGCGCGAGCGCCAGCGCGAAGCCAATACCGCCCGCGACCGGCACGATGCCGCCGAGCGCGAAGTCAACCGCAACGCCGCGCGCCTGTCGGCGCTGGCCGAAGCGCAGACCCGTCTGACCACCAGCCGCGATGAAACGGCCGCGGCCGGCGCGCAGGCCGAGCAGGCATTGGCCGCGCTCGCTCCCGCCGCCGATCTGGAAACCGAACTTGCCGGCGTCCGCGACGACATCACGGGAAAACGCGCTCATCTCGCCGAAGTGCGCGCCGAACAGCAGGCGATCGCCCGCGAAGCCGAACTCGCCGACCGCCGTCTGGCGCAGGTCGGCAGCGACAAGGCCGGCTGGATCCAGCGCCAGGAAGGCGCGCGCGGCCAGATGGCTACGCTGGAGCAGCGCGTCGCCGAAGCGACGCATGACCGGGCTGAACTGGAAAACGCGCCGGCGATTTTCGCCGACCGCCGCGAAGCGCTTCTCAACGAAGTCAAAATCGCCGAGGCCGAGCGCCGCGACGCCGCCGACCGCTTGCAGGAAGCCGAAACCGCTCTGGCCGACGCCGACCGTGACGCCCGCGCCGCGCTCGAGGCCGCCTCCGCCGCCCGCGAAGATGCGGCGCGCGCCGAGGAACGTCACGAAGGCGCCAAGCGGCGCCTGGCCGATATCGCCCGCGAAATCCACGACATGCTCGAGATCGAGCCGGCCGGCGTTGCCGAACTGGCCGAATTGCAGCCGGATCAGGCGCTGCCGGAACTGGCCGATGTCGAGGCGACCCTGGAACGGCTGCGCCGCGAACGCGAACGTCTCGGTGCCGTGAACCTTCGTGCCGAAGAGGAACTGGTCGAGGTCGAAACCCAGCACACATCGCTCACGACCGAACGCGACGACCTGGTCGAGGCAATCAAGAAACTGCGCCTCGGCATCCAGAGCCTCAACCGCGAAGCGCGCGAGCGCCTTCTGGCCTCGTTCCAACAGGTCAATACGCACTTCCAGCAGCTTTTCACCAAGCTTTTCAACGGCGGCACGGCGGAACTGCAGTTGATCGAGAGCGACGATCCGCTCGAGGCCGGCCTCGAAATCCTGGCCAAGCCGCCCGGCAAGAAGCCGGCGACCCTGTCGCTCCTGTCCGGCGGCGAACAGGCGCTAACGGCGCTGGCGCTGATCTTCGCGGTGTTTTTGACCAATCCGGCGCCGATCTGCGTGCTCGACGAAGTCGATGCGCCGCTCGACGATCATAACGTCGAACGTTTCTGTGACATGCTCGACGAAATGACCCGTTCTACCGACACCCGCTTCGTGATCATCACACACAACCCGATCACCATGGCCCGCATGAACCGGTTGTTCGGCGTGACCATGGCCGAGCGCGGCGTGTCGCAACTGGTGTCGGTCGATCTCGAAGCCGCCGTCCGGTTCCGCGAAGCGGGCTGACGCAGCGCTGGCAAGAATTCTTGAAAATAATTCGAAACCGCCCACTCGAGTTCGGAACCAAACCCTGCCGTCCCGGTTATTTGTACGTAACGTTTCAGCCGGGCGGCTCCCCCCTTACCCCCCGAATAGCCGTCTGGCGAAAAGACCCCGAACTCCGGTTCGGGGTCTTTTTTCTTTTGCATCAATCCATTAGCCGCACCCGGCCGAACTTTACTCGGTGAAGCTGCCCTTACCCAGTTGCCGTTAGGCGCGGGACGGCCATTTAGGCTAGGCTTGTCCGGCAAGTTTGCCGCGGTTCACGCTTTTTCAGGAGCTTCTGCCATGTCCACCACCGGCTGGGTCATTCTCGGCGTTGTCGTCGTGATCGTGATCTGGGCAATCAGCATCTATAACGGCCTCGTCGCCCTGCGGCAGCGCACCAACCAGGCCTTTGCCGACATCGACGTCCAGCTCAAGCAGCGCTCCGACCTGATCCCCAATCTGGTCGAGACGGTGAAAGGCTACGCCGCGCACGAACGCGGAACTCTTGAGGCGGTCGTCAATGCCCGCAACGCGGCCATCGCCGCGCCGGGCGTCGAGCAGAAGGTCGCCGCTGAAAACATGCTGTCCGGCGCGCTGCGGCAATTGTTCGCTTTGTCGGAAAGCTATCCCGACCTCAAGGCCAACCAGAACTTCCAGCAACTGCAATCGGAAATTTCCGATATCGAGAACAAGCTCGCCGCCTCGCGCCGCTTCTTCAACAGCGCCGTGCAGGAATACAACACCGGCATCGAGCAGTTTCCGGCGGCGTTGTTCGCGGGCATGTTCGGCTTCGGTCACCGTACCTTCTTCGATGTCGGCGAAGCACGCCCGCAACTCGAGCAGGCGCCGAACGTGAAGTTCTGATGGCTTGTCCCGGGCGCAGCGCAGCACGGCTTCGTGATGCGCTGCAGACCCGGGATCGCCGAGACCGGTTTCCGTAACGGTCCCGGCTCTGCGGCGCACGCTAACGCGCTGCGCCGCGTCCGGGACAAATGGACTCATCATGGCCGCCTACGGTCTCTACACCCATATCCAGTCGAACAAGCGCCGCTCGGTCGCGCTGCTGATCGGCCTGTTCTTCTTGGTCTATGTCCTGGTGTTTGCCGGCGCATTGCTGGCCGAAACCGTGAGCCTCGGCGACGCGCCGCTCGACTATCTCGTCCAGGCAGCATTTTACGATTTCGTCTTGGCAGCCCCGTTCGCCACCATCGGCGCCATCCTCTGGATCCTGATCGCTTACAAATTCCACCAGAAGATGATCGACGCCATGACCGGCTCAAGCCCGGTCACCCGCGAAGAAGAGCCGCGGCTTTACAATCTGCTGGAGAACCTCTGCATATCGCGCGGCATCGCCATGCCGAAGCTGCGCATCGCCGACGACGACGCACTCAACGCCTTCGCCACGGGCTTAAACGAAAGGCAGTATTCCATCACCGTGACGCGCGGTCTGATAAGCGCGCTCAACGACCAGGAAATCGAAGCCGTGCTCGGCCACGAGCTGACGCATATCCGCAACGGCGACGTGCGGCTGCTGGTGATCGCGGTGGTGATTGCTGGCGTCATCTCATTCTTCGGCGAAATGGTGTTCCGCATCTTTTTCCAGAACGCCTTCTACGGCCGGCGCTCGAGCAGCAGCAGCAGCGACAAGAAAGGCGGCGGCGCCTTCATCGCCATAGCCATTGCCATTGCGCTGATCGTGGTCGCCTGGATTTTGTCGATCGTCATCCGCTTCGCGCTGTCGCGCTCGCGCGAATATCTCGCCGATTCAGGCGCGGTCGAGTTGACCAAGAACCCGGACGCCATGATCTCGGCCTTGCGCAAGATCGAGAACCGCGGTGAACTGGCCAGCGCCAATTCGGCAGTCATGGAAATGTGCATCGACAATCCGCGCTCGGGTTTCGCCGACATTTTCGCGACGCATCCGTCGGTCGACAAGCGCGTCCAGGCACTGGTGAAATTCGCCGGCGGCCACGATCCCGGCCCGCTGGCAATTGAAGGGCCGGCCGACAATCCGCAAATCGAACCGCCGCCCGCCGATGGCCCTTGGGCCGACCCGCCGCAGAACAGCGGCAAGCCATTTCTGCCAAGTGAACCACCGCTCGGTTCGTCCGGCGGCAAAGGGCCGTGGGGCTAAACGCGCACGCTTAGTGCCCGTCGAAGCTCATCAGGGTGCGCACCGGCACGTCCATCGCCCGCAACTTCGCGGCGCCGCCAAGCTCCGGCAGATCGATGACAAAACACGCCGCCAGAACTTCGGCGCCGACCTGACGCAACAGCTTGACCGCGCCTTCAGCGGTGCCGCCGGTCGCGATCAGGTCGTCGACCAGAATGACGCGGTCGCCCCGCTTCACGGCGTCGACATGCATCTCCATTTCGTCGGTGCCGTATTCCAGCGCATAGGCCATGCGCACCGTCTGGTGCGGCAGCTTGCCCTTCTTGCGGATCGGAATGAAGCCGGCCGACACCTGATGCGCCACCGCGCCGCCAAGAATGAAACCGCGCGCCTCGATGCCGGCGACCTTGTCGATCTTCATGCCGGCCCAGGGCTGCACCAGTTCGTCAACCGCGCGGCGGAAGGCGCGGGCATCGCCCAGCAACGTGGTGATGTCGCGGAACATGATGCCGGGCTTGGGATAGTCCGGGATCGAACGAATCGCGGAACGCAGGTCGAGTTCGGCTACGGGCGGTGTCATCAGTTCTGTCCCTTCAGCACTCGGCCGGCCACGGCGTCGAGCTTCTTGAGAAGTTCAGGATCCCGCGCTTCCGGCGCGGTGATCAAGGCGGTGTCGAGCGCGCGGTCCGAACCGACCGGGCACGGTTCGTGCTGGCGCGGAAAGTCGCGCGCCAGCCGCGCCACCAATGTCTGGGCCCGCGTGGCATTCTCCATCAACACCTTGATGATATCCTGCACTGTAACGGCATCGTGGTCCGGGTGCCAGCAGTCGAAGTCGGTCACCATGGCAACTGTCGCGTAGCAAATCTCGGCTTCGCGGGCGAGCTTGGCCTCCGGCATGTTGGTCATGCCTATCACCGAATAGCCGAGCGTCTTGTAGGTCATGCTCTCGGCATAAGTGGAGAACTGCGGCCCCTCCATGCAGACATAAGTGCCGCCGCGCACCGCCTTGATGCCTTCAGCGTCGGCCGCCTCGCCGATGCGCTGGCGCAAAAGCGGCGACACCGGATGCGCCATCGAGACATGCGCCACCAGCCCCTTGCCGAAGAACGAGCTCTCACGTTTGTGGGTGCGGTCGACGAACTGATCAACCAGCACGAAAGTCCCCGGCGGCATCTCCTCCTTGAACGAGCCGCAGGCCGACAGCGACACCAGATCGGTGACGCCGGCGCGCTTGAGCACGTCGATATTGGCGCGGTAATTGATGTCGGACGGCGACAGCCTGTGGCCCTTGTCGTGGCGCGGCAGGAAGACCACCGGCAGGCCCTCGATGTCGCCGATGCGCAACGCGCCGGAAGGCTCGCCCCAAGGGCTGGCGATGCGCTCCTCGCGCACGTTTTGCAGGCCGGGCAGATCGTAAACGCCGGAGCCGCCGATAATGCCGAGAACTGCCTTTGTCATAGTCACCTCGTCGCATACCCCAAAAACGAAAGGGCCCCAAATGGGGCCCTCGCGTCAAGAGACGAAGCCTCACAAAGTCGCGTTCGACTAGTGGAGCGGATTTGACGTTCGCGACCCGTTTGCCGCGAACATCTTAAGCGAACGTCAAATCCAAAGCTCCACTAGCAACAATAATTTGCTAGTGGTCCAATGATTCCAACATTCGAAAGAGTGGCTCCCCTGACGGGGTGCGAATGTTAGAATCGGACCACTAGTGAACCGCCGACCACACCTTCTTCTTGGTGAAGTACAACAAGCCCGACAGCACGATCAAGAAGATCATGACCTGGAAGCCGATGCGCTTGCGCTGCACCAGATGCGGCTCGGCCGCCCACATCATGAACGCCGTTACGTCCTTGGCGTACTGCGCGACGGTCTCCGGCGCGCCGTCGTCATAGGTCACCTGTCCGTCGCTCAACGGCGGCGGCATGGCGATGACATGGCCCGGGAAGTATTCGTTGTAATTGCCGCCCGGCGGCAGCACGAAATCCTTTGGCGGATTCTTGTAGCCTAGCAGCAGAGCGGTAATGTAGTCCGGCCCCTGCTCCTGGTACTGCGTGAAGATATCGATCACGAACCACGGGAAGCCGCGCTCGTAGGTGCGGGCCTTGGCCATCGTCGAAAGGTCGGGCGGCGTAACGCCGCCATTGGCGGCCGCCGCGGCGCGGTCATTGGCGAACGGCGCCGGGAAGGCGTCGGCAGGACGGCCGGGGCGCTCGATCACCTCACCCTTGTCGTCGAGGTCCTTGATCTTGTATTCCGACGCGACCGCGGCCGCCTGCGCCGCGGAGAAGCCCGGGCCGCCGGGTTCGGCGAGATTGCGGAACGAGACCAGGCTCATCGCGTGACAGGAAGCGCAGACTTCCTTGTAGATTTTGAAGCCGCGCTGCAACTGGCCCTGATCGTACTTGCCGAACGGACCGGCGAACGACCACTTTTGCGCCGGCGGGACCGGCGCGCCCTCCGCCGCGTGGGCGGCGCCGGAGGCGCTGAGCGAGGCGGCCAGCGTGAGAGCGATGAGGATACGTTGCGTCGTCATGATTGTTCTCCCGCTCACGCTTTCGAGCCCAAAACCGATTCCGAAATCGAATTCGGCAACGGCTTGGTCTTCTCGAATATGCCGAGTAGCGGCAGGACGACGATGAAGTGCGCGAAGTAGTAGATGGTCAGGATGCGCGACAGCACGACATAGATGCCTTCCGCCGGCTTTGCGCCAAGCCAGCCGAGGCCGATGCAGACCGCGAAGAACAGCCAGAAGAACTGCTTGTACAGCGGGCGATAGCGCGCCGACTTGACCTTCGAGGTGTCGAGCCAGGGCAGGAACGCCAGGATGGCGATCGAGCCGAACATGGCGAGCACGCCGAGCAACTTGTCCGGGACGGCGCGCAGGATCGCGTAGAACGGCAGGTAGTACCATTCCGGCACGATATGCGCCGGCGTCACGGCCGGGTTGGCGACGATATAGTTGTCGGCGTGGCCGAGATAGTTCGGCATATAGAACACGAACCAGGCGAACAGGATGCAGAACGCGACCATCATGAAACTGTCCTTGACGGTCGCATAGGGCGTGAACGGCACGGTGTCGCGCTCGGATTTCGGCTCGATGCCGGCCGGATTGTTCTGGCCCGACACATGCAGCGCCCAGACATGCAGGACGACGACGCCGGCGATGACGAAGGGCAGCAGGTAGTGCAGCGAGTAGAAGCGGTTGAGCGTCGGATTGCCGACGGCATAGCCGCCCCACAGCCAGGTGACGACAGTTTCGCCGACGCCGGGAATGGCCGAGAAGAAGTTGGTGATGACGGTGGCGCCCCAGAAGCTCATCTGGCCCCACGGCAGTGTGTAGCCAAGGAAGCCGGTCGCCATCATCAGCAGATAGATGATGACGCCGAGGATCCAGAGCACCTCGCGCGGCTCCTTGTAGGAGCCGTAATACATGCCGCGATAAATGTGGATGTAGACGGCAATGAAGAACATCGACGCGCCGTTGGAGTGCAGGTAGCGCAGCAGCCAGCCGTAGTTGACGTCGCGCATGATCGACTCGACCGATTTGAAGGCGAGATCGACGTGCGGCGTGTAGTGCATCGCCAGCACGATGCCGGTGATGATCTGGACGCCCAGCATGAACGACAGGATGCCGCCGAAGGTCCACCAGTAATTGAGATTACGGGGCGTCGGGTAAGCAACGAAGGACGAATGAATGAGGCCGCCGATCGGCAGCCGTTTTTCAAACCACTGCCCAATTTTGCTTTGCGGCTGGTAGGTCGAGTTTCCGTGCATGGTCGTACCTTGAATGCGACGTCTTTTGGTCAGCCGATCTGAACCTTGGTATCGGAGAGAAATTTGTACGGCGGCAGGAGCAGGTTCGTCGGCGCCGGGCCTTTGCGGATACGGCCAGCGGTGTCGTAGGCCGAGCCGTGGCACGGGCAGAACCAGCCGTCGTATTCGCCCTGCTTGGCGAGCGGAATACAGCCGAGATGGGTGCAGATGCCGATGACGACGAGCCACTGTTCGTGGCCGGCTTTGACGCGGGCGGAGTCGGGCTCCGGGTCCGGCAGCGTCGAGAGCTGCACGTTCTTGGCCGCATCGATCTCCTTCTTGGAGCGATGCGAAATGAAAATCGGCTTGGAGCGCCAGAACACCTTGATGATCTGACCTTCCGCGATCGGCGCCAGATCGACTTCGATCGGGGCGCCGGCGGCGATGGTCGAGGCATCCGGGTTCATTTGGGCGATCAGCGGCACCAATACGGCAGCGCCGCCGACAGCGGCGACGGCGCCGGTGGCGATGTAAAGGAAATCGCGGCGCGTGTGCTCCGCAGAAGACACGGTCGTCACGTCTGAATCCTCTCCCCCGGCTGGCTTAAATCGACCGCCCACGGCTGGAACCGGGGATATTATCCCGCGGCGCGGGGCGGACCGGACACGGCAACCCCTAAAGAAGGCAGGATTGCGTTTTCGGTGGGTTCTATTGGCACCCTTGCAGAGCGAGCGCAAGCCCGCTATCGCGCCGCACACCGGCCGGTGCATAAATCATTCGTCTGAGCGGTTTAGCCCGCCTCTTGTAGCAATTCCATTTTGACCAAATGACAATGCGGATCGCCCTCTATGAGCCTGATATTCCCCAGAATACTGGAACGATTCTGAGGACTTGCGCCTGCCTGGGGGTACAGGCCCACATCATCGAGCCGGCCGGTTTCCCGGTTACCGACCGGGCTTTCCGCCGCGCCGGAATGGACTACCTCGACCGGGTGATCATCCAGCGCCATGCCGATTTCGCCGCCTTCGACGGCTGGCGGCGCGAGAGCCGACTCAAATTGGTGCTGATGACCACCGCGGGGGCGCAAAACTACCTCGACCATGCCTTCGCCGATGACCAGATCGTCCTGTTCGGCCGCGAAAGCGCAGGCGTCCCGCAGGCCGTCCATGAGACCTGCGAGGTGCGCCTGCGCATCCCGGTCGCCGAGGGCTTGCGCTCGCTCAATATCGCCGTGTCGGCCGCCATGGTGATGGGCGAGGCGCTGCGGCAGACGGCGGGGTTTCCCCGGTGATAGCTTTTGACCCGCCAACCGCATAAAGCCCGCGACATGACCGCAGCCGACCTAGAAATCCGTAAAGAGCGCGCCCGAACCTGGTTCGAGGCTTTGCGCGACGACATTTGCAAGTCGCTCGAGGCGGTCGAAGACGCCCTGCCCGCCTCGGCGCCTTTAGCGGACCGCCCGGCCGGACGGTTCGTGCGTACGCCGTGGCAACGCGCCGCCGGCGGCGGCGGCGTGATGTCGATCATGCATGGCCGGGTGTTTGAAAAAGTCGGTGTGCATTGCTCGACCGTGCACGGCGAATTCGCCCCGGAATTCCGAAAGGAAATTCCCGGCGCCGCTGAAAATCCGAATTTCTGGGCGTCCGGGATTTCGCTGATCGCGCATCCGCACAATCCGCACGTCCCGGCCGTGCATATGAACACCCGTCATGTCGTGACGTCGAAGGTCTGGTTCGGCGGCGGCGCCGACCTGACGCCGGTGCTGGATAGACGTCGCACCCAGGACGACCCCGACACCCTCGCCTTCCATGCCGCCATGCAGGCGCCTTGTGAGACGCACCAGGACGTCGCCGATTACGCCAGGTTCAAAAAATGGTGCGACGATTACTTCCACCTCAAGCACCGCAACGAACCGCGCGGCATCGGCGGCATTTTCTACGATTATCTGGAAAGCGATTGGGACAAGACGTTCGCGTTCACACAGGACGTCGGACGTGCGTTTCGGGACATCTATCCGAAGATCGTCCAGCGGAACTTCACCACGCCATGGACCGAAGCCGAGCGCGACGAACAGCTCGTCCGCCGCGGCCGTTACGTCGAGTTCAACCTGCTTTATGATCGTGGCACGATCTTCGGCCTGCGCACCGGCGGCAACGTCGATTCAATTTTGTCGTCGATGCCGCCCGTGGTGAAGTGGCCTTAAACGCTCGGACTACCTGAACGCAGCGACGATCATCATCACGCCGCCGAGCAGCACGATGCCGTCGAGAATGGCGGTGTGGACATGCACCGGCATGTACGCAACGAACAGCCGCGCCAGGAATGCGCCCGGAAATGCGATGACGCCGATCAGCAGCGCCAGTGCAATGGTCTGCGCCGTCAAAACGCCGGCGGCGCCGAACACCGCGACCTTCACAAGGCTGACGGCAATCGAGATCGCCGCGTCGGTCGCCACCACCGCCGCGCCTTCAAGACCCGCCGCCATCAACAGCGACAGCATGATGACGCCGGAGCCGGCGGTGCCGCCGACGACAACGCCGTAGCCCGCCGCGCCGAGCGTAAAGCCGCGGTCATCGATCCGTATGTTGTGGTGCTTGAGAAGCCGGCGCAGCGGCACGCTGAGAATCAGCATCGAGCCGATGACCAGCGCCGCGCCTTGGCCGGTCAGGTGCGTATAGCCCCAGGCCCCCAGCACGCAGAGCGGCAGCGACGCGGCGATGCCCAGCGCCGCGCGGCGGCGGTCGAGATATTTATAGAACGCCGAGACCCTGCCGAAATTGTTGAACAAGGCCGCGATGGCGATGATCGGCACGACAGGGGCCGCGCCGATCATCGGCACCAGCACCAAAGGCATCAGCGCGCCGTTGCCGTAGCCAGAAACGCCGCCGATGACCGACGCGATCAGCGCGACGCAGGCGACCAGCAAAAGCTGCGCGAGCGAAATATCGGCAAAGCCGGATAGCAGATCCATTCAGCGCACATAGGCCAGGTCGGCCGGCGAGATCAACACGCCGAAGCGCTCGCACCAGATCACCACGCTCGGATAATTCTTCAAATCGAC
Organism: Rhizobiales bacterium Ga0077525; assembly: GCA_001464835.1. Taxonomy (GTDB): domain Bacteria; phylum Pseudomonadota; class Alphaproteobacteria; order Rhizobiales; family Xanthobacteraceae; genus Pseudolabrys. The sequence continues at coordinate 75,786 of LNDS01000020.1, read as the reverse complement.
GCCGGCCGGAATGGCGTAACGCTGGCTGCCCTTGAAGGCGCGCAGGCGGCCAAGATCGACATACATCGCATCCTTCACCGCCGCTTCGTCGCGGACACTGGCCCTCGGCACCAGATAGACGTGATAGGCCGGCCCCGGCCCTACTTCGAAGTCCGGCTCGAGAAACACGGTGCGCTCATAGACGCTGACCTTGCCGCGGCCCCAGTGCACGGGATCGGACGGCTTGGCGTGAATGAATGTGCCCGTGGCGACGGCCGCGGCTTTCGCCTCGGCGGGAGCAACGGCCGGCGCCGCGCCGCCGACATCGGCTTGCGTCAGTTGCTCCATCGCCGGCGGCGGCGGAAACACATAAGGAAAGAAAAAGAAACCGAGCGCGACACCGAAACCGGTGCCGAGAATGCCGCCCGCCAGGAAGATTGCCAGCCCGCGCCAGATGTTGCGCATAACGCCCCCCGCTCTAAACAATTCAGCCCGCTAGCCGGACGCCGTCGCCGCCTTGTCCGCAATCTTATCAAGCGCATCGGCGCTGTCAGGAAATCCCTGCGCCGCCCAGGCCGCCTCCGCCGCGCGCAAGGCGTCTCCAAGCGCCGGGCCTTTGCCGATGCCGCGCTTGATGAAGTCGGCCGCCTTCAACGGAAACACCGGCACGGTGAATCGCTGCGGCAAGGTCGCCAGTTCGAGCCAGGATGGATCGTTGGCCGACTCCCACGAGCGCGCCCAGCCGAGCAACGCGTGATCGGTGAACGCCTCCGGCCCGAGCCGGTAAATCAGCACGCGCGCGCCGTCCAAAGCGACCGACGGCGACAGCCGCCGCCAGCCTTCCGCCATCGACACCAGCCGCGCATGTTCCTTGTTGGTCAGCCGCAATCTTTGCCACAGCCTGACGGCATCTTCCGCAACCGAGACGCCGAGCGCGCCGAGCCGGCGCACCGGACAAGCGGCAACGCCGATGGCGGCTTCGACCTTGACCATGTTTTCGAATGACGCGAGGTAAGTAACGCCACCGAGGATGCGCAAAGTCAGGCCGCAATCTGCCATGTCAACCAAGGTCGGCAGCGCATGCGGTGCGATCAGAAGCTTCATCATCTCCTGGCGCACGCGCTCGCGCGACAATTGATCGAGGCCATCGCGGCCCGCAATGCAGGCAGCAAGACCTTCGCCATCGGGATGACCGCCCGGACCATAAGCGGCGTGAAAGCGGAAGAAGCGCAAGATTCGCAGATAATCTTCGGCAATGCGTTTGTGAGGATCGCCGATAAAGCGCACGCGCCGCACGGCCAAATCTTCCAACCCGCCGGCATAATCATAAACCGTGCCGTCGCGCGTCACCGACAGCGCGTTGATGGTGAAGTCGCGCCGCGCGGCGTCTTCCTTCCAGTCACGGCCGAAGGCGACCTTGGCGTGACGGCCATAGGTCTCGACATCGGTGCGCAAGGTCGTGACTTCAAACGGATGCTTGTCGATGACGACGGTGACGGTGCCGTGCTCGATGCCGGTTGGCACCGCCTTGAAGCCGGCGGCATTGACACGGCGCACGACCTCTTCCGGCAGCGCCGTGGTGGCGACATCGACTTCGTGGATCGGCATGGCGATCAGCGCATTGCGCACCGCGCCGCCGACCACGCGGGCTTCCTCGCCGTCACGATCGAGCACTTCCAGCAGGCGCGATAACTCCGCCGCGAATGGCCACGCGGCCATATCGACTTTGCGGGATGTCGCGCCCGGCATTGTCACCGCGTGGTTCCCGGCACGAACTTGCCGTTCTCCATATGCGCCGGGATGTATTCCGAGCCAGGCTTCGAGCCGGAAAAATGCGCGAAGTAAACGAAGCTACCGACGACCAGCAGCAGTGCAACGATCGTCAGCCAGGCGAGGCGCGCCAGCGGCCAGGATTCGACATCGAGCACGCCGGCCTTGGTCGCCCACAAAAACACCGCGTACAGCACGAACGGCGTGGCGAATAAAATGAGTTCAGTGAGGATTGGGCGGATCATAGATAAATCCTGTCGTGCAGATTGCGCAAAATTCCCGCCGTCACGCCCCAGATATAGCGCTCGCCGAAAGTGATGGCATAATAATGCCGCGTCAGGCCCTGCCAGTCGCGCGAGTGCCGCTGCACGTTAGCCTGATTCATCACAAAGCTGAGCGGCACCTCGAAAGCGACATCGACTTCGCCGGTATTGAGCTTGAGCGTGAAGCCGGGCTTGACCCGCGCAATGGTCGGCACGATGCGATAGCCGAGGGTCGTCATGTAGACGTCGAGATAGCCGAGCGGCTCGACCAGCGCGCGGTCGAGGCCGATCTCCTCTTCCGCTTCGCGCAAGGCGGCGTCGAGCGGATCGGCATCGGTCTTGTCGATCTTGCCGCCGGGAAATGAAATCTGGCCGGGATGATCCGGCAGATGCTGCGCGCGCTGCGTCAGCAGCACGGTCGGCTCAGCATGATCGACAATGGCGATCAGCACCGCCGCCGGACGGATCGGCCGCACCTCGGCGATTTTTTGCATCACCGGATCGGCATCGTGATCACCGCGCTTCGGCGTCACAGTCGGATCGGCAATGCCGGCCGGCACCTTGAGCGACAGCCGCGTGCGGACGCGCGCGTAGAACTCGTCCGATGTCAGCGCCGGGATTGCCGCTTGCGCGCCATGCATCATATTAAACCCTTCAACGCGTTGGCTTCCGCCATCGGAAAGAACTCGGCCGCCGAGGCGACACCGAACATGGCCTTGCCATCGACGTCGCGTTCCTCACCCAGTTCGACCAGATCGTAAAACAGCGCCCGCGCCACCTTGGCCCACAAATCGCTGCGGACATGCAGCATGGGCTTGAGCCCGCCATTGGCCGCATCCTCGTCGAAACGCAGCGCATGGCCGGGCCCAGCCTCGATCCATTCGTCGGCATTGGTGCGGAACTTCAGGACGCGACCTGCGGCATTTTGGTCCAGCGCCAGCTCGACAGCCATGAAGGGCGCGTCGTCGACGGCAATGCCGACCTTTTCCACCGGCGTGACCAGAAAATATTTGTCACCCTCGCGCTTGAGCACGGAAGAGAACAATTTGACCAAAGCGAGCCGTCCGATCGGCGTCTTTTGGTAAAACCAGGTGCCGTCGCCGGCGATGCGCATGTCAATATCGCCGCAAAATGGCGGATTCCACAGATGCACCGGGGGCAATCCTTTACCGCCGGGCTCGTTGCCGATCTTCGGCAGCTGGGCCGCAATGCCTTCCAGCCCGCCACCCCTTGTTTCCTGCCCTGCCTTCGCCATTGTTTCCCTACGATAATCAGGCGCTTCTCACCTGTTCGCAACTTCGTGACCGGCCCGGACCCGCAATGCAAGATAGCGTAGGCTCGGCGAAATAATGAGGCAGATTCGCCGCGAAGCCGCACTGCAAATTCGGCTCTGGTGCGTTTGTTGCATAGCCTCACTGAATACAAGGCTCTGGGCAGCCACACTCTCGACAAAAGGAACCTGAGACCATGGCGTCGGCAAGCGGTGAAAACCTGGAAAAGCTCGAGGATATGATCGTGCGCGCGGCGGAATCGACCGCCACCCATGTGCGCGCCGCCAAAGAGGCGATCGGCACGGTCATTTTCGGCCAGGATCTGGTGGTCGAGCGCGCTTTGGTCACGGTGCTGTCCGGCGGCCATGCGCTGCTGGTCGGCGTCCCCGGCCTCGCCAAGACCAAGCTGGTCGAAACCATGGGCATCGCACTCGGCATGGATGCGCGGCGCGTGCAGTTCACGCCCGACCTGATGCCGTCCGACATTCTCGGCTCCGAAGTGCTGGAAGAAAATGCCAGCGGCAAGCGCAGCTTCCGCTTCATCCCCGGCCCGGTGTTCGCGCAATTGCTGATGGCCGACGAAATCAACCGCGCGAGCCCACGCACCCAGTCCGCTTTGTTGCAGGCGATGCAGGAACAGCATGTCACGGTCGCGGGCGCGCGCCACGACCTCCCCAAGCCGTTCCATGTGCTGGCGACACAAAACCCGCTCGAACAGGAAGGCACTTACCCACTGCCCGAAGCGCAGCTCGACCGCTTCCTGATGGAAATCGACGTCGACTATCCCGATCTCGCCGCCGAGCGGAAAATTCTGTTCGACACCACCGGCGCCGACGACAGCCGCGCCAAGGCGGCCATGACCTCCGACGACCTGATCGCCGCGCAGCGGCTGGTGCGCCGTCTGCCGGTCGGCGAAAGCGTGGTCGAGGCGATCCTGCAACTGGTGCGCTCGGCGCGTCCCGGTCCGGAATCCGGCGATCTCGGCAAGTTCATCTCCTGGGGCCCCGGCCCGCGCGCCAGTCAATCGCTGATGCTGGCGGTGCGTGCCCGCGCGCTGCTCGACAATCGCTTCGCGCCGTCGATCGACGACGTTCTCGAACTGGCCGAGCCCATCCTCAAGCACCGCATGGCTTTGACCTTTGCCGCGCGCGCCGAGGGCGAAACGATCCCCAACATCATCTCGCGCCTCAAGTCGCGTATCGGATAGGAAATGGCTGAGCCGAGCCTCAAGGACCTCAAGAGCCAGCCCGTCAAGGCCGCCGCCGGCAAGAGCGGCAAATTGGCCGCGCGCATTCCACGCCTGATCCTGGAAGCGCGGCGTGTTGCCTCGACCGTCATCCACGGATTGCATGGACGGCGGCGCGCCGGATCCGGCGAAAACTTCTGGCAATATCGCCACTTCACCTCCGGCGAGCCGGCGCAAAACATCGACTGGCGGCGCTCGGCGCGCGACGACCATCTCTATGTCCGCGAGCGTGAATGGGAAGCCTCGCATACGATCTGGCTGTGGGCCGACCGCTCGCCGTCAATGGAGTTTTCCTCGTCGCTGACCGAATGGAGCAAGCTCGACCGCGCTTTGGTGGTGTCGTTCGCGCTCGCCGAGATTCTGGTGCAAGGCGGCGAACGGGTCGGCATTCCGGAACTGATGCGGCCGACCGCCAACCGCAACGTCATCGAGAGCATGGCGCAGCGCATCGTCCATGACATGCGCGAGGCGCCGAGCCTGCCGCCGAACTTCGCGCCGGCGCCGTTCTCCGAAGTCGTCGTCTTGTCCGATCTATGGAGCCCAATCGCGGAATTCCGCCGCACAATCGGCCAACTCGCTGCCAATGGCGCGCGCGGTCATGTGGTGCAGGTCTGCGACCCGGCGGAAGAGACATTCCCCTATTCCGGCCGCGTCGAATTCGTCGAATCCGAAGGCCTCGGCAGCGTCACCGCCGGCCGCGCCGAAACATGGCGCGCCGATTATCAGGCGCTGCTCGCCAATCACCGCGCCGCCTTGCGCGCCGAGACCGAGCAGTTCGGCTGGACCTTCACCGTGCACCGTACCGACCGCGGCCCGACCGAACTGCTGTTCGCGCTGCATGGCCGCATGGGCGCCAACGCGGTATCGACCGCCGTCAACAGCCGGCATACGCCGTCGCAAAGAGGGACCGCGGCATAATGGGCGCCCTTCCGCTCGCATTCGCACAGCCTCTGGTGCTGCTCGGCCTCATCAGCCTGCCCATCCTGTGGTGGCTCTTGCGGCTGGTGCCGCCGCGCCCGCGCACCATCAGTTTCCCGCCGACGCGGCTGTTGTTCGAGATCGCGCCCAAGGAAGAGACGCCGTCGCGCACGCCGTGGTGGCTGACCTTGCTACGGTTGACCTTGGCCGCGCTCGTCATCTTCGCCGCCGCCGGGCCGTTGTGGAATCCGCCGCTCGCCACCGCCAACAAGGCCGCGCCTTTGTTGATCCTGCTCGATGACGGCTGGGCCGCCGCCTCGACCTGGGATGCGCGGCTGCGCACCGCCGACGAATTGATGGCGCGCGCCGAAGCCGACAGCCGCGGCGTCGCCGTGCTGCCGCTGTCGGAAACCGCGCGCGATCTGTCGATGCAGGTCGCGGGCGCGGCGCGCATCCAGATCAAGCAGGTCAAGCCGAAGCCGCATGCGGTCGACCGCGCCGAGGCGCTGCCCCTGATCGAGCGCTTCCTGAAAACAACGCCCGATCTTGAAATCGTCTGGCTGTCCGACGGCGTCGATCTCGGCAAAGGCGCGGCCTTCGTGGCGGGCCTGAAAGACATGATCGGTAACCGTGCGCTCACGGTGGTCGCCGGCGGCATTTCGGTGCCGCATGCACTGGCCGCCGCCGACAATGCCGCCGGCGCGCTGACGGTGAAGGTGTTGCGCGCGCAAACCGGCTCAATGGAAAACGGCATGGTCAACGCCATCGACCTCAAAGGCCTGCCGCTCGGCGAAGCGCCATTCGCGTTCAAGAGCGGCGATCGGGAAACCGAGGCGACGATCGATCTTCCGGTCGAAATCCGCAACGACGTGGCGCGGCTGGAAATCGCCGGCGAACGTTCGGCAGGCAGCGTGCAACTGCTCGACAAACGCTGGCGAAGGCGCACCGTCGGCATTATTTCCGGCTCCGCCGCCGACCGCTCGCAGCCATTGATCGGCGCGACTTATTATCTGTCGCGCGCGCTCAACCCGTTCGCCGATGTACGGCTTGCCGAAGGCACGGGACCGACGGAAGCCATCACGCGTTTCCTTGGCCAGAACTTGCCGATGCTGGTGCTGGCCGATGTCGGCAATATCGCCGACGCCCGCGAGCGTCTTGATAAATGGATCGACGGCGGCGGCGTGCTGGTGCGTTTCGCCGGGCCGCATCTGGCCGGCGCAAGCGACGATCTGGTGCCGGTGAAATTGCGCCGTGGCGGCCGCATTCTCGGCGGCTCCTTGAGCTGGGAGAAACCGCAGCAGCTCGCGCCGTTCTCGCGCGAAGGGCCATTCAATGGCATGCCGGTGCCGACCGACGTCACCGTGACGCGGCAGGTTCTCGCCGAGCCGGATGCGCAACTGTCCGACCGGACCTGGGCGACGCTCGCCGACGGCACGCCTTTGGTGACAGCACAGCGGCGCGGCAAGGGCCTGGTCGTCCTGTTTCATGTCACCGCCGATACGCGCTGGTCGGACCTGCCGCTGGCCGGAACCTTTGTCGATATGCTCCGCCGCATCGTCGCGCTCGCCGGCGCCACCGCCACCGCGACCGAAGATGCGCCCGGCAATGCCGCCGGCAGCGGCCGCAATGTCGTACAGGCGGTACCGCCGACGCGGGTGCTCGACGGCTTCGGCGCATTTTCACCGCCGCCGCCGACCGCGCGTCCAGTGCCTGCCGGCTTTACCGGCCGCGCCGGTCCCGATCATCCGCCGGGATTCTACGGTCCGCCGGAAGGCCTCGTCGCCATCAATACACTCGCGCCGGCCGACCGGCCGCTGCCGCTCGACGTATCGCCGCTCAATGCGCGGTTAGATGCCTATCGCGTCGGCGAACCGCTCGATCTGCGCGGGCCTTTGTTCATCGCCGCGCTGCTGCTGCTGCTGCTCGACGCGCTGGTGGTGTTCTGGCTCGCCGGCGGCTTGTCGAGCCTGACGCATCGACGCCGTGCCGCGGCTGCCTTGATCGCTGTCGGCGTTATGGCCGGCTTCGCCCTGCACGACGCAGCCAGCGCACAAACTCCCGCGCCGGCGCAGCGGCGGCAACTATCGGCGCAAGAGGAGGCCTTCGCCAAGAAGGCGGCGCAGCAGACTCACCTCGCCTACATCATCACGGGCGACGCCGAGGTTGACGCCATCAGCAAGGCTGGCCTCGACAGCCTGTCGCTGTTCTTGGCGCAGCGTACCGCGCTCGAACCCGGCGAGGCGATGGGCGTCGATCCGTCGCGCGACGAACTGTCGTTCTTCCCGATGCTGTACTGGCCGGTGTCGGTCAATGCGGCAAAACCATCGCGCGCCACGCTCGACCGCATCGACAGCTACATGAAACGCGGCGGCACCGTGGTGTTCGACACGCGCGACGCCATCGATGCGCCGCCCGGACCCGGCGGGGCGATGCAAAGCCCCGGCATGGTGGCGTTGCGTTCGATCCTGTCGTCGCTCGACGTGCCCGAACTCGAGCCGCTGCCGCGCGACCACGTTCTCAACAAGACGTTCTTCCTGCTGCCGGACTTCCCCGGCCGCTTCACCACAGGCCAGCTCTGGGTCGAAGCCCAGCCGGTCGAGAATGAAGACGAGCCGGGCCGCCCGGTACGCGCCGGCGACGGCGTGTCGTCGATCATGATCACCTCGAACGACCTGGCCGGCGCATGGGCGATGCGCCCGGACGGCCAGCCGATGCTGCCTTTGGTGCCGGGCGAACCGCGCCAGCGCGAATTCGCCTTCCGCGCCGGCGTCAACATCATCATGTATGCGCTGACCAGCAACTACAAAGCCGACCAGGTGCACATCCCGGCGCTCCTAGAACGGCTGGGGCAGTAGCACCATGAACCTCGGCGTCGCATTTGCCCCGCTGGTGCCCGAATATGTGGTGTGGACCGCGTTCGGCGTTGCTGTGCTGATCTCGATCCTGCTGCTGCTGGTGCGCTCGCGCGGCGCCGCCATACGGGCACTCGCAATGGCGATGCTGGTGCTGGCGCTCGCCAATCCGTCGTTCACGCGCGAGGACCGCGAGCCGATCCCCTCGGTTGCCGCCGTCATCGTCGACAAGAGCCCGAGCCAGGATTTCAGCGACCGCACCGCACAGACCAATGCCGCGCGCGAAACCATCGTCGAGCGGCTCAAGCGCATCCCCGGCCTCGAAGTGCGCGTATCGGAGGCCGGCGCCGCCGATGGCGAAACCGACGGCACCAAGTTGTTTTCGGCTTTGTCCTCGACCCTCGCCGACGTGCCGCCGGATCGCATCGCGGGCGCCATTATGATTACCGACGGCCGTGTTCACGACATTCCGGCCGAGGCCGCCGCGCTTGGCTTTGCCGCGCCGCTGCACGCGCTCATCACCGGGCACGGCAACGAGATCGACCGCCGCGTCATCCTCACGCAAACGCCGCGTTTCGGCATTGTCGGCCAGTCGCAGACCGTCGGATTCCGCGTCGAGGACCAGGGCGCCGGCGGCGGCCCGGTGCAGGTGACCATTCGCCGCGACGGCGAAATGCTCGAACAACGCGTCGTGAACGTCCGCACCGATGTGAACGTCCGCGTCCCGATCCCGCATGCCGGCGCCAATATCGTCGAGGTCGAGGCCGCCGCCCTGCCGAACGAACTGACATTGGTGAACAACCGCGCCGTCGTCTCGATCGACGGCGTCCGCGACAAACTGCGCGTCCTGCTGGTGTCGGGCGAGCCGCATGCCGGCGAACGCACCTGGCGCAATCTGTTGAAGTCCGACGCCTCGGTCGATCTGGTGCACTTCACCATTCTGCGCCCGCCGGAAAAGCAGGACGGCACGCCGATCAACGAATTGTCGCTGATCGCCTTCCCGACGCGCGAACTGTTCCAGCAGAAGATCTCCGAATTCCAGCTCATCATCTTCGACCGCTATGCCCGGCAGGGCGTGCTGCCGATGATCTATTTCGACAACATCGCCAAATACGTACAGGACGGCGGCGCGGTGATGATCGCGGCCGGCCCCGATTACGCCTCGCCGACCTCGATCTGGCGCACGCCGCTCGACGTCATACTGCCGGCCGAACCGTCCGGCGACATGACCGACCAGAGCTTCCAGGCGCGTCTGACCGACGCCGGCAAGCGCCACCCGGTGACGCGCGCGCTGGAAGGCTCCGATGTCGAACCGCCACGCTGGAGCCACTGGTTCCGCCTGGTCAACACCAAGCGCACCACCGGCACCAGCGTCATGCACGGCCCCGACAACAAGCCGCTACTGGTGCTGAGCCGCGAAGGCGAAGGCCGAGTCGCGCTGCTGCTGTCCGATCACATCTGGCTGTGGGCGCGCGGCTATGAAGGCGGCGGCCCGCATCTCGATCTGCTGCGCAACGTGTCGCACTGGCTGATGAAGCAGCCCGACCTCGAGGAAGAAGCGCTGCGCTTGATCGTGCGCGGCCGCGACATCACCGTGCAGCGCCAGACCATGGCCGACACGGTGAACGAAATTACCGTCACCTCGCCCGGCGGTTCGACCCGCAAGCTGACGCTGCGGCAGGATCAGCCCGGCCTGTGGCGCAACGAACTGGCCGCTAACGAACTCGGCCTGTGGCGCGCGACCGACGGAAAATTGACCGCGCTCGCCAATGTCGGCCCGGCCAATCCGCGCGAATTCCAGGAAGTGACGTCGAGCACGCAGCCGCTGCTGCAACTGGCCAACGCCACCGGCGGCGACTCGCGCCGTCTCGCCGAAGCGGCAACGCTGAATGTGCCGCGCGTCGTGCCGGTGCGCAGCGGCACGAGCTTCAAGGGCGACGACTGGATCGGCCTCAAGATGCGCGACGTCAGCGTGGTGCGCGGCATCGGCGTGCTGCCGATCTTCGCCGGCCTGATCGGCTTGTTGCTGCTGATCGGCTCGCTGGCGGCGACGTGGGCGCGCGAAGGCAGATGACCCTTTCATTGTTTCTCGCAACCTTGGTCGCCGGATTCGTCTATTCGGTGATCCCCGGCCCCGCCGTGCTGCTGGTGTTCTCGCTTGCCGCGCAGCATGGCCGCGCCATGGGCGGGCGGTTTCTCATCGGCCACATGGCCGGCGACATTGTCTGGAGCGCACTGGCTTTCGCCTCGATCCTCGGCGTCAGCCAGATGGGGCCGATGCTGTTTGAAATTCTCGGCGCCGGCTGCGGGCTGTACCTGATCTATCTCGGCATCAAGGCGATGACGGCGAAAAGCATCGGCGAGGCGCCGGTGCTGCGCGGGCATAAGCCATATCGCGCCGGATTTCTTTTCGGCCTGACCAATCCGAAAGCCTATCCGGTGGCGGTCGCGGTGTTCACCGCCCTGATCGCGCGCTACACGCTGGAACTGTCGTGGTCGTCGCTGCCGCTGATGGGGCTGGCGGCGTGGATCGGCATCGTGCTTGGCTATGTCGCGACCTTGTTCTGGGCCGGACTGCCGCTGGTGCGCCGCTTCTTTCTCACCCACGGCGTCGTCGTCACCCGCGTGATCGGCGTCACCTTCGTGCTGTTCGGCGCCAAATCGCTGATCGACGCCGGACGTTCGTTTCAGGCGCGGTGATTACTTGTCCATCACCTCGTCGGCTGCCGTGATCAGGCTGTGGCCGGGATTCTTGCCGCAATATTCGCCGAGCTTGCCGCCGTCCGTCTTCATCTTGTCGAAATCGACGATCGGCTTGGCGTCCTGGTCGCTGTAATAGCCTTCCAGCCACATCAGGATCAGCCCGATGGTTTCCTTGTCGCTGCTGACGAAATCCTTGCAGGTGACGGTGGCGAGATCGAGCTGCTGCGCCTTCGCCGGCAGCGGCCATGCCAGCGCGGCAGCGACCAGAAGAACCGAAAGCTTGTTCATGATGATCCTCATTGTTGACTTGCCGCGTCATCGATCCAGTCCGGCCTGATCAGGCCGGCGACGCCTTCGAACGCACCCTCGACCAATTCATTGACCAGCAGGCGGGCGGGATCGACCGGGCCTGGCATTTTCACCAGTCCCTTGGGGATACGCTTGAAGCCGGCCTTGGCATAATACGGCTCGTCACCGACCAGCACGACCAGTCTGTAGCCCTGCGCCCTGGCTTCCTTGAGCGAGCGCGTCATCAAGGCCGAGCCCACGCCGCGTGAGCGGAACGGCGGCTCCACCGTCAGCGGCCCGAGCAGCAACGCCTTGGTCTCGTCAATGCAGATCGGCGTCAGCCGGATCGAGCCGACCATCAAGGTGCCGATGCGCGCGGTGAAGGACAGGTCGAGCGTATGGCCCCGGCCCTCGCGGATGCGGAAGGCCGAGCGGGCATAGCGGCCGGGGCCGAAGGTGCGCTCGTGCAGCCGTTCGATCGCGAGGGCGTCGCCCAGGGTTTCAGGCAGGATAGTCAGTTGAAGTTCGGACATGGGAAAGGCGATTAGCACCTTGAACGATTCCGGTCCATCACGGTGGCGCCGGCCGACGGAAGCCCTTAAATGGACGGCAGCAAAGCGGAGAATGGACATGGGACAACTGGTCGACGGCGTCTGGCAGCAGGACGGCCTGCGCACCAAGGACGGCGCCTTCGTGCGGCCAACCACCAGCTTCCGCAACTGGGTGACCCCGGACGGCAGCGCCGGACCTTCCGGCAAAGCCGGCTTCAAGGCCGAGGCCGGCCGCTATCACCTCTATGTCTCGCTCGCCTGCCCATGGGCGCACCGCACCGTCATTTTCCGCAAGTTGAAAGCGCTTGAGAACGTCATCTCGCTGTCGGTGGTCTCGCCCGACATGCTGCAGGACGGCTGGACCTTCCATAAGGATGAAGGCTCGACCGGCGACACCGTCAACGGCAAGGACAAGCTATCCGAAATCTATGTGATGGCGGATGCCAAATACACCGGCCGCGTCAGCGTGCCGGTGCTGTGGGACAAGCAACAGAAGACCATCGTCAGCAACGAGTCGTCCGAGATCATCCGCATGCTCAACTCGGCGTTCGACGGCTTTACCAACAGCCGCGCCGATTTTTATCCGGAGGCGTTGCGCGGCGAGATCGACCGCATCAACGACCTCGTCTATCCGAACATCAATAACGGCGTTTACCGCGCCGGCTTCGCCACCGGACAGGCGGCCTATGAAACCGCCTTCCGCGGCATCTTCGATACGCTCGACGAAATGGAGCAGATCTTGTCGCGGCAACGTTATGTCGCCGGCCCCGTCATCACCGAGGCCGACTGGCGTCTGTTTTGCACCTTGATCCGGTTCGATGCCGTCTATTACGGCCACTTCAAGTGCAACTGGCGGCACATCTACGAATATCCAAACCTGTCAAACTATGTGCGCGATCTCTATCAGGTGCCGGGCGTGGCCGAGACGGTGAGCCTCGAGCAGATCAAGCGGCATTATTATCACAGCCAGCGGCACGTGAATCCGTCCGGCATCGTGCCGGTCGGGCCGCAGTTCGATTTCGCCGCGAAGCATGATCGGGCACGATTCGGCTGAAGGAGCGACAATGTTCGGCACCCACGACCTGCTGCTGTTCATTCTCGCCGGCTGGCTGTTGAACGTCACGCCGGGCCCGGACACGGCATTGATCGTGGCGCGCGCGACGCAGCTCGGCTTCAAGGGCGGCGCGGCGGCCTGCGCCGGCGTCGCCGCCGGCATCATGGTGCATATTGTCGCCGCCGCGCTCGGCATTTCGGCGCTGATCGCAGCCTCGGCCACCGCCTTCGGCATCGTCAAGTTTCTCGGCGCCGGCTATCTCATATACATCGGCATCCGCATGATGCTGGCGCGCCGCGCCGATGCCGACGCCACGCCGGCAGGATCGAAAGCGCCGCTTAGTTTGACGAAAGTGTTTCAGCAAGGCTTCGTCACCAACGCGCTCAATCCGAAAGTGGCGTTGTTCTTTCTCGCCTTCCTGCCGCAATTCATCGACAACGACGCGCCATCGACGGCCTTGGCCTTCGTGTTCCTCGGCGTCGTCTTCAACGTCAATGGCACGATCTGGAATCTCGGCGTCGCTTATGCGACGGCGCGGGCGGCGTCGGCGATGCGCGGCGCGAAAACATTTCAGCGCTGGATCGATGGCACGATCGGCGCGCTGTTCGTGGCGTTCGGCGTCAAGCTGGCGCTGTTTCAGCGCTAGCAAACGACCCTCACCACACCTCGCTCAGCTTCACGCCATCGAACACCTCGGCGATGCGTGCGCGGGTGGCGCGGCCGGTGTCGTCAGGCAGCGCATCGACGGCGAAGAAGCCGTGATCGATAATCTCGCGGTCTGGCACGGGCGCGGACGGCTGCACGAAGTCGCGCACGATGAACAGCGCGACATGGTCGCGTTTCGAGACCCGGTGGTTATGAAACACGCCGTGCAGCACCGGCTCAGCCGTAAGCTGGATATTGCCCTCCTCGCCGAGTTCGCGGGCCAAAGCGGTGCGCAGGGTTTCGCCGGTCTCGACGCCGCCGCCGGGCAGGTGCCAGCCGGCGACATAGGAGTGCTTGACCAGCAGGACGCGGCCCTGGCCGTCGATCACCATGCCGAAGGCCCCTAACGTCGCGCCGCGGGCAAAGCGCCAATAGAAGTGAAAGCCGCGGCGGATGAGCGGCTCGAAGGCGCGGCGGAGGCGGTGCTGGAGCATGTCCTTCCATGCCATTTCCGGCGTCCGATTTCATGCCCTGACTGTTGAACTGCGTAAAAACAGCGCTTTAATGTTTAGAATAATTCTAATATAGAAAGCCGACCTATATCCGGCCACCGGCGCGCAAAAGGCATTCCCGTGAAGAAGTTCTCCGAATTGAGCGAACAGGAAGTGCTGGCGCTGGCCATCACCAATGAAGAGGAAGACAGCCGCATCTATCGCGGCTTTGCCGAGGGCCTGCGCGCGCAGTTCCCTTCGTCGGCCAAGGTGTTCGACGAAATGGCCGAGGAGGAAGTCACCCACCGCAGCATGCTGTACGACCTGTACCGCGCGCGCTTCGGCGAATACCTGCCGCTGATCCGCCGCCAGGACGTCAAGGGCTTCATGCAGGCGAAGAAGCCGCTATGGCTGATGCGGCCGCTCGGTCTCGACGAGGTGCGCAAGTTCGCCGAGGAGATGGAGTTCGAGGCCGAGCGCTTCTACCGCAAGGCGGCGGAAAGCGCGCGCGACGCTTCGGTGCGCGAACTCCTGATCACGCTCGCCGAAGCGGAAGCCGGGCATGAAAGCCTGGCGCACAAGCTCAGCGAGACCATCCTCACGCCCGGCGCGCGCGAAAAGGAAGACGAGACGGCGCGCCGCATGTTCCTCTTGCAATATGTGCAGCCGGGACTGGTCGGTCTAATGGACGGCTCGGTGTCGACGCTCGCGCCTCTGTTCGCGGCGGCCTTCGCCACGCACAGCACCTGGGAAACGTTTCTCGTCGGCATGGCGGCCTCGGTCGGCGCCGGCATTTCGATGGGCTTTGCCGAGGCCCTATCCGACGACGGTTCGCTCACCGGGCGCGGGACGCCGTGGCTGCGCGGCACCGTGTCCGGCGTGATGACGACGATCGGCGGGCTCGGGCACACGCTGCCTTACCTCATTCCTGATTTCTGGATTGCCACCTTTGTCGCCATCTTCGTCGTCGTGATCGAACTCGCGGTAATTTCCTGGATCCGCTACCGCTACATGGATACGCCGTTCCTTCAGGCGGCGTTCCAGATCGTGGTCGGCGGCGCGCTGGTGTTCATCGCCGGGATATTGATCGGGCATGGCTAACGGGCTACGCCCGTTAAACGATGTATACCCTCGCCCATTTGTCCGATCCGCATTTGTCGCCTTTGCCGAGGCTGAGCTTTCTCGAGCTTGCCGGCAAGAGGCTGACCGGCTGGCTGAACTGGCAGCGCAAGCGGCGCAATGTGCATGACCGCGCCGTGCTCGAGACAATCGTCGCCGACTTGCACGCGCAACAGCCGGACCACATCGCGGTGACCGGCGACATCGCCAATATCGGCCTGCCGGCGGAATATGCGAACGGCCGAGCCTGGCTCGACACTGTCGGCGCGGCGCGCGACATCAGCTTCATTCCCGGCAATCACGATATTTACGTATCGGGCTGCGAAGCGCTCGCCGCGCGCGCCTGGGGCGCCAACATGCGCGGCGATGATGGGGAGAGCTTTCCCTATGTGCGGCGGCGCGGGCCGCTGGCGCTGATCGGCGTGTCGAGCGGCGTTGTCACCGCGCCGTTCATGGCGACCGGCGAAGTCGGTCCCACGCAGCTTGAAAAACTGGGCGCGCTGCTCGACCGGCTCAAAGGCGAGAAACTGTTTCGCGTGGTGATGATTCACCATCCGCCAGTGAGCGCCTCCGCGCATCACAAAAGGCTGATCGATGCCGAGGCCTTCAAGGCGGTGATCGCGCAGCATGGCGCCGAGTTGGTGCTGCACGGCCACGATCATGTGAACATGATCAACTGGCTGGATGCACCTGACGGACGGAAAGTCCCCGCCGTTGGCGTGCCGTCGGCGTCGGCAAGGCCCGGCATGGATCACGACGCGGCGGGATACAATCTCTATCGCATCGACGGCGCACCCGGTGCGTGGACATGCGAGATGGTGTCGCGGGCGATAAGTGCGAATGGTAAAGTCGCCGAGATCAAGCGCGGCGCGCTGCTCGGCTAAGGCCTCGGCCCGTTCAAAATCGCCAGGGTCACCAGCACCGCAATCGTAACCACAACGCCATAGATGAACGTGCGGACCGCGCGCAGGCGGCCGTGACGCCGTTCCTGCTCCACCATCTTCTGCGACGACGCCATGCCGAACGGCGCGTCGTCGGTCAAGGCGCGTTCGCGCTCGACCAGCCGGCGCGCGACATAGCGTGTCACCGCCTTGACGATGTCGGCGATCTCGTGGCTCTCGGAAAGCACGGCGCGGCCATAGCGCGTATCCTGCACGAAACGGTACTGCCTTTTGTCGCGGCCCATCTCGACATGGGCGATGACGTCGATCCACAATCGCGGCACATCGCCTTTGCTAATGCCGCGATCGAACAATTCGACGTAAACCGGAATGTCGGCGAACAGCGGATCGAGCGCCTCGTTCAAAAGCTCGAGCCGCGCCAGTTCGGCGTCGCGCAGGTCGACGATGACGGCGGAGCGCTCGGCAACCTCGATGCGCGCCTCGCGTACGGCCTCCTTGAGCGGATTGACCGGCGGCGGCGTCTCGGGCTCAGGCTGTTTGCGGCGTCCCCACATCGCCCCTGTCTAGCAAAAGGCGGGGCCCGGCGCAAAGCCGAAAACCAAGCCATTTCAAGATGTTTGATGGTTAACCAGCAGTTAAGGACGCCCGCCCAGGCCGTATTTCGCCCCCCAGCCGAGCCCCGATTCGGTAGTTCCGCGCGGCCGGTATTCGCAGCCGATCCATTCCTTGTAGCCGAGCCGGTCGACTTCGGCGAAAACGAACGGGTAATTGATCTCGCCCTCGCCGTCCGGCTCGCCGCGCACCGGTACCTGCGAGCACTGGATGTGGCCGATGATCGAAAGGTGCTTTTCCAGCCGCTTGATCAGATCGCCGCCGACGATCTGCACATGATAAAAATCGTACTGCATCCAGACATTGGGCTTGCCGACCTTGGCGATGATGTCGGCGGCGTGTTCGACCTGGGACAGGAAATAACCCGGCATGTCGCGCGGATTGATCGGCTCGATATAGAGCTTGATGTTCTTTGCCGCCGCCAGATCGGCGGCGCGCTTGAGGTTTTCGACGAACACCTTGTCGGCCTGCGCGCGCTGGCCCGGATCGACCTTGCCTGCGAGGCAATGCACCGCAGTGGCGCCGATCGCGGTGACGTAATCGAGCGCATGCGCAAACGACTTGTCCCAATCGGCCTCGCGGCCGGGCAGCGCGGCAAGACCGAACTGGCCCTCGCCGCCCATTGGCGAATTGATGCCGAGCGCACGGATGTTGTTGCGCTCCAGCGCGGCTTTGTAGTCGGCCGCCGGCACGTCGGGAAAGCGACCCTCGACCGCCTTGAAGCCGCAGGCGGCGGCGGCATCGATGCGCTGCAACAGCGGGCGGTCCTGGAACAGGTAATCGAGATGGGCCGAAAAACGGGGCATTGCCAGCTCCTTGCGCTACAGCGCGCGGCGGTATTCATTACGCATTCCTTCGTCCAATGCCAGCCCGGGAAAATTCATGTCCGCCAACTCCGCTTTTCACATCGCCGTATTGCCCGGCGACGGCATCGGCCACGAAGTCACGGCGCCCGCGCTCGATGTGCTGCGCCGCATCGAGGCGACGACGCCGAGCCTGAAATTCCGTTTCAGCGAAGCGCCGGCCGGCGCCGAGGAATACAAGGCGACCGGCAAGTCGATGTCGGAAGCGACGATCAAACTGTGCGGCGAGGCCGACGCGATTTTTCTCGGCGCCTGCGGCCTGCCGAGCATCCGCTATCCCGACAACACCGAAATCATGCCGCAGGTCGAACTGCGCTTCATCTACGATCTCTATGCCGGCGTGCGGCCGGCGCGGCTCATTCCCGGCGTGCCGTCGCCGATCGTCGGCGCCGACAAGCACGGCATCGACTTCGTGCTGGTGCGCGAATCGACCGAAGGCCTGTTCGCCTCGATGGGCAAAGGCGTCACCACGCACGACGACGCGCGCGAAACCTTGGTCGTGACGCGCAAGACCACCGAACGGCTGTTCGACTTCTGCCTGCGCCTCGCCGAGCGGCGCAAGAAGCGCGGCAAGCCCGGACGCTTGACGCTCGTCGACAAGGCCAATGTGTTCAAGGCATTCAACTGGCAGCGCGACATTTTCAACGAGCGCAAGGCCAACTTCCCGGATGCCAAGACCGACATGCTCTATGTCGATGCCTGCGCGGCGATGATGGTGAAGAAGCCGTGGGACTTCGACGTCATGGTGATGGAGAATATGTTCGGCGACATTCTCTCCGACCTTGCGGCCGGCTTGATCGGCGGCCTCGGCATCGCGCCGTCGGCCGACATCGGCGACAAATACGCGGTGTTCCAGCCGTGCCACGGCACCGCGCCGGACATCATGGGCCAAGGCAAGGCCAATCCGACGGCGATGATTTTGTCCGCGGCGATGATGCTCGACTGGCTGGCCGACAAGCACGACCACGCGCCCGCTTCCGAGGCGGCGCAGCGCATCGAGCGCGCGGTGGACAAGGCCTATGCGTCGGGGTTGAAGCCGATGGAATATGGCGGTAGCGACGGCACTGCGGCCATTACAAAGGCGGTGCTGACGGCGCTGGGTTGAGCGCCCGCCGTCAATAAATATCTGAATTTTCTTTATTTTTGACGGAATGCCGCACCCCCGAACCGGGCTCTTGAAATCGAAAACGCCGCCCCTAAATCGTCGGCCGCCAGGCGCTCAACCGAGGCCTGGTGCGGGCGTCGGCGGGTGTCCGGCGTACTGCTCGTACCCATGTTGCTCAACGGAGGATGTGGCTATGAGGAACTATGACTTCGCTCCCCTGTGGCGGTCGAGCATCGGCTTCGACCGCATGTTCGACCTCATCAACAACACGCAACTGCTCGAAGGGCAGGATCATTACCCGCCCTATGACATCGTGCGCACCGGTGAAGACGCCTATCGCATCTCGCTGGCGGTGGCCGGCTTTTCGCCGGACGACATCACGGTCACGGCGCAGCAGAACCTGCTGACCGTCGCCGGGCGCAAGACCGAGGAAAAGACCGCAACGTCGGGCCAAGACGTTCTCTATCGCGGCATTTCCGCCCGCTCGTTCGAGCGCAAGTTCAGCCTCGAAGACCATGTCGAGGTGGAGAAAGCGACGCATGAGAACGGCCTGCTGCAGATCGATCTGGTTCGGCGCATTCCGGAAGCGATGAAGCCGCGCCGCATCGACATCGCCACCGGCCGCGACGCCCGCAAAGGCGAAAAGCCCAAGGCCGTCGACAGACCGGGCGAGGAGATGCGGATCGCATCATAACGGGCGCCTAGCGCCGTCAAAGCCGTCGAGGTGGTCCGTCCCATCTCATGCGGGCCACCTCCTTTTCGGAAAGGAGGAATGACAATGAACGAACGGCTGACCTCATCAAATCATCCGCTGCGCCGCGGCGAAGACGCGTTCGATCTCGACGCGCTGCTGCATCCGGCGTCGGCGTTCCTGCACCCCGATCTAGTGGTCAGGGATCCCGACCTGACGCTGAATGAGAAGCGCGCCATCCTGGCGTCCTGGGCGTCGGATGCCTGCGCCGTGGAAGCCGCGCCGGCGCTGCGGCAAAATCCGGGCGGCCGCGCCGTGCCGTTCGATGAGATCATGGAAGCGTTGCGGACGCTCGACCGGCAGCATGCCGCGGCCGCGGACGCCGGACGCTACCGGCGTGCGACACGATGGCGGCGTCTGTTGCGCCGGGACGGCAACGGCCGCGACGGCTCACCGCCGGTCTGAGGAGCACGCACGATGTTGCTCGCCACCGCCTTTGTTCTCTCGGTGTGCCTGGCCATCGCGGCCCTCGTTGTCGAATGGCGAACCGAGGCGTGACGGGGCCTGCCATGCAAACTGCCGGAATGTTCAACCGCTACATCGTCGCGCGAGACCGAAATGTCGTCCGCGTCAATTTCGATCGCCGCGATCCCGATCCGCCGGCGCCGACCTTTCCCGGCGCCGGAGCCTTGCGCCAGTATCCCGGCGACGACCACACCGAGCCCGGCTTCTCATGGCGCGCGGCAAACCCGGTGTCAGCAATGGCGCTGGGTTAGATAACGCCCAGAGCAATGGAACCGCCCCCGGCTTTCCCCGTTATAGGGCTAGAAATTCGGGGGCTTGCTTGCCGGGAATCGCACGACGGGTCGAACTGTTCAACCAGGCGCTTCGCCTGGCCTGGCCACATCTCTCACAAGAAGAAATTAAACGGCCAAACGCCAGCCGTTTTCTGAGCGACGCTATCCAGCGAAGGCTCAAGCTCGGCGCTACCGATCCGGCGCTGATCGCCGCCGAGGCCGTCGTCGAAGTTCGGGCGCGCATTTAGTCTCGCCGCGCTTCTTATCTTGACGCGTTTTCTTCACGCGAACCGGTACCCCCTTCGGTCGAAAACGCTTTACAGCCCGGCGAAATCCTTGATCGCCTTGATGAAGGCCTCCGGCTGTTCGAGCGGCGGGCAATGGCCGCAGCCGGGCAGTTCGACATATTTGGCGCCCGCCACCTTCTCGACAATCACTCTGTTCAGCGCCGGCGGGGTCGCCTGGTCCAGTTCGCCGCACACGACAAGCGTCGGCACTTTCAGGCGTGACAGCAGCGGCGTCAGGTCGGCTTCCTGCAAGATCTTGCAGGCCGCGAGAAAGGCTTTCGGGTCGATGCCGAGCAGCACATTTTTGCGCTCGTCGATTTTTTCTGGATGCGCGGCGAGATAGGCCGGCGAGAACACGCGCTTTGCCGCGATTTCGGCAATGGCGCCGAGGCCGCCCTCCGTCACCTTGCCCGCCATCGCCGCGAATTGGGCACGGCCTTCGTCCGGGAAACAGGCGGCGGCGTCACTCAAGACCAGTTTGGCGATGCGCTCCGGATGCGCCAGCGCGAAGGCGAGCGCCACCGTGCCGCCGAAGCCGTTGCCAATCAGCACCGCATCGTTGCCAATGGCGAACTCGTCAAAGCCATCCTCGATCGTGGCGACATAGGCATCCATCAATGGCAGCACCGTCGGTAGCGAACCGTGAAAGCCCGGCAGATTGAAAAGCGTGACGCGGTGCTTGGCCGCCAAAGCCGGCAGCACCGGGTCGAAGGCGTGCCGGTCGGCGAGCAGCGAATGCAGCACCACCAGGTCGCGGCCTACGCCGGTGCGCACCGCGCTCAGCACGCCGTGGCCCGCGGTCAGTTGCTCGAATGCCGGACTTTGCGCCATCGTCGTCTCCTAAAAGTGCTTCTTGTTTGCGTGCCGCGTCAAAAGCCCGGTGGGCACCATCCCCGCCCGAATACAGTCTTTTACAACGCCCGGCCTCGCATTGCTTTCCCTCTTGTGCGAAAATTATCTCATAATGCGATCAATCAACCGATCATAGGGAGGAATAGCCGATGCCACTTTCGATCGTTAAGGGCCTGCGCCCGATTGCCGCGGCGCTTTTCGGACTGACGCTCAGCGCCAGCCTCGCCAGCGCCCAGACCTTCGGCCTCGCCACCATGCCGCCCGGCACGCTCAGCCACACCACCGCCTCGGCGATCGCCAAGGTGCTGAAGGAAAAGGGCGGCCTCAACGTGCTGGTGCAGCCGACCGCCGGCGAATCGACCTTGATTCCGCTGGTGGCGCGCGGCGAAGCCGATATCGGCATCGCCAATATTTTCGAAATGGAAGAAGCCAAGGCGAAGCACCCGGAACTGCGGCTGATCGGCTCGCTGCATTCGCTGCGCGGCGCCTTCTGGGTGCGCAAGGATTCGACCATGAGGACCACCGCCGACCTCAAGGGCAAAAGGGTGGTGATGGGCTTCTCCGCCATGCGCACCATCGACCCGATGATCAAGGCGCTGCTGGCGACCGGCGGCCTGACCGAAGCCGACGTCAAGCCGGTGCTGGTGCCGAATGTCGTGCGCGGCGCCGAGGATTTCGCCTCGGGCGCAGCCGACATGTTCTTCTTCGCCTTCGGCGCGCCGAAGGTGCGCGAAGTGGACGCCAGCGTCGGCGGCATTCGCGCGCTGGAAATTCCGCAAGGCGGCATCGCCGCGGCGCAGAAGATCGTGCCGCAGGGCTATCTGACGCCGGCGGCGCCGAACCCGTTCTTCATCGGCGTCGAAAAGCCGATGGAGGTCTACACCTGGGACAACATGATCTTCACCAACAACAAGGTGAAGGACGAAGTGATCGTCAAGATCATCGAGACCATGGAAGCCAACAAGCCCGACCTGATCGTGGTGCAGCCGGCCTTGCGCGACTTCAGCGCCAACAAGCTCTACAAGGCCTATGACCTGCCCTATCACCCAGGCGCCTTGAAATATTTCAAGGACAAGAAGTACGAAGCGCTGGCGGTCAAGTGAGCGAACTAAAAGCAGTCACCGAAGCGGCGGAGCCCGTCTCCGCCGGTTCACCTGCCATTGCCCGCGCCACCGACCTGTTGCAGGCGCTGCTTCTGATCGCTGTGGTCGGCTGGGTGCTCGATGTGCCGCGCCGCGCGCTCGGAATGTCGCTCTATACCGAACAATTGCTGGCGGTCTGCCTCGGCCTGGCGCTGGCGATCTCGTTCATCAATTCGAAATTCAAGCGCGAATGGATCGGCTGGGCGTGCGCCGTGGCCGCGATCGGCATTTGCGGCTATATCGCCGTGCGCTACGAGCCGCTGACGATTTCCATCGCCTCGCTGCCGCTCGAGGGCGTTCTCGGCAGCGCCGTGCTGATCCTTTTGGTGCTGGAAGCGACGCGGCGCACCGCCGGCGGCGTGCTGGTCGCCATCATTCTCGTCATCTCGGCTTACGTTTTCATCGGCCCGCATATGCCGGGCGACTTCGCCACCCGCACAGTGTCGCCGGAACGGCTGCTGGTCTATCTCGGGCTCGATACCAACAGCATGATCGGCAATATTTTGTCGGTCGCGGTGCTGATCGTCGTGCCTTTCACCTTAATGGGACAGGTGCTCGGGCGCACCGGCGGCGCGGCCTATTTCGCCGATCTCGCCATGTCGGCGATGGGACGCTATCGCGGCGGCGCCGCCAAGATCGCGGTGTTCGGCTCGGCTTTGTTCGGAACGATCTCCGGCGCGGCGGTCAGCAATGTCGTCGCCGTCGGCGTCGTCACGATTCCCTTGATGTCGCGCTCCGGCTTCACACCGACGCGCGCGGCGGCCATCGAAGCGGTCGGCTCGACCGGCGGGCAATTGATGCCGCCGGTGATGGGCGCCGCCGCCTTCATCATGGCCGAGTTCCTGCAGGTGCCGTACGGCGCCGTGGTCATCGCCGCGGTAATCCCGGCGCTGTTGTATTATGCCGCTCTGTTCATTCACGTCGATCTGGAAGCCGCCCGGCACAGCATCGGCGCAGCGCAAGTCGAGAACCCGCCGAAGCTGCGCGACGTCGTCGCCTCCGGCTGGCACTTTCCGGTGCCGATCGCCTTCCTGATCGCCACTTTGATCTGGCCGGAATACTTCCAGATCCCGATCGAGCGCGCGGCGATCTATTCGACCGCGATGCTGATCGTGCTCAGCATGATCTTCGGCTATCGCGGCAGCCGCGTCTCGCCGCGCGAGATGCTGCGCGCGGTGCTCGACACCGGCCGCGCCGCGCTCGACATCATCCTGATCGGCGCCGCCGCCGGCATGGTGGTCGGCGCGCTGAGCATTTCCGGCATCTCGTTCGGCCTGACGCTGCAACTGATCGCCTTGAGCGGCGAGAACCTTTACGTCCTTCTGGTGCTGACCGCGCTCATCAGCATCATTCTCGGCATGGGCATGCCGACGGTGAGCGTGTATGTGCTGACCGCGTCGCTTTTGGCGCCGTCGATCATCAAGCTCGGCGTCTCGCCGATGGCCGCGCATATGTACGTCATGTATTTCGGCATGCTGTCGATGATCACGCCGCCGGTGGCGATTGCGGCTTACGCGGCGGCCAATATCGCGCGGGTGTCGGGCTGGACCACCGGCTGGACCGCGGTCGTGGTCGGCTGGAGCACGTTCTTCATTCCATTCCTGTTCGTCACCGAGCCTTCGATGCTGATGAACGACACCTGGCCGTCGATCGTGTGGAATTTCTCGCGCAATATTTTCGGCATCTTTGCCGGCACCGCGGCCATTGTCGGCTTCGCTTTCGCACTGCTGAGCCCGGCGCTGCGGCTGGGGTTGGGCGTAGCGGCTGTGGCGATTCTGCTGCCGCCGCACGTTTTCCCCGGCGCCGAATTGATCGACTGGGCGGGCTTGGCCGCCGCGGCAATCATACTGACGATCAACTGGATGCAGGCGCGCGCGCAAAAGCAATCGGCCCCGCAACAGGCGGGGCCGTAACAGTCGGTATCGGTACGACGTAAAGGCTAATTGCCTTCCCGCCAGATGCCGAGCGCTTCCTGCGCCGGGCGATCCGAAATCGAGAAAAGCACCGCCTCTTCGGCCGGCTCGTGGTGATAGCGCTTCCACGGCGGGATCACGAAGACATCGTTGACGCCCCACTCGATCGGGTCCTGACCATCGACGATGGTTTTGCCGCGGCCTTCGGCGCAGGCGAAGATCATGCCGTCGGTCGAGCGGTACGGCTCACCCTTGAAGCCCTTCGGGAACAGCGCGATGTAGGCGCCCATGGTCGGCATCACCGGGCCGCCATTGATCGGGTTGGCGTAGCGCACGCGCGCGCCATGCCGTTTGTCGATGTCGCCGGTCTTCTTCAGGCGCTCGAGGATCGGCCGCATCTTCGAATAAGGATAGTTGATGATCGGCGTGCGGTTCTGCGTCGCCGGCAGGCCGTCCGGCAGAACGCCGGTGGCATAGCGCTCGAACGAGTCGCCGTCCTCGTGATTGGTCTTCTGCGTCTTCTCGTCGAAGTGTTCGGAGAACGAGGCTTCGAAGTGATTGACGGTCGGCATGTCGAGGACGTCGAGCCACATCACCGGCTGGTTGCCGGGATTGCCGTGATCGTGCGGCGCCCAGTTGGCGGTGATGATGAAATCACCGTGCCGCATCTGCGATTTTTCGCCTTCGACCGCCGTGTAGGCGCCCTCGCCTTCCAGCATGAAGCGGATGGCGGAAGCCGAATGGCGGTGCACTTCGGCGACTTCGCCGGGCAGGATTAACTGCACGCCGGCAAACAGCGAATTGGTGATGCGCGACTTGCCCGGCATGCCGGGATTTTCCAGCACCAGCACGCGGCGCTCGGCTTCCTCGGCGCTGATGACGCCTCCGGCCTCAAGAATGAGCCGCTTGATGTCGGCGAACTTCCACACAGCCGCCTGATACTTGGTCTTCGGCTCGGGCGTGACGAGGCCCTTGAGCACTTCCCAAAGCGGCGCCATGTGGAATTTGGCAATTCTGTCGTAATAGGCCTGCCGCGAGCCTTCGATATTGTGCTTGGAACCTGGGGTGGCCTGTTCAGCCGCGGTTGCAACCGCCATGACATGCTCCTTGGAAACGTTTCTTGGGACCGATTAGTCTAATTTGTAACTTTATAGCCCATAAACAAGGCTGGCGAAACGGGCGCCAGCATGCCCCGCCCGTGCGCTAACGAATAGCTGTCATTCGCCGACCGTCTACCCACCCCCCGACGCGTTCAATAGTCGCCGTCACTTTTGAAGGCGTCGGACAGTTCCAACGGCATCACGTCAAAGGCGATGCAAATGCGCTCCTGATCGACGCCGGTCGGCTGGGTCTCATGATAGAAATAGCCCGGCATCAGAACCAGGTTGCCAGGTTCGGGCTCGACCAGACGTCCCTCCCCGATGGTGAGCGCCGCGGCGCCGGCCGCGGGCGGCCCGACGCGCAACCAGCCATGCGAACTGCCGGGCGCACGCGATATGTCCGGGCGAACAACGTAATAGACGCCGCTCATCCAGGCCCGCGGATGGATATGCGGAACATGGTGGCCTTCGCCGTGCGACAGCACGGCCCAGGCGGTGATCCGGAATTGATCCGGGCGCGCGGCGATGAACGGGTGATCGTCGTCGGCCGGAAGACACGCGATGTAACGATCGACCTGGCGGGCGATCTCGTCGGCGAAAGCGCGGCAGGCCGGCTGCGGCGACTGCATGATATGGTCGTTGCGCCAGGCCCTGCGGATCGCCTGCAAATTCACATCGTAGTATCTAAGATCGGTTTTGATCTCGGCCGCCAGCGTTTCGTAGAAATCGCCGCCGCGAAACGCCGCCGGCATCACGTTCGGGATGCAGCGGAAAAGCCGGTCGTAATCGACAATGCGCGCGGCCTCCTCCTTGTCGCCGAGGGCCGCGGCGCTGGCGGCGGCGGCCGCGATCACCGGCGAATAAAGCACGCCGCGCGCCATCAGCGCCTGCGCCGCGGCGCGCAATTTCGCCGCTTCCGGCGGGGTCAGCGGCAGGGGAATCGCCGGCTGGTTCCTCGGTTTGGCCAGATAGGCCTGCCGGAACACCCGGGCATACTCATCGCCGTCGCCGCTCTCTGCCAAAGCCGCGGCAAGCGCGAACAACAGATCGGCCGAGCCTGGATGGCGGGCGAGCGCCTGGCGCGCCAGCGCGATGCGGGCTTCCGCGTGCGAGCCGAATGTGTCGCGCATTGGTCAAGCGTCCCATTGCGGCGGAGATACAACCTTTAGGCCGCGGACACAGTAACAGACACGCGTTCGATTTAAAAACCGCCTTGGTATTGACCGAGCCGCGTCCCGCCAAACGGCTTGCCTAGCGGGCCGGTATCTGCGGCATCAGCAGGTAGCTCGCGTAGCTGCCGCCGCTGCGAAACGTATGGATGCCGCCGAAGATCTCGGCCGGACGGTCGGCCGGATCGTTGTGCAGGAAAATGCCCGAACCTTTCATCAGTCCCTGCGCCTCGCTGCGCTCGAAATCCTTGCCGCCAATGGTCAGCGCCAACACATACCCTTTCGGCACCACGACCGACGTCGGCCAGATCTCGACATCGGCGGCGTAGACTTCGCCGGCAACGACCGGCAGCCGCTCGTCGTGCGGATGGTACGGCTTGGCCGGGGTCGAGCGCTGCGGATCGACCTTGCGGTGCGAGAGACGCAGCCAGCCTTGCGACACCGGCACCATCGGATCGTTGGCGCCAACGAAAGTGACTTCCTTGCCCGCCGGATCGAACAGCCGCAACGTCAGAAACAGGTCCATGTCGGCGCCCGAGGTCGCGACATAAAGCCTGGCGGCGACGGGGCCGGTGAATTCGGTGTCCTGCGCGAACGGCGCGCTGCGCAAGGTCACGCCCTCGCCGAGCGCATCATAGTCGATCTTGCCTTCGGCGCTTGGCGCATCGGACACCAAGGCGTTGGCGCCGGCATCGAGAAAATATTTTGTCCATTGCGTGCGCGCCAGCGGCCATTCGTTTTCATCGCGTCGGAAAGGGCCGCGCGGATCGCGAATGGTCAGGATGACCGGCGGCTGCTCGTCCCAGCCATTCGCCTCGCCTTTCAGAAAATGACCGAAGAATTTCATCTGCAAGGCAACCGCGTCCGGCAAATACATCGAGGCGAAATGCGTGTCGGTGTGCATCTCCAGCCACTTCTGCGGCGAGGCCGCGCGCTCGAACGCCTCGACATTGCCGCGCAGATGGAGGCCCAGTCCGCCCCAATTGGCGGCCGACAGGAACGGCACAGCGATGCGTTCCGCCACCGGTGTACGCAATTTGAAGTAAGCGTCGTCGAATGGATGCTGCAAACCGGCCTGATAAACATTGGCGAGATTGCCCGGCAGCACGTCGGCGCCAAGCGCCGCGCCGGTCGATGGTGCGCCGGTGAAGCGGTCGCGATACGGCGTCTGGGCGTTACCGTTCTGATTGGTGGCGATCTGGCTGTCCCACAACAGCTTGAGAAAGAACGACGAATAGATGCCGCCGTGCCGGTACAAATCGCGGTAGTGGTCGAACATGCCCTCCCACGGAATCATCGCCGTGAGATGCGACGGTTGCAGCGCCGCGACCTGCCACTGCTTGATGGCCAGATATGACACGCCAAGAAGGCCGACCTTGCCGCTCGACCAGTCTTGCGTGCCAGCCCATTCAATCGCGTCGTAATATTCGCGCGTCTGCAATGGCGACATCATTTCGTAGAAGCCGGGCGACTTTCCGGTGCCGCGCGCATCGACCACGACCACGGCATAACCGGCTGGCACCCAACGCTCCGGGTCCGGCACTTCCCACGTCAGATATTTGCCGCTTGAACCGTCGCGCACCACTTCGGGGTGATCGCGCAGCACGACATCCCAGTAGCGCTTGAAATCGACGGCGACGTCGGAGTCCTTGCCGTAAGGCGTGAACACGACGATGGCCGGCACGGCGCCTTCACGGTTGGGACGAAACACATTGCAATAGGCGACGTGGCCGTCGGATAACGGTATCGGCACGTCCTTCTCGATTAGGATATGGCCGTCTTCGATGACAGTGACGCCACCTTTGCCTGCGTGCATGTTTTCCCCGCGCGCGGCTCGTACCGCTAGTTGTTCACCGAACCCCCGTCGACCACCAGCGACTGGCCGGTGACGAAATCGCTGTCGCTCGAGCACAAAAAAACCAGCGCCCCGAGCAAATCCTCCGGATAAGCGTCGCGCTTGAAGGCGCGCGAGTTGCGCACCGGGATTCGCGCTTCCTCGACATGGGTGGCGTTGGCCAGGCCGGTCTCGGACAGGATGAAGCCGGGCGCCAATGTATTGACGCAGATATTATGGTCGCCAAGCTCACGCGACAGCGTGCGCGTCAGGGCTATGATCGCGCCTTTCGAGGTGACGTAAGGCAGCATCCGCGTCGTGCCTTTATACGGCGTGCCGGAGGCGATGTTGACGATCTTGCCGGTCTTGCGCGCGATCATGTGCGGCGCGACATGGCGCACCATCAGATAAGGTCCGCGCACATTGACCGCCATGACCTTGTCAAAGGTCTCGACATCCCACTCATCGTAATTGCGCGGCGTCAGCGTCGAATAGACCGCCGCGTTGTTGACCAGGATATCGATCTGGCCGAAGCGCGCGACGGTCTCGGCCACCAGCGCCTTGACCGACGTTTCATCCGAGACATCCGAGACGAAGCTTAAGACCGAGCCTTCGCCGTGCAGGGCGGAAATCGCCGCGACAGCGTCCTTGCCGTCGGCAATGTCGGAAATCATGACGCGGGCGCCTTGCGCCGCCAGCGCCTGCGAATAATGCCGGCCGATGCCCTTGGCGCCGCCGGTGACGATGGCCGTTTTTCCCGCAAGTCTGGACATGCACTTCTCCTCATGACGGGCAATTCCATATCAGCTAAGACGGCCCCTGCCGAGAGGGAACGATATGAGCGACGTCAAGGACCGGTCGGAAATCCGGGCGCTGATCGAAAACTGGGTGCTGTTCCGCGATGCGAGACTGTGGGACCGCTTCCGCACCGTCTGGCACAAAGACGGGCAAATGTGGGCCACCTGGTTTCAGGGCTCGTTCGAGGATTTCATCAAGGTCAGCGAGGCCGGCTTCGCCAAAGGCGTGCGTATCAATCACATGCTCGGCGGCACCACCATCGAGATCGAGGGCAAACGCGCCGTAGCCCAAACCAAGCTGTCGATCGCGCAACGCGCCCAGGTTGAGGGCGTCCTGTGCGACGTCACCTGCTGGGGCCGCGCCTATGATTTCCTCGAAAAGCGCAAAGGCAAATGGGGCATCGTGCTGCGCCGGCACACCTATGAGAAGGACCGCATCGATCCGGTCGAGCCCGGCGCCGAGGTCAAGCTCGACAAGACATTGCTGAGCCAGTTCCCTGAAGGGTACCGTCACCTCGCTTATTTGCAGATCCGCATCGGCTACACCATCAAGGACGAGTTGCCGGGTATCGATGGGCCGCCACTCGAGGCGCTCTACAAGCAGGGCGAAGCGTGGCTGAAGGGCAAGAAAATCTAGCTTCTCTTTGCCCCCATCCCTAACCCCTCCCCGCCACGCACAAGTGGGCGTGTGGAGGGGAAAGACGGCTTGGCGCGCGCGCCGATAAATGCGAATTTCCGCCGCAAGCGGCGGCATCCACGCCGCAAGGGGAAGGAAATTTCTATGGCCAGCGCTTTGTTTTCACCGATCACACTTCGCGGCATGACCATGCCTAACCGCGCCGTCGTATCGCCGATGTGCCAGTACAATTCGACCGACGGCTCGGCCAATGACTGGCACTTGATGCATATCGGCCAGTTCGTGCTCGGCGGCTTCGGGCTGATCATCGCCGAGATGACCGACATCAATCCGGTCGGCCGCATCTCACTGAAATGCGCCGGGCTTTATTCGGATGAAAACGAGAAGGCGCTCAAGCGCGTCGTCGATTTCGCCAGGCAGTACGGACCGTCGAAGCACGGCTTGCAGCTCGGCCACGCCGGCCGCAAGGGCTCGACCAAAGTGCCGGCCATGGGCGGCACGCCTTTGAGCAAGGAAGAAGGCGCCTGGGAGACTTTGGCGCCCTCCGCCATTCCCTACGATCCGACCTGGCATGTGCCGCGCCCCATGACCAAGGACGACATGAAATCGACG
Organism: Rhizobiales bacterium Ga0077525; assembly: GCA_001464835.1. GTDB lineage: Bacteria > Pseudomonadota > Alphaproteobacteria > Rhizobiales > Xanthobacteraceae > Pseudolabrys. Next base: position 45,323 of record LNDS01000020.1, on the reverse strand, counting down.
CTCGACGACTACGTTTCGTCGGTCAAGCGCGCCGAGCGGGTCGGCTATGACCTGCTCGAATTGCACGCCGCGCACGGCTATCTGCTGCATCAGTTTCTGTCGCCGCTGTCGAATCAACGCACCGACGAGTACGGCGGCAGCCTCGAGAAGCGCATGCGCTATCCGCTGGAAGTGTTCGCGGCGATCCGCGCCGTCTGGCCGAACGACAGACCGCTCGGCATCCGCGTCTCGGCGGTCGACTGGGTCGAGGGCGGCACCACGATCGAGGATACGATCAAATTCGCGCAGGAGCTCAAAGCGCTCGGCTGCGATTACATGGATGTGTCGTCGGGCCAACTCGATTCACGGCAGAAGATCCCGTTCGCGCCCAATTTCAACGTGCCGTTCGCCGAAGCCGTCAAGAAAGCGACCGGCATGCCGACCATGTCGGTCGGCCTGATTACCGACGCCCGCGAAGCCGAAGCCGCCATTGCTGCCGGCAAAACCGACATGGTGGCACTTGCTCGAGGTGCGATGTACGACCCGCGCTGGCCGATTCACGCCGCGATGGAAATCGGCGCCGAGCCGCCAATCGTCCCGCGCATGACGCCAGCGCATCCGAAAATGCGGCCGATGTTGTTTCCAGGTTACAAGCCGGCTTGATCTTCACTCTCCGCCCTCATCCTGAGGAGCAGCCGAAGGCTGCGTCTCGAAGGATGGGGGCGGCCCCATGGTTCGAGACGGCGCCATAGCGCGTCGAAGACGCGCGTAAACGCGCTTGGCGCGCCTCCTCACCATGAGGCCGATGGACTACACCTTCACCCGCGCGACAAACTTCGCAAAGGCCGCGAGCTGCTGCTTGATGATGTCCTTGACGGCATCGTCGGTGAGTTCGCCCTTGTCGTCGATTTTCTTCGACGCGAAATTGACGAACACTTCCGGCCGGCCGAACAATTGCGCATCGATCGATTGCAGCGACATGCGCAGGTGATACTGCATGCGCGCGCCGCCGACCTGGCCGGTCGAGGCCGACTGCAGCGCCACCGGCTTGTCCTTAAACGGCACGTCCTTGAGCTTCGACACCCAGTCGATGGCGTTCTTCAACGGGCCGGGGATCGACCAGTTGAACTCCGGCGAGACGATGATGACGCCGTCGGCGGCGCGAATGGCGGCGGCGAAGGCCTCGACATCTGCCGGCGCGCCGGCAACACGCACATCGTCATTGTAAAGCGGGAAGCCGGCATAGGACGGCGCGTCGACCAACGTCAGTTCCGGCGGCGCCAGCTTCGGCAGCGCCCGCGCGATGGCGGCGTTGTACGAGCCTTTGCGCAGCGAGCCGCAGATCACCAGCACCTTCAATTGTTCGGCCATGTCGTCTTGTTCCCTTTATTGCGGCTCCAGCGCGGCCTTGTCGCGCACGTTACGCCACTTCGCAACCTCGTCGGTGAGGTGCTTGGTGAATTCGGCCGGTGTCGAGACGTGCACGACCGCGCCGGCTTTGGCGAGACTCTCGCGAATATCGGGCCGAGCCAGAACGGTTTTCAATGCATGATAGGTCTTATCGATAATCGGCTGCGGCGTGCCGGCCGGATAGACCCAGCCGTACCAGCTCACCACCGCGTAACCGGGTACTCCGGATTCGGCGACCGTGGGCAGATCAGGAATGGCCGGCCAGCGCTCCGGCGAACTCACCGCAAAGGCTTTCAGGTCGCCGGACTGCACCTGGCCCTGCACCGCCTGCACCAGTTCAACCGCGTAATCGACTTCGCCGGCGCGCAAGGCTGTGACCACCGCGGGCGTGCCGCGGTAAGGAATGTGCTTCACGTCGATGCCGGTCATCTGGCGAAACAGCTCGCCGGCGAAATGCTGGGTCGAACCGACGCCGACGCTGGCGAAATTCAATTTGCCGGGCGACGCCTTCGCCAGCGCGATCAGGCCCTTGATGTCGTTCGCCGGAAAGTCCTTGCGCGCGACGATGACGAAAGCGCCCTCCGCCACTTCGGCGACCGGCGCGAAGTCCTTGACCGCGTCATAGCGCACCGACTTGATCATCACCGCCGATACGGTGTGCCCGGCGCTGATCATGGAGGCGGTGTAGCCATCCTTTTCGGCCTTGGCGGCTTCCGCCGACGCAATCGAGCCGCCGGCGCCCGGCTTATTCTCGACCACGATGGATTGCTTGAGAAGTTCGGCCAAAGGCGGCGCGAGAATGCGCGTCACGATGTCGGTGCCGCCGCCGGCGCCGAAGCCGACCAGGACGCGGATCGGTTTTTCCGCCGGCCATTCGGCAGCGGCCGGAAACGTGGCGGCGATCGACAGCGCGCAAGCTGCCGCGGCGATGATGCGATTCATATGCCCCTCCCTGTAACGGCCTGTTCGGCCTTGTTGCCCAACAGGGAACGCGGGAGCGGCGACGGTGTCAACGGATCAATGCTCCCCGCGCTGGCGCGGGGAGCATGACACCCTACTTCTCGTCTTCGATCGGATTGCTCAGCAGACCGACCTTCTCGATCTCGACCTCGATGGTGTCGCCAGCCTTCATCCACACCGGATCGGGCTTGCGCGCGTGACCGACGCCGGACGGCGTGCCAGTGAACAGGATATCGCCCGGCTCCAAAGTCATGCCTTCGGTGAGATAGACCAACGACTCGGCGACCGGGAACATGAAGTGGTCGGTGTTCGACGACTGCATCATGGTGCCGTTGAGGCGGCTTTCGATCTTGAGGCCCTTGGCGCCGCGCGGCAATTCGTCGGCGGTGACCATCCAGGGACCGACGCTGCCGGTCTGGTCGAAGTTCTTGCCCATGCCCCACTGCGTGGTGTGGCGTTGGTATTCGCGGATTGAGCCTTCCATGCCGCAGGAATAGCCGGCGATGCAGTCGGCGGCATTCTCCAGCGTCAGATGCCGGGCGCGCTTGCCGATGATGACGACGAGTTCGGCCTCGTAGTCGAACTGGATCGACTTCTTCGGCCTCAGCAACGGCTGGCCATGCGCCGCCATCGAGGTCAGCACGCGGAAGAAGATGCTCTGGAATTTCGGGATGTTGTCCTTGTAGCCGCCTTCCTTGACGTGATCGAGATAGTTCAGGCCAAGGCAGATGATCTTGCCGGGATTGGCGACCGGCATGGCCAGCTTCAAGCCGGAGAGCGGCAGCCGCGCCGAGGCCGGCGCCTTGCCGACGGCGGCGGCCAGCGCTTTCATGTCGCCATTAGCGCGCAGGAATGCGCCGAGCTCGTTCGGGAGATTATGATCGACCGCCTGCACGTCGACAACAGTGTCGCCATCGACCACGCCCATACGGGTGCCGTTGCCGGTCTGGAAATTGACGATCTTCATTTTAGTCTCTGCCTCGCATGACGTGCTGCCCGGCTTGATGCCACAGGCGCGCGGCAAGGCTTAGCCCAGAGCGGGGCCTCCGGAAAGGCAGGGATGGCGAAACTCAGCCCTTGAGACTAGAGGCGTTCAAGGCGCCAACGTGAAGGCCTGGATCGAGAAATACTTCCTGGCGTCGGTCCACACGCCCGCCGGCTGCCAACCGACGCCGCGCGCCAGTGCGGCGAGCGACTCGGGCGAATACTTGTACGAGTTCTCGGTGTGGATGGTCTCGCCGGCGCGGAATTCGAAACATTCGCCGGCCACCCGCACCTTCTGCCGCGTCAGGCTGGCAAGATGCATTTCGACGCGGTGCCTCTCGCGATTGTAGAAGGCGTGATGCTCGAATGTGGCGAGATTGAAATTGCCGCCCAGTTCGCGGTTGATGCGCGCCAGCAGATTGAGATTGAACTTGGCGGTGACCTCGGCCTCGTCATTATAGGCGGCGTTGAGAATTTCCGCCGGCTTGATCAGGTCGGCGCCGATGACGATTTTCGAACCGGGCCCGAGAATTTTCGCCGCGTTGCGCAGGAATGACGCCGCTTCGTGCGGCTCGAAATTGCCGATGGTCGAGCCGGGGAAAAAACCGACGCGGACGGCGGCGTTCTTCGCTTCTTCGGGAAGCTCGAAGCTGTGCGTGAAATCGGCGGCGACCGGCCTGATGACGAGGCGCGGAAAATCGCGCTGCAATGCGTCGGCTTCCTGCTCGAGCATCTCGGCCGAAATATCGACCGGCACATAGGCGGCCAGCACCGGCGCCGCCGCCAAAAGAATGCGCGCCTTCCTGTTCGAGCCGGAGCCGAATTCGATCAGCGCCGCACCAGCCGGGATGAGCGCGGCAATCTCGGCGCCGTGATCCTGCAAAATGTGGATCTCGCAGCGCGTCGGGTAATATTCCGGCTGGTCGGTAATGCGGTCGAACAATTGCGAGCCGGCGGCATCGTAGAAATATTTCGGCGGCAAATGCTTGCGCCGCGCGCCAAGGCCCTTGAGCACGTCGCTCTTGAACGCGGAGATGTCGCTGTCGTCACTTATCGGCAGATGAGTGGATCGTGCAAGCGCAACCATAAAGGCCTCTTACTTCTCGTTCCGACGATTCACGTAAATTCCGCCAGACGCACGCTGCTGAATTGCCAGCGCGAAGGCGGATAGAAGAAGTTTCTGTAACTCACGCGGTCATGACCTTCCGGGGTCGCCAGCGACGAACCCCGCAGCACCATCTGGCTGACCATGAACTTGCCGTTGTACTCACCAAGTGCGCCCTCGGCCGCGCGGTAGCCCGGATACGGCAAATAGGCACTGCGAGTCCACTGCCAAGCGACGCCGAAAGCATCGGCAAGAAGGCCGGCGCGGGCCGCTACCTCCCATTCGGGCTCGCTTGGCAGGTGTTTTCCGGCAAAACGGGCAAACGCCTCTGCTTCGTAATAGCTGACATGCAAAACCGGCTGGGCCGGATCGACGGCTTTAAGGCCGCCAAGCGTCATCACATGCCACCGATCGTCCTTGCGTTGCCAGTATCCAGGTGCCTCCCAGCCTTGCGCCTGCACCGTGACCCAGCCATCCGACAGCCAGAACGACGGCGTCGTGTAGCCGCCGGCGTCGATGAACTTTATCCACTCTTCGTTGGTCACCAGATGACGCGCGATGCGCATATTCGGGATCAGCGCATCGTGGCGCGGCAATTCATTGTCGAAGGAAAATCCGTTGCCGTCATGCCCGACCGCGTGAATGCCCGCCGGCACCTCGACGAAGTCATCGGCATCGACGCTGCGCGGGCCGTAACCGGCGCGCGGCATCTGCCATTGCTTATCGTACACCGGGTTGGTCGGGTTCTGCGCGAAGGCGTGCAGAATATCGGTGATGAGAAGTTCCTGATGCTGCTGTTCGTGGTTGAGGCCGATGTCGAGAATCTCAAAAACGCGCGCGGCATCCGCATCCGCTACATTCTCGATCAGGCGCGCCACCGCCGCATCGACATGCGCGCGATACTGCGTAACATCCTCGCCGTTCGGCCTTGTGATCAGGCCGCGGTCGGGGCGCGCATAACGCGGCCCGGCGGCGATGTAATAAGAGTTGAACAGAAATGGAAAGCGCTCATCGAAAATTTTGTAGGACGGATCGTGCGGCACCAAAAGGAACTGCTCGAAAAACCAGGTGACGTGAGCGCGATGCCACTTGGTCGGCGAAGCGTCGGCCATCGACTGGACGATCTGGTCCTCGGCGGAAAGCGGCGCGGCGCGCGCCTCGGTCTCGTCACGAACGCGGCGGTAGGCCTCGATCCAATGGCCGCGCGTGTCTGCCCCTTGCGGTGTCCCCAGGGCGAACGCTGCAGCCGTGCCGCGCGAACCTTCGATAACTGCGGCTCGCGCCATGTAAACCTCCGTCACAACTGATACTGCCGCGCCTGTCTACAGATACGAATAATGGCGGCAATTGTTCCATTGACGGCAGGACGGGGCAACCGGAGGGCCGGCCTTTTGTGCAAAACTGACGTTCATGTGATGGGACGCGGCGGGAACCGCCACCCCGGCCTAGGTGGCGGGCTTGAAGTGGTGCTGGTCGAATTTCGACGCAAACTCGAATTCCCGCACCAAAGCCTGGTCGAGTTTGCCGCCCATGTCGCGCAGGACTTTGTAAGCGGCGGCGCCGGTGAAAGGCGGCTTGTACGCACGCCTTTCGATCAGCGCGCCGAATATATCGGAGATCGTGATGATCCGGACCAAATCCGAAATCTCGGGCGCGCGCAGCCCGTGCGGATAACCGCTGCCGTCGAGGTACTCATGATGATGGACCACCATGTCCAGCATTTCCGCCGAAACCACACGCGGCTCGTTGAGCATGTCGAAACCATATTGCGGATGATTTCGCATTTCGAGCATCTCGGCCGCGGTCAGCGGGCTGGGCTTCTCAAGGATTTCCACCGGAATGCGGGCCTTGCCGATATCGTGAAGCATGCCCGCGAACGACAGCCGCTCGCGATCGGCCCGGGACAGGCCGAGACGATTGGCGAAAGCAACCGCAACCCCGGTCACAAGCAGGCAGTGCTGATAAGTCTGACTGTGATGCGCGCGAACGGTGTCGACCCAGGTTGCCAGGCCGGTTCTTTCGATTTCATCGACAACGGCGCTGGCGGCCGATTGGATCGTCGCCGCATCGATTGGCCCGCCCGAAGACGCCTGGTCGAAGACACTTTCAAGACCATCGATCGCCGCGCCGAAGCCATCCTGCCGGGGCGCTTGCGGAACCAGCGGCGGCGCCTCTGCGGCCGGCGCTGCCGGGATGGCGACAACGAGTTTCGCCAGCAGTTCGCGTGTATCAATCGGGCGGCGGATGAAATCGGTACCGCCGAGGGCGCGCGCCCGCATCACTTCGAGATGCGATGATTTGTCAGTCACGAAAACAACCATGGCGCCGCTCGGCTTGCGCGCAATCCACTCCTTCAGTCGACCAAGATGCGCACCATCATTGAGATCGATGTCGATCAAAGTGAATTCGCCGGGGGCCGCGCCAATGATCGCAGTGATCGCCTTAAAATCGCATTCGAAAACGCCGGCGATGTCCTTGACGATCGAATTGAAATCGTCCGGCACCGTCCCAATAATTGTCAATTTACGCATGGGATCATCCACCGAAGTTCCAGGAGGCGCCCGGCCCGCTCGTGGTTTACTTGCGAAAAGAACTACTTCCGTACCACCCCAGGTTTAATGCCCTTTTAATTCGCCTGGCATCGTAGTTTGCTATTTTGAATTGAGGCGGCCCTCCAGTGGACCCGACAAAGGTATCGCAGCATGCCCCCCTCTCTGAAAACCACAGGCTTCCGCCGTGCAACCTGCTGGTCGCGCCCCCGATCAAAAGCCGCCTCTAGCAGTTGGCTTCCCGGCGGTGCTTTGGGCTATTGTGACCCAACGACATAAGTGCCCGGTACGGCCAACCACCCGAGACCAAGGGAGGCAATAATGGCATTACGGAAAAGCAGTCTAACCGGCCTGTGCGCGGCGCTTTTGTTCGGCGCCGGCCTGATCGTCACCGCGAGTGCGCAGGATTGCCCACGCGGCCAGCTCGACAAGGCCTATTGCGACGCCAATGCCGATCTCGTGGCCGACACGCCGGCCGACAAGTCCAAGCTGGTCGATCCGCCGACGCTGGTTTTCGCCTATACCCCAGTCGAGGACCCTGCCCTCTACTCCAAGGTCTGGGACGGCTTCCTCAGGCACCTGGAAAAAGTCACCGGCAAAAAGGTCGTGTTCTTCCCGGTGCAATCGAACGCCGCGGAAATCGAGACCATGCGCTCCGGCCGCCTGCATATCGCCGGGGTCAGTACCGGCCCGACGCCGATCGCCGTCAACTGCGCCGGCTACGTGCCCTTCGCCATCATGGGCACCAATGCCGGCACCTTCGGCTATGAAATGGAAATCATCGTGCCGGCCGACAGCGCGATCAAGACGCCGGCCGACCTCAAGGGCAAGAAGCTCGCCTTCACCTCGCCGTCGTCAAACTCCGGCTTCAAGGCGCCGTCGGTGCTGCTCGAATCCGAATTCAAGCTGGTCGCCAAGCGCGACTACGAGCCGGTGTTCTCCGGCAAGCACGACAACTCGGTGCTCGGCGTCGCCAACAAGGATTATGACGCAGCGGCCATCGCCAACGAAGTGATGGTCCGCATGTTCGAGCGCAAGGTCGTCGACAAGGCCAAGATCCGCACCATCTACAAGTCGGAAACCTTCCCGACCACCAGTTACGGCATGGCGCACAATCTCGTTCCGGAATTGCAGGCCAAGATCAAGGAGGCCTTCTTCACCTTCCCGTGGGAAGGCTCGGCGCTGAAAGCCGAGTTCAAGACCGAGGATCGCTTCGTGCCGATCAGCTACCAGAAGGACTGGAGCGTGGTGCGCAAGATCGATGCCGCCAGCGGCGTCAGCTACGCCTGCAAGTAGTTGCTCACCGCGCGGGGAGCGCTGCTGAATGCTGCGTATCAGGGGACTGACCAAGCGCTACCGCACCGGCGACCTGGCGCTCAAAGGCATCGACCTCGACGTTCCGGACGGCCAGGTGATGGCCTTGATCGGCCCGTCCGGCGCCGGCAAGTCGACCGTCATCCGCTGCATCAACCGGCTGGTCGAGCCGACCGCCGGCACCATCGAGCTCAACGGCACCGAGATCGTGGCTTTAAACAGCGGCAATCTGCGCCGCATGCGCCGCCGCATGGGCATGATCTTCCAGGAATACGCACTGGTCGAACGGCTGTCGGTGATGGAGAATGTTTTGTCCGGAAGGCTCGGCTATGTCGGTTTCTGGCAAAGCTTCATGCGCAAGTTTCCGCAATCCGACATCGACGAGGCGTTCCGCCTGCTGCAACGCGTCGGCCTCGACCACATGGCCGACAAGCGCGCCGATGAACTGTCCGGCGGCCAAAGGCAGCGCGTCGGCATCTGCCGCGCGCTCATTCAAAATCCCGAACTGCTGCTGGTCGACGAGCCGACCGCCTCACTCGATCCAAAAACATCCCGGCAGATCATGCGGCTGATCCGCGAACTGTGCGCCGAGCGCAAACTATCCGCCATCATCAACATCCACGACGTCATGCTGGCGCAAATGTTCGCCGAGCGCATTGTCGGCTTGAAGCTTGGCGAGATCGTCTATGACGGCCCGCCCGATAAATTGACGCCGGCGGTGCTGACGCAGATTTACGGCGAGGAAGACTGGGCTTCGACCATCCGCAAAGCCGACGATGACGACGCCGAAGAAGCCGTGGCCGTGCCGGAAATCGCGCCGGCGGCGCCGTCGATCGAACGCGACCGCCTCGCGGGGCTGACGTGATGCGCAAGCGTCAATCCATTCTCCGTTCGTCCCCACGAAAGCGGGGACCCAGGACTTCGACTCGCAGCTTCTGGATTCCCGCATTCGCGGGAATCAACGGAGTGTGGGGCGGGACTTTCCAATGAGCCTCGCCATCGAACACCGCCGCTGGAAAAAACCGCCGCTGATCAAGCGTGCCTGGCTGCGCTGGACGCTCATTCTCGGCTTCGCCGTCTATCTGGCGCTCGCCTTCAACACCACCAATGTCAACTGGGCGCGGGTGTGGGAAGGCCTGCCGCGCGGCGCGCAATTCGTCACCGCATTCTTCCCGCCCGACTTCACCAGCCGCTGGAGCGAGATCGTCGAAGGCATCGCCGAAAGCCTGTGGATGACGGTCGTCGCCACCGCCGTCGGCATCGCACTGTCGATTCCGGTCGGCATCGGCGCCGCGCGCAACATCGCGCCGCTGCCGGTGTATTATTTCTGCCGCTCCGTTCTCGCGGTGTCGCGCAGTTTCCAGGAAGTCATCCTGGCGATCTTCTTCGTCAAATTGTTCGGCTTCGGCCCGTTCGCCGGCTTCGTCACGCTCGCTTTCGCCACCATCGGTTTCTACGGCAAGCTGCTCGCCGAAGACATCGAGGACATGGATGCCAGCCAGGCCGAGGCGGTGCGCGCCACCGGCTCGAGCTGGCTGCAATGGATCAATTACGGCGTGCAGCCGCAAGTGATGCCGCGCATGATCGGGCTCGGCCTCTATCGCCTCGACATCAACTTCCGCGAGTCGGCGGTGGTCGGCATTGTCGGCGGCGGCGGCATCGGCGCTACGCTCAACACCGCCTTCGACCGTTATGAATTCGACTCGGCGGCGGCGATCATTCTGATCATCATCTTCATCGTCATGCTGACCGAATATTCGTCCGGCTATCTGCGGCGCTGGGTGCAATGATGAGCGACGCCCTCGCCGCCCCGAAACGAAGCTGGCAGCGCCGCGACCGCAAGGCGCAATTGAGCGTCTGGTTCGGCTGGCTCATCGGCACCGCGATCTTCGTCTACTGCTTCCAGAAGATTTCCGAAACCACCATCTGGGCCTTCGTCTGGGATGCACCAGCGCAAGCCGCCGATCTCGGCGCGCGCATGGTGCCGCCGGCCTGGAGTTATATCCATCAGCTCTGGCGGCCGATCTGGGACACGCTCAACATCGCCACCATGGGCACGCTGATTTCGATCGTGCTCGCGGTGCCGATCGCCTATTGCGCCGCGCGCAACACCACGCCGAGCGTCACCTTCCTGCGGCCGATTGCGCTGTTCATCATCGTCGCCTCGCGCTCGATCAATTCGCTGATCTGGGCCTTGATGCTGGTCACCATTGTCGGCCCCGGCGTCTTTGCCGGCATCATCGCCATCGGCCTGCGCTCGATCGGATTCGTCGCAAAACTGCTGTACGAAGCCATCGAGGAGATCGACGAATCGCAGGTCGAGGCGGTGCGCTCAACCGGCGCGTCGGCGGCGCAGACCACGACATACGGTATCGTCCCGCAGGTTATGCCGGCTTTCGCGGGTATTTCAGTGTTCCGCTGGGATATAAACATCCGCGAGTCGACCGTTCTCGGCCTGGTCGGCGCCGGCGGCATCGGCCTGGAACTCAATGCAGCCATTACCCAACTGTACTGGACGCAAGTCTCGCTGATGCTATTGGTCATCATCGCCACGGTGATTCTGAGTGAATGGGTTTCGGCCAAGGTCCGTCACGCGATCATTTGAAATTCCGCCGAAGCTGACGCCGGCCCGCGACTGCCGCAGATCAAGCCCGAGAGACCATTGCCGACCTATCACGAGAACAAACGCGGCATCCTCGCCCTGACGTCCGCCTGCGGGCTGTTCACCATCGCCGATACGCTGACCAAGCTGGCGGCGCTGACCTATCCGAGCGGCGAAGTGCTGTTCGCGCGCGCCGCGGTATGCCTGCTGTGCATCGGCGTGGTGGTCGTCTACACGCATCAGTTTTCCTGGCTGCGCTACACCGCCAACCACTACGTCATCCTGCGCGCCATTCTCGACGCCGGCGCCAACATCGCCTTCATTCTCGCCTTGAGCCACATGCGGCTCGCCGACCTTTTGGCGGTCAACCTGGTGTCGCCGCTCTTGTTGACCATGCTGCTGGTCGTCTTTTTCGGCGAACGCATCGGCTGGCGGCGCTGGACCGCAATTCTGGTCGGCTTCGGCGGCACGCTCTTGATCGTGCGGCCGAGCACCTCGTCGCTGAACGTCTGGGCGCTGCTGGGACTGGCAGCCGCCGCCTGCTCGGCGACGCGCGATCTGGTGACCCGCCGCATCGATCCCGGCGTCCCCACTTTGGCGATCTCGTTCATCAGCATTTTCACCGTGACCGCGGCGGCGCCCTTGATGGCACTGGCCTTCGACGAAAAATGGCGCATGCCGGACCTCGAATATCTGAGCTTCGTTGGCGTCGCCGGCGTGCTGCTTAGCGTCGGCTCGACCTTGGCCGTATCGGCGTTCCGCAATGTCGATATTTCGGTGGTCGCGCCGTTTCGTTACTCGCTGCTGATCTGGGGCGGCATTTCCGGCTTCGTCGTGTTCGGCGAAGTGTCGGACGCGCAGTCGCTCGCCGGCTCGGCACTTATCGTCGGCAGCGGCCTCTACAGCCTGCACCGCGAGCGCGTCCGGCACCGCGAGCTATCGGCGAAGTCCGGTATTCATTAAAATATCCGCCGCTGAAGCGCGGCGGACCTGATTGTTCAGGCGAGCAGACGCACCGACGGCTCGCGGGCCCAGAACCGCAGTTGCGCGGCGGCGATGAAGTCCTTGCCGAGCCCGGTCACGCCGTCATCGGCGACGACACCGGCCTTGTCGAGCAAGGGCTGCGCCGCATCGCTGGCGCCGATGGCCTTGAGGTGGCCGAAGGCATCCATGACGAACTGCACCGCGGCGGCTTCCGTCATCAGCATCTTGCAGCCAGCCTCGGACAGCACCACCGCCACGGCGTCGAACAGTTGCGAACGCGAACCGGCGAGCTGGCCGTCAGCCTTCAGAATGGCGCCGCCTTTGACCTTGGCGCCGCCGACCTTCGGCGCGATCAGGAACGCGACCGCGCCGGCCTTCTCGACCGCCGTCTTGACCGCCTTGATCTCGGCAGGGTCGGAGCCGTCGGCGAACAGAATGCCGACCTTGCGGCCGTCCAGCGTCTTTTTCATCTTCTTCTGGATCGACAAAGCCGGCGATGGCTTCATATCGACGACCTCGCGCCGCGCTTGTGCCTTCTTCGGCAGCTCGAGGTTCATGCCGTCAGCGACCCGCTTGGCAAGGTCTTCATCGACATTACGCAGATTGGCGATCATGCGCGGCGGCACCTGCTCGAGAACCACCTTGGAAAGTTCGAAAACGAAGGACGACGCAATATGCGCCTGCTCGTTTTCGGTCATCGACTTCCAGAACATGCGCGCCTGGCTGTAGTGATCGGCAAACAGCTCGGTGCGCACGCGCAGTTTCCCGCCCTGCTCGTCCTCGCCGGTCACCGCATTGGCGGTGGTGAACCCGGTCATCGGACACTCGCGCGGGCCGCCTTCCTCGCCATGCGCCGACAGGCTGTTCGGCTCGTAATTGGCGCGGCCCTTCGGCACCGCCATTTGCATCATTCCGTCGCGCTGGAAGTTCATCACCGGGCATTTCGGCGCATTGATCGGAAGCTGGTGAAAGTTCGCCGTGCCGAGCCGCGATTTTTGCGTATCCAGATAGCTGAACAGTCGACCCTGCAGCAGCGGATCGTTGGTGAAGTCGACGCCCGGAACGATATTGGCCGGGCAGTAGGCCACCTGCTCGGTCTCGGCAAAGAAATTATCCGGATTGCGATCGAGCACCATGCGTCCGATCATGCGAAGCGGAACATCCTCTTCGGGAATGATCTTGGTCGGGTCGAGCACGTCATAAGGCTGCTTGTCGGCGAACTTCTGGTCGAAGGCCTGGATGCCCAGCTCCCACTCCGGAAATGCGCCCATGGCGATCGATTCCCACAGGTCGCGTCGGTGATAGTCGTTGTCGGCGGCCTGCAGCTTCAGCGCCTCGTCCCACACCGTCGACTGGATGCCGAGTTTCGGCCGCCAGTGAAACTTGACGAAGGTCACCTTGCCCTTGGCGTTGACCATCTGGAACGTGTGAACACCGAAGCCTTCGATCATGCGCAGCGACCGCGGGATGGTGCGGTCCGACATCGCCCACATCAGCATGTGGGTGGATTCCGGCATCAGCGATGCCCAATCCCAGAAAGTATCGTGCGCACTGCCCGCCTGTGGGAAAGCGCGGTCGGCTTCCATCTTCACCGCATGGACGAGATCCGGAAACTTGATGGCGTCCTGGATGAAGAACACCGGGATGTTGTTGCCGACCAGGTCCCAGTTGCCTTCCTTGGTATAGAATTTCACCGCGAAACCGCGCACGTCGCGCGGCGTATCGACGGAGCCGGCGCCGCCGGCCACGGTGGAAAACCGGGTGAACAGCGGCGTCTTCTCGCCGGCGCGCTGGAAAATGTCGGCCTTGGTGATATCCGCCAACGATTTGTAGTTCTCGAAATAGCCGTGCGCAGCCGAGCCGCGGGCGTGGACGATGCGCTCGGGAATACGTTCGTGATCGAAGTGGAAAATCTTTTCGCGCAGCACGAAATCTTCGAGCAATGTCGGCCCGCGCTCGCCCGCTTTCAGCGAATTCTGATTATCGGAAACCCGAATGCCCTGATTGGTCGTCAGATGCATCTCGCCGCTGGCGTGGTCAGCCTTTTTCGGAACGCGTTGATGGGTTTCCCCACCGTCACCAACGGAGGATTCGAATTCGAAAGTTTTGGCCATGAAGTTCCTTCACGCGTTTTCGACGTCGCTGCAAAACGCGGCGAGCTAACGAAGGCGTAACGAACCGTTGATGAAACCGTTCCGGCGACGTCTGAAAAAGACACCTTGCCGCAGCCCGACTTTTTAGAAAATATTTGGTAGCGGGGGAGGGACTCGAACCCCCGACCTACGGATTATGATTCCGCCGCTCTAACCAGCTGAGCTACCCCGCCACCGATCCCGGCGGTCGACCGGGATGGCGCGATATAGGGAGGCCGGGCCGATGCTGTCAAGCAAGCGCCGGTTCAGGCCTCGGCCCGCCGCGAACGCTACTATTTCGGCTGGACGCTGGGATCGCCACCCGGCGAGCCCGGCGGCGGGATCACCTGTATGGCGCCGCCGGGCGGCGTCGGCGCCTGAATTTCGGAATCGACGTGACGCGGCGGGCAGATGACCCCGCCCGAGCGCGCCAGTTGATCGCTGAGATTGCGGCCGGGCGGATTGATCACCTGGATGTCGCCGCCCTGCCCGACCGTCGCCTGCGTCGAGGGATGGGCGCAGGCATTGGGATCGACCTGGTCGACTTTCGGCGCGACCGGCGTCGTCGGAGTTGGCGGCGACTGAGCCAGCGCAATCGTCGGCGCCAGCAGCAAAGCCGCAATAATCATCGGATTCCGCATGGCGATCTCCCGGCGCTGATGAGCTTATCCGGGACAACGATCAGGTCAGAACAAGGGTTCCATGCGCGGCGGCTTAAGCCTATGCGGCCTTTTGGCCCGTCGCCAACAACGAAAAGCGTATGAGGGCGAAGTGGCCTAGCGGGGCGAGCGGCCGTCGTTCGACAATGTGCACCCCGCCGTGTTTCGCAGCCCAATTGGCCAGCCGCGCAAAGCGAAATTCCGGCCGCCAGCCAAGCCTTCGCGCGATCGGTGAGAAGCACAGTTCGAACAGCCAGCGCGGCCCGCTCTCCGCGCCGATGTGATTGACCAGGATGATCTCGCCGCCGGGTTTAAGCACGCGCGCGAATTCGTCGAGCGTCTCTTCCGGATGCGGCACCGTGGTGATGACGAATTGCGCAACGACGACATCGAAGCTCTGGTCCGGCAAAGCCATGCGCTCGGCATCCATCACCGACAGGCCATCGACGTGCGACAGGCCGAGCGTGCGCACCCTCTCCTGTGCCTTGCGCAGCATCGGCTCGGACAGATCGACGCCGACGATGCGATTGACCGGGCTGTAATCGGGCAGCGAAATGCCGGTGCCGACGCCGACTTCGAGAATGCGGCCGCCTTTCGCGCCGCAATGACGTTCGGCGGCGACGATGGCTTCGCTGCGGCCGGTCGCAAAGACCTTGCCGAACACGAAGTCATAGACCGGCGCCCACGCCGCATAGGCGCGCGTGACGCCGCGCTTGTCGAGATCGCTCACTTGAGGGTCACGCGCATGAGGAGAAAAGGAACCCGGCAGTCCAAGTAAAATCTTACCCGTGAAATCCTAGCCTTGGGCCGCCGCCACCGCAATCGCTTCCGGACGCACAACCGGGGCTGCGGCAATGGCGCTCTTGATAAAGCCGCCGCCGAGAACGCGGGCCTGGCCGGCCGCTGCATCATAAAACACGCAGGCCTGGCCGGGCGACACGCCGTGTTCGCCATCGACCAGTTCGACTTCATAGCCGGATGCACCGCGGCGCAGCCACGCCGCCTGCGGCGGACGCGACGAACGCACCTTGACGAAAACTTCGAGCTTGTCGTCGGCTAGCTGCGCATCGAGATCGCCGCCGCCGATCCAGTTGACGTCGCGCAGCACGATGCCGGTGGTGCGCAAAGCGTCGCGCGGGCCAACGATGACGCGGCGCTGTTCGGCGTCGAGCTTGACGACATAAAGCGGCGTGCCGCCGGCGAGTTTCAAGCCGCGCCGTTGGCCGACGGTGAAGTGAATAATACCGGAGTGTTCGCCGAGCACCTTGCCGTCGAGATCGACAATCGTGCCCGGCTCGGCCGACCCCGGCTTCAGGCGTTCGATGATGTCGGCATAATGTCCGGTCGGCACGAAGCAGATGTCCTGGCTGTCATGCTTCTCGGCGATCGCCAGCCCGTATTGCCGGGCCAGTTCGCGCGTTTCCGCCTTGGTGCGGTCGCCGAGCGGAAAGCGCAGGATATCGAGTTGTTCGTTCGTGGTGCCGAACAGGAAATAGCTCTGGTCGCGCTCTTCCTCGCGCGCGCGAAACAGGCCGCGGCCGCCGCCGGGCAGAGCGCGCGACGCGATGTAATGACCGGTCGCCAGCACATCGGCGCCGAGTTCGCGCGCGGTGACCAGCAGATCCTTGAACTTGATCGACATGTTGCAGGCGACGCAGGGCACCGGCGTTTCGCCGGCGATATAGCTCTCGGCGAAGCGGTCGATCACCGCCTCCTTGAAGCGGCTTTCATAGTCGAGGACGTAGTGTGGAATGCCGATGCGCTCGGCGACGCTGCGGGCGTCATAGATGTCCTGGCCGGCGCAGCAGGCGCCCTTGCGGTGCGTTGCCGCGCCATGGTCGTAGAGCTGCAGTGTGACGCCGACGACGTCATAGCCCTCGGCCTTGAGGATGGCCGCGGTCACCGAACTATCGACGCCGCCGGACATGGCGACGACAACACGGGTGTCCTGCGGACGGGAGGGAAGGTCGAGGGAATTTGACATGGTGCTTCTTACTATATGTGGCGGCGGAAGGCCCACAACCAAAGGGCCCTAATGCGGCTTTACGACCGCAATGTGCCCGCCCCCGGCGTTTGCCCGGCAAAACCTGCCGGACACCTTGCATCCGCTGCCGGGTCGAGGCGACCAATCCGCCGCAAGAATTGCATTAAGGCACTGAAAAAACAAGGAATTGTCGGCTGGCCTGGCGATTGCAGAACACCGGATGTCAATTCCGGAGGTCTGCCCGTGGCTCACGTTGCGTCTGATTTGAAGTCGATATCGCTCAACCGCTTGCTGCCGCAGGCCGGCAAGGCGTCATATACGCCCGACCGGACGCAGGCGGCTCCCTTCGACAGTATTTTGGACGAAACCGCGCGCCCAGCCCCCGAGCCGCGCCAGAAGCGGGCCTCTGACGACATGCCGCGCGCTGAGCGCGCCGACCGGCCGAAACCCGCCGACCGGCCGGACCGCGCCGCAAAATCGGACGATACCGCGAAGCCCGCCGACGTCGCGGCTTCCGCAGATCCCGCCAAGGACGCCGCCATCGACAGCAAAGACGGCGAACCAATTCCGGCCGAGCAGACCGCCTCCGAAGGCGAGACGAAAACCCCGGAAACCACCGAACAGGCCGGCGAGACCAAGCCGGCTGAGGCTGCGGCCCCCGAGGGCGTTGCCGTCGTCATTGACCCGGCCGTCACCGCGACCGCGCAAGTCGACACCAAACAGGACATCAAGACCGCTGCGATTGCCGCGACCGCCAATGCCGCCAACGCTGCTGAGGCTACCCCGGACACCGCCGCCGAAGCCGGCGCCGACGCGGCTTTGGCCGACGCTTTCCCGGACGCGCTCGCAGCCCTTGCCGCCAAAGCCGACAAGACGGAAAAGAAAGCCGACGACAAGCCCGCGGTCGCCGCCAAGGATGCCGTCAAAGCCGCCGACAAGGCCGGCACCGCGCTGCATGCCGATGCCGCCGATCAGACCGCTGCCGCCGGCGAGCCGCACAAGAATTCGGGCGCGCATGCCAGCGCCCAGGACGCCGCCAATAGCCATCGCGGCCTAAGCGATACGCCCGCCGCCCCGGCCGCCGACACATCCACTGCGACCACAATAACAGCCGCGCCGAAACTCGACGTGGCGCCGCCGCCTGCCCTGATGACGGCGCAAGCGCCGGCTCACGTCACGCAAGCCAACGCGGCGATCGCCGCCAGTGCGCCCGCTCAAAGCAATGCCGCCGACGCGGCGGTGCCGATGACCGGCGTCGCCTTTGAAATCACCAGCAAGGTGATGTCGGGCAAGAACCAGTTCGACATTCGTCTCGATCCGGCCGAACTCGGCCGCATCCATGTCCGCCTCGACGTCGATCGCGACGGCAATGTCGTCACGCACATGATCGCCGACCGTCCCGATACGCTCGACATGCTGCGCAAGGACACCGCCGGTCTTGAACGCGCCTTGCAGGACGCCGGACTGAAGACGTCCGACAACAGTTTGCAGTTCTCGCTGCGCGACCAGCAGACCAACCAGCAGCAAAGCAACAATGGCGGCTCGAACTCAGCCCACATCGTGGTCGAAGACGAGCAGGCAAACGTCAACGAACCGGCGATCCGCAACTATGCTGCCTATCGCGGCCAGGCCGGCGGACTTGATATCCGCGTTTAATATATAAAGAGCGATCCGAGGAACAATCGATGAGCATCATTCCAGCGACCGCCACGGGCTCTACCCCGACAACGTCGAACACGAGCAACGTCGTCGATAGCGGCACGCTGGCCGGCAACTTCACCACGTTCCTGACGCTGCTGACGACGCAGCTCAAGAACCAGAATCCGCTGGAGCCGCTCGACACCAACCAGTTCACCGCGCAGCTGGTGCAGTTCGCGCAAGTCGAACAGCAGATGAAGCAGAACGAACAGCTCGCCAGCCTGGTGTCGATGTCGAAAAGCGCCGAGGCGACCACGGCGCTGGCCTTTGTCGGCGCCACCGTCGTCGTCGACGGTTCGACCGCGCCGCTGACGGCGTCCGGCGCGACCTGGAGCTTCAACGTCGCCAAGCCATCGACCGCCTCGATCGTCATCAAGGATTCGACCGGCCAGACCGCCTATACCGGCACCTTCGCGGGAACGCCGGGCATGATGAATTTCACCTGGGACGGCCGCGGCAATGACGGCAAGGCCTGGCCGGCCGGCAATTACACGATGTCGGCAACCGCGGTCGATGCCAACAACCAGTCGGTCGGCATCTCCACCGAAGTGCAGGCTGTCGTCGACTCGGTCGATCTGACGCAGGATCCGCCGCTGCTGTCGATTAGCGGCTCGACTTATACGATGGACAAGATCAAGCGCGTCATGCGCTATGTCGCGCCGGCAACGCCGACGACCTGATCGCCTTCGCGTTTTCAGGCGTCAAACCGCGCGCTTCCACCCGCCGCGGCGCGCTTTGTCGAGCGCCTGCTCGATGGCGCTCTCCAGCGCGCTCAACTCAAACGGCTTGCGCAGGATGTCGAAATGGCCGTCGGCGGCCAGCGCCGCCTGGCTGTAGCCGCTGGTCAGCAACACCGGCAATTGAGGAAAGCGCTCGCGGCATAGATACGCCAGCGCCATGCCGTCCATCGCTCCGGGCATGACGATATCCGACAGCATCAGGTCGAAGGCGATGCCCTGCTCGAGATGGCGCAGCGCCTCGGCGGCGTTCTCGGCGCGTACCACGCGGTAGCCGAGCTGCTCCAGGAGCGCGCTGGTGACCTCGGCGACCTCGCGGCTGTCTTCGACGACAAGCACCGTACCCTGCGCCGGCGCGGCGATGACGGCCTCGCCGCCGCCCGCGGCCTGCTCGGCTTCGCTCTGCGCCCGCGGCAGATAAATAGTGACGACGGTGCCTTTTCCGACTTCGCTGGTCACCGTCGCCGCGCCGCCACTCTGGTGGGCGAAGCCGTGCACGTGCGACAGTCCAAGCCCGGTGCCCTTGCCGACCGGCTTGGTGGTGAAGAACGGCTCGAACACGCGCGCCAAGGTTTCCGGCGCGATGCCGGTGCCGGTGTCGATCAGCGACAGCGCGACGAAGTCGCCGGTCAGCGACCCGACCGACGACCCCGGCTGCAGCACGACATTGCGCGCCTGCAAGGTGATGCTGCCGCCGTCCGGCATGGCGTCGCGCGCATTGACCGCCATGTTGACCAAAGCCAGTTCGAGTTCGCCGAGATCGGTTTGCACGGGCCAGATGTCGGGCGCGACATCGCAAATGAATTCGATGGTGCCGCCGAGCGACGGCGCCAGCATGTCGCGCACCGCGTCGATGCGCTGACCGACATCGACCACCACCGGCGTCAATTGCTGGCGTCGCGAGAAGGTCAGCAATTGCCGCGTCAGCCGCTCGCCGCGGCCGGCGGCGGCGCGGATCGCCTCGACCGCGTGGGTGTCCTTCGGCTCTTTCAGCCGGCGTTGCAGGATCTGCGCATAGCCCGACACGATCATCAAAAGATTGTTGAAGTCGTGCGCGATGCCGCCGGTCAACTGACCGAGCGCTTCCATCTTCTGCGACTGCGCCAGTTGTTCGCGCGTCTGCTCGAGGGCAAGCCGTGCTTCGTGCTGCACGGTGATGTCGCGCACCAATTTGGCAAAGCCGATCAGCCGGCCTTGCTCGTCGCGAATGGCGTCCATCACCACGCTGGCAAAAAACCGGCTGCCGTCTTTGCGCACCAGCCAGGCCTGCCCCTCGAATTGACCATGGTCGGTCGCCGCGGCAATCGCCTTTTCACCAAGACCGGCGGCGCGCTCCTCCTCGGCCAAAAATATCTCGAAATGACGGCCGACGATCTCGCTGGCGCTGTAGCCCTTGATGCGCCTGGCGCCCTCGTCCCAACTGCTGACGCGGCCATCGGCGTCGAGCATATAGATGGCGTAGTCGCGCACGCCCTTGAGCAGGAACTGATAATTCTGTTCGCTGTCGCGCAGCGCCACCTCGGCCTCGCGCCGCGCGGTGACGTCGAGACAGACGCCCAGCATGCGGATCGGCGCGCCCTTGTCGTCGCGCACTATTTCGCCGACGCTCTGCAAGTAACGCACACCGCCGTCGGGCCGCACGATCCGCTCTTCATGGCTGAAGTCGGCCCGTCCGTTTTCCAGCGCCGTGCTGACGCTGTTCTGCACGCGCCCGTGGTCGTCCGGTAGCAGAAACGCGACGAAGTCCTCGATCTTGCTTGGCGCCGTCTGCCTTGTGACGCCGTAAATATCCATCAGCTCGTCCGACCAGGTGAACTTGTTCTCGGGGATGTCCCAAGACCAACTGCCGAGATTGGCGAGGCGCTGCGCTTCGGTGAGATGGATATTGGCGTCGGCGAGAGCGGCGGTGCGTTCCTTGACGCGGGCATCGAGTTCGATCTGCGTGCGCCGCAGATCGTCCTCGGTGATGCGTCGCATCGCTACATCGGCGCTCAACGCCAGCGACGGCACCGAGACGCTGATCATGAAGGTCAGCAGCAGTAGGAAGGATTCGTTGAGGCCAAGTTGGCCGAACGGACCGGCATTGCGCATCGTCGCCCAGATGGCAAATCCCGTCAGTATCAGCGCCACCGTCGCGGTGTCGCGAGGCCCACGCCGCAGCGCCGCCCACAGCAGCGGCACGATGGCGAGAAAGCCGAGCGGACTAGTGTATTCCGACAAAGGCAGCAGCGGGCTGAACGCCGCCACACCGACCGCGACTGCAAAGCCGAGCACAGCAGCCACGTCGCGGACTTCACGGCCGGACGGCCGCAGTATCGACCGGGCCGAGCGCGCCCACAGCACGATGACCGGCGTCACCACCAAGGCACCGGCAGCGTCGCCGAGCCACCAGGTGACCCAGACCGGCGCCAGCGTGTCGTAAGGCACAAGCCCCGCCAAGTAGAGCGTCGCCACGCCGACGCTGGCGCCGACCACGGTGGCCGGCACAAAACTCACCGCGGCAAACTTCATCACCCCGACCGGCGTCGCAAAGGTGCCGGCGCCATTCGACCATCGCACAATCAGAAATCCGCCAACGACCGCTTCCAGCGTATTGCCGAGCGCGATCAGCGCCGAGGTCTCGATCGTGCCGGCGGTGGTGAGATTGGCGGCAAAGGCGCCGGCGAAGATGGCCGGCCAGAGCCTCATACCGCCCAACAGCACCGCGGCGAGAGCCAATCCGGTCGGCGGCCAGATCGGGCTGGCGCTGGGATTGATCGACGCCAAAGCCAGGCCGAGCTTGGCCAAAATAAAATAGGCAAGAAAAACAGCGATGAGGGCCGCGGCGTTCCGGCCGCGCGCAGCCCAATTCGAGCGAGCTGTTTCGGGGAA
This sequence comes from Rhizobiales bacterium Ga0077525, assembly GCA_001464835.1. Lineage (GTDB taxonomy): Bacteria > Pseudomonadota > Alphaproteobacteria > Rhizobiales > Xanthobacteraceae > Pseudolabrys. The sequence continues at coordinate 23,355 of LNDS01000020.1, read as the reverse complement.
CTTTTGCAAACGCGTGTCCCTCTAAAACGCCAATTTAGCGGGTCTAATTGAACTTGAAACCCCGATCTTGCTATCCTTGAATGGCGCCTGGAAAATCCCAACCGTAACCAAAAGGTTAGCAAAAACCGGGCAAACTTTTCCTGTTCCGCCCGATCAGCTTAGGCAAATTTTAAGTCGGGCCCTGTAGTTTTTGTGACAGTTGCAGTCATCAGTAGAGTCTTTGTGAGTATTCCAATGACCGAACCCCACCGCCCGAGGGTCAAATACGTCATCGGGCCCGATGGCAGTCCGCTTACGATCGCGGACTTGCCGCCGCCGACAACGAAACGTTGGGTCATCCGCCGCAAGGCCGAGGTGGTCGCAGCCGTCCGCGGCGGATTGCTGTCCCTTGAAGAAGCCTGTGCGCGCTACACCCTCACCGTCGAAGAATTCCTGTCCTGGCAGTATTCGATTGACCAGCATGGCCTCGCCGGCCTGCGCACCACGCGCATCCAGCAATACCGGCAGTAGCCCTTTCTTTATCGACTCAATTTGAAAACGCCGGCCCCAGGATCAACCTGAGGCCGGCGTTTTCGCATGTCGATTTCGCAGGTGCATTTCACAGCCGCGCCTCGTGATCGGTTCACGATCAAAACATAAGCTCAGCGCGCGCCGATTGAAAAAAGGTCTTGCCGCCCAACTCGTTAACCAGACGCTAACCATATACTGGGCAAAACTTGCCGGGTACCGCCCGAAAGGGCGCCACGCGGCTAGGACAGACCAGTGCAAGGCTTTTTCGATTTTGTGAAATCGCTGGGTGCGGCGCGAATGGCGGCTATGGCCGCGGTGACGTTGGCGCTGATCGGCTTCTTCGCCTTTCTGATGATCCGGATGAACGCGCCGACCATGGTGCCTCTGTTCACCGACCTCTCGGTCGAGGACTCCAGCGCGATCATCAAGGATCTGGAACGCCAGGCCATCGCCTACCAGATGAAAAACGACGGCGCGATCATCATGGTCCCCAAGGACAACGTCGCCCGCTTGCGCATGAAGCTCGCCGAAGGCGGCCTGCCCAAGGGCGGCGGCGTCGGCTACGAGATTTTCGACAAGTCGGACGCGCTCGGCGCCACCTCCTTCATCCAGAACATCAATCACCTGCGCGCGCTGGAAGGCGAACTCGCCCGCACCATTCGCGGCCTCGACCGGGTGACGGCGGCGCGCGTTCATCTGGTGCTGCCGGAACGGCCGCTGTTCTCGCGCGACAAGGTCGAAGCCTCGGCCTCAATCGTGCTCAAGGTGCGCGGTTCGCTGGAGCCGCAACAGGTGCGCGCCATCCGCCATCTGGTCGCCACCGCCGTCAACGGCATGAAGCCAGAGCGCGTCTCGGTGATCGATGAAAGCGGCCGCCTGCTCGCCGACGGCGCGGCGCAGGACAACGCCCTCGGCGGCGTCAGCGCCGACGAGCGCAAGGCCGGCTACGAAAGCCGCCTGCGCGCGCAGGTCGAAGCCATCGTTTCCTCGGTGGTCGGGCCCGGCAAGGCGCGCGTCCAGCTCAACGCCGATTTCGACCTCAACCGCATCACGCAAACCTCGGACAAGTTCGATCCGGACGGCCGCGTCGTGCGCTCGAGCCAGACCCGCGAAGAGCAATCCAACTCGCAGGACGGCAAGGAAGGTGGCCCGGTCTCCGTCGCCGGCGAACTGCCGGGCTCGAACAGGGACGCCAACAGCCCCGGCGGCGGCCAGCGCGACCAGAGCAAGAAGACCGAGGAAATCGTCAACTACGAGATCTCGCGCACGACCAAGACCGAGGTCATCGAAGCCGGCCGCGTCAACCGCATCTCCGCCGCCGTCCTGGTCGATGGCCGCTATGTGAAAGACGCCAAAGGCGAGATGGTCTATCAGCCGCGCGCCAAGGAAGAGATCGACCGCATCGCCGCTTTGGTGCGCACCGCCATTGGCTTCGACGCCAAGCGCGGCGACCAGATCGAAGTGGTCAACCTGCGCTTCGCCGACAGCGGCGAGCCGTTGTCGGTTTCGGAAAATCTCGGCTGGATGAAATATTTCCAGTTCACCAAGGACGACATCATGGGCGCCGCCGAAAAGGGCGTGATGGCGCTCCTCGGCCTCATCGTTCTCCTGATGGTGGTGCGGCCGCTGGTACGCCGCATCGTCACGCCGGACACCGGCGCGCTCGGCAAGGCCGGTGCGGCCGGCATGGCCGGCGTTGCCGGCGCGCTCGGCGGCGGCGCGGTCCAGTTCGGCCCCGACGGCCAGCCGCTGCCGCCCGGCAGTGGCGCTACCGGCAGCGACAGCCTGACCAATACCAGCGGCACCAATATCGCCATCGTCGGCGGCGAAGACACCGTGGCGATTTCCAACCGCACCTCGGCGATGATCGACGTCGCCAAGGTGCAGGGACAGGTTCACGCCCAGTCGGTTCAGAAGGTCGGCGAACTGGCCGAGAAGAATCCGCACGAGGCGGTCTCGGTCATCCGTAGCTGGCTCCACGAGGAAGCGGCCTGATGCCTTCAGTCTACGATAAAGAAAAGAAAGAGCCCGACGAGGTTCGGCAGGACATCGGCGGCCTGATGGCCGAACTGGCCAGCCGGCCGCAGGTGGCGTCAAGCAAGCGCAAGCTGACCGGACCGGAGCGCGCGGCGGTTCTGATGCTCGCGCTCGGCGAACAATACGGCGGCAAGATTTTCAGCATGCTCGACGACGACGAGCTGCGCGAAATTTCCATCGTCATGTCGCAGCTCGGCGCCATCCAGGCCGAGGAAGTCGAACAATTGCTGCTGGAATTTGTCGGCCGGCTGTCGGCCTCCGGCGCGCTGCTCGGCAATTACGACGCCACCGAACGCCTGTTGCAGCAATATCTGCCGAAGGACCGCGTCGGCGGCATCATGGACGAAATCCGCGGCCCAGCCGGCCGCAACATGTGGGAAAAGCTCGCCAACGTGCAGGAAGAGGTGCTGGCGAACTATCTCAAGAACGAATATCCGCAGACCGTCGCCGTCGTTCTGTCCAAACTGCGCCCCGAACACGCCGCGCGCGTGCTGTCGATCCTGCCGGAGGACATGTCGCTCGACTGCGTCGGCCGCATGCTGAAGATGGAAGCGGTGCAAAAGGACGTCATCGAGCGCGTCGAGCAGACGTTGCGCACCGAATTCATGTCCAACCTGTCGCAGAAGCGCCGCCGCGACGCGCACGAGGTGATGGCGGAAATCTTCAACAATTTCGACCGCCAGACCGAAACCCGCTTTTTGACGGCGCTGGAAGAAGAAAACCGCGACGCGGCCGAGCGCATCAAGGCGCTGATGTTCACCTTCGACGATCTGATCAAGCTCGATGCCGGCTCGGCGCAGACTTTGATGCGCAACATCGACAAGGACAAGCTCGCCATCGCGCTGAAAGGCGCGACCGAGAAGGTGCGCGAGTTCTTCTTCAAAAACATGTCGACGCGCGCCGCCAAGATGCTGGTCGACGACATGGGCGCGCTCGGCGCGGTGCGCTTGCGCGACGTCGACGAGGCGCAGACTCTGCTGGTCAATATCGCCAAGGATCTGGCGGCGAAGGGTGAAATCCTCATCGCCAAGAGCCAGGGCGACGACGAACTTATCTACTAAGAAAGCCTGACATGACGGCCGCCGCAAAATTCATGTTCGACGAAGACTTCGCCCCCGGCGGGGTCAAGCCGACCATTACCCTGATCGAACACGAGCGCCGCAGCGCCGATGCTGAGGCTGTCGCGCATCGCAAGGGCTTCGAGGCCGGGCAGACGCAGGCGCGCACCGAGGCCGCCGAACGTATCGCCCGCGCGCTCACCCAGATCGCCGACAGCATGGCGCGCCTCAACAATGCGCTGACCGGCATCGAGGCGCGGCTGGAAACCGAAGCGGTGCAGGTCGCGGTTGCGGTCGCCGGCAAGCTGTCGCCCGAACTGGTGGCGCGTGAGCCGCTCGCCGAAATCTCCGCTCTGGCCGGCGAAGCGTTCCGCCAGCTGGTGGCGACGCCGCAAATCGCCATTCACACCGGCGCCGATATTTTCGACGCGGCCCGCGAAAAGCTCGAAGAGATCGCGCGCCTGCGCGGCTTCGAGGGACGCCTGACCGTGCAGAGCGACGCCAACGTCGCACCGGGCGATTGCCGCATCGAATGGGCCGACGGCGGCGTCACCCGCGATACCGCGGCGACTTTGGCGACCATCGAAGAGATAGTTGGCCGCTATATCGCGGGGCGCGGCACGGTCGCGAACTAACAAGATTTCGGAATTGAACAGGCTTCTGGAGACGACGCGATGAGTGAAGACGAAACCAAGGTACCGCTTCCCGACCTCGAAGGCGACGAGGTCCAGGTGCAGGATTCGGGCTCGCTGGCGCCGTCGCAACCGGATTCGGTGCATCGCGGCGCGCAGGATCTTGAAGCTCTGTTCGACGTGCCGGTGCAGGTTTCGGCCGTGCTCGGGCGCGCCCGCATGGATGTCGGCGAACTGTTGAAGCTCGGGCCCGGCGCCGTGCTCGAACTCGACCGCAAGGTCGGCGAAGCGATCGATATCTACGTCAACAACAGGCTGGTGGCGCGCGGTGAAGTGGTGCTGGTCGAAGACAAGCTCGGCGTGACGATGACGGAAATCATCAAGTCGGAAAAGAACTAAGAAGCGAATAGCGAGTGGTGAGTAGCGAACAGAAAGCCCTTTGCTCTACTCACTATTCGCCACGCACTATTCGCTCGTACTGAACAACTGAAGGACTAACCTCATGCGCCTCCTCATTGTCGGCACCCTCGGCGGGCAGTTCACCATCGCCAGCAAGATTGCGATGGACAAGGGCGCCTCGGTCACCCACGCCGATTCAAACGAACAGGCGCTCGCCGTGCTGCGCTCCGGCCGCGGCGCCGATCTCCTCTTCGTCGATGTCAATCTCGACATTCGCGATTTGGTCGATCGTCTCGACGCCGAACGCATCCACGTTCCGATCGTCGCCTGCGGCGTCACCAACGATGCCCGCGCCGCGGTCAAGGCGATCCATGCCGGCGCCAAAGAATACATCCCGCTGCCGCCCGATCCGGAGCTGATCGCCGCGGTGCTGGCCGCCGTCACCGACGACAACCGCGAGATGATCTACCGCGACGACGCCATGGCCTCGGTGGTCAAGCTGGCCCAGCAGATCGCCGGCTCGGACGCCTCGGTCCTCATCACCGGCGAAAGCGGCACCGGCAAGGAAGTTCTGGCGCGTTACGTTCATGCCCGCTCGCAGCGCGCCAAGAAGCCGTTCATCACCGTAAACTGCGCCGCGATCCCGGAGAACCTGCTGGAGTCCGAACTGTTCGGCCATGAAAAGGGCGCCTTCACCGGCGCGCTCGGCCGCCGCATCGGCAAGTTCGAGGAGGCCAATGGCGGCACGCTGCTGCTCGATGAAATTTCCGAAATGGATGTGCGCCTTCAAGCCAAGCTGTTGCGCGCCATTCAGGAGCGCGTCATCGACCGCGTCGGCGGTTCGAAACCGGTGCCGGTCGATATCCGCATCATCGCCACCTCGAACCGCAATTTGACCGAGGCGGTGCGCGCCGGACAATTCCGAGAAGATCTGATGTTCCGGCTCAATGTCGTGAACCTGAAGATCCCGCCGTTGCGCGAACGCCCGGCCGATATTTTCGAACTGGCGACGCACTTCATCAAGAAGTACTCCGAAGCCAACGGCCTCGCCATACGTCCGCTGTCGGCGGAAGCGCGCCGCGCACTCAACACCACGCGCTGGCCGGGCAATGTCCGCGAACTGGAGAACACGCTGCACCGCGCGGTGCTGCTGTCCAGCGGGCTTGAGATCGGCGTCGATGGCATCCTCTCGCCCGATGGCGCGCGGCTCGATCAGACGCGCGGCACCGGCGTCGCCGAACAGGCCGCGCTTGCCGCCGAGCAGGTCACCCGCAGCCTGGTCGGCCGCACCGTCGCCGATGTCGAGCGCGACCTCATCCTGGAGACGCTCAAGCACTGCCTCGGCAACCGGACGCATGCCGCCAATATCCTCGGCATCTCGATCCGGACCTTGCGCAACAAGCTCAACGAATATTCCGCGGACGGGTCGCCGATCCCGCCGCCGCACGGCGGCGAGATGCGCAGCGTGGCCTGAAGCTCGCTGGTATTTGCTCAAATAACGGCCGGCGGTCACCCCGCCGGCTGTTTGCGTTCCCGCATGGAACCCGGAGCCCTGCCCCGCCGTTAAGGCGGCATGGTAAGGGCACTCCTCTGTCACAATCCGAGCGCGGGCACTGACGGCAAAGACAAGGACAGCATCCTCGCTGCCCTGAAATTGGCCGGCTATGAGACATCCTATGTCTCGGTAAAGGATGACGATTTCAAGAAAACGCTCGCCGGCGACGACGACCTGATCGTCGCTGCCGGCGGCGATGGGACGCTGGCCTCGGTGCTTCTCGCATTGCAGGACCGCACCCGGCCGGTCGCGATCTTGCCGCTGGGCACTGCCAACAACTTTGCCCGGTCGCTGGGCATTGCCGGCACCCCACAGGAGTTGGTCGAGACCTGGACGCTGGACCGTTACGTCGAGGTCAATATCGGCTCGGTCACCGGCTACTGGGGCACCACGCTGTTTTTGGAAAGCTACGGCGTCGGCGTGTTTCCGGCCTTCCTTGAAGACGTCTCCAAACGCAAGAAGCCGAAAGGCGCCAATAATCTGCTCAAGGGCCGCGAGGCTTTTCAGGAGACGCTGAAGGAAGCCAAGCCCTTTGACGTTATTGTCAAGATCGATGGCAAGAACTACGAAAAGACGCTGCTTGGCGTGGAGGTGGCCAACATTGCCTTCACCGGTCCCGGCCTGCCGCTTGCCGCGAAAGCCGATCTCGGCGACGGCAAGCTCGACGTCGTGTATTTCGAGACAGCCGATCGCAAAAAGCTGATCAAGTGGATCGACGCACCGCAAGTCGAGATGCCGCCGGTGACGGTGCGCAAGGCGACGAGCGTGAGCCTCACATGGAGCGATCAGCCGGCGCGCGTCGATGATGAATACTTCGAGGCGAACGAAAAAGAGCAGACTGTCGATATCGTCTGCGAGGAAACCCCGGTTCGCGTCTTGATGCCGGTCAAACATCCGGTGCAGAAAGCGCATGAGAAAAAAGCAGGTGCGGCATGAGCACCACCGCCAAAGCCAAAAAGCCGGACGGCAACAGGTCCGACACCGCGGCGAAAATGCCGCCGCTCAAGCCGGTCGACAAAACCCCGGCGCCGAATGCCGATGTCGGCATCCCGCGCGAAAAATTGCGCGAAATCGAATCGGCGGCCATCGAACTGGCCGGCATCGCCGGCGCGGAAATCACCAGGGCGGTCGGCGGCCTGCTGGCCGTGCGCTACAAGACCGCGGCCAAGGAAGACGAGTGGAAGGACCCGGTGTCGGAGATCGACCAGAAGGTCGAGCGCATGATCCGCGAACGCCTCGCCGAGAGCTTCCCCAAGCACGACATCATCGGCGAAGAAAGCACCGAGCGCCCGGGCAAGCACGATTTCATCTGGGCGGTCGATCCGATCGACGGCACCGCGAACTTCGTCAACGGCCTGCCGCTGTTTGCCGCCTCTATCGGCATTCTGCACAAAGGCGTGCCGGTGGTCGGCGCTGTGTGGACCTCGGTCAGCCACGCGCTGCGCGCCGGCGTCTATCACTGCACCGCCGGGGGCAAATTGCGCTTTGACGGCGCCGACGTCACGCCCAAGGTCAATCCCGATGTGAAGCGCCGGCTGGTCGGCGTGCCGGTCGCCACCGTCAGCGACGGCCTGTGGGAAACGCGCAAGACCGGCTCGGCCGCGCTGGAATGCGCCATGGTCGCGGCCGGCCTGTTGCAGGCGGCGCGCTTCGCCTCGCCCAACATCTGGGACGTTGCCGGCGGGTTGGCGCTGGTCTTTGCCGGTGGTGGCGTCGCGCACCGCCGCGTCGACAAGGAATGGGTCGAGATGACCAAATTCGAGGCAACCAAGGAGAATCCCGACCTGCGTCACTGGCGCGGCGAAATTATCATCGGCGAGCGCAGCGCTGCCGCCAAGATGTGCGAGATGCAGTCGTCGACCAGTTGAGGCTGCGTCGTGCGGCGCATAAAAAAAGCCCGGCGCAGACGCCGGGCTTTTGTTTGCTAGCGATCGACGAAAACCTATTTTCGCGCGGCCTTGCGAATCTTGTCCGGTTGCCGTTCGTCGTCGCGTTGGCGAATGGTGTCGAGTTCGACCGCCTTGGCCATCAGATTGTTGCTCATCGCTTCAAGTTTTTCCGCCATTTCGCGGCCGGTACGCGCCATTTGCACGCATTGGTCGGCGGCTTCGATCAGATATTCTTCGGTTTTGGTCATAGCAGTCCTGTATGCTCACAACCGCATATGAGGAACCGCCCCGTGCATGCAACCCTTTTTACAATCAAAATTGATGTGCCCGGCGCAATATTATGACGGCAGCCGTTTCGCCCCGGTTCATTTACAAAATCTGCCCGGAAACGCTGTGGCGCGCGGCCGAATCTGCCGGTGTTTTCCGCGGCGCGCCGGTCGATGTGCAGGATGGCTTCATTCATTTTTCGACCGCCGCGCAGGCTGTCGAGACCGCCGCCAAACACTTCGCCGGGCAAGATAATTTGCTGCTGGTGCAGGTCGATACCTCTCAGCTTGGCGAGCGCCTCAAATGGGAAGTCTCGCGCGGCGGCGCGCTGTTTCCGCATCTCTACGGCGATCTCGATCTCAAGGCGGTGACCCGAGTGGACAAATTGCCGCTGGGCCAGGGCGGCGCGCATGTATTTCCGGCGATGCTGTAAAGCGTATCCGAATACCGGAATTGCGCTTGTTATTGGGAACCAAGCCCGGCGCCCAAGGCTTATCGCTGCAGTGCAGCATCGCACGGACGGCGAAATCGTTGGGACATGACTGCAATTCCGCAAAACTGGGCGCATATCCACCCATCGGTATTTCACAATAGCGCCGGGCCGATGCGCGCCGCCGCGGCGACTCCGCGGCCGAGCGGCGCGTTGCGTTATCGCTGTCCGGTCAATGGCAGTCTGGTGCTGGTGACCGATGACGAGACGCTCGCCGGCCTCGATCGTCTGCGCGCCCGCCTGCGCTGCATCGATTGCGGCGAGATGCATTTGCTCACCCAAGAGGCCGAGATCGATGACGCCACGGCGTCGCGTAACCATCGGCGCCGAAGTCTGGAAGCGTAACTAGACACTCCGGCGCGAACAGCGCCCGTGCTTGCCTCAGCGGACTGCACACGCGCGCGTCACGCAGCCGTGACATGGAAACCAACATCTGCCAGGCCGTCCGCTCCGTATCACTGGTGTCTCCGTCAGCAAGGAACGGAGACTTAAACCAAGGACGGAGCAACCATGAACTTCTTCAGCAAGACTGCCTTCACCGGGGCAGCGCTCGCGCTCGCCTTCAGCGCCACCGCTTTCGCGCAGACCAAGATGGTCGGCGGCGCCGAAATGTTTCCGGCCAAGAACATCGTCGAGAACGCCGTTAATTCGAAGGATCACACGACTCTGGTCGCCGCGGTCAAGGCCGCCGGCCTCGTCGATACGTTGTCGGGTAAAGGCCCGTTCACCGTATTCGCGCCGACCAATGCCGCCTTCGCCAAGCTGCCGGCCGGCACCGTCGATACGCTGCTCAAGCCCGAGAACAAGGCGAACCTGACCAAGGTGCTGACCTGTCACGTCGTCGCCGCCAATGCGATGTCGAGCGCGATCGGCAAGATGATCAAGGACGACGGCGGGGCGCACAAGGTCAAGACCGTCGGCGGCTGCACCCTCACCGTCAAGATGAGCGGCGACAAGATCCAGATCGTCGACGAAAAGGGCCAGACCGCCACCGTCACCATCGCCGACGTCACGCAGTCGAACGGCGTCATTCACGTCATCGACACCGTTCTATTGCCGGGCTGATCCCCCTGCCTGGCGACAAACGACGGGCCCGCCGCGGCAACGCGGCGGGCTCACTTGTTTTCGGCCCGTCCAACCGGACGCGGATAACGGCCCGCCGGCTCCAAAGTGGCCTTCCGGGCCACTTCCGACCCCCTCGTTAACCAGCCGCTAACCATAAACTGGGCAAAGTTTGCCGGGTGCGTGTGCCCGTTTCTTAAGCCTGGTAGCCAATGACCGACATTTCAGCCGCCTCTCCTCCCGCGACCGGCGGCTTCAAGATCCCCAGCCTTGGCGCCATGGGCGAGGCGCTGCGCAAAGGCGACATGGGGCTCGCCATCGGCGTCCTCGTCATTCTCGTCATCCTGATCTTGCCGCTGCCGCCGGTCCTGCTCGACCTGGCGCTGGCCATTTCGATCATCCTGTCGATCCTGATCCTGATGACGGCCTTGTTCATTCACACGCCGCTGGAATTCTCCGCCTTCCCGACCGTGCTGCTGATCGCCACCATGCTCAGGCTCGCCCTGAACCTGGCCTCCACACGGTTGATTTTGTCGCACGGCCATGAAGGCGGCGCCGCCGCCGGCCACGTCATCGAAGCCTTCGGCAATTTCGTGATGAGCGGCAATTTCGTCATCGGCATCATCGTTTTCACCATCCTGGTCATCGTCAATTTCATCGTCATCACCAAGGGTTCGGGCCGCATCGCCGAAGTCGCAGCGCGCTTCCACCTCGACGCCATGCCGGGCAAGCAGATGGCCATCGACGCCGACATGTCGGCCGGCCTGATCGACGAGAACGAAGCCCGCGCGCGCCGCAAGACCCTGGAAGCCGAAGGCGGCTTCTTCGGCGCCATGGACGGCGCCTCCAAGTTCGTGCGCGGCGACGCCATTGCCGGCCTGCTCGTCGTCTTCATCAATGTCATCGGCGGCATGATCATCGGCATGGCGCAGCAGGGCATGTCGTTCGGCGACGCAGCGCGCACTTACACGCTGCTGACCGTCGGCGACGGCCTGGTGACGCAGATGCCGGCCCTGATCGTCTCAACCGCCGCAGGCCTCCTTGTGTCAAAGGCCGGCATCGCCGGCTCTGCCGACCGGGCGATGATGAAGCAGCTCTCCGGCTATCCGAAGGCACTCGGCATGTCGGGCGGCGTCATGCTGATCATCGCGCTGTTGCCCGGCATTCCGTTCCTGCCGTTTTTCGTGCTCGGCGGCGGCGCTTCGCTGCTGGCCTTCTACGCCAACAAGCGCGCCAAGGAAGTCGTCGCCCAGGAAGCGACCAAGGTAGCGACCGAAACCAAGGCCGCCGAGGCCGTCGATGAGCCAATCTCGACCGCGCTCAAGATCGACGATCTCAAGGTCGAACTCGGCTATGCGCTCTTGCCGCTGGTCAATTCGCCGGACGGCAGCGATCGCCTGACCGAGCAGATCAAGGCGCTGCGCCGTTCGCTCGCCGGCGAAATGGGCTTCGTCATGCCGGCTGTTCGCATCCTCGACAACGTCAATCTCGACTCCAACACCTATGTGATCAAGATCAAGGAAGTCGAAGCCGGCTCCGGCAAGATCTGGGCCGGGCAGTACATGGTCATGGATCCGTCCGGCGGTCAGGTGAACCTGCCGGGCACGCACACCACCGAACCGACCTTCGGCTTGCCGGCGACCTGGGTCGATGCCAGCATCAAGGAAGAAGCGGCGATGCAGGGCCTCACCGTGGTCGATGCCGCCACCGTGCTGTCGACGCATCTGACCGAAATTCTGAAGAACAACGTATCGGATCTGCTGTCCTACGGCGAAGTGACCAAGCTGCTCAAGGATCTGCCGAAGGAACAGGCCGAACTGCTCAAGGACTTGGTGCCGACGCTCATCACCACCTCAGGCATCCAGCGCGTGCTGCAAATCCTGCTCGCCGAGCGCGTCTCGATCCGCGACCTCTCGACCATCCTCGAAGGCATCGCCGAAGGCGCCGGCTCGACGCGCAACCCGCTCACTTTGGCCGAGCATGTGCGCGCCCGCATTTCGCGGCAGATCTGCGCGCAGTACACCAGCCACAACGGCTACCTGCCGCTCATCGCCATGTCGGCGAAGTGGGAGCAGTCGTTCGCCGAGTCCATTGTCGGCCAGGGCGACGACCGCCATCTGGCGATGCAGCCGTCGAAGCTGTCGGAGTTCATCACCCTGGTGCGCGAAAAGTTCGAGACCGCGGCGCGCGAAGGCGAAGCCCCGGTGCTGGTCACCTCGGCCTCGATCCGCCCCTTCGTGCGCGGCATCGTCGAGCGCTTCCGCGCCCAGACGCCAGTAATCTCGCAGAGCGAAATTCATCCACGGGCGCGGCTGAAGACGGTGGGGAGTATTTAACGCTGAGGCCATCCGGACGGCATCGCGCCCTGGTGCCGCAATCAAGCCCGGTAAGGGGCGCCAACGGTTGTCCACCTTCCGTCGTTACAACTTTTGCTATCGGACGAGCCGCAAGGTTGGAACTTGGTTGCCGCGTGATCTGCATCAAAAATGCCGGCTTTGCAGAACTTGGTTGCCGCCTGGGTGTGCCCATCCCCAAAACCATAATTTAGATTATTACATCATTTGTACGCATCTCAGCTGTATTTCGTAACTACGTTCCTACAGGCCGTTTTTAACTTTAGCCGCTTCAATAGCGATGGAAGCTGGCGACGAGGCTCGGCTCTCCGCAACATCGGCTCGCGCAATTCGCGGCCGACAGCGAACGAAGAGCGATTGGTCAATGAGTTTACGTGCCCGGCTACTATTGCTTGTCGTTCTGGCCACTCTGGTGCCCGCGATCCTGTTGGGGATCCGGTTTTTCGCAAACCGCGCCGCGGAAATCGACACCGCTTTGGCACAGTTGTCCACGACCGCCGGCAGCATCACGCTCGACTTGGGCGAAAAAATTCAAGGCACCGCGCAACTGCATTTCGGACTGGCGCGCGCCGTCGACCTGGAGAGCACCAATCGCGCTGAGTGCTCCACGTTTTTATCCGCCGTGCGCGAAGAATACGCGCAGTACACCGGCATCCTGACGATCCTGCCGAACGGAAAGCTTTTCTGCGACTCACTGCGCACCAACCGCGATCTTGACCTCAACGACCGGCATTACTTTAAAAAGGCACTGGTGACGCATGACACGGTAGCACTCCAGCCGGCGGTCGGCCGGCTGACCGGAATATCGTGCTTCAGATCGCCTATCCCGCCCGCACGCCGGCCGGAGATTTGAAATTCGTTCTGCTGGCCTCCCTCAATCTGAAGTTATTTGTCGATTATCATATCCAAAGGCTATCGGGGGCCGTGGAGATTTTGCTGGTAGATAAGGCCGGCGTTGTTCTGGTTGCGCCCGACCGCACAAGCGGGACCAGGAAGGCAGGTACATCGATCTCGGACACGGAGATGTTCCAGGTCGCCTCGGCAAATACCGGTATTGCCCACGAAGTCACGGGGCTCGATGGCCGCAAGCATTACTGGGTCGCCGCCGAAACACCTAATTTCCGCGAAGCCGGCATCTACGTCATGGTTGGAATGCCGCGCGACGGCTTGGTGGCCGCGGCGAACAAGCGTCTTTACGAAGACCTCGCCATTCTCGGCCTGGTGTCGCTGCTGCTGTTTGCGGGGGTATGGACGTTGGCCGAAATCGGCATCCGCCGACAGGTCGGCCGCATCGCCGCGATGGCCAAGCGGCTCGGCGACGGCGATTTGAGCGCGCGCATTGCCGCGCCGCACCCAAACGGCGAACTGGGTCGGCTGATGCTGGAATTGAATGCGACCGCGGAATCCCTTCAGCGCCAGCATGAGGCCATCGACGATCTCAACCGGAAACTTAATCAATCGCAACAGATCGAGGCGCGCACCAAGATCTTTCTCGATACCGTCATCGAGCATATTCCGCTGTCGATTTCGGTGAAGGCGCTGCCGGAAAACGGCGACAACGCCTGGCGGCTCACGCTGGTCAACAAGGCCTATGAGGAACTTACCGGTCTGAACCGCGAGCATCTGATCGGAAAATCGGCGCGCGAACTCTACTTCAGCGAAACCGCCGACATCATCACGGCTTCCGATGAAGACGCCCTCGTGGCCGATGGCGCCATCACCGCAAGCGAATTCGAGTTGGCCACGGGAGGAAACGGCGCGCGCACGGTTGCGTCGAAGCGCATCGCCATTCGCGACGGCGACGGCAAGCCGCAGTACTTGCTCACCGTGCTGGAGGACGTCACCGAGAAGCGAATATTCGAACGCAAGATCGCGCACATGGCGCATCACGATGCCCTCACCGATTTGCCGAACCGCGCCGCTTTCAACGCACGCATTGCCGCGACCATCCGGAACGCCCAGGAAAACGGGGAATGCTTCACCGTTCTCAGCCTGGACCTGACGCGCTTCAAGGAAACCAACGATGTGTATGGCCACGCTGCCGGCGACACTCTGCTCCAGGAGGTCGCGCGCCGCCTGCAAACCTTCGCGGGTGACGCCTTCATTGCCCGCCTCGGCGGTGACGAATTCACTTTGATCACACCCGGCGGCGAGGAAGCCGCAACAGCCGTTGCCCTGCGGTTGCTCGCCGCCTTCGCCGAAGATTTCAAGATCGGCAACCAGTCGATTCGGATCGGTCTCGGCATCGGCGGTGCGGTGTATCCGGAGGACGGCGTGGAAGCCAAGGCGCTGATGGTCCACGCCGACGCCGCGTTGTATCAAGCCAAGGCGGCGAAACACACGTCGGTCCTTTTCTTCCGCCCTGAAATGGGCGTCGCTCTCCAGGAACGGCACAATTTGCAGCACGATCTGCGGCAGGCAATCGATCGCAACGAACTCCAGTTGCACTACCAGCCGCAGTTCCGCGTCACCGGCGAGGCCGTTGGATTCGAGGCGCTGGCGCGCTGGCACAACCCAAGGCGCGGAATGGTGCCGCCCGGCACTTTCATCCCTATTGCCGAGGAATACGGCCTGATTATTCCGCTGGGCGAATGGGCGCTGCGCGAAGCATGCCGCGAGGCGGCTTCATGGCCGCGACCGCTGTCAATCGCCGTCAATGTCTCACCGATTCAGTTTCATCACGGCGATCTCCCGGGGCTGGTACACCGGATTCTGCTTGAAACCGGCTTGGCGCCGGCGCGGCTGGAGCTGGAAATCACCGAAGGCGTTCTGATCAACGACTTTTCCCGCGCGGTCTCCATCCTGCGAAGGCTCAAAGCCCTCGGCGTGCAGATTTCGCTGGACGATTTCGGCAAGGGCTATTCCTCACTGTCCTATCTGCACTCGTTTCCGTTCGACAAGATCAAGATCGACCGCGCCTTCATTTCGGATCTGGAGAACAACCGCCACTCCATGGCGATCGTTCGCGCGGTCATCGGGCTTGGCCACAGTCTCAAGATTCCGATTCTCGCCGAAGGTGTCGAGACTGAAACTCAGCGGGATTTTCTGTTCGCCGAAGGGTGCAACCAGATCCAGGGCTTTCTGACCGGCCGCCCCTGCCCGATCGATCATTATACCACCCTGACCGGCCGGCCACCGGCCGCCACGGCAAGGGCGCGTTTGCTGGCCGGGGGATGACCCGCCGCGAAGGTAGGCTTCATTTAAGCATATTCGCCCGCTGCCCCTGTAAAGCCACGAATTTGGGCCTATATAGAGACAACCCAATCATTCCTCCGCCCCGCGTTTTGGAGATTTAATCGTGAAACAATTCGACTTTTCCGCTCCGGCGGAGCTGTTCCCGTCGCGCAACCGCAAGATTGCCAACAAGGTCCGTTATCGCCGTTTCGATACCGCCGCCGACGCCATCCGCTTCGCGGTCGAGGAATTGCCGGAGCCGCTGCTGCTCGGGGCCTATATCGAAATCCGGGAAACCCGGCTTGGCCACAAGGACATCCGCGCACTGTACGATTGCGACAGCTATCCGTTGCCCAAGACGGTGGTTGCCGCCGCGGCGGAAGAAAACGTCGCGTAAAGGTTTTCGCCGAATGCACCGAAACGCCGAAGTTTGACGGTTTTCGCCATTTCGTATATGTGAAAGCTGTTGAAACTTTGGTTTTCGGTTATGCCTTGCTGACTTGCCCTTTTTGGGCGCTGCCAATGCACCCCCAAAACTCGGTGTTTCGATCGCACAGGCGACCATCGCCTGCGCGCATCACACAAAGCAGCGCATAGCAAAAGGTGCCACGATGGCGACAGGTACGGTCAAGTTCTTCAATACCCAAAAGGGTTTTGGTTTCATCACCCCGAGCGACGGCTCCAAGGACGTGTTCGTGCACATCAGCGCCGTCGAGCGCGCCGGCATGAGCACGCTTAACGAAGGCCAGCGCCTGTCGTATGAAATCGTGACGGAGCGCGGCAAGCAGGCCGCCGCCAACCTGCAGAACGCCTAAGACCGGCGCCTTCAGTTTCTAAAACAAATTAGCGGGACGCCCGGCCTTCGCGCCGGGCGTTTTCGTGTTTCTTTAAAAGCCTGATCTCTTCCAGCAGCAGAATACGAGCACCCCCATGACGCACAAATTCGCCAGCGGCCAGGATGTCTTTTACGAGCCGACGTTCGGCAATGCCGCGGCGCGTGGGCAGTACAAGGTCGTGCGTCCGCTGCCGGTCGAAAACGACAATCGCCTGTCCTATCGCATCAAGAGCCTGGCCGAGAATTTCGAGCGCATCGCCGAAGAGCACCAGCTTAGCGACGGCCAGTAACAAGCTTTCAGGCCCTTCCAATTGCGGCTGAATTGCCCTCCGCCCGGTCCGAAGGCGGCGCGGCGCCGCTTTGCGCGTTTTTCACGCCTTTTCACCGTTCCGTGATCCGCCCTGTGGAACTGTGGCGGCGTCCTTACGTTATCAGCACGAACAAGCTGGAACCTTCGGCTTGAACCGTTTCCTTGGCCGGGCCGACGTATGTCCGAGACCTCGGAGGATGACATGAACTGGTCGATGTATACCGCTGATCGCACCACCCACCTCAAGATCGTGGTGGTCGGTCTTTGCGCCGCCCTGCTGATCGCCGTCATCGGCATCTCGGCGCGCGAACTCAACCTCGGCGTCGATATCATGTCGGCGCAGGGTCCGGCTGTTTACAAGGCCGGCGGCCCGGTCGTTTACACCGTCCGCGACGGCACCGTTATTCGCTAAGCGTCCACGGCCCTTGCAGGGGCCGCGGCCGTGACGTTCTGAACCTCCCCCCGAACTTGCGCATCGGAGTTATCCGGCGCGCATTTTTTTTGGCATTTCGCCTGCCACCGGCTGCGGCGAAAGACCGCGCGCGGCGGCTTGCATCGCCGCGCAAATGCCGCAGGGTATTGGCATCTAAAACGAATCAACGCCCGCAAGCCAGACGCAAAGCCAATCCTTAAGAGCGAAGCCTTCATATGCCGCCTATGCGCCTGACCAACGTCTTCCTGCCCGCCCTCGCACTTGTCATGATGGCCGCGCCGCAAGTGAGCACGCCGGCTTTGGCGCAGAACGGCGACTATCAGGCGCGGCTGGCCGCTTATCTGGCGGCGCGCCAGCCTTACGAGGAACAGGCCGCCGCCTATTGGGACGCGGTCGCCGCCAAGCGCCGCATCCGCAACGAGAAGCGGCGCAACCACGCGCCGGTGCTGCTCGAGGACTATGTGCTGGAGCAGCCGCCGCTTTATACCGGCCCGCCGCGCCCGGTCGATCCGAATGCGCCGCCGGGACCCGTGCCGGGCGAGCCCATGCCGATCCCGCTGCTGGCCGATTTTCTGCGCAACGGCAAAGAACATTTCGGCTTCGTGCCGGACCGCCCCGCCAGCGAACTCGAATTCAAGCGCGCTTACGTCAAGGCCGCGCTGGCCGCCGGCCTGACCCGCGAGCAGATCGTCGGCATTTACATTTTCGAGACCGGCGGCAACGGCACTTACGACACGCAGTCCGGCGTGACGCCGACGCGGCCGAAAGCGATCTCGCCGGCGATCGGCTACAATCAATTGCTGTCGACCAACACGATTTCGATTTTCGCCGAGCACGGCGACGGCATTCTCAAAATGCTCCGCGCCAAAGCCAAGGCCCTGAGCGGCCCGGCCAGGATTTCGATGGAGCGCAAGATCGAGGCGGTGAAGCGCATGATCGCGCACAGCCGCACCGGGCCGCAACGCTGGGGCGACTGGGACAAGATGGCCAAGACCACGGCGCCCGGCATCGGCATCCACGCCGCCATTCTCGACCGCGACATCGGCCCGATGCTGCAAGTTCAGAAGCTCGCCAACTCGCTGCACTTCGCCCGCATGAAGGGCTACAGGACGCCGCTCAGCGCCGCCGAACTCGAACTGATGAACCTGACCGGCGACTCGACCGGGCTCGACATGGTGATGATGCCGCACGATTTCCGGGCGCGCGTGCCGACGGCAAATTTCTTTCAGCAGCGCGGCTACGATCGCAACCCGGTCGCGCGCCGCACCGGCGTGGTAGCGAAACTGATCGCCGATATGGAAAACCAGATGGCGCGCGGCGCGCAGAACCCGGGCGCCCGGGAACTGGCGGCGGCGTTTTGATTTTGTCCGGGCACAGCGCCGTAGGGTGGGCTAAGGCGCAACGCGCCGAGCCCACCGCTTTTCTTGATGGTGGGCTCGCTTCGCTCAGCCCACCCTACGTTAAGCCCGTCCGCGCAGGCTTCATTTAATCGACGATCAGCTTCGGCAGCCAGATCGAGATCGCCGGGATATAGGTCACCAGCATCAGCACGATGAACATGGCGACGTAGAACGGCCAGATCTTGCGTGTCACCTGCTCGATCGACAGTTTGGCCACCGCGCAGCCGACGAACAGCACCGAGCCGACCGGCGGCGTGATCAGGCCGATGCCGAGATTGACCAGCATGATGACGCCGAAGTGCACCGGATCGACGCCGAAGGTCTGAACCACCGGCAGCAGAATCGGCGCGCAGATCAGGATCAGCGGCGCCATGTCCATCAGCGTGCCGAGGAACAGCAGCAGGATGTTGATCATGAACAGGATGACGTATTTGTTGTCCGACACCGTAAGGAAGAAACTTGTCACGTGCGCCGGCAACTGCATCAGCGCCATGATGTAACCGAAGCTCGACGCGAACGCGATCAGCATCATCACCATGCCGACCGTCTTCATCGTGCGGTGCACGAGCAGATGCAGGTCGCGCCAGCGATAATCGCGGTAGATGAACATTGTCACCAGGAAGGCCCAGACGCAGGCGACTGCGGCCGCCTCCGTCGCCGTGAAGATGCCGCCGACGATGCCGCCGGTGATGATGATCATCGTCACCAGGCCCCACAGCGCCTCGACCGCCGCTTTGACCGCTTCGCGGAACGGGATGGCCTGCGATTTCGGGTAGCCTTCCTTGTACGAGATGATCAGCACCAGGATGGCCAGCGAGCTGCCGAGCAGCACGCCGGGCAGGAAGCCAGCCACCAGCAGGTGGCCGATCGACACCGAACCGCCCACCGCCAGCGCATAAATGACCGCGTTGTGGCTCGGCGGAATGAGGATCGCCTGCACCGAGCCGGCGATCGTCACATTGGTGGCGAAGACGCGCGGGTAACCCGCTTTTTCCATTTGCGGGATCATCACCGAACCGATCGACGACGTGTCGGCGACCGACGAACCGGAAATGCAGCCGAACAGGCCGGAGGCGAAAATATTGACCAGCGCCAGGCCGCCGCGAATGGAGCCGACAAAAACATTGGCGAAAGCGATCAGGCGCCGCGCCATGCCACCTTCGGCCATGATGGCGCCGGCCAAAACGAAGAACGGAATGGCCAGCAGCGAGAATTTGCTAATGCCGTCCGAGATCTTCAGCATCACCGCTTCGAGCGGAATGTCGATCCAGAACG
This sequence comes from Rhizobiales bacterium Ga0077525, assembly GCA_001464835.1. Lineage (GTDB taxonomy): Bacteria > Pseudomonadota > Alphaproteobacteria > Rhizobiales > Xanthobacteraceae > Pseudolabrys. The sequence goes on along the minus strand of LNDS01000020.1, from coordinate 3,675 downwards.
CACCGATCAGCGCCGCAGCGCCGAGCGCATATGCCACCGGCACGCCGATGGCGATGAGAACAAAAAGACTTCCCAGAAGAAGAATGGCGTCCAATTTACTTCTCCCGGATCAATCGGCGCTGACGGGTTCACGATGGACGAAAGAGTTTGCGCCCGGCGGCCCGATCCAGACTTGTTCGATAATGAACAGCAAGGTGATGAAGCCGCCGATCGGGATCGGCATATACGTCAGGCCAACCGACAGGAACGGGAATTCGCCGACCGTGTTGTCCCAGGTGATGAGGACCAGCTTGCTGCCCCAGATGACGGCGAACAACGCAATCAACGCCATCACCAGATCGCGCGCATAGCGCAGGTAAATCCCGGAGCGATCCGGCAGCGCATCGACGACCATCGACACCGCGATATGGACGCCGGCACGGTAGCACGCCGCACCGGAGACAAACGTGAACAGGATGATGAGCAAAACCGCAAGCGGCTCCGGCCACGACGCCGCGCTGTTGAGAACGTAGCGGCAGAAAACTCCGTAGGGAATGATCAGCGTCACGATAGCGAGACAGAGGCCGGCGATCGCCGCACAAACAAAATAGAGCGCTTCCATCGCGCTGACATACGCAGCCTTCATCGCTCGGCCCCAAATCAATGCGCTACAAAGCGGGCGCCGGCCGGAGACGTTTAAGGACTACTTGGTGTCCTGGATCTGCTTGACGAGATCGGCGTACTTGGCGCCGTACTTGTCCCACACCGGCTTGACCGCGTCCTGAAACGGCTTCTTGTCGGCGATGGTGATGACGTTGACGCCCGCGGCCTTGATCTTGTCCATCGCGACCTTGGTGCGCTCGTCCCACAGCTTGCGCTGTTCGAGCTGGGTTTCCTTGCCGAACTTCAGGATCAAAGCCTGGTCTTCCTTCGACATAGAGTCGAACGCCTTCTTCGAGAACACCAGGATTTCCGGGATGATCAGATGTTCGGTCAGCGAGTAGTGCTTGGCGACCGGAACGTGGCCGAACGAGTCGTAGCTCGGCGGGTTGTTCTCGGCGCCGTCGACGACGCCGGTCTGCAGCGCGTTCATCACCTGGTCCATGCCCATGGCGACGCCGTTGGCGCCGAGCGCGTTGGCGGTATCGACGAAGATCGGGTTGCCCATCATGCGGAATTTCAGACCCTTGAGGTCGGCGACCGTCTTGATGTCCTTCTGCTTGTTGTAGAAGGAGCGCGCGCCGCTATCCATCCAGGCGAGGCCGATCAGGCCCGACTTCGGGTTGTCGGTGATTTCCTTGAGCAGACGATCGCCGATCGGGCCATCGATCACGGCACGCATATGCGCGGTGTCGCGGAAAACGAACGGCAGGTTGAAGACGTTGAGGTTGTCGACGACCGAGCCGACGGGACCGACGCTGACGCGCGCGTATTGCAACGCACCAATCTGCGCCTGTTCGATCATTTCCTTTTCGCCGCCGAGCTGCATCGACGGGAACATCTGGATGCTGAGCCGGCCATTGGTGGCGGCTTCGAGCTTCTTGCCCATTTGCACGACGGCCTCGACGGTCGGGTAGCCGAGCGGGTGAACGTCGGCGGCTTTCATGACCATTTTGGTCTGCGCGGCGGCCGAGCCGGTCATGGCCGCGGCGACCAGCACGCCGGCGGCGGCCATAAGCATTCTGCGAGTCGTCATGTGTTAAATCCTCCCAATATGTTATTCATGCCATTCGCTCCCGGCCCGCCGCCTGTTTTTCGGTGCGGCGGATTGATTGCCGGGAGATGGCATGCTACTCATCAGGTCATATGATGACAAAGTCGGCGGTCGCCGGTCAAGTGCGCGGGATCGAAGTTTGACGAAAAATCTTTCCTTACTCCGCCCAGTCGAGGCTCCGCGCGGACTGTCGGCAGAAATTGTCGCCCGCCTCACCGCCGATATTATCAGCGGCAAGTTGTTGCCGGGCTCGCGTCTGCCGACCGAACAGGAAATGATCGCCGCCACCGGCGTCAGCCGCACCGTCATCCGCGAAGCGGTCGCCGCGTTGCGCGCCGACCGGCTGGTGGTCAGCAAGCAGGGCATCGGCACGTTCGTCGCCGAGCATGTGCGCCGCCCGTTCCGCGTCGATTTCGACGAAAGCTCGTCGCTGCGCGATGTGTTGAACGTCATGGAATTGCGCACCGGCGTCGAAGTCGAAGCCGCCGGCCTCGCCGCCGAACGCGCCACGCCAGCGCAGATCAAAAAAATCACCGAGCGTTTCAACGCCGTCCAGGCGGCGATCGACCGCGGCGAGACCGCCGTCGATCAGGACTTCGCCTTTCATTGCGAAATCGCCGAGGCCACCGGCAACCCGCAGTTCAAGGGCTTTCTCGAATATCTCGGCAGCTTCGTCATTCCGCGCCAGACGGTGTGGGGCCGTTCGGCGCCGCTGTTAGGGCGCACCAACCTCACCTTGTTCCAGCGCGAGCACGAACAAATCCTCAACGCCATTCGCGCCGGCGCCGTGCAGAAAGCGCGCGCCGCCATGCGCGCGCATCTCGGCAACAGCCGTCAGCGCCACAGCAAACTCGCCGCCGAAATGGGCATTAAATAATGCCCGGCGCGTGGCTTCCTTCACCGTCATGGCCGGGCTTTGTCCCGGCCATCCACGTCTTTCTTGGCTGAAAGAAAGCCAGTCGTGGATGGCCGGCATAAAGCCCGCCATGACGAGATTTTAAACGCGTCCAATTGCAATGGGCCCATCATGAAAAAAATTCTGGTTACCGGCGCTGCCGGCGGCATCGGCACCCGCATGCGGCAAATGCTGCCGTCGATCTATCCCGACATTCGCTGGAGCGACATCCGCAAGCCGGACGACCTGAAGGCCGGCGAGGAATTCGTCGCGGCCGATCTCGCCGACCTCGATCAGGTCGAGGCGGCGGTCAAAGGCTGCGAGGCCATCGTGCATTTCGGCGGCTTCTCGGTCGAAGGATCGTGGGAGACCATTCTTGCCGCCAACATCATCGGCTGCCGCAATATGTACGAGGCGGCCTACCGGCACGGCGTCAAGCGCGTCATCTTCGCCTCCTCCAATCACGCCGTTGGCTTCTACAAGCGGACCGAAAAAATCGGCGTCGATGTCACCGTGCGTCCGGATTCACGCTACGGCGTCAGCAAGGCCTTCGGCGAAGCGATGGGCGCGCTCTATGCCGACAAGCACGGCCTGCGCGTCACTTGTCTCAGGATCGGCAATTTCGGCGATGCGCCGATCGACGTGCGCCGCCTGTCGATCTGGCTCAAGCCGGAAGACCTGGTGCAACTCGTCCGCATCGGGCTCGAGCATCCCGACATTCACTTTGAAATCTTCTATGGCGCTTCCGACAATGCCGCCGCCTGGTGGGACAACAGCAACGCGCACAAGTTCGGCTACAGTCCGACCGGCCGCGCCGAGGACTTCCGCGCTCAGGCCGAGGAAGCCCAGAAGAAGCTTCCGGCCGATCCGGTCGGCGACCTGCTGCAAGGCGGCACCTACCCGTCCGACGAGTACGACGCGGATAAAAGGGCGCGTTGAAGTTTCTAAATTTGCAGGCGTCGGATTCTGTCTGCTCCCCTCCCCCTTGTGGGGATCGTTGCGTAATTGACGAAACGGGCATCCTGATCCCGGATTTTGATCGTTGGAATCGGGGCGATGAGGTCTCCGCGCGGTGCTTTGTGGCGCC
>LNDS01000019.1 GCA_001464835.1 Rhizobiales bacterium Ga0077525 | reverse complement strand
TTCCTTGCCGGCGACGGTCGGCTTCCTCGTGCAGCTCTTGAAGGGCACATCGCTTGCAGCGATCGTCGGCTTCATCGAGCTGACCCGCGCCGGCTCGATCGTCTCGAACCAGATATACAGACCGCTTCTCGTTTTCGCGGTCGTAGGCGCGATGTATTTTGCAATGTGCTGGCCACTGTCGTTGTGGGGCCGAAGCATCGAGCGGCGCATGGCAGTAGGCGTCGTCAAGTAGAAGAACGGGACCATGACATACGCGAGCAAGAATAGCGGCATCGGCAAACAGATGGATACCCAGCCTATGATCATGATGCGTGACGTGGAAAAGTGGTACGGCGCTTTTCACGCGCTCAAGAAAGTTAACCTGACGGTCGCAAAGGGCGAAAAGATTGTGCTTTGCGGTCCTTCCGGATCAGGAAAATCTACGCTGATCCGTTGCATCAACCGCCTTGAGACCAGCCAAGGCGGCGAGATCGTCGTGGCGGGACACACGGTGAAAGACGATCAGAAAGCCATAGACGCCGTACGCCGCGAAGTTGGGATGGTATTCCAGCAGTTCAATCTTTTCCCGCATAAGACGGTTCTGGAAAACTGTACGCTCGCGCCGATGCGGGTGCGCCGTCTATCGCGCGCCGACGCCGAAGCCACGGCGCGCAAATACCTCGAACGAGTTCGCATAAGCGATCAGGCAGACAAATATCCGGCTCAGCTATCCGGGGGCCAGCAACAGCGAGTGGCCATCGCCCGGGCGCTCTGCATGGAGCCAAAGGCGATGCTGTTCGACGAGCCGACATCGGCGCTCGACCCCGAAATGGTGAAAGAGGTTCTCGATACCATGGTTTCGCTTGCCCGTGATGGAATGACGATGATTTGCGTGACCCATGAAATGGGCTTTGCACGACAGGTCGCTGATCGGGTGATTTTCATGGCAGATGGAGAGATCGTTGAGGAAAACGATCCCGAAAACTTCTTCAGCGCCCCAAAACATAAGCGAACGAAAGCGTTTCTTGGCGAAATTCTGGCCCATCACTAAGCGCAGGCCCGGGCTTGATTAAGGGGCAATGAGTGCATCACTGCATTTATGCTCGGCTTAAGAGCACGTTGTTGCATGGATCGGCTATGGATCGGAGCCCTTTAAATGGCGATGCAGCTGGCTTCGACGGGGTAGATAGTCCCTGCCGCCCGGTGTCGATGGCGTTGCGTCCGAACGAGGAAAAAGGGAAGTCTCCTTATCCAGCCTCTTGCAGGATCATTGCGGCACCCTTTTCCCGATCCGGGCGGTTGGCATCGCTCATTGCCAAAAAGTCTTATTGTTCCATCTCATATCCATCGTGGTCGATGTAGTCTCGCATGTCATTCGAAGGTGCTGTCATGGCCCGACTAACGATTGCTTTCTCGACGGCAGCAAGGAGTTCTTTGGGCCGGAACGGCTTATGCAAATAGACAATGTTGGCCAAGCCAGGCAGGAGCGGCATGAGGTCGAGGACCGGCCTGGCGGTCAGCTTGATCTGGACTCCAGACATCGCAATGATGCCAAGCCCAGGCTTGCGCTGAAGTAGTTGCTTGATGGTTTTCACCCCACCAATTCCTGGCATATAGATGTCCACGATCGCCAAATCGAAGTCTCTGTTCTCAGAGCATTGCAGCCCTCTTTCTCCGCTCTCGACGCTCACTACCTCAAATCCCGTCTTCATTCCAAGCGCGATCGAAATAGTAGACCTTATCTGAAGTTGGTCATCGATGACGAGAACGCGGATCATTGTATGTCTCCGGTATTGATAAGCGCGTGAAGCGCATATCAAGATGCATTGCGTATGGTTCGTTCGGGTGAACAGGGCGGGTTTGTCAGAATGTCTTGCAATCACAAATAATAAGTCAGAGGCGAATGCGCGCCTTGATCGGCCGCTTCCTTGGAATAAGCCGCTAAGGCAGATGGCCGATGAGCCCGATGCACGCTCGCCGAAGAAGCGTCCGAGAATTCTTTCTTGAAGGAATTCAGACAATCGCTCTGCGCCAGTGTTACAAATGCGTCCCTCGGCATGGCCTTTGCGAAGAGATATCCTTGAACAGCGTCGAACCCCATCGCCCTCAGAACTTCCAGGTCTTCGGCGGTCTCGACGCCCTCGGCGCAACTGGTCACTTTGAATTGCTTCGCCAAGTCCGCGACGATCCGGCAAATGCTCCGCTTGTTCGCGTCCGCGGAACAATTCGAGACAAAGGAGCGATCCAGTTTAATCTCCGAAAAAGGCAGGTCCTTCAGCCGGGCAAGAGACGCATGAGCGGTCCCGAAATCGTCAATGGATAGGCCGACCGAGGATAGCTTCAATTGCATAGCGATCTCTCGAAACGCCTTTTCATCCTGGACCATCTCGTCTTCCGTCACTTCAATAATCAGTCCCGGGAAAGAGGTGTGGACTGGAAGTCGAGCGCGTAGATGGGCGACAAATGTCGCATCAAGAAGAACTGAGACAGGGACATTGATGGCGATCTCTGGCGCGACGCCTTGTGCAAACATTGCTTTCCAGTCGGAAATGGCTGTCTCGACCAAAAACTTAGACAAAGGATGGAAAAGTGGGTCTCCGCTTTTTGGCAAAAACTGCCCCGGCAGAACGATGCCTAGTTCCGGGTGGCTGATCCTTAGAAGCGCCTCGGCACCGCAGATGACCATTTTTTTGAGGTCTATCTTTGGCTGGTACCAGAGTTGCAGCCAGCCTTTTTCGATAGCTTCGGAAAGGTCGACCTGCGGCAAACAAGTGGTGGCTGTTGCGCGAGCTGGCAGGATTTTGTCGCATCGCAGCCGATCCTTGAGCTGGGAGGGTGTGAAGGGCTTACGCAAGGGCGGCAACATCGTGAGCCCTCGTGCTTCGCCGATCTTGGTTATTTCCGCCAGCACGCTGGCATCCCTGCCGCTCATCAGCAGTATGTCGCCTTGGTAGCCGAGCTCATCTAATGAACGAAGCACTTCAATGGCATCGGAACGGCCAAGCGCGAGATCCAACATGATGAGATCCGGGGCGCAACTCTGCACTTTCGAAATAAATGAATGAGGCTCATCGAACGCGTAGGCGAGATGCCCGCAAGTGTTGAGAACCCGGCACGCGATTGTCCCGATCGCTGCTTCATCATCCAAGACGTATGCCGTGTACATGCTGCCTGATGCTTCCTTGCCCTGGAAACGGTGTTCCGGACCCCGCAACGCTAGGTGTCACTCTTAAATAAAGCGGAAAAAACTAGCTTGCATCCGCAAATGAGTGCCCGCTTTTGAATACGGTAATACCGAAGCTAACTTAGGGTTTGAAACCCGTTAATTTCCGGCTGGCTGAAACGATTTTTTAAGTTCGCGAGCCGACATGATTGATGTTCCTTGTCGTGCGGATCTTAAGGTCCGCTCACATCGCGGTGTCGAAGCAGTGTAGTGTCGACGATTCGGCCTTCGCGCGATTCGCGGGCAGAGATCGAAGCTTACTCGACATCAAATCTTATCCCATACGCAGCATGCTGCGCTGAACCCTCGAAGGCACGGCGCTGCCTTGCTTGTTCTGAAGAAAGAAGAGGCTTAGATGCCGACACAGGCCGATACCTTCTTCGCAGTTATCGCTCCAGCTACCTATTGGGTCATTGCTGCCTTATGGACAGCGATCCTGGTCCTGTTGATAAAACGTGCAGCGAATTTCTTTCACAAGAATGACGCCCTGAGACTTCTTGTCATCGTCCTCGCGATTGATGCGTTTCGAACGACCATCGAAAATGTCTATTTCGGTTCTCTCTTTAACGCGTATTTCGGCGTCTTTCCGGAAAGCGTCTTAAAGGTGCTTGAGCGGCCAGTATTTCTTGCTGTACCGAAATTTTTGAACATCGCAACAGGTGTCCTCGTCTTGGTTCTCATCGTTCGTCGGTGGATCCCCCTTGCGGATTTGGAGCGCGAGGCGTCGACCCGTCGGGACCTCACCGACAAGACTTTGCATGCCCAGCAACTGGATGCGGAAAGGGACAGGTTGGTGAGAGCCCAAGCCGTCGCGAAGATCGGCAGCTGGGAAGCCAATCTCGCAACGTTGGAGGTGTCCTGGTCGGCAGAGACGTTCCGAATGTTCGGAGTGGATCCGGCGCATGGTGCGCCCGCGTATGCAGCCTTTCTGGCGCTGGTGCATCCGGAAGACCGCGTTCGGGTCGATGAGGCGTTCCAGCAATCTTACGATACTCGGGAGGTCTGTGCCGTTGAGCATCGAATCATAACGCCCGAGGGACGCGTCAAAATCATTTCCCAAAAGTGGCAGACGCATTTGGACAAGAACAATTTGCCGTTGATTGCGTTGGGCACTTGTCAAGACGTCACTGAAACAAGAAATCTGGAATCAAAGGCGATGGAAGCCGCCTACCAGCTTCGCGTGGCCAGCGACGTCGCGTCTTTGGGGGCATGGTCTTATAGTGTGGGCAGCGAACGGGTTTCATGGTCGGAGCAGACGGCTTCGATCCATGACATGCCGGCGAATTTCAGCCCGACCGTCGCTGAAGCAATTGAGTTCTATGCGCCTGAATACAGAGACAAGATTCGATGCGCTTTAAACGCATGCATTGAAAGGGGCGAGCGATTTAACGAAACGCTGGAAATAATTTCTGCGCGCGGACGCCGGGTTTGGGTAAGAGCAATAGGAGAAGCGGTCAGGGATCGGAACGGCAATATTACGAAAGTGCAAGGCGCCTTTCAGGACATATCGCTTCTCACCGAGAGCCAAGAGAGCCTGAAGCTCCTCGAGGCGGCGGTATCTCGATTGAACGACATCGTGATCATTACCGAAGCCGATCCGGTTGACGAACCCGGGCCTCGCATCGTTTTCGCCAACAAGGCATTCGAGCAGCATACGGAATACTCTGTAACCGAAGTGCTTGGGCGTTCGCCCAGGTTTATGCAGGGCGAGAGAACCCAGCGTCTTGAACTGGATCGAATCAGATCAGCCATGGAGAAGAAGGAATCGATTCGACTGGAATTGATCAATTATACGAAGTCCGGGCACGAGTATTGGCTGGAAATAGATCTGGCCCCCATTATCAACGACGCGGGCAAGTGCACCCACTTCGTGGCCGTGCAACGAGACGTCACAGAGCGAAAGGCTCGCGACGCTCAATTGTCCGAAATAAACTCACGGCTTGAGACCCTCATCACTCATGCGCCGATCGGTTTTATCGTGCATCATGAATTCAAGCCCATAATCGCAAACAAGGCGCTTGCACGCATGCTCGGCTACGACAGCGAGCAAGAAATCATCGATATGGAGAGTTGCAGGGTTCTGTTCGGCGACGAAGAACAAGAGCGGATCACTGCGTACCACGAAGCGCGGATGGCGGGGAGGCCTGCTCCGGGTTTCTATTCGATCAAGGGCAAAATGAAAGACGGTTCGACGATCGACCTGGAAAACCGTGCTTTCGCCATCCAATGGGGAGACAGACTCTCTGTTTGCGCGATGGTGACCGATGTGACCGATCAAAGAAAAGTTGAGGCGCAGCTTCGTCAGGCTCAGCGGCTTGAAGCGGTCGGTCAGATGACGGGAGGCGTGGCGCACGACTTCAACAATCTTTTGACGGTCATTCTGGGGAACGCGGAATTTCTTGAAGAGGGCCTTTCCAGCAATCCTGACCTGCACGCCATGGCGGTGTTGACAAAGCAGGCTGCGGAAAGAGGCGCGGATCTGACGGGCCGCTTATTGGCATTTTCCCGGCAGCAAGCGCTGGACCCGAGAATTGTTGACGTCAACGATTTGATCGGCACGACGGAAGCGCTTCTGCGCCGGGCCGTGGGCGGCCAGATCGAAAGCGAAATAGTCCCCGCGACGAATTTGTGGACCGCCTTGATTGACGCCCCGCAGTTCGAAAGCGCTTTGTTGAACCTCGCGGTCAACGCCCGCGATGCGATGCCAGACGGCGGGCGGCTGACAATCGAAACATCAAATGTTGTTTTTGACGACGCATTGATCGCCGGCGAAGCGGCAATCCCGCTGGGGCAGTACGTCTGCATTGCCGTTTCGGATACCGGCACCGGCATGGACGACGAAACCCGGCTGAGAGTCTTCGAGCCGTTTTTTACGACGAAAGAGGTCGGAAAAGGCAGCGGCCTCGGCTTGAGCATGGTTTATGGTTTGGTCAAGCAGTCGCGCGGGTACATCAAAATCTATTCCGAGTTGGGTCACGGCACGACCGTTAAAATATTCCTGCCCAGGGAAGTCGGAGATGCCGTCAAGGTTCAATCGCAAATTTCGGCTTTTCCGCTTGCAAGCGGCAACGAGAAAATTCTGGTCGTTGAGGACGATGATCTCGTCAGAGCTCAGGTTGCGTCGCAATTAGAAATGCTTGGATATGTAGTGATAACTGCATCGAATGGCGCGGACGCTCTCGGGATCCTTGCCAAGAACCCGGATTTTGATCTTTTGTTCACGGATGTTGTCATGCCTGGCGGCTTTAGTGGTCCGAGGCTCGCTGAAGAAGCCTTGAAGCTTCATCCCTCGCTTCCCGTTCTTTTTACTTCTGGTTACACTGAAAATGCCGTCATTCATCATGGACCGATGGACAGCGGAATCAATTTGCTGAGCAAGCCCTATCGCAGACAGGAGCTGGCGGCAAAAGTCCGCGCGGTTCTGGAGAGATCGTCTAGAAGGAAGTTCAGCTAACGCAACGCATTGCTAAATGATCGGCAGGTATCCTATCGGATGTGCACACTCCTCAGGCTGAATGCCCATTTTTGGCGAAAAGCGGAAATGGGCGCTGTAGAGACCCCTGAGCCTCCGTATTTTAGACTGTCGGCAATCCCAAGCTGGGGCTACACGGGGCTATACGCCCTCATCTGAAAACACCAACAACGGAGGGCGTCACTTTCTTGCGAATTGCTAACCTCATTGTGTGTCACAAATTTTGCTATTTGAAGTCGTTCTACGTATATTCTGTTGGCACTTGGGTGGCTTCCTAAACCGAAGGTCGGAGGTTCGACTCCTCTCGGGACAGCCATATTCACCAGCAACGGGCGGCGCTCATAATCCATGACTAAACCGACGCCCGTCTTTGACGGCCACAACGACGTCCTGCTGCGCCTCTACAAATCGACATCGAAAGACCCGGTCGCCGATTTTCTCAATGGCGAGGAAGCCGGCCACATCGACCTGAAGAAGGCGCGCGCCGGGTCGCTCGCCGGCGGCCTGTTCGCGCTGTATTCGCCGTCGGCCGCCAAGACGCGGCTGCCGAACGGCCAGCCGTCGCCGAACCTGCCGCCGCCCTTGAGCATGGACGAGGCGCGGCAGTCGGTCGCCGGCGAACTGGCGATCCTGATGAGGATCGAGCGGGCATCGAACGGCGCCGTCGCCATTTGCCGTAACGTCACCGAGATCAAGGCGGCGATGGCGCGCGGCGCGCTGGCCGTGGTCGTCCACATTGAAGGCGCGGAGGCCATCGATGAAAGTCTCGATTTTCTCGACGTGCTTTACGCAGCGGGCTTGCGCTCGCTCGGTCCGGTGTGGAGCCGCACCAACATTTTCGGCCATGGCGTGCCGTTCCGCTTTCCGTCAAGCCCGGACACCGGCGATGGCCTGACGCAAGCCGGCGAAAATCTCGTGCGCGTCTGCAACGAGATGAAAATTCTCATCGACCTGTCGCACATCACCGAAAAAGGTTTCTGGGATGTGGCGCGGTTGTCGAAAGCGCCGCTGATAGCGACGCATTCGAACGTGCATGCTTTGTGTCAGTCGCCGCGCAACCTGACCGACCGGCAGCTCGACGCCATTCGCGACACCGGCGGCATGGTCGGCCTGAATTTCGCCACTGGATTTCTTCGCGACGACGGCAACATGCGGCCGGATACTGATATCGATTTGATGGTGCGCCACCTTGATTATCTGATCGGGAAGCTCGGCGAGGATCGCGTCGGGCTGGGCTCGGATTTCGACGGCGCCACGGTGCCGGAAAAAATCGGTTCGGCCGCCGGCTTGCCGGTATTGTTCGCCGCCTTGCGCGCCAAGGGCTATTCCGAGCCGCTGCTGACCAAAATAGGCACAGCCAACTGGCTCGATGTGCTGGCGCGCACCATCGGCTGATATCGTCAAAACAAGAAGCTCAGTGGCCTGGCGTGCTGACCAAAGTCCAGTCGCCGTTCCGGATTTCCAGCATGCGCATGGCCGAGAGATCGAGGCCGAGATGGTCGGCTGCCGACATGTTGACGACGCCGCCGGTGCCGATGAAATTGCGCGTCGTCTCGATGGCGTCGCGCAGTTTGGTGCTGTCGGTGCTGCCGGCGCGCCGCAAGGCATCGAGCAGGATCATCAGGCCGTCATAGGCGTGGCCGCCGAAGCTCGACACCGGCTGCCCGGTCTTTTGTTCGTACATGGTCTTGTAGTCCATCAGCACTTTCTTCTGCGGGTCGCTGTCCGGCAATTTGTCGGCGACCAAAAGCGCGGCGGCGGGCAGGCGCACGCCTTCGGCGGCGGCGCCGGCCAGTTCGATATATTGCTTCGAGCCGACGCCGTGGCTTTGATAGAGCGGCAGCGTGATGCCGAGCTGCCGGTAGGCGCGCGCCACCGTCGCCGGTCCGTTGCCGAAACCCGGATTGATCACTGCCTGAATGCCCGGCGTGGCCTTGATGGCGGCGAGTTGCGCGGTCACGTCGCCATCGCCGGGGCTGTAGCTTTCCTCGTGCAGAATAGCGATGCCGTATCGGGCGGTGAGGCTTTGGCAATGGCCGCGCATCGATGCGCCGAAGGCATCGAGCCCGGAGATCATTGCAATGCGGGTCAGGTGGCGCTGCCTGAGATCCTCGAAGATTTTCTCGCAGGCCATCAGGTCGGTATGCGGCGTCTTGAAGACATAGCGCCGGACCGGCGACACCGCCTGCACCGCGCCGGCGAAATTGATCAGCGGCACGCGGGCGTTTTCCGCCAGCGGAATGAGGGCCAGGGCCGTCGCGGTGGTCGAGCCGGCGAGCAGGGCATCGACCTTGTCGTTTTCGATCAGCCTGGTGCCGAAGATGCGCGTCTGGTTCGGGTTGCCGGCATCGTCATAAACGATCAGCGTGATCTTGTGGCCGTTGACGCCGCCTTTGCTGTTGATGTCGGCGGTATAGATTTCGAGCGTTTTCTTTTCCGGCTCGCCGAGATAGGCGGCCGGTCCGGTTACCGAAAGCACGGCGCCGATTCTGATGTCGGCGCGCGCCTGGCCCGCGGCCGCCAGACCGATCGCAACTGCGAAAACACGCCAAAGCCGCGTCGCCACACGCATTGGTCGCAGCCTCCTTTGGTTCGTCCGTCTCGCCGGTCCGGGGCCGATAGTAGCCGCGCCGGCAGGATTCGCCATGGGGATGTGACGCTCAACTCAATGGAACAACATTGACCGAAACATCGATCTGCTGCCCGCCGGAAACGACGATGACGCCGTCCATCGGCGCGACGTCGGTGTAATCGCGGCCGATCGCCAGCACGATATGCTCGTCGGAGGCGATCATGTCGTTGGTCGGATCGAAGCCGACCCAGCCGATTTCCGCGCCGCACCAGACCAGGACCCATGCGTGCATCGCATCGGCGCCCTGCAGGCGCGCCGCGCCCGGCGGGCGCGTCGTGCGCAAATAGCCGCTGACATAAGCCGCCGACAGGCCGAGACCGCGAAGGCCGGCAATCATGATGTGGGCGAAGTCCTGGCAGACGCCGCGCCGCAGCGCGAACGACATCGGCGGCGTCGTGCGCACCGTGGTGGCGCCGATCTCGTAGGTCATGTCGGTTTTGATGCGATGCGTCAGGTCGGTTGCGGCGTCCAGGATCGAACGCCCGGGCGGGAAACTCTGCCGCGCATAGTCGCGAATCTCCGGATCGAGCGACACCATCCGGCTCGGGAACAGGAAATGCGCCGGCGCCATCGGGTCGATATCGGCGGAGGCGAAGACTTCCTCCTGCACCGCTTCCCAGCTTGGCACGCTTGTTCCCGGCTGGATGGCGAAGGCATCGACGGCGATGCGCGCCGAAACGCGCACCGTCAGCGTGTCATGCGCCTCCTCGAGCGCGATCCAGGTCAGCCGGTTGCCGAAAAAGTCCTGGCCCTCGCGCCGGCTCACCGGCGCCGGTTCGACCTGCAACGACGACACCTGAACGCGCTGGCCCGGCCGGTTGACCGGCGTCTGGCGCAGGACGTGATGCGCGTTGGTCACCGGCGTGGCGTAGGTGCATTCGGTGACTTGGCGAATATCATAAATCACGACAGCGCATCCCAGGTCGTTTGCGAGCGCTCGATATGGTTCAGATAGGCCGAGGCGATCGCCTCCGACAGCCGCATCAGGCTGTCTTCGACATCGATGATCTGCGCGTCGTCCATATGGACGGCGTCGGCGGTGCGGAAGCGGGTGGCGATGGACGCGGCGACCTGCTGCACCGGGGTCAGGCGTCCGGCGGCGGTCTGGCCCTTCGGCAGGGCGACGAGATGCGCCTCGATACGGTCGATCTGATAGGCGACCGAGCGCGGATTGTTCGGATCGAGCATGACCAGGTCGACGACCGGCGCTTTCGCCGCGACCATCAAATAGCGTTGCCGGTAGGTGAGCTGGCTGTCGGCGAGTTCGAGCAACACGTCGAGCCCGCCCAAGGGCGCAGTGCCGTCGGCGAAATGGCGCGCGAAACGGCAGGTCTGCAGCGCGCGCTCGATGCGGCGGCCGAGTTCGAGAAAGCGCCAGCCGGCAAGCTGAGTCATGTTCTCCTGCGCCAGCCCGGAGAATGACGAAATGATGCGCAGCGAGGCTTCGACGCGCTCGACCATGGCGCGCTCGACCGGGCCGGGGGCCAGCGACAATTCGGTCAAGGCGACCAGATCGTCGATCGCGCGCCAGGCATCCGGCGAAAAGCGCTCGCGGATGACCGAGGCGGCCGCGCGCGCCGCGTTGACCAGGCCCGGTAGCGAGCCGTTGAACTTGGTGTTGGTCAGCACCGAGCGCGCCACCATTTGCGGCGAGCCGCCGGTACCGACCGGCGCGGCGCTCCAGTTCTGCAACAGTTCCGTGATGGCGCTGACGATGGGTGCGGCATAATCGCCGGCATCGGCGACGCGGTTGAGCAGCGCGCGCACCAGCCGCAGCGTCGCCTCCGTGCGTTCGACATAGCGCCCGACCCAGAACAGGTTGTCGGCGGCTCTACTCGGCAGCATGCCGGTGGCGCGCTGGATGGTGACGCGCTCCGGCGCCGGCAGCAGCGTCGCCGCGGACACCGGGCCTTCCGACAGCACCCAGGCATCGGCGGTGGCGTCGCCGCCTTGCAGGCTGATGGCGCGCGCGTCCGGATTGTCGGCGATGCGGACGAAGCCGCCGGGCATCACCTGCCAGCCGTCGCCGACCTTGGCGAGATAAAGCCGCAGCGAAAACGGCCGCGGCTGCAATTTGCCTTCGCGCCATACCGGCGTGCTCGACAGCGTGACGGCTTCCTGCGCGACATAGTCGATGCGGCGGTCGGCGATGCCTTGCAGCAGATCGCGGCGCTGGCCCTCGTCCAGTTCGGAGCCGAGAACGCCGCCGGCCGAGCCGAAGGCCGGCGCGATCACCATGTTTTCGATCTTTGCGATAATTTCGTCGCGCACGTCGGCGCGGCCGAGCCACCA
This sequence comes from Rhizobiales bacterium Ga0077525, assembly GCA_001464835.1. GTDB lineage: Bacteria > Pseudomonadota > Alphaproteobacteria > Rhizobiales > Xanthobacteraceae > Pseudolabrys. Next base: position 9,685 of record LNDS01000019.1, on the reverse strand, counting down.
GGTGGCGACATTCGGCAGCAGCAGTTCCTGGCCCAATACATGCGGCGCCAGCGCCGGCAGGAACGCGAGCATGGCGCGCGCTTCGACCAGACCGGCGCCGAGCGCATTGGCGATCACCACCTTGCCGTCGCGCACCGCCTGCACCAGACCGGCGACGCCGAGGCGTGAGGCGGCATTCAATTCAAGCGGGTCGGCAAAGTCGGCATCGATACGACGCAACAGGACTTCGGTGCGGCGCAGGCCGGAAATGGTGCGGATGAAGACGCCGTCATGACGGACGATCAGGTCTTCGCCCTCGACCAGCAGCAGGCCGAGATACCGCGCCAGATAAGCGTGCTCGAAATAGGTTTCGTTAAGCGGGCCGGGCGTCAAGAGACAAACCCGCGCATCGTCCTGCCGGTTGTATTCGAACAGTTCGGCCTGAAACGCCTGGAAGAACGGTGCGACGCGCTTGACGTGCGCGGCGCGGTAGATGTCGGGAATGGCGCGCGACAAAGCCAGCCGGTTCTCGATCGCATAGCCGGCACCGGATGGCGCCTGCGCGCGGTCGCCGAGCACCCACCAGCGGCCGTCCGGGCCGCGTCCGACATCGACCGCATAGAATCGCAAATGCGAACCGCCGGGCGGCGCGACGCCGACCAGGGGACGCAGGAATTCCGGATTGCCGGCAACGAGTGCGGCGGGCAGGCGGCCGTCTTTGGTCAACTGTCCTGCGCCGTAGGCGTCGGCCAGCACGGCTTCGAGCAATGCCGCGCGCTGAACAAGACCCGCTTCGAGCGCCTTCCATTCGGTCGGCTCGATCAAGAGCGGAATGTGGCTGAGTGGCCAGGGACGCTCCAGCCCGGCCGGGTCTTCATAGACGCGGTAGAAGACGCCGGAATCGTGCAAATAACGGTCGGCCGAAGTGAAGCGGCGGTTGATCTCTTCCGTGCCGAGTTCGGCGAGCATCGTCAGCAGCGGCTTCCAGTGCGCGCGCACCTTGCCGTTGCCGTCCATCATTTCGTCGACAATGCCGGGCAACGGCCGGTAGCCGGACACGAACTTGTCCAGGCTGCCGTCCTTAATCTTGCGCGTAGTGTCCGGCAGGGCTGACATCAGTTCGGGTTGGCATTCTTGTTATGGCGCGCGCCGCAGATCGAGCGTGGTCGGGTATTCGAGCGAGCGTGCCTGTTCGGGCGGATCGAAGCGGCCGGGAGTATGGCCGATATCGTCGAAGCGTGCCCGCCGTCTGGCCTCCGCTTCGTACGAGTTCACAGGGAATGTCTCGTAATTGCGGCCACCCGGGTGCGCGACGTGATAAACGCAACCGCCCAGCGAGCGCCGGCTCCAGGTATCGACAATGTCGAAGGTCAAAGGCGCATCGACGTCGAGCGTCGGATGCAGCGCCGAGGCGAGTTTCCAGGCCTTGAAGCGGACGCCGGCGACGAATTCGGCGGAGCGCCCGGTCGAGCGCAGCGGTAGCCTGCGGCCATTGCAGGTGACGAGGTGGCGGCCTTCGACGAAGCCTTCGACCTTGATCTGCAAGCGCTCGACCGAAGAATCGACAAAGCGCGACGTGCCCCCGGCGGTGTTTTCCTCGCCGAGCACATGCCACGGTTCGAGCGCGTGGCGGATTTCTAGTCTGACGCCGCCATGCTCGACCGCGCCGTAGCGCGGGAAGCGGAACTGGCGCTGCGCATCGAACCAGACCGGGTCGAAGTCGTAGCCGGACGCTTTCAGGTCGCGCAGCACGTCCTGGAAGTCTTCCCAGACGAAATGCTCGAGCATGAACTTGTCGTGCAGCGCGGTCTGCCAGCGCACCAGCGGACCGTCGAGCGGCGTGCGCCAGAACTTGGCGACCAAAGCGCGCAGTAGCAACTGCTGCGCCAGCGACATGCGTGCATCCGGCGGCATTTCAAACGCACGGAATTCGACGAGGCCGAGGCGGCCGGTGGCGCTGTCCGGCGAGAACAGTTTGTCGATCGAGATTTCGGTGCGGTGCGTATTGCCGGTGACGTCGACCAGGATGTTGCGGAACAGGCGATCGACCAGCCACGGCGGCGGCGCTTCGCCTCTATCGGGCGCCGGCACCTTGGCGAAGGCGATTTCCAGTTCGTACAGCATGTCGGTGCGCGCTTCGTCCATGCGCGGCGCCTGGCTGGTCGGCCCAATGAACAGGCCGGAAAACAAATACGAAAGCGACGGGTGGCGCTGCCAATAGATCAGCAGGCTTTTGAGTAGATCCGGGCGGCGCAGGAACGGGCTGTCGGCGGCGTTGCGGCCGCCGAGCACGACATGGTTGCCGCCGCCGGTGCCGGTGTGACGGCCGTCGATCATGAACTTGTCGGTGCCGAGCCGCGAATGATGCGCGTCTTCATAGAGACCGCGCGTGATGGTGACGGCTTCGCGCCAGCCTGACGCCGGATGGACGTTGACCTCGATGACCCCGGGATCGGGCGTGACGCGAATGACGTCAATGCGCGGGTCGCTCGGCGGCGTGTAGCCTTCGATGTGCACCGGGATTTTCATCTGCGCCGCGGTGGCTTCGACCGCCGCCAGGAGTTCAAGATATTCTTCCAGTTTCTCAGTTGGCGGCATGAACACGCAGAGCCGGCCGTCGCGGATTTCGAGCGTCAGCGCGGTGCGCACCGGGATGCCGGAGGCCTGCAGCGCCGCCATCGAGCGGGGACCGGCCTGCGCCATCAGTTCGGCGGCCGGCTTTTTATCGGTGCGCGGCGAAGCCGCAATAGCCGTTGCCGCCGGGAGCGGCGGATGTTCATCCATCGGATCACCCGGCACCAGATGCGGGTAATCGGCGGCGTTGAAATGAGGCAACTGGCTCAACGGCAGACGGAAGCCGGCCGGCGAATCGCCGGGAATGAGATAGAGACGGCCGCGGCGCGTCTGCCAAAGTTCGCTGAGCCAGCCTGAGCGCGCCTGCGCGTTCCAGTTCTGCACCGGCAGCACGAAGCCGGTCGGATGGGTGAGGTGGCGCTCGAACGTGCGCAGGATGCGGCCGCGCTCGGCGGCGTCGTCGAGTTTCGGATTGCCCGGATCGATGTTCGGCGGCAGCGCGCCTTCCTTGAGCAGGCGGTCGGCCGGGTCTTCGTACAACGGCTGCACGAACTCAGCTTTGAGGCCGAGCCGCGCCGCGACATTCTCGGCGAAAGCCTGCGCGTCGAGCGAGGTCGCCTCCGGCGTGGTCTTGCCGCGCGCGATCAGATCGAGATTTTGCCAGATCGGCTGGCCGTCGCGCCGCCAGTACAATGAGTAGGCCCAGCGCGGCAGTTCTTCGCCGGGATACCATTTACCTTGGCCGTAATGCAGCAGCGCGCCGGGCGCGAAGCGGTCGTGCAGGCGCTGGATCAATTCGTTGGCGCGAATGAGTTTCTGCGGTCCGAGTGCCGACGTATTCCATTCCGCCGATTGATAGTCGTCGATCGATACGAAAGTCGGCTCGCCGCCCATGGTCAGGCGGACGTCGCCGGCGATGAGATCGGCATCGACCTTCTCGCCGAGCGCATCGAGCGCCTGCCAGGCCTCGTCGGAGAACGGCGCGGTGACGCGCGGCCGCTCATTGATGCGCGAAATCTTCATTTCGAATTCGAAATCGACGCCGCTCGGCTCGACCATGCCGGTGATCGGCGCGGCGGACCGATAATGCGGCGTTGCCGCGACCGGCAAATGGCCTTCGCCGGTCAGCAGACCGGAAGTTGGATCCATACCGATCCAGCCGGCGCCGGGCAGATAGACTTCGGTCCAGGCGTGAAGATCGGTGAAATCGTGATCGGTGCCGCTCGGACCGTCGAGCGATTTGATATCCGGCTTCAACTGAATGAGATAGCCGGAGACGAAGCGCGCCGGCAAGCCGATGTGGCGCAAGAGCTGCGTCAAGAGCCAGGCCGAATCGCGGCATGAGCCGTAGCCGGAGACGAGCGTTTCCTCCGGCGTCTGTACGCCCGGCTCGAGACGCACGATGTATTTGACGATGGACTGAATGCGCTGGTTGAGATCGACGAGGAAATTGACCGTGCCGCGCTTCTCGCGCGAAATCGAATCGATCAGGGTTTGCAGCAACGGGCCCGCCGGCTCCGGATCGACATAGGCCGAAAGATCTTCCTTGAGATCGGCCGGCATCTCGAACGGCCACTGTTCGGCGAAAGGCTCGACGAAGAAATCGAACGGATTGACCACTTCGAGATCGGCGAGGAAATCGACCGTCACCGAAAATTCCGTGGTCTTTTCCGGGAAGACGAAACGCGCCAGCCAGTTGCCATGCGGGTCCTGCTGCCAGTTCACGAAATGCTGTTCGGGCTTCACCTTGAGCGAATAGCTGGGGATCCGGGTGTGGCCGTGCGGCGCCGGGCGCAGGCGCACGATCTGCGGCCCGAGCGCGATCGGCTTGTCGTAAATGTAGCGGGTGACGTGGTGCAGGCCGGCGAGGATCGACATTTTTTACCGTTACTGTTGAACGCGGGGCTTCGTTTTCAGTGTATCGCTGTTACCGCCAAACCGGTGCCCAATAATCATGCAAATTCCGGGCCGCAGTGCCATTTAGGCCCGCAAAACCGCGATTTGCCAGCGCTACCTGCTGAATTGGTTAGCCGGTTTCCGCGGCCGCCAAAGCGGCATGCAGCCGATCCGGCTTGAACGGCAGCCGGTAGCAGCGCACGCCGGTGGCGTCGCGGATGGCGTTGCCGAGCGCGGCGGCGACCGGATTATACGGGCTTTCGCTCATCGACTTGGCGCCGAACGGCCCCAACGTGTCCGAGGTTTCAGCGAACAGCACTTCGGTGCGCGGAATGTCGGCAAAGGCCGGAATGTGATAATTACGGAAGGTCGGATTGGTGACCCGGCCTTCACCATCGATGACGATCTCCTCGAACAAAGCCGCGCCGAGCGCCTGCGCCACGCCGCCCTCGACCTGGGCGCGGCACTGCATCGGGTTGATGACGGTGCCGGCGTCGGCGGCCTGCACGCTTTTGAGGATTTTGATTTCGCCGCTGATGCGGTTCACTCCGACGCGGAAGCCCTGCACGTTGAAGGCGACCGAACGCGGAGTGCCGTTGCTGGTGCCGTGCGCCGAGAGAACGACGCCGGCAACGTTTGCAGCCTGGCGGAGATCGGCGAGCGGAATGGATTTGCTGCCGCAGATGATAACGCCATCGGCGAGCATGCAGGCGTCGCGCGCTGCGCCGCTGTATTGAGCGACGAAATCGAGCAGAGTGTCGCGCAAGGCCTCCGCTGCCTTCTGCGTCGCGCGTCCGCCGATGACGGTGCCGGTCGATCCGTAAGCGCCGGTGTCGTGGCCGCCATGATCGGTGTCGGATTGCGTGAGCTTGATGCGCGAAGGCGTGACGCCGAGAACGGTCGCGGCGATCTGGCTGTGCACAGTCGTCGTGCCGTTGCCGAATTCGGCGGTGCCGATGGTCATGGCGTAACCACCGTCGCTCTCAAGCCAGATATATGTATCCGAGTAATGCCCGCCCGGCGGCACCGTGTCGATCATGGTCAGCGCCGTGCCCTGGCCGATGAGCCATTCCGGCGGCAAGGTCGCGCCCGGTGAATCGTTTCGCATGGCGGCGTCGACCAGATCGAGACACTGGTCGAGCCCGTAGCTGCCGTAGATGACATCGTCCGACGAGACATGCGCGCCGATCATCGGCTCGCCCTGGCGCACGACATTGCGGCGGCGGAAGTCGAGCGCGTCGATGCCGAGCGCGCGGGCGACTTCGTCGATCGCCGATTCGACCGCGAACGACGTCTGCGGCAGGCCGTAGCCGCGAAACGCGCCGGCCGGCACGGTGTTGGTATAGACGGCGTAGCCGTCGATCTTTTTGTTCGGGCAGCGATAGACGCTGATCGATTCCGAGCAGGCATGCTCCAGCACCGGCGCGCCGTGATTGCCGTAAGCGCCGGTGTTGGATACGACATGCATCTGGATGGCGGTGAGCGTACCGTCGCGCGCCGCGCCGATTTTCACGCGCACCTGCATCGGATGGCGCGTGGTCGCGGCAATAAACTGCTCCTCGCGGGTAAATTCGATCTTTACAGGCCTGCCGGTTTTCAGCGCGGCCAGGGCGGCAATGTCCTCGACCATCATTTCCTGCTTGGCGCCGAAGCCGCCGCCGACGCGCTCGCAGAACATACGGACCTTGTCCTCATCCAGACCAAAGACACGGGCCACTTCCTGCCGGGTCAGGAACGGGACCTGCGTACTGGAACGGATATTCAGCCGCCCGCCGGCATCGATCCAGGCGATGGCGCACAAGGTTTCGAGATGCGCGTGCTGGACGCGCGGCACGAAATAGGTGCCTTCGTGAATGGCGTCGGCCTGCGCGAAGCCGGCTTCGACATTGCCGAATTCGCTGTGTATAGCGTGAATGAGATTGCGGCTGGCGTCGTAGATGCGCGCCTCGGGACCTTTGTCGCCGTGCAGCAGCGGCGCGCCGGGCTGCATGGCCTGTTCCGGGTCGAACACCGCGGGAAGGATTTCGTAATCGACCTTAATCTTGCGGCAGCCTTCTTCCGCGGCGGCCTCGCTATCGGCCACCACGGCGGCGACGCGCTGGCCGATGTAACGCACGACAGTATCGAGCACGTAGGTGTCGTCGGCATCGATCAGCCGCGTTTCATGCCGCGCGGTCGAGAACGCGGTTTTCGGGGCGTCCTCATGCGTCAGCACGGCGATGACGCCGGGCACCTTCAACGCCTCGCTCTTGTCGATGCCGCGGATGCGCGCATGCGCATGCGGCGAGCGCAACAATTTGATGTGCTGCAAGCCTTCGACGGCGACGTCGAGCGTGAAGCGCGCTGTGCCGGTGACGACGGCGGGGCCGGCCGGCGCCGGCACGTTATGGCCGACGCCGCAGCCCGCCTGGCCGTCCTCGGCGTTGCGTTTGCCGGCGATGGCATCCTCAATGGCGCGGTAGCCGGTGCAGCGGCACAGATTGCCCTTCAGTGATTGCGGCAGGTCGGCGCGCTGCGCCTGGTTGAGCGACGCCGCGGTCATGATCATGCCGGCGGTGCAGAAGCCGCACTGGAAGCCTTGTGCGTCGAGGAAGGCCTGCTGCATCGGGTGCAATTCGTTGCCTTTAGCGAGGCCTTCGATGGTGGTGACCTCGCGGCCTTCGGCGCGGAACGCCGGCATCAGGCAGGAATGCACCGGTTCGCCGTCGAGATAGACGGTGCAGGCGCCGCAGTCGCCGGCATCGCAGCCTTTCTTGACGCCGAAATGGCCGAGGTCGCGCAGGAAAGTGCGCAGGCATTGCCCGGCGGCGGGCTGCTCGGTGAAGGGCTTGCCGTTGATGGAGTATGTCATCGCGCGCCCTCGCCAAGTTCTGCGACGATCTCTTGCGCGAAGTGCAAGGTCATGTGCCGCCGCCATGCCGGCAGGCCGTGAATGTCGTCGTACCAGGCATCGACCGCTGCTTCGATGCGGGCGTGCAAGGTCTCGACCGAGGGCAGGGCGTCAAATTCAAGTTTCACCGGGCGCGGTGTCGAGGCTGTGATGGTCAGCGTGAACGCGCCATTCGACTTAAGCGTACCGATGACCAGCGCGCCGGAGCGGCCGTGATTGGCCAGCGACACCTGGCGGAACGCGGTGCGCGCCGTCAGCGCCGATACCGGCAAAAGAATGCTGCGCATCACTTCGCCGGGCTTGAGCACATTGCGTAACGGCGCTTCGACGAAATCGACAATTGCCACCCGCCGCTCAGAACCGTCCGGCGCCCATAGCAAGGCTTCGCCGTCGAGCGCTGCGGTCAGTGAAATCATGGGGCCCGCCGGCAGCGACATGCAGATGTTGCCGCCCACAGTGGCTGCGTTCCAGATCTTGAACGAAGCCAGAAAGGCGCGGCAGCACTGGCCGATCAAAGGTGCGGCGGTCCATTCGACCGGCGGCGTCAGCGCGTCGAGCTGTGCCACGGTGCAGGTGGCGGCGATTTCCAGGCCTTCCGCGCTCACGGAGAGCGGCGTCCAACCCAAGGTGGACAGATCGACCAGCCGCGTCAGTTTCGGTTGCGGTTCGGAAAACAGCCAGGTGCCGCCGGCAAGAAAAGCGTCGCCGTCGCGCCAGCCCGCCAATTCATTGCGCGCCTTCGGCCGGGTCACCTGTTTGATCGTGTTCAGATCCATGCCGATGCTCTGAGTAGGCGACGCCGCGAATCCTGCGCGCTCCCTCTCCCCTGGGGGGAGAGGGTTGGGGTGAGGGGGCAAGTGACTCTCGATAGGCCATAACCCCTCACCCGGATTGCTTCGCAATCCGACCTCTCCCTATGGGAGAGGTGAAGCATGGGCTGGTCCTGAACATGCAACACATTATAGTCGTGCGCGGCAATGTGAGGATGACGATGACCGAAGCGATCTGGATCAAAGACCCGATGGCGATTCTGGCCGACGGCGCCGAACGCGGCGTTGTTGTCGCGGACGGCGCGATTGTCGAACTGGTGCCGAAGGGCCGCGAGCCGAAAAGCGCCGCCAAGCCGTTCGAGGCCCGCGACCATGTCGTCATTCCCGGCCTGATCAACACCCATCATCACTTCTACCAGACGCTGACGCGGGCCGTCCCTGCGGCACTCGACCGCGAACTGTTTCCCTGGCTCAAGGCGCTCTATCCGATCTGGGCGAAGATGACGCCCGACGCGCTCGACGCCGCGGTCACTGTGGCGATGGCCGAACTGATGCTGTCCGGCTGCACCACGACCACCGACCATCATTACGTTTTTCCCAAGGGCCTCGAAGACGGCATTGACATCGAGATCGCGGCGGCAAAGAAGCTCGGCATTCGCACGCTGCTGACGCGCGGCTCGATGAACCTGTCGGAACGCGACGGCGGCCTGCCGCCGGATTCTGTGGTGCAGGACGAAGACACCATCCTTGCCGACAGCAAAAGGCTGGTCGACCGCTATCATGAGCGCGGCGACGCGGCGATGACGCAGATCGCGCTGGCGCCGTGCTCGCCGTTTTCCGTCACCACGGCGCTGATGAAATCGACCGCGGCTTTGGCCGACAAGCTCGATGTCCGTCTTCATACTCACCTGGCCGAGACCGAGGACGAAAACAAATTCTGCGAACAGCTCTATGGTGTGCGGCCGCTCGATTATCTGGAGGACTGCGGCTGGCTCAACAGCCGCACCTGGCTGGCGCATGGCGTGCATTTCAGCGCCGATGAAATGCCGCGCCTCGCCAGAGGCGGCGTCAGCATTTCGCATTGCGCGTGCAGCAACCAGACGCTCGGCTCCGGCGCGTGTCCGGTGTGCGATCTCGAAGCGGCCGGCGTGTCGATCGGCCTTGGCGTCGATGGCTCGGCCTCGAACGATGAATCCAATCTGATGCAGGAAGTGCGCGCGGCGTTCCTGCTGCAGCGCGGGCGTTATGGCGTGCTCAAGGTCAGCCACAAGGATGCTTTGCGCTGGGCGACCAAAGGGTCGGCGGCCTGCGTCGGCCGTCCCGAGCTGGGTGAAATCGCCGCCGGCAAGCGCGCCGATCTTGCGCTGTTAAAGCTCGACGAATTGCGCTTTTCCGGGCACGGCGATCCGCTCGCGGCTTTGGTGCTGTGTGGCGCGCATCGCGCCGATCGCGTGATGGTGAATGGCCACTGGACGGTTCAAGACGGCGCCATTCCCGGTCTCGATCTTGGCGGCTTGATGCGGCGGCATCAGGCCGCGGCGAAGATGGTGCAGGGGTAAAGGTCCGATACGTGACG
>LNDS01000018.1 GCA_001464835.1 Rhizobiales bacterium Ga0077525 | reverse complement strand
GTCTCTCCCCCGCAAGCGGGGGAGAGGACGCTGGAACCGCAATCGTTACTTCCCCGGGATCTTGTCGTCGATTCCCTTGACGTAGAAGTTCATGCCGAGGATCTGGCCGTTGTCGAGAGTGGTGCCGCCCTTGCACTCGACCGGCTTGCCGTCCTGTCCGAGCACCGGACATTTGAACGGATGCAGCGTGCCGGCGATGATGGCGGCTTCGGTCTTCTCGGCCAAGGCCTTCACGTCGTCGGGCATGTTGGTGTAGGGCGCCATCAGCACCATCTTTTCCTTCAGGCCGTCCCAGGTGTCTTCCGCCTTCCAGGTGCCGTCGAGCGCGGCCTTGGCGGCGCGGGTGTAGTACGGGCCCCAGTTGTTGACGATCGAGGTGAGCTGGGTCTTCGGCCCGAACTTGATCATGTCGGAGTCCTGGCCGAAGGCGAGGATGCCGCGTTGTGCGGCCACTTGCATCGCGGCTGGACTGTCTGTGTGCTGCATCAGAATGTCGGCGCCCTGGTCGGCCAGCGCCTTGGCGGCGTCGGCTTCCTTGCCGGGATCGAACCAGGTATTCACCCAGATGATCTTGACCTTGATGTTCGGGTTGACCGTCTGCGCGCCGAGGATGGTGGCGTTGATGCCGGAGATCACCTCCGGAATCGGGAACGAGGCGATGTAGCCGAGCGTGCCGGTCTTCGACATCTTGCCGGCGATCACGCCCTGGATGTAGCGGCCTTCGTGGAAGCGGCCGGAATAGGTGCCGACGTTCGGCGCGCGCTTGTAGCCGGTGGCGTGCTCGAACTTGATCTTCGGGTATTTTCTGGCGACCCGCAGCGTCGGGTCCATGTAGCCGAACGACGTCGTGAAGATGAGCTGGTGGCCGGTGCGCGCGAGCTGCTCGATCGAACGCTCCGAGTCCGGGCCTTCGCTGACGTTCTCGAGATAGGTGGTCTCGACCTTGTCGCCCAGCTCCTTGACCATGGCCTGGCGGCCAAGCTCGTGCATGTAAGTCCAGCCGAGATCGCCGATCGGACCGAGATAGATAAAGCCGATCTTGAGTTTCTCGGCCGCGCTGGCGCTAAAGCCGGTTGCCACAATCGCCATGGCGGCGACTGCTGCGGTCATCAGTTTTTTCATGGTTGCAACTCCGTTGATCAGAACGAGGGTGGACAGGTTAGCGATCGGGGACGAAAACAACGCCAAGTGACGCGGGCGCCACTGAACCAGCACTGCCGCGCGCGCGTGAAATCAGAACCAGTACGATGACGGTCGCCAGATAAGGCAGCGCCGTCATCAGTTGCGAGGGAATGCCGAGGCCGAAAGCCTGCGCATGCAATTGCAGGATGGTCACCGCGCCGAAGAGGTAAGCGCCGGCGGCCAGCCGCCCCGGCAGCCAGGACGAGAATACGACCAAAGCCAGCGCGATCCAGCCGCGCCCCGCGGTCATGCCGGGGATGAAGAACGGCGTATAGGCGAGCGGCAGGAATGCGCCGCCGAGGCCGGCGCAGCCGCCGCCGAACAGCACGGCGAGCAGCCGGATTTTCAGCACCGGATAGCCGAGCGCATGCGCCGAGGTGTGGCTGTCGCCGACGGCGCGCAGGATGAGACCGGCGCGGGTGCGATAGAGAAACCACCAGATCGCCACGACCAGGGCGACCGAGAAATAGACGAAGCCGTCCTGGCCAAACAGGATTTTGCCGATGAACGGAATGCCGGTCAGCACCGGCAGATAGAGATGCGGCGCCGGCGTGATCTTTTCGCCGACAAATCCGGCGCCGATCAGGCCGGACAGGCCGATGCCGAGAATGGTCAGCGCCAGTCCCGCTGCCACCTGGTTGACCGCAAGGCCAAGCGTCAGCGCTGCGAACACCAGCGACAACGCCGCGCCCGCGGCAATGCCGCACAGCGCGCCGACCAGAGTCGAACCGGTGAAATAGGCGCCGGCAAAGCCGCAGGCCGCGCCCATGATCATCATGCCTTCGGTGCCGAGATTCAAAACGCCGGAGCGCTCGACCACGAGTTCGCCGGCCGCCGCCAGCAGCAGCGGCGTCGAGGCGGCGATCACCGAAATGATGATGGCTTCAAGCAGTCCCATGGACGTTACCTTGACTGGCCTTCTTCGGTGAGGCGATCAGCCGGATGCGATAGAGAATGAGCGAGTCGCAGGCCAGCACATAGAACAGCAGGATGCCCTGAAACACCTTGGTGAGATCGAGCGGGATTTTCATCGAGATCTGCGCGCCCTCGCCGCCGATGAAGGTCAGCGCCAGGAATAGCCCGGCGATCAGGATGCCGACCGGGTTCAGTCTCCCAAGGAAGGCGACGATGATGGCGGTAAAACCGTAGCCCGGCGAAATGCCCGGTTGCAGCACGCCGACCGGACCGGCGACCTCGATGATGCCGGCAAGTCCGGCGAGCGCGCCGGATACCGCGAAGGTGAAGATCACCAGCCGTTTGGAATTGAAGCCGGCAAAACGAGCCGCGCGCGGCGCCGCGCCGACCACGCGAATTTCAAAACCCTTGATGGTGCGGCCCAGCATGACCGTCGCCAGCGCCACCACGATCAGCGCGACAAGCGCACCCCAGTGGATGCGGCCGGTCTCGAACAAAGTCGGCACCGTGGCGACGGGATCGAACGAGGCCGTGGTCGGAAAGTTCATGCCTTGCGGATCGCGCCACGGCCCGCGCACCAGATAGTCCATGATCAGGTCGGCGACATAGACCAGCATCAGGCTCGTGAGAATTTCGTTGGCGCCGTAACGCACCTTGCAAATCGCCGGGATCATCGCCCACAGCGCGCCGCCGAGCGCGCCCATTACCAGCATCACCGGCAGCACCCAGGGTCCGGCATCGGTGCCGTTGGTGACGACGGCGAGGTAGCTGCCGCACACCGCGCCCATGATGAACTGGCCTTCGGCGCCGATATTCCAGACATTGGCCAGATAACAAAGCGACAGGCCGATGGCGATCATCACCAGCGGCGTCGCCTTCACCGCGATTTCCATCAGCGTGAACGAGTCCGTCAGCGGCTCGATGAAATAGACATAGAGCGCCATGATCGGGTTCTTGCCGAGGATGGCAAACAGGAGCGACATCGTCGCCAGAGTGAACGCGATCGCGAGGAGCGGCGACAGGATGGCGATTTTCGTGGAGCGTTCGGCGCGCCGTTCAAGCACCAACTGCATGGCTCGCCTCCTTCGCAACACCGGCGAGTGCTTCGGCGGGCGAGGCGCCGCCCATCAACAGGCCGAGCTTTTCGCGCGTCGAGTCGGCTGCGGCCATTGGCGCCGACAAATGGCCGTGAAACATCACGGCGATGCGGTCGGCGATCTCGGCCAGCTCATCCAGGTCCTGGCTGATCACCAGCACCGCACTGCCGCGTCCCGACAGATCGAGCAGCGCTTGGCGGATCACGGCGGCGGCGCCGGCATCGACGCCCCAGGTCGGCTGGCTGACGATGAGTACGCCGGGCTCGCGCAAGATCTCGCGGCCGACGATGAATTTCTGTAAATTGCCGCCGGACAGGCTGACGGCTTCCGGGTCGCGCTTGGCTTTGCGCACGTCGAAGGTCTTGGTGGTGCGGTCGACCGTTTCCAACGTTTTCGGTTTATCGACGAAACCGCGATGCACCATGTGGCTGGCGGCATGTCCGGTCAGCAGCGCGTTTTCCGACAGCTTCATGCGCGGCGCGGTGCCGTGGCCGAGCCGCTCTTCCGGCACGAAGGCGGCGCCCAGTTTGCGGCGGTCGGTGACCGAACGGTGGCCGGCAGCGTGGCCGTCGATAATGACGTTGTCTTCGCGCGGCGCCAGGCGTTCGCCGGACAACGCCGAGAACAATTCGTCCTGGCCATTGCCGGCGACGCCGGCGATGCCGAGGATTTCGCCGCCTTTGACCTCAACCGAAATGCCCTTGAGATAGACGCCGTGCGGATCGTCGGGCTCGAGCGACAAATCGTTGATCAGCAAACGCGGTACCGTGGTGGCGCGGGCGGAGGTCGCCTTGACCTCGCCGATCTCGGCGCCGACCATCATGCGCGCCAGCGATGCGGCGGTTTCCTGGCGCGGATCGCAGGTCGAGATTTTCTTGCCGCCGCGCAGAATGGTGGCGGTGTCGCACAGCCGTTTCACTTCATCGAGCTTGTGCGAAATATAGAGCAAGGCGCGGCCTTCGCTCTTGAGCCGGAACAGCACGGTGAAAAGCTGGTCGGCTTCCTGCGGCGTGAGCACCGCGGTCGGCTCGTCGAGGATCAGGAGCTTGGGATTCTGCATCAGCGCGCGCACGATCTCGATGCGCTGGCGTTCGCCGACCGACAGCCGCCACACTTCGCGGTTCGGATCGAGCGGCAGGCCGTAATCGCGCGACACCTGCGCCAGCCGCGCCGACATGGCGCCGAAGCTCTCAACGCCGTCGAGGCCGAGCGCGACGTTTTCCGCCACAGTCAGGTTGTCGAACAATGAGAAATGTTGGAACACCATGGCGATGCCCTTGGCGCGGGCGTCGGAAGGGCCGGTAAGTTCAAGTTTCTCGCCCATCCAGCGCAGTTCGCCGGCGCTCGGCTGGATCAGGCCGTACATGCTCTTGACCAAAGTCGATTTGCCGGCGCCGTTTTCCCCCAGAAGCGCGTGGATTTCGCCGGCAAACAAATCGAGGTCGATGCTGTCGTTGGCGAGGAAGGTGCCGTAATGCTTGGTGATGCCGATGGCTTGCAGCAGCGGCGCGCGCGCGGAAGGGTTACTGACTGGCACCGCATTCATCGATACGCTGGCCCCGAATGGCTGACTGCGCGCTTGCCCCGCAAACGGCGTCGGCACCTGACATGCCAATAGTGTGCCAATTTCTTTGGCAATTGAAGCCATCAAATAGCGGCAGCGGCTGCCCAATCCTGCGCCATGCACGGGATTCTGGGTAACGCCAAAAGGGCAGGGAACTAGCTGCCGCGATAGGTGGAATAGCCCCAGGGCGTCGTCACCAGCGGCACGTGGTAGTGGCCTTCCGGCTCGGCGACGGAAAAGCGTATCGGCACGACGCCGAGAAACGGCGGCTCCGACAAAGCCGCGCCGTGTGCCTTGAAGTAGCTGGCCATCGAAAACCGCAATTCATAGGTGCCTATCGGCACCGGACGTTCCGAGATCAAGGGCTTGTCGGTGCGGCCGTCTTGGTTGGTGACGGTGCGCAACAACAGGCGCGCGTCGCCGTCGCGCGACAACTCCCACAGTTCGACCGGGACGCCGGCCGCGGGCACGCCGCCATGGGTGTCGAGCACATGCGTCGATAGTCGTCCATGCAGCGGCAGCCGCACCGGCGCGGATACCTGGCTGTCGAGCCGCAGCGCGGCGATGCGGAAAATCTCGCCGAGCGCGGTGTCGATGGCGCCGCTTTGGTCCTGCGTCAGCCGGCGCTCGAATTCGCTCAGGATCGAATCCTTGGTGTGCCGCCGCACGCAAATGATGAACGGAATGCCGAACTTGCCTTGATAGCCGTCGTTGAGCGTGGTGAAGCGTTCGAACTCGACCTCGCTCAGCCGGTCGAGCCCGACGCTGGCCTGCTCGCTGGTCGAATCCGCCGTCAGTGCGCCGGCGCGCGCCGCCTTGCCGGCGAGATCGGGGTGCGCCTTGACCAAAGCCAGCTTTTTCTCGTCGGACGCCGCGCGCACGGCGGCCGTCATCGCATCGTGCAATGCCGCCAATGTCGCAAACGGCCGTCTGGCGCTGGCCGCCTTCGCCACCCAGGACGAATGTTCGAAGATGCCGCCAAGCGCCGCTGTGAAGTCGGTTTCGCTCATGGCATTGAGTTGATCGAGAGTAAGCATGGTCATTTATCCGGCGCGCCGGCAGCGATCCACGCGGCCAGCACTTGACGCTCGTCCGTGGTCATTTCCGTGACATTGCCCGGCGGCATCGCGCTCGACAAAGCGGCGTTGATGGCAATTACCTTGGCATGCAGCTTGATCGCGGCCGGATCGTCGAGCCGGATGCCTTTCGGCGCCGCGGCGATGCCGGCCCACACCGGCTCGGCGGCATGGCACATGCTGCATCGTGACATCACGATCTCATTGACCTGCGCGAAGGCCGGCGTTGCCGGCAGTTCGCTTTTCTTCATCCCGGCCGGTCCGTTGCTCGACAGCCAGGCCACCACCATCATGGCGAAAACAACGACAAACCACGTCCACCACGGACTGTCCTTGCCTGCATGCCGCGCGTTGAAGAAGTGCCGGATCAGCGGCCCGACCAGTAGTACGATGGCGACGATGATCCAGTTGTATTTGGTGGCGAAAAAGAACGGATAGTGGTTGCTGATCATCAGGAAGACGACCGGCAGCGTCAGGTAATTGTTATGAATCGAGCGCTGCTTGCCGTAGCCGCCCCAGGCCGGGTCGGGCGTTTCTCCGGCGATCAAGGCTGCCACGGTCTTGCGCTGATACGGCATGATGACGACGAACACGTTCGCCACCATGATGGTGCCGATCAGCGCACCGATCTGCGTGAAGGCGCCGCGGCCACTGAACACATGGGTGAAGGCGTAGGTCAGGCCGACCAGGAAGACGAAGCCGATCAGCGCCAGCGAAATTTCATGCTTGCCAAGCGGCGAGCGGCACAGCCCCTCGTAGACCAGCCAAGCGGCGAGCAGGCTGAAGAAGGCCACTGCCGCGCCCATCGGCGCGGTCATGTCCAACACCGATTTGTCGATCAGATAGAGGTCGGCATTCATGTAATAGACGAGGACCAGCAGGCCGAAGCCGGACAGCCAGGTGGCGTAGGCCTCCCATTTGAACCAGGTCAGGTGGTCCGGCATTTTGGCCGGTGCCACCATGAACTTGATCATCTGGTAGAAGCCGCCGCCGTGCACCTGCCAGGCTTCGCCTTTGACGCCCGGCGGCAGGCCTTCGCGCGGCTTCAGGCTGAGGTCGAGATGGATGAAATAGAACGACGAGCCGATCCAGGCGATGCCGGCGACGACATGCAGCCAGCGCACGCTGGCGCTCAATATTTCGGATAGAACCAGCTCCAAGCGACGCCCCCACACCATGCTGCCCGGCAGCGCGTCGGCGGCCGGGCTCATAGGGGCAGGTTATGCAATATTCGCACCTCGGCGCAAATCGGCGCGAAAAGTTTTAGGCGAGAAGCTTTTCCAGCCGGATCGGCAGTTCGCGCACGCGCACGCCGGTGGCGTGATAGACTGCATTGGCGACTGCGGCCGCGGTGCCGACATTGCCGAGTTCGCCGATGCCTTTAACGCCGGCCGGATTGACCGAATTGTCGGTCTCCGGGACCATGATGACGTCGAGCTGCTTGATGTCGGCGTTCACTGGAATCAGATAGTCGGCGAGGTTGTCGTTGGTGTAGCGCGCGTTGCGCTCGTCGATCTCGGTCGCTTCGTGCAAGGCCGAGGAAATACCCCAGATCATGGCGCCCATGTGCTGGCTGCGGGCGGTGCGTGTGTTCATGATGCGTCCCGATGCGAAGGCGCCGACGAGGCGCGGCACGCGGATTTCGCGCGTGTATTTGGGGACCCGGACTTCGACGAAGTTGGCGCCGAGTGCGTACATCAGCTTTTCGCCATGGGAGCCGCCGACCAGGGTCGGGACGCCGTCATAGAGCTTCTTGATCGGGTTGGTCACCAGGCCGACCACGGGGTTCGGCCGGGCATCGCCGGGCACGAATTCGGAATACTGCTCGAGCGTGGAGACGCCGAGCCGGTCGAACTTCTGCCGCACCCCGTCCGCGCTACCGCCGCCGACGGTTTCGGCCCGGCCGCCATTGAGCTTCTCCATGATGGCGTCGCAGGCCTGCATCACCACCGAGCAGCAACTCGCGGTCTGGTTCGAGCCGCCGGCCACCGGCACCGGCGGGAATTTGCTGTCGCCGAGTTCGACCTGCACCTGCTCGACCGGAATGCCGAGGCGTTCGGCGGCCATTTGCGCCACCACGGTCATCACGCCGGTGCCGATCTCGTGCGCGGCCAACTGCACATTGGCGCGGCCATCGGCATTGAACTGCACGCGCGCCGTCGCGGCGCCGATATGCGTCGGGTAGACCGCGCTGGCGCAGCCATAGCCGATCAACCACTCGCCGTCGCTCATGGAACCGGGCGCCGCCGTGCGTTTCGACCAGCCGAAGGCTGCTGCGCCTTCGTCATAGCATTTCATCAGCGAGCGGCTGGACCATTGCTTGCCGGTAGCGTCAGTCATCGAATCATTGACGCGGCGCAGTTCGATCGGGTCCATCGCCAGCTTGACCGCCAGTTCGTCCATCGCGCTTTCCAGCGCGTAGATGTAGGGCACCACCGGCGGCGAGCGCATGAAGCCGGGCGTATTGCGGTCGGCGTGGATCAAGGTCACGCCGGTTTTAACCGACGCGAAGCCATAAAGCCGCGCGCTGTCCTCGACGCCGGCCACCGAATAGCTGTCCGGCCGTGACGTCACTTCCCAGCCTTCATGCTCGAAGCTGGCGATCTTGCCGTCCCGGCCCGCACCGATCCTGATGTTGTGCCGCGTCTCGGCGCGGTAGGTGGCGATGGTGAAGCCCTGATCGCGCGCCGCCACCAGTTTGACCGGGCGGTTGAGCTTGCGCGCCGCCAGCGCCACCAGTCCGGTACGCGGCGTCAGTTGCGCCTTGGCGCCGAACGCGCCGCCGACGAAATTGCTGATCGTATGGACTTGCCCGGGCTCGATGCCGAGCTTGGCGGCGACGTTGTTCTTCAGGCCGTGCATGAACTGGCTCGGTTCATAGACCGTGAGTTGATCGTTGTTCCAGACCGCCGTGGTGGTGAACAGTTCGATCGGATTGTGATGCTCGGTCGGCGTGCCATAGGAGGCTTCGAACTTGACCGCGGCCGCGTCATACAGCTCTTTGACGTCGCCGGCGTTCGGCAGCTTCTTCTTGACGCTCGATTCATCGACGCCCTTGGAGTCGAAGCCGGCGCTCGGCGGCTGGACGTCATAAGCGAACTTCGCCTTGTAGGCGGCCTCACGTGCCGCTTCGAACGTATTGGCGACCACCATGCCGACGATCTGACCGTCGTGCTGGATTTTCGGCCCGAAGTCCTGAATCGACGTCGTCGAGCCGCCTCCGTTCGCGCCGTACGAGACCTTCTTCAACTCGCCGGTGTTCTCGTGCGTGAATATCTCGAGCACGCCCGGCACCGCCTTGGCCTCGGCAAGATCGATGCTCTTGATCGTGCCGCGGGCGATTGAACTGGTGATGAGGTAGGCAAACGCCGGATTGTTGACCGGCATGTCGGAACCGTAACGCGCTTCCCCGGTCACCTTCAGCCGCGCTTCCTTGCGGATTACCGGTCCGCCCATATTGGCTTTCGGTTCGGGAGCGGCTTTGTTGCTCATGGTGGGATTCCTGACTTAGATCGTCATCGTGGCGGCATCGCGCAACGCGCGCATCAAGGTCGCCTTGCCGAGCTGCACCTTGAAGGCGTTGTGCTTTTTCGGCCGCGCGCCTTCGAAGGCCTTGTCGGCGGCGGCCAGCAGCATGGTGTCGTCGATCGGCTTGCCTTTGAGCAGCGCTTCTGCCTCCGCCGCGCGCCATGGCTGGGCGCTGACGCCGCCGAGCGCGATGCGCACATCGCGCACCGTGCCATTGTCGAGATCGAGCGCGATCGCCGCCGAGGCCAGCGCGAACTCGTAGGAGGCGCGGTCACGGATTTTCAGATAGAGCGAGCGTTTGCCCCAGGGCAGGTTCGGAATTTGGAACGCGGTAATCAGTTCGCCTTGCGTGAGCGTCGTCTCGATCTGCGGCGTCGAGCCCGGTGCGCGATGCAATTGGGCGAAAGGCATCATGCGCGTGCCGGCGGAGCCGGCGATCTCGACCATGGCGTCGAGTGCGATCAAGGCCTGGGCGAAATCGCCGGGGTAACTGGCAATGCAGTCATTCGACGTGCCGAGCACCGCGAGATTGCGGTTCATGCCGTCCATCGCCGCGCAGCCGGAGCCGGGATTGCGCTTGTTGCAATTGTCGTAGGACGTGTCGCGGAAATAGGTACAGCGCGTGCGCTGAAGCACATTGCCGCCGAGCGAGGCCATGTTGCGGATTTGCGCGCTGGCCGCCAGTTGCAGCGATTGCGCAATCACCGGGAAGTTGGATTTCACCGCCTCATGGTCGGCCGCTTGCGACATGCGCACCAGGGCGCCGAGTCGCAGGCCATTGTCGCCGAACTCGATCTGGCCGGCTTTCGATTGATCCAGCGCGTTGATGTCGGTGACGGTCGCCGGCCGCATCACGTCGAGCTTCATCAAGTCGATCAAGGTCGTGCCGCCGGCGAGATACTGCGTGGCAGCGTTGACCGACGGCGCGGCGTTGGTCGGGTCGTTCTGCGGCGCGAAAGCTTGCAGCGCGCCCGGCAGATCGTTGGCTTTGACATAATGGAAAGGCCGCATGCTCAGGCCTCCATTTTGGTCTTGGCGTCGAGTACGGCATCGACGATGTTGGGGTAGGCGGCGCAGCGACACAGATTGCCGCTCATGTATTCGCGCACCTCGTCGGCGCTGTTGGCGTGGCCTTCCTTGACGCAGGCGACCGCCGACATGATCTGGCCCGGCGTGCAATAGCCGCACTGGAAAGCGTCGTGCTCGGCGAAGGCCTGCTGCATCGGGTGCAGTGCGCCGTTGGCGCCGGTGAGGCCTTCGATGGTGGTGACTTCCTTGCCTTGCACGGCCGCCGCCAATATCAGGCAGCCGAGCACGCGCTGGCCGTCCACCATCACGGTGTAGGCGCCGCACTGGCCCTGGTCGCAGCCTTTCTTGGAGCCGGTGAGGCCGATGTGCTCGCGCAGCGCGTCGAGCAGCGTGGTGCGGCTGTCGAGACTAAGGTCGTGCGGCTTGCCGTTGATGTTAAGAGAGACGGCGATCTTGTCGCGCGGACTGGCCGCTGCCGCTGGCGATTGCGCGTTACCTGTATCGCGCAGCGCGACGACCGCCACGGTCGAGCCAAAGGAAGTTCCGAGGAAAGTCCGGCGGCTCCAACCGGAACCATTCGCGCTGCCCGACCTGGAACCCTCGCCATCGTTGGAGTTCCGCATGAGGAGTGCCTGTGATGAGGCCGGTGCGTTGCCATAGACGGGGGCACCGGCGAATAATCATGCAAGCTGAACGCTCCGGCTGTGCGGAACGTTCCTTGCAATTATTTTGAACTAAAGTTCGGCGTATGCCGTGTTAGTCGGCGCGAAAGAATGCCGCCGCGTCGTCGCTGAACGCCTTGCGTTCCTGCGGGGCAATATAAAACATGTGGCCGCCACGATAGAGATTGAGCCGGACGCGGCCGGCGGCGCCGATCTGCGGAATGTGGTCGAGCACATAGCGCGTCATGCCGTAAGGCGTGACCATGTCGCTATAGCCATGCGCGACCAGAATCTTGAACGACGGCGAGAACGCCAGCAGCGTGCGTATGTCGTCTTCGGTGCCGGTCTGGAAGCGGCTGCCGTGCCAGTCCCATGCGCGGTTCACGTCGTTGGCGAGCAGCGTATAGGTCATTTCGGTCTTGAAGCCGAGTTCGTTGCGGGCGTAGTCGGCAAAGCCGCCGCCATAGGCGCGCGTCACGCCGTCGAGCACCGGATCGCCGCCGCGCGCCGTGCTCCGGTCTGGAAATGGATCGTCGACCGCGAAATCGGCGTCGTAGCGGCTGACGATTTTGCCGATGCGCAGGCTCTTGACGAAATCGTTGATGAAGCCGCGCGACTGCCGCACGGTTGATTCCGGCAGGCCGGCAATGTCCGCCACGCGCGCGTAGAACGATCCGGCCGCATCGCCCTCTGGCGGCCGCACTGCGAGCGTCGTCAGATACTCGGTCATGGCGAATTTCTCCGCCGCCATCTGGGCCTCGAGAGTGAAGGCCTTCTTGCGTTCCAGTTCGGCCGCCGCCAGCGACGGCAGTTGCAGCGCCGCGCGCAGCGCCGAATTGTCGTCGCCGAACGTCAGCCAGCCTTCCAGGAGCGGCGACAGCAGGATGAGCCCTGACACGGCGAGGCCCTGATCGCGCAGCAGCGCGCGCGCCGTCTTCACCGCGCGCAAGCCGCCGTAGCTTTCGCCGAGCAGGAATTTCGGCGAGCCGCCGCGATTGTTGTGCGTGACGTAAAGCGAGATCGCCTTGGCCATGGCGTTGGCGTCGCTGTTGACGCTCCAGAAGCCTTTCGCGTCGTCGCTCTTGGCGGCGCGGCTCCAGCCGGTGCCGATCGGATCGATCATCACCACATCGGTGAAGCGCAGCCAGGTTTCCGGATTGTCGCGCAAGGTGGCGCGCGCGGCGTCGTGGCCATCGGGCCCGAGCTCGAGAATGCGCGGGCCGACCAGGCCCAGATGCAAATAGGCCGAGGCCGCGCCGGGACCGCCATTGAAACCGAAGGTCACCGGCCTGTTGGCGCCCTTGACCACATAGGCGGTGTAATAGACCGAGGCGCTCTGGTTGCCCTGCTGGTCGTAGAAAGCCAGCGTGCCGGCGGTAGCGGTATAAGTGAGGTTGCCTTGCGCTGTGGTGATTGTTTTTTCACTGACTGAATCCGCCGGCAGCAGGCGCAGGATGTTCTGCGCCGGTTCGCGCTTCTGCTCTTGGGCCTTTTGCTCTTGGGCTTGCGGTCTGTCCTGCACCATGGCGGCGCCGGCGGTAAACAGCAGCACGGCGGCGATACGCAGCAGCGAAGCGGTTTTCATGGCCCATCCCGGTTGTTCGAGCGCCAATGCTAGCGCCAATCTAGTCCGTGGCAATGTGGGCTTTGTGGGGCGGGGCGGGATAGCCCGGCGTCAGGCAGGTTGAATAATGAATTATTTCTCCGTCATGGCCGGGCTTGTTGTTCAGCCCGGCCATGACGGAAATGAGTGGTCAGCGGCGTGACGCCTTTCTGATTACGCCATGGGTGCCGTCAAAATCTCCCGATAAGCGATCGGCAACAGCCGGGCCATGCGTTCGGCCCAGGCGCGCTGGCCGGCTTCGTCGGTAATCAGGTCTTGCCGGATTTCGACGGCGATATGGTGCAGCGCGCGGCGCTCGCCATGCACCGGAATGGTGTGGTCGGTGAAATCGTCGACGCTGTACGGCTCGTTGTCGCCGACGACGAGGCCGGTCTCGCGCTCCAGCATCCGCCGCAGGCTTTGGGCGAAGCGCGCATCGCGATTGTACAGAACGCCGGCATGCCACGGCCGCGCCACGCCTTTGTACACCGGCGTGAAGCTGTGCATGGCGATCAGCGCCACCGGCAGGCCGCCGTGATTGCGGCGGTCGAGTTCCTTTGCGATCGCCGCGTGATACGGCTCGAAAATCTCTGAAATGCGCGCGGCCTTGTCGGCATCGCTCAGATTCACGTTGCCCGGGATCGGCGTCAGTTCGCTGATCGCCGGCATTGATTGCTCCGAGCCCGGCGGCCGGTTGCAGTCGATCACCAGCCGCGAATAATTCTGCTGGATCAGGCAGGCGTCGAGCGCGTCGGCGAGCATCCGGCAGACCGGCGCAATGCCGATGTCCCAGCCGATGTGGCGGGCGCGTTCCGTGTCCGATACGCCGAGCGTGCCGAGCGCGCGCGGTATCAGCATCCCCGCATGATCGGCCACGATCAACAGCGGCGAACGCCCCGCTGCATTGTGGATGGTCACCGGCGCCGGCTCGTCTTCCGCGATCAGGTTGTGAACTTGATTACGCTCAATCTTACCCATTGGTTAATTCATTTCTGTTCAAATGTCCGAACGCGGCGCAGGCCGGGCTTTCAGTGGCAAGGATTATGCATCTATAACAAATCAAGTCGATTTGGGACCGCATGCCGATTTTCGTCATCAAGCACGTCACCACCTACCACTACCGTCAGCCGGTCGCCTTTGGCGAACATCGCATGATGCTGCGGCCCCGCGACGACGGCGACCAGATCGTCCTCGACACCGAACTCGCCATCGCGCCCAAGCCGCGCAAGTTGTCCTGGACGCGCGACAAGCTCGGCAATCACGTCGCCACCGCCGAGTTCGACGACCGCGCCGCCGAGCTGCGCTTTGAGAGCACCATCCGCCTCGACCACGCCGCGATGAATTTCGCCGCGCATGATATCGCCGATCATGCCCGCGTGTTTCCCTTTGCGCGCGATGCCGACCACCCGGTCGCGGTGCCGGCCAAGGCGCATCCGCGGGTACAGAGCTGGGCCGAAGGTTTCCTGCGCGCCGACGGCACCGCCGATACCTACGATCTCCTGGTCGGCATGACGCAGACCATCAAGACCAAGTTCAAGCACGCCGCGCGCCACCAGAAGGGCATCCAGACGCCGGAGCAGACGCTCACGTTGGCCAGCGGCGCCTGCCGCGATCACGCGCTGCTGATGATCGCGGCGTTGAGCCATCTCGGCTTCGCCGCCCGCTTCGTCTCCGGTTATCTCTATCTGCCGAGCGATGGCGACGCCGACGAAGCCGTGCTCGACGGCGGCAATACGCACGCCTGGGCGCAGGTCTATGTGCCCGGTCCGGGCTGGGTCGATTTCGATCCGTCGAGCGGCACGGTCGGCAACAAAAACCTGGTGCGCATCGCCGTGGTCAACGATCCGCGCGAGGCGATCCCCTTGCAGGGCAGCTATTTCGGCCGCTCCGCCGACCAGATCGCCATGAAGGTGGCGGTGCGCGTCGCCGCCGCCGGCGCATAACAATAACGCGCTTTTCTCCGTCAACTCCGCTACGATGGAACTTTATCGCCTGTAGTTCCATTAGCATCCACCCGGCCGGCCTTTGCCAGCGCGGGTGATGGAGTTTGTATGAAAATCCGCGCGGGCTTTGAGATTACTTACGAGTGTCCGCAGCCGACGCCGATGATCCTGGAATTGAGCGTGCATCCGTCGCGTACGCCGGATTTGTTGAGCTGGGACCAGATCAAGTTTTCGCCGCCGATTCCGGCGCGCACCTATCACGACAGCTTCGGCAATTTCTGTCACGTCATCACCGCGCCCAAGGGCAAGCTCACCATCGCCACCGACTTCCTCATTCAGGACAGCGGCAAGGTGGATCCCATCGTGCTCGATGCCAAGCAGCATGCACTCCAGGATCTGCCGCCGGACGTGCTGATCTATCTGCTCGGCAGCCGCTATTGCGAAACCGACCGGATGTCGGACATCGCCTGGAAGCTGTTCGGCCATTTGCCGGCCGGCTGGAGCCTGGTACAGGCGATCTGCGATTACGCGCACAATCACATCACCTTCGGCTACAATGACGCCGACGCCACGATGAGCGCTTATGAAGTCCACCAAAGGCGCAAGGGCGTCTGCCGCGATTTCGCCCATCTCGCCATTACGTTCTGTCGCTGCCTCAACATTCCGGCGCGTTATTGCACCGGCTATCTCGGTGATATGGGCACGCCGAAACCCTGGCCGGCCGGCGATTTCGCCGCCTGGATGGAAGTCTATCTCGGCGGCGCCTGGCACATCTTCGACCCGCGCAACAATGTGCCACGCCTCGGCCGCATTCTGATGGCGCGCGGGCGCGACGCCACCGACGTCGCCATCGTCACCTCGTTCGGTCCCAACACCATGACCGGATTCAAAGTCATCACCGATGACGCCGAGGCGCCCGCCGACGCCTGACGTTTAAAAGGCATCTGCCGATAATTGATGCAACGCGGTGTGTGTTTTTACATGGGCGCGTGGCCGTGCGACGCATGGGATGTTTTGCCGGAACTTTGTTGCCGAAACAGGCTTATCCAGCCTTCGGTAACCTCCAAAACCTGGAGCTTGAGTTTCGATGCAGATCCGCGCCGGCTACGAAATTTCCTATCAGTGTCCGGCGCCGACGCCGATGATCCTGCAATTGAGCGTGCATTCGACCCGCGCGCACGATCTGGTCACGACGGACCGCATCCGCATGGACCCGCGCATTCCGGTCAACACCTATCACGACACGTTCGGCAACTTCTGCCACGTCGTCACCGCGCCGGCCGGCCGCACCACGTTCTCGGCCGATTTCCTGGTGAACGATACCGGCCTGCACGACGACGTCGCGCCCGATGCGCAACAGCACCGGCTCGAGGATTTGCCGGTCGACGTGCTGGTCTATCTGCTCGGCAGCCGCTACTGCGAGACCGACAGACTGTCGAACACGGCGTGGCAGTTGTTCGGCCATTTGCCGAAAGGCTGGCCGCTGGTGCAGGCGATCGTCGATTACACCCATGAGCGCATCACCTTCGGCTATGAACACGCCAGCCCGATGAAAACCGCGTGGGATGCCAATAACGAACAGCGCGGCGTCTGCCGCGACTTCGCGCACCTCGCCATCACCTTGTGCCGCTGCATGAATATTCCGGCGCGTTACTGCACCGGCTATCTTGGTGACATCGGCGTGCCGCGCGATCCGGCGCCGATGGATTTCAGCGCCTGGTTCGAGGTTTTTCTCGGCGGCCGCTGGTACACGTTCGATGCCCGCCACCGCGTGCCGCGCATCGGCCGCATTCTGATGGCGCGCGGGAGAGACGCCACCGACGTCGCCATCGTTACGTCGTTCGGTCCCTGCACCATGGTCGGCTTCAAGGTCATCACCGACGAGGCCGGCGCGCAGGCGGCATAAAAAATGCCGGCGCTCTGATCCGTCATCCTGAGGTGCGAGCGCGCAAGCGCGAGCCTCGAAGGATGAACGGCCGCCGACTTCGGGGCCGTCGCCCTTCGAGGCTCGGCAACTTCGTTGCCTCGCACCTCAGGGTGACGGTGAACAGCTACAAAAAATGCCGGCACGAAGGCCGGCATTTTCGAAACCATGTTGCCGTGCTTTTACCGCCTGCGGAAATTCGGCCGGCGCGACTGCGGCGACGGCGAGGGGGCATCGCCCTTGTGGCGGAAGCTGATGCGTCCGCGCTGCAAATCGTAGGGCGACATTTCCACGATCACGCGGTCACCGACGCCGGTGCGGATGCGGAATTTGCGCATCTTGCCGGCGGTGTAGGCCAGCACCTCGTGCTCGTTGTCGAGCTTCACCCGGAAATTGCCGTCCGGCAACACTTCGGTCACCGTCCCGTCGAATTCCAGCAATTCTTCCTTCGCCATCCAATTCCTCTCCCGGTACCCCCAACCTGGGGCCGCTCTACATATCCGAAAAACCGCTCCCGCCCCAAGGACAAAACCCAAAATACAGCACCTGGGACGGGGCTATTTTGACGGTTTTTGTCAGCGCTGCGGACGACTGCCGGTGCGCTGGAGGAAACTCACGCTTCCGATGCTGTTTGGCTCGCCCGGCGAGGCTTCCGCGCGCGGGATCGGCTGGTTGCCGCCGTGACCCTGGCTGCCCCGGTTGGGGCGGCCCTGGTTGCCGCCATTGCGGTTTCCGCCGCCGTTGCGGTTGCCGCCGTTGCTGCCGTTATTGCCGGCAAAGCGGCCCCGGTTCGGACGATTCGAGGCCTGGTGGTGATCGGCCGGGCGCGCCGCCGGACGGATACCGGTGCGCTTGTCGATCGAGGGGATGGTGATGCGGATCATGCGCTGGATATCGCGCAGGAACGCTGCCTCTTCGTGATCGCAGAACGAAATCGCAATGCCGTCGGCGCCGGCGCGCGCGGTGCGGCCGATGCGGTGGACATAGGATTCAGGAATGTTCGGCAGGTCGTAATTGACGACATGGCTGACGCCATCGACGTCGATGCCGCGGGCGGCGATGTCGGTGGCAACGAGGATGCGCAGCTTGCCGTTACGGAAGTCGGCGAGCACCCGCTCGCGCTGGTTCTGCGACTTGTTGCCGTGGATCGCCTCGGCGCCGAAGCCGGACTTCTGCAAATGGCGGACGACCTTGTCGGCGCCATGCTTGGTGCGGGTGAACACCAGCACGCGGTCCGTGGTCTCGGTCTTGAGCGTCTCGACCAGCAGATCGTTCTTGGCTGACTTCTCGGTAAGAATGACGCGCTGGGCGATGCGATCGACGGTCGAGGCTTGCGGGGTGACCGCGACGCGCTCGGGGTTGGTCAGCATCGAGTCGGCCAGCTTGGTGATCTCGCCCGGCATGGTGGCCGAGAAGAACAGGGTCTGGCGCTCCTTGCGCAGCATGGCGACAACCTTGCGGATGTCGTTGATGAAGCCCATGTCGAGCATGCGGTCGGCCTCATCCAGGACGAGGATTTCGACCTGATTGAGCGTGATCGCGCGCTGATGCACGAGATCGAGCAGGCGGCCCGGCGTGGCGACGAGAACTTCGACGCCATGCGCGACGCCGCGGATCTGCCGGTTGATCGGCACGCCGCCGATGGCGAGTTCGATCGCCAAGGGCCGCATGTGCCGGCCATAGGCGCGGAAGCTGTCGGCGATCTGGCCGGACAGTTCGCGGGTCGGCGACAATACGAGTACGCGGCACGACTTGCGTTCCGGGCGCATGCGCTTGGTGTAGAGGTGGTTCAGGATCGGCAGCGCGAAGGCCGCGGTCTTGCCGGTGCCGGTTTGCGCGATGCCGATGACGTCGCGTCCGGTGAGGACGATTGGAACGGTCTGGGCCTGAATCGGGGTGGGGGTGGTGTAGTTTTCTTCGACAAGGGCGCGAAGGATCGGCTCTGCGAGGCCGAAGTCGTTAAATGAGGTCAAGGGTAACTTTCTATAGGGCAAAACGGCCGAATCGCTGACGCGACCGGCGGTATCGCGCGGTTTTTTGACATCCCGCGTTGCCAGGGCTGTCGCTTATTCAGGAAATCGAATGGGCGGGGCGAAATTCGTAGAAGGAAGTTCGTGCACGCAGCCCGCGAACCCGAGAGGGGGGTCGTTCATTCGCACCGCTCATATGACAGCGTTCGGTGTTCATTTCAAGGCAAGTTCCGGCCTAATTGGCCAGATCATGAATAAATACGCCTAATGGTCATGCCGGTGGCGCAATAGACAAGGCCCGGCCAATCGGGGAATGTCGGCACCGAAGTTGCCAATCAGACCTGCCAATTGACCGCCGGAGCTGTCTAAATGCCGTTTCCCCGGGCTTCCGAGGCCCTTTCCCGCTTTACCGTCCTCGACCTCACCCGCGTTCGCTCTGGGCCGACCTGTGTGCGCCAATTGGCCGACTGGGGGGCCAATGTCATCAAGGTCGAGACGCCGCCGCATTTGGAGAAGGGCGAGGGCGCCGGAGGGCCCCGTGAAAATGCCGATTTCCAGAACCTGCACCGCAACAAGCGCAGCGTCACGCTCGACCTGAAATCGCCGCAGGGCCTGGCCGCGTTCAGGCGGCTGGTTGAGAAGGCCGACGTCGTGGTTGAGAACTTCCGTCCCGACGTGAAGGACCGTCTCGGCATCAATTACGACGCGCTGAAGAAGATCAACAAGCGTATCGTGCTGGCCAGCATTTCCGGTTTCGGCCAGGACGGGCCTTATCGCGACCGGCCCGGCTTCGACCAGATTGCGCAGGGCATGGGCGGCCTGATGTCGATCACCGGCCTGCCCGGGCAAGGCCCTGTCCGTGTTGGTATTCCCGTGGCCGATCTCTGCGCCGGTCTGTTCGCCGCGCTCGGCATCCAGACCGCGCTGCTGGAGCGTGAAGTGTCCGGCGAAGGCCAGTGGGTCAACACCTCGCTGTTGCAGGCGCAGATCTTCATGCTCGATTTCCAGGCGGCGCGCTGGCTGCAAATGCAGGAAGTGGCGCAGCAGGCCGGCAACGACCACCCGACCAGCATTCCGACCGGCGTGTTCAAGACCTCGGACGGGCACATCAACATCGCCGCCGCAGGCCAAGTGATGTGGGAGCGGCTGTGCCAGGCCATCGGCGCGCCTGAGCTGATCGATCATCCCGATTATAAAACCGGCCTGCTGCGCTCGAAGAACCGCAACGCGGTCAATTCGGCCATCGAAGTCAAAACCGTGTCAAAGCCGAGCGCGGCATGGATCGATATCTTCAACAAGGCCGGCGTGCCGTGCGGGCCGATCTATTCCATCGATCAAGTGTTCGCCGACGAGCAGGTCAAGCATCTCGGCATCGCGCAGGCCGCAAAGAAACCGAACGGCGAGACGCAGACCTTTGTCGGCCAACCCTTCGCGCTGTCGCGCACGCCGAGCAGGATCGTCGCGACGCCTCCAGACCAGGGCCAGCACACCGACGAGGTGTTCAGGGAGTTTGGATTTTCCGACGATGAAATCGCCGCGCTACATCGGGCGAAGGCTGTGTAACCCATCTCCGTCACCCTAAGGTGCGCGGCGAAGCCGCGCCACAGCAAGTCTGCCTTGGCCGACTTGCTTTTGTAAAATACGATCTCGGGTATACCCGAGATCGGTGGGCGACGGGCAACGAATCACAGGCTGTCATCCTTCGAGCCGCAAAAACGCGCACCTCAGGATGACGGCTTAAGTCAGGGAAGGAATGAAAACGATGACCGCACCCGCTACCGATAAGATGTTGTCCCGCAAGGAGGGGCAGGTCGGCTATCTGACTTTCAACAACCCGGAACGCCACAACGCCGTGTCGCTGGATATGTGGGAGGCCGCGGAAGGCTTCCTCGACGAGTTCAAGAACGACAAGAACATACGTGTCGTCGTCGTTTCGGGCGCCGGCGGCAAGGCCTTCGTCTCGGGTGCCGATATTTCCAAGTTCGAGAAAGAACGTTCGAACAAGGAAACCTCTGACCGTTACAACGACACGGTCGATCGTGCCTATGGCGCTTTCTACAATTTCCCCAAGCCGACCATCGCCATGATCCGCGGCTATTGCATCGGCGGCGGCGTCGGCCTCGCTCTGAGTTGCGATTTGCGCATTTGCACCGAGGGCTCGAAATTCGCCGTGCCGGCGGCCAAGCTGTCCATCGGCTATCGTTACGCCGGCTTGAAGAAGTTGGTCGATGTGGTCGGGCCGTCCTTCGCCAAGGAAATTTTCTACACCGCGCGTCAGTTCACTGCGCAGGAAGCGCTGATGATGGGCCTCGTTAACCGCGTGCTGCCGGACGCCGAGTTGGATGCTTACGTCCAGGACTACGCCGCGACCATTGCCGGCAATGCGCCGCTCAGCGTCGATTCGGTGAAATTCATCGTCGGCGAGATTGTCTCCGATGGCCCGCCCGATCTCGAAAAAGCCGAGGCCATGGTGCAGGCCTGCTTTGCCGCCAACGACTTCAAGGAAGGCCGCACCGCCTTCATGGAAAAGCGCAAGCCGAAGTTCACGGGCTCGTAGGTCCGCCGCATGCTGCACTGCGTGATGCGCGGCGCCGGTCAGGGTGGCCGCTCGCGCCTGAAAGTGCTATCTCACCGCCCACAATATCGTTTGTCCGGGAAACCCACGAGGTACGTTATGTATTCCGATCTGAAGCTTTATATCGACGGTCAATGGCACGGCGGCGAAGGTCGCAAGGGCGAAGACGTCATCAACCCGGCGACCGGCAAGGTGCTGGCGCAGTTGCCGCATGCCAGCAAGGCCGATCTCGACTCGGCGTTAGGGGCCGCCCAGAAGGGCTTCCAGACCTGGAAAAACACCTCGGCCTATGAGCGCGGCAAGATCATGCGCAAGGCCGCCGACCTGCTGCGCGAGCGCGTCGAGCACGTCGCCACCGTGCAGACCATGGAGCAGGGCAAGTCGATCAACGAATCGCGTATCGAGGTGATGACCTCGGCCGACATCATCGACTGGTACGCCGAGGAAGGCCGCCGCGCCTATGGCCGCATCGTGCCGGGCCGCGCCAAGGGCGTGCGCCAGATCGTCTTGCAGGAGCCGGTCGGCGTCGTCGCCGCTTTCACGCCGTGGAATTTCCCGACGCTGACGCCGGTGCGCAAGATTGCCGGCGCGCTCGCCGCCGGTTGCTCGATCATCATCAAGGCCTCGGAAGAAACGCCGGCCGGTTGCTTCGAACTGGTGAGATGCTTCGCCGATGCCGGCGTGCCGGCGGGCGTCCTGAATCTGGTGTTCGGCGTGCCGGCGCAGATTTCGGAGCATCTCGTCGTCTCGGACATCGTGCGCAAGATTTCCTTCACCGGCTCGATTCCGGTCGGCAAGCATCTCGCCGGTCTCGCCGCCAAGGGCATGAAGCGCGCCACCATGGAGCTGGGTGGCCACTCGCCGGTCGTCGTGTTCGACGATTATGATCCGGAGAAGGCGGCCGACACCATCGCCGCCTTCAAGTATCGCAATGCCGGTCAGGTCTGCATTTCGCCGACGCGCTTCTATGTGCAGGAGAAGGGCTACAACAAGTTCGTCGCCCGTTTCACCGAATACGCCAAGGGCCTCAAGCTCGGCGACGGCCTGGAGAAAGGCACGACCATCGGGCCGCTGGCCAATCCGCGCCGTCTCGACGCCATGGAATCGTTTGTAAACGACGCCAAGGCGCGCGGCGGCAAGATCCAGACCGGCGGCAATCGTCACGGCAACCAGGGTTTTTTCTTCGAACCGACGGTTATCACCGACGTGCCGGATGACTCGAAGATCATGACCGAGGAGCCGTTCGGGCCGCTGGCGCCGATCGTGCCGTTCAAGACCTTCGACGAGGTGGTGCAGCGCGCCAACTCGTTGCAGTTCGGTCTGGCCGCCTACAGCTTCACCACTTCGGCGTCGCAGGCGATTGCCATTGGCGATGCGATCCAGTCCGGCATGGTCGGCGTCAACTCGGTGGCGATCTCGACGCCGGAAACGCCGTTCGGCGGCATCAAGGAGAGTGGCTACGGCTCCGAAGGCGGCATCGAAGGCTTGCAGGCGTACATGAACACGAAGTTCATCAGCCAGGCGTGAGGCAAGCTCCGCTTATTCCCGCGAATGCGGGACTCCAGAAACGAAAGGCCGGGGCAAACCCCGGCCTTTTTTTGCTGTCGTACCCGCGAAGGCGGGCATCCAGTATCCCCTGTCTGTGCTTGAGCCGAATCGTTTGCGTTTACGGGGTCCCCGCTTTCGGGGGCACGACAGCGTTGATTATCTCGCCGCCATCCCCTTCTGCACCGCTTCCCACACCTTCGACGGCGTCGCCGGCATTTCCATGTGATCGGCGGCGCCGTTCGGGATGGCGTTGGATATCGCATTCATCACCGCGGCGATCGCCGCCGTGGTGCCGGCCTCGCCGGTGCCCTTGACGCCGAGCGGGTTGGTCGTCGCCGGCGTGATATGCGTCGCCTCGCGCAACTCCACCGGCATGTCGTGGGCGCGCGGCATGCCGTAATCCATGAACGAGCCGGTGACGAGTTGCCCGCTCGCTGAATCGTACACCGCGTTCTCGGTCAGCGCCTGGCCGAGGCCGTTGGCGATCGAGCCCTGCACCTGGCCTTCGACCACGGTCTGATCCAGCACGTTGCCGCAGTCGTCGACCGCCGTGTACGTGACGATATCGAACTTCCCGGTGTCGGGATCGATCTCGATCTCGGCGATGTGGCAGCCGTTCGGAAACGTCAGCGGCGCTTCGGCCTTGTCCTTGGTGTCGAGCGTCTCGCCCATGTCCTTGGCGCGGCGCGCGGTGTCGAACAGCGAAATGCGCCGGTCGGTGCCGACCACCTCGAAACCGCCATTGCGATATTGAATGTCGGAATCTGACGCTTCCAGTGCCGCCGCGGCGATCTTCTTGCCCTTGGCCAGCATCGTATCGGCGGTGACGACAATCGCCGCGCCCGCGCACATCGCCGAGCGCGAACCGACCGAGGCAAACCCGGTTAGGCCCATGTCGGTGTCGCCATGCCGGTGCTCGATAGTTTTGGCGTCGATACCGAGGCGGTGCGCCAGCATGCGGCCGAACACGGTGGCGTGGCTTTGTCCGGTCGATTGTACGTTGCAGCCGAGGATCAGTTTTTCACCGCCGGGAAAGCCGATCGACGCGGTTTCCATCGGCATCGCGCCGGCATGTTCCAGCATGCAGGAGACGCCGATGCCGCGCAGTCTCTTGCGCTTTTGCGCCTCGCGCTTGCGCCTGGCGAAGTTGTCGTAGTCGGCGAGCTTGAGTGCCTTGTCGACGATTCCGGGGAAGTCGCCGGAGTCGTAGGTGTTGATAGGCGTCTTGAACGGCATGCTGGAGGCCGGAATCAAATTCTTCTTGCGCAGCCGCGCCGGGTCCATCCTCAACAGGCGCGCGGCTTCCTCCACCGCGCGCTCCAGCGCGTAGTTCGCCTCCGGCCGCCCGGCGCCGCGATAAGGCCCGATGGCCACCGTGTTGGAGAAATAGCACGCCACCGACACATCGATTTTGCCAATCTTGTACATGCCGGGCAGGCAGCGCGCGAAATTGTTGGTGTTGATGTTGACGCCGGCGGTCGAGACGTATGCGCCCTGGTTGCACAAATGTCGCATGCGCAGCGCGATGAATTTGCCCTTGTCGTCGCAGGCGAGTTCGACATGGGTGACGGTGTCGCGCGCCTGCGTATCGGTGACGAAGGCCTCCGAGCGCGTCGACATCCAGTGCACCGGGCGGCCGATCTTCTTGGCGCCGGCCAGGAGCGCGATATATTCCGGATAGACCGGCGTCTTCATGCCGAAAGCGCCGCCGACATCCTCCGTGATGACGCGCAATTTCTCGTTCGGCACGCCCATGACCGATGCCGCCATGTTGCGCAGCGAATCCGCGCCCTGCGAGCAGGCGTGCAGCGTGTAGCTGTCCGCGGCTTTGTCATAGACGCCGGTGGCGCCACGCGTTTCCATCGAGGCCACCACCATGCGCTGGTTGGTGACGGACACTTTTGCCACATGCGCGGCGCCGGCGATCAACGCCGCGACTTCCCGCTCGTTGTCGTCACTTGGGTTTGGTCCTGCCCAGTCAACGCACAGATTGCCCGGCGCGTCGGCGTAGAGCTGGGTCTTGGCCTGCATCGCGGTGTCGAGATCGACCACCGCCGGCAATTCCTCGTAGTCGACCTCGACCAGATCGGCGGCGTCGAGCGCCAGCGCGGTTGTTTCCGCCACCACCATCGCCACCGGGTCGCCGCCATGCATGACCTTGTCGCCGCATAAAGCCGGGCGGAAGGGCATCGCCATCTTGGCGCCGCCGCGGCCGACGACCGGCGGATGGCGCGAAATGCTACCGATGTTCATCGCCTTGAGATCATCGGCGGTGATCACCGCCAGCACGCCCTTGGCGCGCAGCGCGTCTCCCGCGTCAACCCGCTTGACGCGGGCATGGGCATGCGGCGAGCGCACGAACACGGCATAGGCCTGGTTCGGCAGCCGCGGATCGTCGGCGAAGCGGCCCTGGCCGCGCACCAGCGCATCGTCCTCGACGCGCGGTTCGCTTTTGCTGCGGGCGGGGGCGGCGGTCGCTGATGTCATGGAGGGATCCTGTCGGAGCGCGGAGGGAGGGCTTTTATAGCTCAATCCGCACGCGCCGACAGGGGGTGGACAGTTTCAGATGACGAAAAGCGTTCCGCCTCATCCTGAGGAGCATCGCGAAGAGATGCGTCTCGAAGGATGGGGCGGCCATGGTTCGAGACGCGCAGCTTCGCTGCGCTCCTCACCATGAGGCCGAGCTACCGCTTCCTGAACGGCCAGACCAGTTGCTCGACGAACCCCGCCGGCATCGCTTCCTGAATGCCGATATCGGCCGGCGGGCGGTAGTCGCGCGTGTTGTAGAACGTGCCGAACAGATGGTCCCAGAGCATGATGTTCTCCGAGTAATCTTATGTCGTGTTTGGCCGCGTCAATGAGCGCGGCCAGGTGCTCTCGATGCGCCACGCCGAAATCTGGCCGGACAGCGGCGACCCCGGCCTTTTCGTTGGCATCTTTGTACCGGTTCGCCCGCGTGTCCGAATTGCGGATGGCGACAGCGAGCAGGTCGCCGTCATTAATTATTGCCGTTATCTGACCGAGGCCGAGTTCGCCAGGGTGATGCGCACGATCGAAGCGGAGCGCCGCCAGGATCTGTACTGGAACGTGTGGCTGTTTAACTGCAACCACTTCACCAACAATGTTGCCGACGCGCTTGGCCTGAAAACGCCGCCTGGCCTGCTCTTGCCGCACGCTTATGTCAGCGCCTTGCGTCTGCTCAATGGCCGGCAGGACTGACGATTGCCTGCCTGACGGCGGCTCCCTCAGCCGATACGCCGCAACACGACCAGATAGCCTTCGATGGTGGCTTCGCTGTCCTGCCGGATAATGGTCGGCGTCAGTTCCTCGACGGCAAATTTATTTTCCTGCGCCAGTCTTTCGATGTAGGCGGCGGAATGGGCGAACCGGAATGACTCGCGGACGACGACGTCGTTGTCTTCCGAGGCTTCGAGCGAGAAGCAGAACACGCCGTTGTCTTTCAGCGCGCGCCGGACGCCGCGAAAAACCGGCGCCAGATCGCCGATATAGATGAAGACATCGGCGCAGACGGCAACATCGTATGTCGCGCTTTGCGTATTGAGGAACTGGATCAGCTCGGCCTGAATCAGTTTGTCGTAAATGCCGCGCTGTTTGGCCTTGTCCAGCATCTTCGGCGACAGATCGACGCCGGTCATGCTGCGCTTGAGCGGCGCAAGCTGTTCGCCGACCAGGCCGGTGCCGCAGCCGAGATCGAGAATATCCAGTCCGTCCCTTGTGACAAAGCGCTTCACGGCGGCCGCTATTTCGGCCGGGACTTTGTAGTTCAGGCTTTCGACCAGATGCTGGTCGAAGGTTTCCGCATATTGATCGAACACCGCGATCATGTTCATCACCGGCGCCGCGGCCGGCGGCGGGCCCGCGCCCAGAGCGGCGAGGTGATAATTGACCTGCTCGGCATCGACGCCATGTGCGACGGCGTCCTTGTAAGCGGCGACCGCTTCCGGCGTCCGCTTCATTTGCGCCAGCGACAGCGCGCGGCCGAGCCAGGCTTCCGGCAGATCGGCAGTCAATGACAGCGCCTTGTCATAGGCGGCGAGGGCGTCCTCGCTCTGTTTGGCCAGCGACAGAATGCTGGCGAGCCCGAGCCAGGCTTGCACGAAGTCCGGCTTGATTGCGATCGCGCGGTTGAATGATTCCGCCGCTTCCTGCGGCTGTTTGAGCTCGCTGAGCATGGCGCCGCGCAGGGCCCAGGTGTTGGCGACGCCTGGATTGATAGCGAGGGCTTTGTCGAACGCGGCCAGCGCCTCCTGGGGCGCCTCAGCTCTTGCAGGACCATGCCGTGGTTATGGTGCGTCGCGTCCGAGTTGCCATTGACGGCGATCGCCGCGCGGATTGTCCGCTCGGCCTCGTCGTATTTGCGCACGGCGGTCAGCACGATGCCAAGCAGATTGAGGCCGGCGAGATGGTTCGGCTCTTGCGCCAGCACAGTCCTGAATTGCCGTTCGGCGTCGTCGAGCCGCCCCTGTTGGAACGCGGCAATGGCTTGCGTCAGCAGTTCGTCGCTGGTCGTCATGGCGTCAATGCCTCTTGCGGCTTGATGCCGAATATTTGCGCCGCGA
Source organism: Rhizobiales bacterium Ga0077525 (assembly GCA_001464835.1). Taxonomy (GTDB): domain Bacteria; phylum Pseudomonadota; class Alphaproteobacteria; order Rhizobiales; family Xanthobacteraceae; genus Pseudolabrys. Next base: position 12,529 of record LNDS01000018.1, on the reverse strand, counting down.
ATTGCGGATAAAGTTCGGCCAGTTGCGGCGCCACCGTTTCGCGCATCAGCTTCAGCGCTTCCGCCGACGGCGCCGGCGTTTCCGGCACATGCGCCGGCCGATCGAAATCGAAACCGGTGTGCTCGATCACTTCCTCGACCGTATGCCCGGGATGTACGCTTTGCAGCGTAAAGCGGCCGTTTGCGAAGGAGAACAGGCAGCGGTTGGTAATCAGCGCCACCGGCCCGCCGGGGCGGAACACGTTCGCATCGCTCGCGCCGGGCGCGCTGATGTAATCGACCTGTGGCACCAGAGTTCGGCGCGAATGCTCGGTGCGAAACAGGATCACCTTCGGCACGACATAATAAAGATAGGCCGAGCCGAACGAGCCGGGGAAGCGCACCTTCGGATGATCGTGCGCGCCGATTTCGACCAGATTGACGTTGCCGTGGCCGTCGATCTGCCCGCCGGAAAGAAAGAACGCGTCAATGCGGCCTTGCCCGGCGCAGTCGAACAGTTCGCGCGCACCATCGGTCCAAAACGTGTTCTTCGGCGAGCCGAGCAGCGACACATAAGGCCGCCCGCGTCCGCGTTCGCGCGCCAAGAGCGCGGCGGTTGCCGGGATCGGCGAGGCATTGCCGACGGCGACATGGTGCACGCCGCCGATGAGGTGCGCGATCTGGTCGGCGAGCAGTTCTTCGGGGCGGAATTCCACTTAAGCCGCCTGCTTCTCGTAAACGAATTTGTCGAGATAGGCGGCGAAGCCTTCCTCGGTCGCCGCCATCTTCGCGTACTCCGCCAGATGCGCGCCGTCGGCGGCGTAATAATCCGGCAGCGGCAAGGGCCAGGCGCCGCGTTCGGTCAGCGCGATGGCGTCGACATAGAAGCCGGGCAGCGTGCCGGCCGCCAGCACCGGCGTCTCCAGCAGATTGCCGGGGTGAATGCGGTCCACCGTGACAATCGTCTTCGCCGCCGCATGCGCCATGGTGGCGAGTTCGCGCTGCCGGCCAATCCACACATTGCCGTGCACATCGGCCATGGCCGCGTGAAACAGCGCCACGTCGGGCTTGATCGCGGGCAGCAGCACGATCGGATCGTTGTCGCCGAACGGTGAATCGATCACCTTCCAGTCGTCGCGGTATTTCAGCACGTCGGAGCCGATCAGCCCGCGCAGCGGCATGAACGGCACGCCCTTCTCGGTTGCCTGCAACGCGGCGTGCAGCGCCGGGCAGGTGGCGTCCTTCATTTTGATCGTGCGCGCGAGAATGGCGGCGGCGAAGCGCGGCGCCGGGCCGTACTCGCCGAGTGAGACCGCGCTGGTCTCCAGCGTCTCGACGCAGCCGGCGCCGATCAGGAGGTCGGCTTGCAGGCTCGATGTCGGCAGCGCTACCAGATGCAGCCGCCGGATGCCGCGCCGGATTAATGCGCGCGTCGCGTCCATTGGTACGCCGGAAACTTCGCGCGGCACCACCAGCATGCAGCCGTCGGTGATGGCGCCGAGCGCGTCGTCGAGCGTCGCCGCGATTTGAGACATCCTCACTCCCTCATTCCCGGTTTGCCCACCGTCCCGGGGCGCCCGGCTCGACATTAAGTGTATTCGCGCTTGCCAGGTCCACACAATTTTGCGACCTCCGGTGCCACGCCCATGGAATTGAACATGACCTTTCAAGACAAGCTCGCCGCCGGACGTTTCGTCATCACCGCCGAAGTCACCCCGCCGGTTTCCTTCGACCGCGCCGACTTGCTTGCCAAGGCTTTGCCGCTCAAGGGCCTGGCCGATGCGGTCAACCTCACCGATGGCGCCGGCGCGCGGCCGCATATGAGCGCGCTCACCGCCGCGGCAATTCTGGTTCAGGAGGGGATCGAGCCGATCCTGCAATTCACCTGCCGCGACCGCAACCGCATCGCCTTGCAGAGCGACCTGATCGCCGCCGCCGCCTCCGGCGTGCGCAACCTTCTGATGCTGCGCGGCGACGATCCGTCGGCCGGCGACCAGCCCGACGCCAAGGCGGTGTTCGATCTCGACGCCCGGGGCTTATTGGAGACGGCGCGTATCTTGCGGGACAAAGGCGAATTGCCGACTAGCAGGAAAGTCACCGGGCGCGCCGAATTTTTCCTCGGCGGCGCCGACAACCCGATCGATCCGCCGCCCGGCTGGGAGCCGAAAGGCCTTGCCGGCAAGATCGCCGCCGGCGCGCAATTCGTGCAGACGCAGTTCTGCATGGATGCCGGCGTGGTGCGGCGCTATCTGGCGCGGCTGGCCGAGCACGGCATTAAGGATCTATCGATCCTCATCGGCATCGCGCCGCTGCGTTCGGCCAGGTCGGCTTTGTGGATGAAGGAAAAACTGTTCGGGACCATCATTCCCAATGCTTTGGTCGCCCGCATGGAAGCGGCCAGCGATCCCACTGCCGAAGGCCGCGCCATCTGCATCGAGCTGATCGGCGAATTGTCGAACATCGCCGGCGTCGCCGGCGTCCACATCATGGCGCCGAACAACGACGCCGCGGCGCCAGCGGTGATCGCCGAAGCGCGCAAGAGCGTACCGCGGTTGGCAAATTAATTTCTGTCATACCCGCGAAGGCGAGCATCCAGTACGCCGCAACCTTGCGATGAGTAAGAAATGTCAGCGATTACTGGGTCCCCGCCTTCGCGGGGACGACAGCAGCAAGCGCCTCGACCGCCGCGAACAAATCCCGCACCTGCCGCTCGCTCACCCCGCGCGTGATGAACACGACGCGGCTTTGCTTGTTGCCATCCGGCCACGCCTTCAACTCGACCGGCGGATGCGCCAGGTGCTGCACGAACTGCACGACGACCGGCCCGTTGCAACCCTCGACATTGAGAAAACCTTTCACGCGTAGCAGATCGCTGCCGCGCATCGCCATCAACGTGTCCATGGCGCGCAGCCACACCGGCCACGCCATCGGTCTGTCTTGCGTCAGCACGAAACTGGAAATGCCGTCGCTGTGGTCGGCTTCGGCAACGAAGACGTTGCGCGCGCCGTCGCCCGGCTCGGTGAAAACCTTTGGATCGATGTTCGCCGCATCGAAAATCTCCGCGTGAGCGTTGAGCGCGCGCAGTCGCGCCCGCAGCGCTTCGGCATTGGCGATGTCGCCTTTGCTGACGATGATACGGTCGGCGAGGATCGCCTGTTTGCGCGCTTCCGCCGACCATTCCAGCGTTTTAGAGCCGGTCGCGGCATCGGCCACCGTCAGCACCAGTTCGAGATAGAAGGCCTCGCCGAGCGCGCGGTCGGTCGAGAAGGTTTGCAGGATCGGCGACGGATCGGCCAGCCCCGAGGTCTCGATGACGATGCGCTTGAAGTCCGGCAGCTCGCCGCGCGCGCGCTCGATCAGCAGGCCGCGCAAGGTCTCCTGCAAGTCGGTGCGCGACACGCAGCACAGACAGCCATTGCCGATCAGCACGGTCTCGTCGGTGCTCGCGCGCACCAGCGCGTCGTCGATCGGCGTGGCGCCGAATTCGTTGATGATGACGGCGGTGCCGGCGCCTTCCGGCGTTTCCAGAAAGCGCTTCAATAGCGTGGTTTTCCCCGCGCCGAGAAAGCCGGTCAGCACCGTCACTGGCACCTTGGCGCCGCGCGCGCGCTTGAGCTTGCGGCCGAACGGGCCGGAGGTGGGTGAGAGGAAGGGCGAGTTCATGGGGGGATTATACACTGCCCTGTCCCCGAATGCCGCGTGCTCCCTCTCCCCTGGGGGAGAGGGTTGGGGTCAGGGGGCAAGTGACTCAATTGAGTCCATAACCCCTCACCCGGATTGCTTCGCAATCCGACCTCTCCCCATGGGAGAGGTGAAGCAAGCGCGCCGCGTCGTTTCGACTAAAACTCACACTCCAATATATACAGCCCGCCCGAAAACCGGTCGACCGTATAAACGAACTGGTTCTCGTCGACATAGACATCGTTGAGCTGGATCGCGCCGATGCTCGAATTGTCCGGCGCCGGCGGCACGAAAGAGGCGATTTCCTTCGGCTGGTACGGATTGGAAATGTCGTAGGCGCGAAGGCCCCCGTTGAAGAACGTGCCGAACACGATCTGGTCGGACTGGAACGATGACGGCACCGGCACATTCTCATGGATGTTGTGCGCGCCGAAACGGCCGCCGCGATCCTTGTAGGCATCGACCGGCGGCAGCGGGCAGGTCGAGATCGGCACCAGATGCTGTTCGTCGCGCGCGTCCAGCATCCAGATCAGCTTCGGCCAGTCGAGCGCATTGTCCTCGGTCGATTCGTCGGTGACCAGCATCAGGTTGCGGTCGAACAGCGGCACCGCCGTGTGCATGAAGCCGGTGTAGGGCGGCGAATTGGTCCAGTGCGAGATGACTTTCGGATTGGCCTTGTCGGCGATGTCCATGACGAATAGGCCGCCGTCGATGTAGCAGAGATACAGCCGGTCGCCCCGCTGCGGATAGACATTGGTGTTGTGCGCGCGATAGCCTTTGTCGAGCGGATGGCGCGGCGGCGGCGCGACGTTGTCGGTGATCGAAGTGCCCGGCATCCACCAACGGCCAACCTCGACGGGCTTTGATGGATCGCGCACGTCGATGCAGCGATAGAACTGGTCGTCGTTCGGGTGACTCGGCTTGAAGTCCGGCGCGCCCGCCGCCATGTGGACGTATTCGCCGTCGCAGAACCACAATTGATGCACGCCGCGCGAATGCTCTCCCGAGCAGTCGAAAAACGAGATTGAGCGCGGCTTTTCCGGCACCGACACGTCGAACAGCTCGAGCCCGGCCGGCTTCATGCCGGTCTTCTGCGTCTGATAGGCGACCGCGAGAATATCGCCGGACAGATCGAGCGAGTTAGAGCGCATGAACATGTTCGGCAGTTCGGTTTGCACGATCACTTTCGGATTGCGCGGATCGCTGACATCGACGCCGGTGAAATTCTTCGGCGCGCTCTCATGCGCCAGCCAGGCGATGCGGCGGCCGTCTTTCGCCAGGTGAATGGCGATGCCTTCGCCCATGCCGCCGAAGCCGCCAAGATTGTTCTGCGACAGCAGGTTGAAATTCCAGCTTGTCGGTTCGTTTTTTTTATTGAGGGGGCTTTTATCGGCGGACATTCGCGTGCGGCGGGGAGGGGCGCCCGCTGAAGCGACAGCGAAAGCGGGCGGGGTGGGGGGTCATAAACCAAAGGAATGTGCGGCGCCATTTAAGCGCCCCCACCCCTAACCCCTCCCCGCACGCGCAAGGGCGCGCGGGGGAGGGGAAAAGATTACGCGCTCGCCTGCTTGAAGAAATCGCCGCGCAGCACGGTCTTCCAGTCCGGGATCGCCTTGATCTTCTTTTCCTTGAGAAGGATCTCGGCCTGTGTCTGCAAGTACGGTCCAAAGTCGGCCGGCGAGCCGGGGTTCACCTCGACGCGCGCCAGCGCCTTGGCGAAGGTCGCCTTCGACATCGTGTAGCCCTTGGACTGATAATAGGCGTAGATCGAGTCGGCGACCTTGTCCGGGCTGTTCTTGAAATCCTTGGCCACGTCGATCCAGGCTTTCAGATAGGCGACGACGGTTTCCGGATTCTTCTCGGCGAAGTCCGGCGTCGAGGCCATGAACACCGGCATCTTGTCGAAGTCGTAGAACTCGGCCAGCGTATTGGCGTAGCCTTCTTCCTCGGCGATCTGGTTGTAGGGCTCCACCGTCACCATGGCATCGACGGTCTTGGCGGCGAGTGCCGCCGCCATGTCGTCGGTGTTCATGCGCACTTCCTGCCAGTCGCCCTTCTTCAGGCCGGCCTTGGTGGCGATCTGGTCGGCAAAGATGTTGCCGGTCGACGAGCCGGTCTGGTTGGCGACCTTCAGGCCCTTGAGCTGTTCGACCTTGGTGAAGCCCAGTTCCTTGCGCGCCATCACGCGCGCCGTCTTGCCGACGTTCTCGATATAGGCAATGGCGATCAGGCCGCCTTTGTCGTGGCCGAGGCATAGCGACGGTCCGGCATAGGTGCCGAGATCGACTTGGCGCGCCACCTGCTGCTGCATGGTGAGGTTGCCCGACGGCACGGCGAATTCCTCGAACTTGACGCCGTGCTTTTCCAGCAGTCCCGAGCGCAGCAGATAATAGGTCGGCATGCCCCACATATTGGTCTGGTAGCCTTGCCGCACGGTGGCCAGCGCGGCGCTGGCCGGACGCATTCCGAAACCTGCCGCTAGTGCGCCGGCGCCGGCGATCGCCAGCGTGTGCCGCCGGGTCAGTCCCAAGTTCTTGCCTTTATTTGACGTGGTCATAACCGATCCTCCCTGTTGTTCGTTCTGTCGTCTTGTTAGTGCGCCGCTCCGTTGCCGCTCACTTTGTGGCCGAGGTGCCGCATCAATTGCTTCTGGCGATCGAGGAATTCGACGCTCAAGGGATCGCGCGGCCGCGGCAGATCGATGCGGATGTCGGCCTGCACGGTGCCGGGATGCGCCGACATCACGATGACGCGGTCGGCGAGATACACCGCCTCGGCGACATTGTGTGTGACGTAAATGACGGTCTTGCGCGTTTCGCGCCAGACATCGGCCAGCAGCGTCTGCATGTCGTCGCGCGTCATGGCGTCGAGCGCGGCGAACGGTTCGTCCATCAGCAGCACAGACGGGTTGTAGGCCAGCGCGCGGGCGATGGCGACGCGCTGCTGCATGCCGCCGGACAGATGATGCGGAAAGGCATCGACGAACTTCTCCAGCTTGACCAGCCGCAGCTGTTCGCGAGCGATCTTGTCGCGCTCTTCCTTGGCGACGCCTTTCATTTCCAGGCCGAACGACACGTTGCCGAGCGCGGTGCGCCACGGAAACAGTTGCGCGAAATCCTGAAACACCACGCCGCGGTCCATGCCGTGGCCGGTGACGACCTTGCCGGCAATGCGGATGTCGCCCGCCGCCGGCGCCAGGAATCCGGCAATCACATTAAGCAAGGTCGACTTGCCGCAACCGGACGGCCCGACAATGCAGACGAACTCCGACGCGCCGATATCGAACGACACATCCTTGACGCCGGTGACCTTGCCGGCCGGCGTGTCGTATTCCAGCGTCACGTTGTTTATTGCGATCGGAACCATAGGTCTTCCGCCTTCTTGTCTTTAAGCCTTAGCTAGCCCTTGGCCACGCGCGACATGCCCCAGCGCTGCACGGTGCGCTTTTCGAGCGAGCCGAACACCAGTTTCTCGAACACGAAGCCGATGCCGCCGATGACGACGAGCGCCGCCAGCATGACGTCGGTGTTGAGGAATTCCTTGGCGTCGAAAATCACCCAGCCGAGGCCCCAGTCGGAGGCGGCAATCATTTCGGCGCCGACGACGGCGATCCAGGCGCGCAGGAAAGCCTGGCGCAGGCCGGTGATGATGAACGGCGAGGCGCCGGGTATGATGACCTTCCAGAACAGCGCGTTCTCGTCGGCGCCCATCGCGCCCGCCGCGCGCAGCCATAAAGGATTGACCGAGCGCACGCCCGACCAGGTGTTGAACATCATCGGGAAGGTCGCGGCGTAGAATACGATCAGGATCGTCGTCAGGTTGCCGATGCCGAACCACAGCATGAACAACGGCACCAACGCGAAAGACGGGATCGGCATCAGCGCCGACACCAGCGGCAGGAAAAAGCTCTCCACCGGCCGGAACCGCGCCATCAGAATGCCGATCGGCAGGCCGACTAGCACGGCGAGAAAGAAACCGAACAGCACGCGATACAAAGTGGACACCGAGTGTTCGATCATCGTGCCGTCGAGCAGCATGACGACGAATGTTTGCGCCACCGCCGACAGCTTCGGCATCAAGGCCGGCGCGAAATAGCCGCTGCGCGCCGCGGCTTCGTAGCAGCAGGCCGCGATGATCAGCACGACGGCCGCGCGCCACAGCGAGCGCCGGCCTTTGCTCTGATCGCTCATCGAGGCGCTGCTCTTGGAAGGGGCGCTTTTCGCGGCGGTGTTGATTGTTGCGTCGGTCATTGTTGCGCTTTCATGCCGCCACCATGCCCCAGCGCACCACGGTGTAGTTTTCGATCTTCTGGAACACCAGTTTTTCCAGCAGCAGGCCGATGATGGCGATGACGACGATGCCGGCCAGCATCGCATCGGTATTGAGGAATTTGCGGGCGCCGAAAATCAGCCAGCCGAGGCCCCACGGCACGGCGGCGAGCATCTCGACCGCGACCAGCACGCGCCAGGCCTGCGCCAGGCCGAGCCGCAGGCCGGTCAGTATGTAGGGCAGCGCGCCGGGCAGAATGACATGCGTGAACATGCGGCGGTCGTCGGCGCCCATCGAATGCGCCGAACGCACCCAGATTTCCTTCACCGCCTTCACGCCGGTCCAGCTGTTGAAGATAATCGGAAAGGCCGAGACGAATCCGACCAGAAGGATCGACGAGAAACTGCCGAGCCCGAACCACAACAGAAACAGCGGCGTATAAGCGAGGCCGGGGATCGGCGCGCAGATCGAGACCAGCGGCAGGAAGATATCTTCCGCTAGACGCGAGCGGCCCATCAGAATGCCGATGCCGACGCCGAACACGGCGGCCAGCGCAAAGCCGGACAGAAGCCGTATCAATGTCTCGATGGCGTGATGTGGCAGGATGCCGTTGGCGGTGAGCGTGAAGAAGGTGTGCGCCACCGTCTCGATGCTCGGAAACAGCCGCGCCGGAAACACGCCGGAGACGGCGATGATCTCCCACAGCACGCCGACGACGATGAACGGAAAGATGTTGCGCCAGACGCTGCGCAAGCGGCTCGCAACGCGGCCTGGCATGACGCCGGACGCATCGCGCGTGGAGATCGTTGTGACCGCATCCTGCAAGGGCCGGCACTCCTCCCGAATTTTTTTCGCCTGGCCTCGTTTTTAGTGGGCCATTGCGCCGGCTTTGCAAGCCGGCAACGACAAGGATAATGCCGATTGATCGCCGACTACAAGCATAATGGATCGTCATTCGTGCCCACTGGCGATTTCGCCGCAGAACGGCTAAAGCGCAGGCATAATATGGCGCCGCTGCGGTCGTGTCGGGCGCGCCGCAAGAAACAACGGGGAGAGTTTCGTGATGTCGAAGAACACACAGAAAATCGGTTGGATCGGCACCGGCCGCATGGGCGCGCCGATGGCGGAACGTCTGCTCAAGGCCGGCCACGACGTGACCATCTGGAACCGCACCCGTTCCAAGGCCGAGCCCTTGGCCGCTTACGGCGGCAAAATCGTAGACAAGCTGTCCGATCTCGCCTCGTGCGACGTTGTGTTCTCGATCGTGTCGACCGGCAAGGATCTCGACGAAGTCTATTTTGGGCCGAACGGCGTCAAGTCCGGCGGCAAGACGCCCAGGGTCGTCGTCGATTGCTCGACCATCTCGATCGAGGACTCCGTCGAAGTGCGCCGCAAGCTGATGGAAGCCGGCAGCGATTACGTGTGCGCGCCGGTTTCCGGCAACGCCAAGGTCATCAAGGCCGGCCGGCTTTCGTCGGTCGTCTCCGGCAATGAGGCGGTCGCCAAGTCGATCATGCCGCTGATGGAAGTCGTCGCGCCGCAGGGCGTCTCCTATGTCGGCGACGGCGATCTCGCCCGCGTCTGCAAGATCGCGCACAATGTCATGCTCGGCGTCGTCATCGAAAATCTGATCGAGATCACGCTGCTCGCCAACAAGATGGGCGTGCCGCGCCACGCCTTCCTGGCTTTCATGAACAACGGCGTCATGGGCTCGATGTTCACCAGGTACAAATCGCCGGCTTTGGTCAATCTCGACTGGACCACCACCTTCACGCCCGAACTGCTGCGCAAGGATCTTGATCTCGGCCTCGAACTCGGCCGCGAATTCGACGTGCCGATGCCGGTGACGGCGGCGACGCGCGAGGTGCTGCAAGGGCATTTCGGCGCCGCGCAGTTGCAGAAAAATCCGGAGGAGTACCTGCAAAAGGATTTCGCCGCGCTGATCGAAACCATGGCGCTGGCCTCGGGCATGAAGCTCGAGCCGGAAAACGTCAAGGTGCTGACCGGGCTGGAATAGGCGCTTTCGTCAGCCGTCAAAAAAAGAGGGCCCCGTCGCAGGGGCCCTTTGTGCAAGAAGTGGAGGATTTAAGGCTGCCGTTTACCCAAGGGAGACATCCCGGCAGCCGCGCACGGTTTGAGTAGGCCGCCCGGCGCATCGAAGCTCAAGTAAATTGACTGTAAAATTCCGCGCGATATGCGGCGGAAACATTCGGGAGGACGTCCGATGACCTTCAAGCTCTACAACGCGCCGCAGTCGACGTGCAGCCAGCGCGTGCGCTTCGTGCTCAACGCCAAGAAGCTGCCTTTCGACGAAGTGAAGCTCAATCTGCTGGAAGGCGACCAGCTCAAGCCGGATTACCTCAAGCTCAATCCGAACGGCGTGGTGCCGACGCTCGACCATGACGGCTCCATCGTTACCGACTCGACCGTCATCACCGAGTATCTCGACGAGGTCGCGCCGCGGGACAGCTTCACGCCGGAAAATCCGGTGACGCGCGCCCGCATGCGCGCGCTGATGCATTATATGGACGAGATGCCGGCGCCGGCGGTGCGCGTGCCGACCTTCAATCTCGCCTTCCTGCCGAAGTTTCAGGCGATGAGCCGCGAACAGTTCGTCGCCATGGCCGAGAGCAAGCCGCTGCGCAGGGAGTTCATGCTGACCATGGGCCAGAGCGGCTTTCCCAAGGTCGAGATGGATGCGGCGCTCGCCCGCCTTCGCCGCTCCTATGAACGCATGGACCGCGAAATCGAATCGAGCGGCGGCCCGTGGCTGTTGGGCAAGGACATCTCACTGGCCGACGTCGCGGCGATGCCGGCGCTGGTGCGCATGCACGATCTCAATTTTGCCGACTGGCAGGATCTGCCGCGCGTCGTCATCTGGTTCGACAATATCCGTGCGCATCCGGCCTTCGCGCCGACTTATTATCACGGTTCGCTGCTGACCGAACGCTTCCCGCATCTGAAGGAAGCGCTCGCCGCGCGGGCGTGAGCCGCGCACGACAACGCCGACAGGCGGGGCCTGCCGGCGCGTGATGGTTTGTGTTGCCGCCGTCTTGGCTACTTGGCGGGCGCGCTGACCTTGGGCAATTCGACCTTGACGGTCGAGCTGCCGCCGCCGCCGATCGTGCCGGTTGCAAACAGCAACCCGCCGCCGACCGCAATCACGATAAGCGCCCCGATCAGAACGCCAAGCACGCCGATTCCGCCGCTGCTGCCTTCAGCCATGTCCGTCGCTCCCGGTTGAAATGTCGGGATATCAAGTTCCGGGTGCCTTAAAGGTTCCGAATGGCGTTGCGCGCGTATCACCCGGCGATGGCGCGGATCAGCGCCAGCACCGGATAGCCGAAGGCGCCGTCGATCTGGAAGGCGAGATTGCGCAGCCACGCGGGGGCCTGATCGGTGTAGGCGTACAGCATCGCACCGAGGAAAATCCCCACGGCGGCCAGCCCCCAGACGATGAAGGCGCGGATGCGCGCGCGGTTCTCGGCGCGTTCCTTGGGCGAGACGTAGTGGGGAGCGTTCGGCGCGGGCATGCAAATAAATCCGCAATGGGGCGCGCCGTGTGGCGCGCCCCGTTGTTGAACTTAATACCTGTTCGAGATCGGCAGTTCTTCCGCCGGGAACAGCGAGATCACCTTGCAGCCCTTGTCGGTGACCACGACTTCTTCCTCGATGCGGGCGCCGGAGAAACCATCGGCCGACGGGCAGAAGGTTTCGATGGCGAACACCATGCCTTCCTTGATCTCGGTCGGATGATCCATCGAAATCACGCGCGAGATGATCGGACGCTCGTGTAGCGCAAGTCCCAGACCATGCGCGAACTGCAGGCCGAACGCCGACATTTCATCCGGGAAGCCGAACTCGCCGGCCTTCGGGAAGGCTTCGGCGATATGCGCGGTCGAGGCGCCGGGCTTGATGCGCGCCATGGCGTTGTCGAGCCATTCGCGCGCCAGCTTGTAGGCATCGTGCTGCATCGGCGTGGCGCGGCCGACGGCGAAGGTGCGGTAGTAGCAGGTGCGGTAGCCGACGAAGGCCTGCAAAATGTCGAAATAGGCCATGTCGCCGGGGCGGATCATGCGATCGGTGAAGTTGTGCGGATGCGGATTGCCGCGCTCGCCGGACACCGCGTTGACCGCTTCGACGTCGTCGGAGCCGTTGCGATAGAGGAAGTCGTTGACCATGGCGACAACGTCGTTCTCGCGTATGCCCGGCTTCAACTCCCGGTTCACGAGGTCATAGGCGCCGTCGACCATGCAGGCGGCGTGGTTGAGCAGCGCGATCTCGTCCTGCGACTTGATCTCGCGGGCCTCCAGCATGACCTGCTGGCCGTCGGCGATCTTGAGGCCGGCCTTCTGCAATTCGAACATCATCGGCGGTTCGATGATATCGACGCCGATCGGCATGTCGGCGACGCCATGTTCGCGCAGGATCGAGGCAAGTTCTTCGGCGTGCTTTTTCATCAGGCCGAAGGAGGGCGCGACGGTGCCGCGCAGGCCGACCAGGCCGGCCTTGCAGTTCTGCGGATCGGGCCACGGCGCGTACAGCTTGTGATGGACGGCGGCCGAGCCGAAGTCCCACAGGATCGGTTCGCCGGTGCGGGT
>LNDS01000017.1 GCA_001464835.1 Rhizobiales bacterium Ga0077525 | reverse complement strand
TCAACAATCGTTGACCTACATTTCCGAAATTTCAGCGGACACACTCAAGTGAACGCCACGGATTTGCGAACGATGAGATACCCGAGCAAGGAAGCGCTGAGATCACTTGGAAAATGGGCCGGGGTCCACGAAAACCCAAGTCAAACGGATATCGATTTAAAGATCGAAGAATTTCATGACTGATAAGCAAAAGAGGATTGATGAGGCGCTGTCCATTTTGGTGGACGTTGGAATGCCGCGAGCACAGCAAAATGAGCGGTCGGCATTGACGCTTTTAGCTCTTCTTGATTTGTCGTCTGAAAAGAAATGGTCTTCGGCGGCTGCGCGGCTGATCGGCATAACTCCGATAATGGACTGGATGCGAGACAGATTCAAACGATGCATCAATTCGAGCAAGCCGGTATTGCTCTCTACAATCCTGATGATCCTTCGCGACCCGTAAATAGTCCGAAGGCGGCTTATCAAGTGGAACCCACCTTTTTGGGTGTAGCGCAATCGTTTGGCACGAAAGAGTACAAGCTACGCCTTGCCGGCTTTATGGCATCTCGCGTCTCATTGACCGCGCAAAACGCCAAACACCGTGAGATGAACATGGTTCCGATCATGACCGCGCAGGGGCAGGAACTATCCTTGAGCCCCGGTGCGCACAGCCAATTGATCCGGGATATTGTTGAGCAGTTCGCCGGGCGGTTTGTGCCGGGTGGCCAACTCGTCTACGTCGGCGACACAGGGGAAAAGTGGGGCTATTTTGACCAAGATCTTTTTGCGTCGTTAGGATTGAAGGTTGACGATCACGGCAAGATGCCTGACGTGATTCTTTATTATCCTGACCGCTCCTGGTTGATTCTTGCTGAGGCAGTTACTTCGCACGGTCCGGTGGATGCGAAGCGGCACAGGGAATTGGACCGCCTCTTTAAGAGCTCAAAAGCGGGGCTCGTATTTGTGAGCGCGTTTCCTGACCGACGCACCTTCACACGATACATAGAACAAATTTCTTGGGAAACCGAAGTTTGGATCGCGGATAATCCGAGCCACCTGATTCACTTCAACGGTGCACGCTTTCTTGGGCCCTATTGATCAATTATTTATCACAGCAGAAAAAAGGGGCATCGGGTGTGCACCCCGATGCCCCTACTCCGCTTAAGGAGCATTCCAGTCTTCGGTCACCTGTAGACCGTGAGCCTCGAAGTAAGCCAGCACATCTTTCACTCGCCACACAGGATGAGAGTTGCGGTGCTTTCCCAGTTTCCGACACGCCGGGAAGGCGTCATCGGCGTACTCAGAATCGAACATCAACCTCCATGTGTGTGCCCGTGACAGGCACCAGCCCATCTTACGCAAGCTCTTCCAGTCTACGATCAGCGGCTTGATGGTCATTGCGAACACTCCAGATTTGGAGCGTTCGAACGCCCACGGTTACCACCGATGGACGGCGCAAATGTACCTAGGTTGCAGCAAAAAGAAAGCACCCCGACTTAGGGGTGCGTGAGGCGCGAAATGTGGGCTTCGTATTTCGTTACTGCGCGCCGCATTTCCGGCAGATAGGTATAGCGGTCGTAGATGGCCTCAACTTCCGTTACGACGCCCGCGACGTGATTTATCAGACGCTCACCGATTTCTGCCGGCGTACCGATTTCAGCGTGTTTGCTTCGGCACGTCCGACGAAGATCGTGCAGCCTCCAGCCAGGTACCTCGTCGGTCATCTGCTTTTTGTACTTACTCCACCCGGACAGCGGCCGATCATCTGAGACTTTCGAGGGAAACAGAAGGTCGGTCGAATTCAAGCGAGGGATTTCTTCGAGGATCTTTGCGACCATTTTTCCGTACGGAAACGTATGCTCCTTGTTATTCTTCGTTACCCATTCGGGAAGCGTGATCGTCTGCGCCTTTTCGTCGATCCACGGACGCCGCAGGTTCGCAATCTCGCCCCGGCGTTGGCCGGTGAGAAGCAGAAGCTGAACGATTGTGCCGTGCGGGTAGCCCTGTTTGACCGCCGCCCGCCACACCTTCGGCAACTCGTCGTCCTTCAGGATTCGCTTGCGTTTCTTGCCTGCTTGGATTGTCACCCCCTCTAGGGGCGAGTGGGGCATATATCGGCGCGGGGGTCTGACGCACCAGCGGAAGAACGTCCGGCCGACTGCGAGGCAGTGAGCCGCTTCGCTTTTCGCCAGCTTGTCGGTGATTCCGGTGATGTCCTCGTAGCTGATGTCAGGAAGCTTCTTCTTGCCGAGCCCCGGCACAAGGTACTTATCCATCATCCGCTTGTAGTCGCGCTGGGTACGGGGTTTCTTGCCCGCTATTGCATCTTTCCAGCGATCGTACGCTTCGGCAAACGTTATGCGGCTCCCTTTGATCGGCTCTTCCGTTAAACGCTTCCTTGCCTCCTTCCGGGCGTCTGCGAGCGACATTGCCGGATAGTGGCCGATGGTGACGCGCTCCCGGCTCGTGCCGCGAGTAATGACCCACGCCTTGCGGTTCTTGCCCACGCGAATACCGAAGGCCGGTGTGGTCGTGTCGTAGTAGATGCCAGGCGTTTTGAGCCGCAGCACCACGACTTCTGTGAGGTGTGCGACTGGCATTTTTTGTCTCCGATTTGTCTCCGCGATGATGCGTGTAGAGGTGATTTTCTATGGCGAAGCATACCATAGCAAAATACGAAAAAGGCCCAAAAACAAAGGGCAAATGATGTGCTATGGAGTACTGCGGGGATGCCGGTCCTCGTCTTAGGAAACCGCTGCTCTATCCTGCTGAGCTACGGGACCGTACGCGGCGCGATGTAGCACACTGTTTCGCGGCTTGCACAGTCCGGGGGTCACTCACATCGCCTCCGATTTTTCCGTTATGATCGCCGGATATTCCAGCGGGCCGCCACGATGAACAGGCGCGGGGTTCTGACATTCGTCGCGGCGGCGCTCTGCATAGGGGGCGCGGCTACTGCCGCGCCTTGCCCATTGACCCCGGCCAGCACCGGCACTGTCGCCTCGGTGCGCGATGGCCGGACATTGATGCTAACCGACGGCCGCGAACTGCGCCTCGCGGGGATCGAGACGGCCGGCCGTAGCGGCGATGCCTTGCGGGCGCTGGCCGATGGACAAATTTTGCAGTTGCGCTCAGGCACCGGCACCGACCGCTATGACCGGGTGATCGCCTATGCCGCACTGCCCGGCGCCGCCACGACCGTTCAGGAAGCCCTGCTGGCGCAGGGCGAAGCGCTGGTTTCCGCCCGGATCGGCGAAAAATCCTGCGCCGAAGCGCTTTTTACCGCCGAAAAAGCCGCCCGGACGGCCAAACGCGGGCTGTGGGCCGACCCCAATTTCGCCCCTTTGAGTTCCGAAAATCTGGCCGGTCTGGACGCCGCGCGCGGCCGTTTCGCGCTGGTCGAAGGCAGGGTATTGTCCGTGCGCGAAAGCGGCGCCACCATTTACATGAATTTCGGGCGGCGCTGGACGCGCGACTTCACCGTCACGCTACTTAAACGCCAGCAGCGCACATTTGCCGCCGCCGGCCTCGATGTAAAACAGCTCGAAGGCCGCAGCATCCGGGTGCGCGGCGTCATCGAGCGGCGCGGCGGGCCGATCATAGACGCGGCGGCGCCCGAGCAGATTGAATTGGTCGATTGATGTCGGTTTGGACGGCGAAGACGGCGGCAATGACAAAGACGAGGCGAGGCATCGCGCTGGCCGGCTTGGCTGTGCTTGCCGCCTGCACCGCGACGCCGGCCGACCGCCAGGTGTCGCTGAACGTGCCGGACGCCGCGGTGGTGAACGAGACCACGCCGCTGGCGCAGCGCGAGCATGCGCGCATTCTCGCTTCCTACGGCGGCGTCTATGAAAACGCGCGGCTGCAATCGATGATCGAAAAGACCGTCGAGCGGCTGGTCGCGGCATCGGAACGTCCCGACCTGAAATACCGCGTCACGATGCTCAATTCGCCGGCGATCAACGCCTTCGCTTTGCCGAACGGGCACCTCTACATATCGCGCGGCCTGGTCGCGCTCGCCAACGACAAGGCCGAACTCGCTTCCGTGCTGGCGCATGAAATGGGCCACGTCATCGCGCGCCACGCCGCCATCCGCGAGGAACAGGCGCGGCAGACCGCGATCATCGGCACACTCGTCAACGAGGTACTGAGCGATCCGCAGACCGGCGCGCTGGCGCTGGCCAAATCGAAAATGACCCTGGCGAGTTTCTCGAGGGCGCAGGAATTCGAAGCCGACGGCATCGGCGTCGGCATTTCGGCGCGCGCCGGTTTCGATTCGTTCGGCGCGTCGCGCTTTCTCACCGACATGCAGCGCAATGCCGATCTGAAAACGCCGGGCGGCGGCGCGCCCGATCCGCGCGCGCTCGATTTTCTCTCCAGCCATCCGGCGACGCCCGAGCGCGTCAGGAATGCGCTTGCCAATGCGCGGCAGTTTTCCGGGCCCGGCGCCGGCGAGCGTGCCCGCAACGAATATCTCGATGACCTCGACGGCATGATCTATGGCGAGGATCCGAGCGAGGGCTTCGCCCGCGGCCGCAAATTCCAGCACCCCAAGCTCGGCTTCACCTTCATGGCGCCGCCCGGCTTCTCGCTCGACAACACCGCGCAGGCGGTGCTCGGCCTCAAGGACGGCGGCGGCGAAGCGATGCGGCTCGATCTGGTCAGCGTGCCGGCCGAGCAGACTCTGGCGGAGTATCTCAGGTCCGGCTGGATCGAGAATGTCGATGCGTCGAGCGTCGAGGAATTCAAGGTCAACGGCTTTGCCGCGGCGACCGCGACCGCCAAAGGCGATCAATGGGCGTTCCGGCTTTTCGCCGTGCGCTTCGGCAGCGATGTCTATCGCTTTATTTTCGCTGCCAAGACGATGACGGCGCCAAGCGACCGCGCCTTCCGCGAGGCGGTCGGCACGTTCCGCCGCATGAGCCTGAAGGAAAGCTCGGCGGTTCATCCGCTGCGGCTCAAGATCGTCACCGTGCGCGCCGACGACACGCCGGAAAAACTGGCGCGCCGCATGGCGATCACCGATCAGCCGCTGGAGCGCTTCCTGGTGCTCAACGGCCTGGCCGCCGGCGAGAAGCTGAAGCCGGGCGACAAGGTGAAGTTGGTGGTGGAGTAGTTTCGCTGTCATGCCCGCCAACGGGTCCGCGCAAAGCGCGGCCCGATGACAGGCTCCGGCCGGCATCCAGTAATCGCATACCGCGACGAATAAAATGAACGCCTGCGATTACTGGGTCCCCGCTTTCGCGGGGACGACAATTGTTACACTTCTCCCGCTTCGCCGTTGATCGTGAACTCGCGCGGCACATCCGGGCCCCAGAGATAAAACGAATCTTCCGGCGCGTGGTCGGCGGCGGGCCAGCGGTCTTCCTTCGAGATGTAGTCGATGTCGCAGGAATATTCGGCGAAGCTGCCCCACGGATCCATGATGTAGTGGAAGTAGTTCGAGCCGAGAACGTGGCGTCCCAAGCCCCAGCCCTTCTGATAGCCCTTGTCATGCATGCGCATGGCGCCGAGGCCGATGTCATTGACGCTGGAGACGTCCCACGAGCAATGATGGAAGCCGGGCGCCGACGATTTCACCAGCGCCAGCATGTGATGATCGCTGCCGTGAATGCCGTGCATGAAGGCGACGAGGTCCGACGCGCGGTCGGACAGGCGCAGGCCGAGCGTGCGCTCGTAGAACTCGATCGACTTGAGCACATTGCTGGTGAAGATCAGCACATGCGACAGCCGGCGCGGCCGCACCGGCGGCGCCTTGGCGCGCACGGTGGCGCCGGGCTTGCCGGCGGGAACCGTCATCCACTGGCTGTCCGACTTGGCGTCCGGCGACACCTTGGGCGCCACCTTGACCTCCATCAGCACGCCTTCATGGTTACGGAACCAGAAACCATTGCTTTCGAAACCGGGCGGCGCGTCGATAATCTTGACGCCGGCGCCTTCGATGCGCGCCTTGAGGCGGCCGATGTCCTCGGCGTAACAGCCGAACGACAAATGATGCAGCGCCTTGGTTTTGCCCTCGACCACGGAACCCCATGAGTGTTCATGACCGAATGTTTTCAACTGCAACGTATTGCCGTTGCGCACCATATTCAGCCCGAAATTCGTATAGAAATCGTCGGCCACGTTCATGTCGGGAACCGACAGGACGAATTGGTCGAGTGAATGGACGCCAAGCGCGCCGGATTCGGTGGTCGGCGGGACATAGCCTTGGATAGCCGTCATCTGAAACTCCCTAGACCCTCATATGGGGGATTTGCGCCATCATACGCCGGCCTTGCTGTGGAGCAACCACGTCTTGTCCCGTTTTGACGCTGCGACGGCGTGAAATTCTGCCCACCGTCGGCCCACGCGGAACGAAGTCGGCCGCCGCGGCTTTTATCGGGATGGATGCAGCGGATCGCGACGGCCTCGGCCTCTCAGTGCTGGTTTATGTGGGCGCCATTTTCGGCGCCCTCGCGCTGTTGGCCGCGCCGGTCTATTACGCTACCCGCGGCGAGGTGCATGAAAATCCGCCTTTGGCGCAGAGCGACCCGCTGTTGAAAGGATCGATCATCAGCGACGGCAGCGCCAACCGGTTTCCGCTGGCCAATTTGCAACGCCAGAGTCTGATCGATGCCGAGACCACTGCTTTTCTGAAGCCCAAGCCAAAGAAAGCTGAGCCCGCGCAACGGGTCGCGTCCCGTCCGGCGCGCCGCAATGCCGGCACCCCGGTGGCGGAACTGCAAACGGAGCGCGAACGGCCATCGCTATTTCGGTTCAACTTGTTCTGAACCCGGCCGCCACGGCCGCTATTTCAGTCTACCTGAGACGCGCAGGATATAGGCCAGCACTTCGGCGACGGCGCGATAGAGATTCTCGGGAATTTCCTCATCGATCTCGACATTCGACAGCGCCATGGCGAGTTCGGGATTGTGCGAGATCGGCACGCCGCCGGCGCTGCCGATTTCAATGATGCGGCGCGCCAGTTCGCCACGCCCGATCGCCGTGACCTTAGGCGCATGGGGCGCGGCGTATTGCAAAGCCACCGCCAGCGTTTTCGAATGATCGGTCATGTGGCGTGATCGACATAGAGGCCGTGCTCGGCCGACGCGGCGGGCGGCTGCCCGGCCTGACAGGTGAGCGCGCCGGGTTCCAGGTCCGCGTTGCGCAAGCCCGCTTCGAGCAAAGGCAGGCCGGCCGCCAAACTTTCCGCGCTCTCGGTCCGCTCGGCATTCAGCGTCACCGTCGCCTTGCCGCCCATCAGGGCAATGCGCACATGCACCGCGCCGATCGGCTCGATGTCGACCGAGAAATTGGCGCGCCATATCGGCTCGACCCTGTCGCCCTCGCGTTGGGCGCCGTCGCGCTCGATGCGGATTTGCGCCACCGCCGTGCCGTGCGGCGTCGCCATCGGAATATCGAAAGTCATACGGGTGGGATTGGCATCGGCCGGCCGGGCGTTGGGATCGGCGCGATCCGGCAGGGACGCGATCTTCAGCAGCATCTCGCGCGCAATTGCCGAGTCCGTTTTGTCGAGCAGATGCAGCGCCAGTTCGCGCGCCGTCGCATTGGTCGGAAGTGACGGACCGGCGGCGGCTTGCGGCACCGTCGGGCCGTTCGGGTAAGGCAGCGCCGGACCAGCCGGCTTCGAGGCAACGGCCGGCGGCGTCGCGGTTGCCGGCGTTGCGTTCGCTTGCGGCGGACCGCGCTCGGCCGTCTCCCAATTCTTCAGCGCTTCGCGCAGCGACAGCAGCACCGCGCGCGCATCGAGCGGCACCGCAGCACGCGCCGGACCGCTCGGCGGGCTCACATTGGTGAGGCCGGCATGGGCGAGGCCGGACCGCACCAAGGCTGCCTTGATATCTTCGGAATCGACAGGAACAGGGCTCGTCGTATCGAGCCGCAGCGCGAACAACTGCCGGGCCGCGGCAAGAACCTGCGGCGGCACGGTCACCTTCGGCTGCGCGACGCTGGCCGCGAGATCGGCATAAAGCTGCGCCATGCCGCCCTGACGCGTCGCCGCGTCGCGCACGATGGTCGCCGCGATCTGGCCGACCGCATCGGCGGCCGGGAATTGCGATGCTTGCGCGGGCCGCGCTTGCGCTTCGATCCGCGCGGCGATGGGCGCAGCAGACGGCGCCGCGCCGGAACGCAATGATTTCGCATCGGGCAGCGGCGTCAGAACGATTTCCGGTTCGGCCACTGTGCCTTTGACGGCGAGTTCAACGCGCGTGCCCGGCACCAGCGGTTTCCCGGTTTGAACATCGAGCGTACCGCCCGGCAATTGCAGCCGGAATGTCGTGTCCTTGATCAGCGACAGCACCAGCGCATCGATCACGTCGCCGGGGGCAAGCTGGACCGGCGGCGCGGCCGGCACGCCCGCAGTGTTTGCGGAAGTATTCGTCGATGGCAGAAGAGTGACCGAAGACATGATGACGCGACCCTAAAGCCGCGTCATTAAGGAGTTGTTAAGCATGAAAAAGCCCGCCGCCGCGCCCGCCGGCGGAATGCGGATTAAAGCTTCTTCTTGCTCGGCACTTTCTTGCCCTTCTTGCGCGCTTTCGACAGGCCAATGGCGATGGCCTGCTTGCGGCTCTTAACCTTGCCGCCTTTGCCGCCCGGCCCGCTTTTGGCCGTGCCCTTCTTGTAGCGCTTCATCTCGTTCTCGACGTCCTTGGACGCGCTTTTCGAATACTTCCTTTTCTTCTTCGCCACGCGGTTTCTCCTTGAGCGGTTACTACGCTAGCCCCCTGAATAGCCGCCGATGATCGGCAGGATTTCGCCGGTGATGTAACTCGAGCAACTCGGCGCGGCGAGAAACACAAAGGCCGGCGAGATTTCCTCCGGCTGCGCCGGGCGCTTCATCGGCGTGGCGCCGCCGAATTTCGACACGGCTTCGGCATCGCGGTCGGCCGGATTGAGCGGCGTCCACACCGGGCCGGGCGCGACCGCGTTGACGCGGATGCCCTTGTCGACGAGATGCGACGCAAGCGAGCGTACGAAGGCGTGGATGCCGCCTTTGGTCATCGAATAGTCCAGGAGGTTCTTGCTGCCGCGCAAGCCGGTGACCGAGCCGGTCATGACGATGGCGCTGCCCGGCTTCATGTGCGGCACCGCCGCCTGCGCCATGAAAAAGTAGCCGTAGAGATTGGTCTTCAGCGTGCGGTCGAAATGCGCCTCGGTCAGGTCGGCGATATCCATGACGTGCTCCTGGAACGCGGCATTGTTGACCAGCACGTCGAGGCGTCCGAACTCCCTGACGGTGCGGCTCACCGCGGCTTTGCAGTAATTCGGATCGGCGACATCGCCCGGCAACAGAATGCAGCGGCGGCCTTCCTTCTCGACCGCGGCCTTGGTGTCCTCGGCGTCTTGATGTTCGTTGAGATAGGCGACCGCGACATCGGCGCCCTCGCGCGCGTACAGCACGGCGACGGCGCGGCCGATGCCGGAGTCGGCACCGGTGACCAGCGCCACTTTGCCCTTGAGCTTGTCCGAGCCTTTGTAATGCGGCGCATCGTACATCGGCGCCAGTTCAAGCTCGGCCTCGTTGCCGGGTTTTGCAATATGCTGCTTCGGCAAAGGCGGTTCCGGATAAAGCCGCGCGCCGGCCTGCATCGCGCCGCTTTTCTCCTTCTTCGCCTTTTTCGATTTTTCCTTGGCGTCGATATTTTTCTGAATGGCGCGCTCAGCCGTCGCGGTGCGTTCGGCGGCCTTGGCGAAACGTTCCTTGCGAGCGGGCCTGATCGCGGGCATGACGAAAAACTCCATCAAAATACCGCGGTGCTAACCGGTGACGCCTGATCCGGTTCCCACACGCGGATTCAGCGGACCGGTGTGTCGTCTTCCAAAACATAAAAAAGCCCGGCATCACTGCCGGGCTTTTCGTCATTTCTGAAACCTGATCTCAGTCTTCCGGCTTGTCGCCGTCAGTCTTTCAGGCCGCTTCTTCTTCGGAAGCGTCGTCGGTCGCAGCTTCCTCGGCCGGCTTCGGACCGCGGCGCGGACCCTTGGCGAGCGCGCCTTCGATTTCCTTGATCGCCTCGGTCTCGGTGACCTTCTGAACGGCGGCGATTTCGCGCGACAGGCGGTCGAGGGCGGCTTCGTAAAGCTGACGCTCGGAGTAGGACTGTTCCGGCTGGGTATCGGAGCGGAACAAGTCGCGCACGACTTCGGCGATGGCGACGATGTCGCCCGAGTTGATCTTGGCTTCGTATTCCTGCGCGCGGCGCGACCACATGGTGCGCTTGATGCGGGCGCGGCCCTTGAGCGTCTCGAGCGCGCGCTTGACCAGCGCCGGCTCGGCCAGCTTACGCATGCCGACCGAGACGATCTTGGCGGTCGGAACCCGCAAGGTCATCTTGTCCTTGATGAAATTGATGACGAAAAGCTCGAGCTTCGCGCCGGCGATTTCCTGCTCCTCGATGGCCAAAATCTGGCCGACACCGTGGGCGGGATAGACGATGAATTCGTTGGTCTTGAACCCCTGGCGCTGGGTCGTCTTCTTAGCTGTGGGCATTCCGGGCAAAACTCCTTCACCGGCGGCTGCTTTGCGGCTGCCGGTCAATTTGGCTTCGGGCGCCGCGCTGCGGCTTGCACCGCGCGAGACTTGCGAGGGCCGCCGAGTTTCGGCGGCCTTTTTCGGCTTCCGGGTCATGCCGGAGGAACCTTTTTTAGCTTTTTGACGCGATTTTACTGCCACTGCTCAACGCGTGGAACACACGCCCTCTGATGAAACACCTTGGGGAAGCGACCGCAAAAATAAGGCTCCCAAGCCCGTTTTCAGCCGTGGGAGCGCATCCGTCAGCGGTATTTTTCATCTTCATCGGATTTGATAAGATATAGCACATTTTTGGCCAAAATCAAAGCCTTATGACGTTACAAATGCGCAATTCAGCCGTTACAAATCGGCAATTCGTTAATTCGGTTAACGCCGCGCCTGAAAATTAGGCAATATTTATTTGTGACGAGACGGCAGCCCCGCCTACGGGTGCGCCTAGTCGCCCTCGCCGGGGTTCGGCGAAAAGAACTTGGTGAATTTGTCCGGAACCCCGTCCCAGTCCTTGGCGTCGGCCGGCGGCTCGCGCTTGACCGTGATATTCGGCCAGGTCTTGGCGTATTCGGCGTTGATCTCCAGCCACTTTTCCAGGCCCGGCTCGGTGTCCGGCTTGATCGCCTCAGCCGGGCATTCCGGCTCGCACACGCCGCAGTCGATGCATTCGTCCGGATGGATGACGAGCATGTTCTCGCCCTCGTAGAAGCAGTCCACCGGACAGACCTCGACACAATCCATGTATTTGCACTTAATGCAGCTTTCATTGACGATGTAGGTCATCCAAGGCTCCGGACGTACTTTCGACAGGCGCTGCCTAACGTATGCCTAAGGTGGCCGCAACCGGCTGATTTGCCAATGATCTGAATCAGATTTTCAGGGCGCGGCCGGAAAGGTCGCTGAAGGTAGCGGCGGCTTCCGGCGCGCCGCCGCGCCTTTCGCAGAAGCCTACGACCTCGACCACCCGCACCCGGCGATCGAGCGCCACGGTCACGACGTCGCCGATCCGCAGCGCGTGGCCCGGCGTTTTGCAGCGCTGGCCGTTGAGGCGGACATGACCGGCCTCGACCAGCGACGCGGCATCGGTCCGCGTGCGGACCACCCGCGCGTGCCACAGCCATTTATCGATGCGCTGGCGGTCCAACGGAACCTGCGGCTACTCTTTGTTGCCTTCGAGTTGCTGCTTGAGCGCGGCCAGTTTGGCGAAGGGCGAATTCGGATCCGGCGCCTTGTCGCGCGAGCCTGAACCCGCACCATGCGGCTTGGCGTAATACTGCTCGCGCTCGGCACGCTCGACCTGATCGCCCTTGTCGCGGCGCGGACGGCCGCCGAAGTCGCCGCGCCCGCCGGGACGGCCGCCAGGCTGACCGGGTCGTCCACCGGGCTGGCCCGGTTTATTGAAGGCCGGCCGGGAGGCCGGATGCGCCGCCGGTTGGCCGGGACGGGTCGAAGCGGCCGGTTTATCGAAGCTTTTGGCCTGACGCTCCATGCGCTGCTGGCGCTCGTTGCGGTCCGGGCGCTGGTGGCGCGGCGGGCCGTCCTTCGATGCACCGTCAGCGGCTGGCGCAGCAGCGCCATCGGCGGCAGCCGGAGCACCGGCAACAGCCGCCGCTTGCGCACGCGGCGCGCGGCGCGGACGATTGTTCGGACGCCGTTCGCCGCCGGCATGACCGCCGGGACGCCAGACCTCGATCATCTCGGGTTCTTTGGCGGCCTCAGTGGCGGGAGCCGCCGCCTCGACCGGGCTATCGGTGGCAACCTTGCCATCGCCAGCGAGCGGAGCCGATGCTTCGGCAGCCTCGGCAATCGTCGTCTGGGACGGCGCCGCCGCCTCAGGCGCCGCGGGCGCCACTTCAACAACTGGCAACAGCGAGCTGGTGGCCGCCGGCTCAGTGGCCGCCGGCGCGTCGACAGTTTCAGCCGCCGGTGCTTCGATAGTTTCTGCCACAGGCACATCGACGGCGAAGCCCGCTGACGGCGCGCCGTCTTCGGTCGCGGCGGCTACGGGCGCGATGCCGGCTTCGGCCGGCGTCACTTCGGTTGTCGCGGCATCCGCAGGCTTCGCCTCTGCCGGCTTCTCAACCGGTTTCGGCTTGCGATCCATGCGGTAACCGAGCGAACGCAGGATCGAGGCGAAGTCTTCGCCGGACGCTCCGGTCAGCGACGTCATCGCGCCGGTAACTGTGAAGCTGCGGCCGTCGAAAGCGCCGTCCGGCTTCGGCGTCGTCGCGTTTTCGCGCCATGACAAAGCCGGACGAATGAGATCGGCGAGACGTTCGAGAATATCGACGCGCACTGCGCGCTCGCCGGCCACGCGATAACCGGCGGTGCGGTACAAGGCCTTCGGCGTTTCCTTGTCGATCGGGATCGAGGTGCGGCCGCTGGCAGCGAGATGCAGCAATTCGGTGACACCCTTGGCGTCCGGCGCTTCATGCTTGAGCGCCCAGAGCTGCGTCGCTAGAGCGCGCGGCGCCGGCTTCAACAGGATCGGCAGATAGATGTGATAGGCGCCGAAGCGCACGCCGTATTTGCGCAAGGTCGCGCGCGACGGCTGGTCGAGGCCCTTGACCTCCTCCGCGACTTTCTGCCGCTCCAGCACGCCGAGCGCTTCGACAAGCTGGAAGGCAATGCCGCGCGCCATGCCGGTGATATCGTCGGCCGCCGTGAGCGAGAACAACGGCGCGAGCAGCTTCTCGATCTGGCTCTTGAGCCAGAGGTCGAGCCTGGTCTGCACCAGTTCGCGCGCAGGACCCGTCAGATGCTCGTCGGCGAGGATGCGCACACGCGGACGTAAGGTATCGTCTCCGGCAACGAGCTTGCCGACCAGATCGCCGGTCCAGCGCAGCGCGCCGTCATTGGCGAGCACGATCTGCTCGTTCGAGGCCTGCGACAATTTTGTCGCGCGCGCTTCGATCTCGCTGGCCAGCACTTTCTGCGCGGCGGAATTCAGCGCCTTGGCTTCGGAGCCGGCGGCGGAGGCGTCGGGGGCGAACATGAATCCGTCAAGACGGCCAATAACATGACCCTCCACGGTGACTTCGCCAGTTTTTCCGATTTCAGTGTCAAGCATCGTGTTCTCTCGTAGCCGCCGCATCAAGACGCTGGTGCGGCGATCCACGAAGCGTTCGGCCAACCGCTCGTGCAGCGCATCGGACAATTTGTCCTCGATTGCGCGGGTGACACCCTGCCAGTGTTCCGGGTCGGCGAGCCAGTCCGGGCGGTTGGCAACATAAGTCCAGGTCCTGACATGAGCGATCCGGTTTGAGAGAGTATCGATGTCGCCGTCGGTCCGGTCGGCCTGAGCGAGCTGACGGGCGAACCAATCTGTAGGGATGTTACCCTCTCGCATCAAGAAACCATAGAGGGTGACCGCTAATTCGGCATGGGTCGCCGGCGCTATCTTGCGATAATCCGGAACCTGGCAGGCGTCCCACAAGCGCGCGATGGAATCCGGGTTGCGCGCCATCTCCCTTACATCCTCGTCGCGCGCGGCGTGTTCGAGCACCAGAATGTCCTCAGCCGTCGGCGCGCGCGTCAGGCCCGGCTCGTTCGGCGACATCGCAAGGGATGCCTGCAAGGCACCGATCGAGGCGAAATCGAGATTGCTGTTGCGCCATTGCAGCAGCCGGATCGGCTCGAAAGTGTGACTTTCCAGCGCCTGCACCAGTTCGTGCTCGAACGGATCGCATCGCCCGGTGGTGCCGAACGTGCCGTCGCGCGTAGCGCGGCCGGCGCGCCCGGCGATCTGGCCGAGTTCGGCCGGGTTGAGCTTGCGGAATTGATAACCGTCAAATTTGCGGTCGGAAGCAAATGCGACATGGTCAACATCGAGATTGAGGCCCATGCCGATGGCGTCGGTCGCCACCAGATAATCCACATCGCCGTTCTGATACATCTCGACCTGCGCGTTACGGGTGCGTGGGCTTAGCGCGCCGAGAACCACGGCGGCGCCGCCACGCTGGCGGCGGATCAGTTCGGCGATGGCGTAAACCTCGGCCGCCGAGAACGCCACGATGGCCGAGCGCGACGGCAGCCGGGTGATCTTTTTCGCGCCGGAATAGACCAGGGTCGATAGCCGCGGCCGGCTGACGATGTTGGCGCCGGGCAGCAGTTTCTCGACCATCGGCCGGATTGTCGCGGCGCCGAGGATCAACGTCTCGTCGCGGGCGCGCAGATTGAGCATGCGGTCGGTGAACACATGACCGCGCTCGAAATCGGCCCCGAGCTGGATTTCATCGACCGCCAGGAACGAGACGTCCAGATCGCGCGGCATCGCCTCGACGGTCGAGACCCAATAGCGCGCATGCGGCGGCTTGATCTTTTCCTCACCGGTGATCAACGCGACGGCGTCGGCGCCGACGCGGGCAACGACCTTGTTGTAAACCTCGCGCGCCAACAGCCGCAGCGGCAGGCCGATCATGCCGGACGAATGCGCGAGCATGCGTTCGATGGCCAGATGCGTCTTGCCGGTATTGGTCGGGCCCAGCACCGCCGTGACGCCTGTGCCGCGCTGCTTCTGGTTTCGGTTGGGAATGGAAGAAAACGAAATGGCCATAAGGCGTCCACGTCAATCGGCCTTGTCCGGTGGGCCGGGCAAAGCGCGCGCTTCCTCTATCACAATGCGTTCGGAAAATGCCTTCGGTTAATCTTTGGAACGGGGCTGGAACGAACCGCGCCCGAATCGCTGATCGGGCGCCTGTATGCATTCGTTCACGGCCACATCTGGCTTGAGTATCGGCAGGCCCTACCAGATCGTGGTGAGCGACAAAACGGAATTGCCGACAATTCCGCTCAAACATTAACGAGCATCGCGGCGCTGTCCCGATTTGTGTCGCACGCCATCGGTTCAGTTAATTGCTCACCTGTCCCACAATGCGACGCTTCCCCCGGCGCGCGCTTAATCTTTGGAACGAGTCTGGAACGAACCACGCCCGAATCGCTGACTCAGGGTGCATGCGGGTTCGTTCACGGCGATATCTGGCTACCTTGGCGGACGCTGCCACCATATGGGGTAGCGGCCCGCGGATTCATTGAGCTTTTCCGCCTTCAAGTATTAATGCCGCGCCGGATTCGCAATCCGGCTTTGAGTCAAGTGCGGCTTTGCCGGCTACTGCGATTTCGGCTCGGTGGCGATCGCCCGCACCGGGGTCTTTTCCGGCGTCTTCGCCGCGTCCTTGACCGGCACGGCCACCGAAACGAACTGGGTGGCCTCGAGCACGGCCTGGCCGACCGGCGTTGGACCCGCGGCGCGAAACGGCACCAATACGCGAGTGCCGGCGATCGGCGCCAGCCAGACTTCGATGTCGCGCAGCTTGGCCATGTATTTGATCGCGGCGCGCGACGGGATGTGGCCGGCGATGGGCGTGAAATAGACCGCGCAGACCACTACCGGGCCCTCATAGCCCTTGTCGGCCTTGACCTTGTCCATGCGCTTGAAGGCGAGCTGGAGGTCGTAGCGCAGCCTGCCGTCGAACACCGGCAGCGTGCGCTGGCAGGCTTCCGGCGCCAGCGGATTGCCGGTTCCAGGCGCGCGGACGATCGAAGCGATCATCGGGTCGAGCACGCCTTGCCGGTCGTTCTCGGTGACCGGGACGCGTTCGGCATCGGCGTCGCGCGGCGGATCGAGCTTGAGATCCTTGACCGTGCCCTTGTTGACGGTAAGGCGGATTTCGTCGGTCTTCTTGCTCGATTTGATGGTCGCCGCATAGGTCGATACCATCGGCTTGCCAGCCTGCAATGTGCCCTGCGAGGCGGTTTTGCCCTCGCCGCCGGTGAAGGTGCGCAACAGGCCGACGGTGCCGCCGCTCGCCGTCGCAGAATACTGGCTGTCGGAGATATCGATGACCCAGGTGCCCTTGCCGATCGGCAGGCCGGCCAAAGTCATGGTGTACTGGGCTTCGAGCCGCCCCTGAGCGGCGGCCGGCACCGCCCAAACGATCAATCCGAGGAGAGCGGACGCCAGTCCGGGCAAAATGCCGGTGATGAGCCGCGATGCGCTTCTATTGGCTTGCGGCGATGGGCGCACGTTGTTTCCGTCCTCTGGGAGAGCTTGCGGCCGGTCCCGACGGACCGCCCTACCGTGTGGTCGGCGTTGAATACGCCGAATCTGTGATACCGGAGCGCCCGGCGCGCGGGAACCGCGTTAAAGTGCCGGAAATCCTTGAGCTTGACGGCTCCCACCCTCGTCTCTATACGTCCAGCCGTCCTACCCCCTTATGTCCAGGACTTAACCGGCGCATGTCCTGCGCTGACCGTTCTGGTTTGGGTAGAGAGCCAATTTCGATTGTCGAGGGATTTGCCATGTCATGGCGTTGCGATCTGACCGGTAAGAAGCCGCTCTCCGGCCACAAGGTGAGCCACTCCAATATCAAGACCAAGCGCCGGTTCCTGCCGAACCTGCAAAGCGTGACGCTGACCTCCGATGCGCTCGGCCGCACGGTGCGCGCGCGCATCTCGACCAATGCGCTGCGCACGGTCGATCACCGCGGCGGCCTCGACGCCTTCCTGCTCAAGGCCAAGGACGCGCAGCTGGCGCCGAAGATGCTGGTGCTCAAGCGCCAGATCGTCAAGAAAGTCGGCAAGACCGCGCCGCCGGCCAAGGAAGCCGCCGCCAGTTAGGCGCTTCACTGTTTTTGGAATTGCAAAACGCCGTCCTTTCAGGGCGGCGTTTTAGTTTGTACTCCGTCACCCTGAGGTGCGAGGCCGAAGGCCGAGCCTCGAAGGGCGACGGCCTCAGCGTAAGGGGCCGTCCATCCTTCGAGGCTCGAGTGCTTCGCACGCTCGCACCTCAGGATGACGGTTTGTGTCTTGGCCTTCCCGCACGACGTTGTGCAAAGAATTGCACCGACGTCCAATCGCCTGAGGCCAACGCGTCCTTCTTCGCTCTGCTCCAACCTTTTAGTTTTCGCTCAACTGCAATCGCGTCGGTGATGCACTCGAAGTGCTCGGACCAAACCAATGTCACTGGCCGTCGCGACTCGGTATAGCCCGGATGAGTGCCTTGCTGATGTTCGGCGATGCGCTTCGTCAAATCGTCGCCGGTCGCGCTACCCACGTAGAACGACCTGTCGGCACACCTGAACATATAAACGAACGCGCCCATCGTTTGATATTAGCACCAACCTAAAATCCGTCACCCTGAGGTGCGACCCGGCGTCTTGCGCCGGGGAGCCTCGAAGGGCGACGGCCCGAGAGTCAGCGGCATCCATCCTTCGAGGCTCGCTGCGCTCGCACCTCAGGATGACGGCGCTAGGTATGAACGGCGCGGCAAGGCCGCGCCTATTCCCCCACCACCACGAACTGCAACAGCAGATTGCGCTGGACGGCCGAGAAATTGTCATCGGACACCATCGTGACGATGGTCTCGCCGGCGGCGTTGCGGTGCACCGCCATACCTTCCATATTGTCGATCTGGTAGGCGAGATCGACGTCGATCAGCACCGCGCCGTCCACCGTCGCGCCATCCTTGAGCGCGGTTAGCGGCACGCGGCGCAGCCGCATGCCGACGCCGCGCGACGGCGAAAAACGCCGCTCCAGCAGCAGAAGATCGCCGGGCGGCAGGATGGCGCAATCGCTGACCTCGAATTCGTCGCTGCGCTTGACGCTGAACCGTACGGCGCTGTCGTCAACGACATCGCCGGCGGTCGTGCCATCGAGCGCATAGGCGCGGATGTTGCCCCCGGCATCGAGACTGCGTTCGCTGACCGCGATTAATTTTCCGCCGAGCACCGATTGCTTTGGCGATGCGGTCAGGCATTCCAGCCCCTTGTTGCTCGCCATCGTTGCGAAATCAGCGGGCGTCGCGACCGGCTCAGCGCGGGCCTGCAAACCATCGCGTTTGACATTGAAGCGGACGATTTTGTGCACGCGCTCGATGCCGAGATAAATCAGGCCGTCGCGCTCGGTGAGCGACTCTGTGTCGTACCAGCCATGCGCGGCGAGCGGCTTGCCATCAGCGGCGAGGATCGGCGCCATTTCGATGTCGGCGACATTGTCCGGTCTGCCGTCGCGATAGACGATGCGGCCACGCAGCCATGAACCGCGGTCTGTGACGGCGAGAAAACGGGTGCTGTCCGCCTCGATATGAATGGCGGAAATGCCGCCGAACGGCTCGAATGCGGCGGTGAGCGCGAGGCCGCCGCGAAACTCCAGCGCGCCGAAACGCGTGAGGGCCGGATCGCGGTTATCGAAGGACGTGATCGGCGTCGCCGTCACCGCGACTTTGGTGAGCGTCGCGGCCAGACGCGCGGCCGACACGGCGTAAGTGCCGACGCCGATCAACGCGCCGGTCAGCGCAATGGCATACAGCCAGCGGCGGTTCGCCCGCATCAGGCGACGCGCCGGCGCGCACGGCGCACCGGCTTCTCTGCGGCGCCGCCGGCGCCTTCCGCAAACAGCTCGGCGAGCTTCTCGGTCATCACGCCGCCCAGCTCTTCGGCGTCAACAATGGTGACGGCGCGGCGATAGTAGCGCGTGACGTCGTGGCCGATGCCGATGGCGATCAGTTCGACCGGCGACCGGGTTTCGATGTCTTCGATGATCCAGCGCAAATGGCGCTCCAGATAATTGCCGGGATTGACCGAGAGCGTCGAGTCATCGACCGGCGCGCCGTCCGAGATCATCATCAGAATCTTGCGCTGTTCGGGCCGCGCCAGCAGGCGCTTGTGCGCCCAGTCGAGCGCTTCGCCGTCGATGTTTTCCTTGAGCAGACCTTCGCGCATCATCAGGCCGAGATTCTTGCGCGCGCGCCGCCACGGCGCATCGGCCGACTTGTAGATGATGTGGCGCAGATCGTTGAGGCGGCCCGGATTGGCCGGCTTGCCGGCGGTGAGCCAATGCTCACGCGACTGGCCGCCCTTCCAGGCGCGCGTGGTGAAGCCGAGGATTTCGACCTTGACGCCGCAGCGCTCCAAGGTGCGCGCCAGAATGTCGGCGCACGTGGCGGCGACCGTGATCGGGCGGCCGCGCATCGAACCGGAATTGTCCAGGAGCAAGGTCACCACGGTGTCGCGGAATTCGGTGTCCTTCTCGGCCTTGAACGACAAAGCGTGCATCGGATCCATGATGACGCGCGTCAGCCGCGCCGGATCGAGAATGCCTTCTTCGAGGTCGAAGTCCCAGGAGCGGCTTTGCTGCGCCATCAGGCGGCGTTGCAGGCGGTTGGCGAGACGCGACACCACGCCCTGCAAACTGGAGAGCTGCTTGTCGAGATAGCCGCGCAGGCGATCCAGCTCTTCAGGCTCGCACAGGTCCTGGGCTTCGATGGTCTCGTCGAACTTCATGGTGAAGGCGCGGTAGTCCGGCCCGCGCGGCTCGTTGTTGGCGGAATTCTTCGGCCGCTGCGGCTCGCCGGGCGTTTCGCTGTCGCCCATTTCGCCGTCGTCGGCCATGTCGGCGGACGGCGCGTCGGCGGCCTCCGTCGCGGATTCGGCCATGTCCTCGGCCGACACCTGCGTGTCTTCCGACGACATCTTCTGCATATCGTCGCTATCGGAGGCGTCGCCGTCCTCGCCGGATTCCTGGTTCTTCTTTTCCTCTTCGCCCTCGTCGTCTTCTTCCTCGGATTCGCTGGAGCGGTCTTCGCCCATTTCCAGCGACTCGAGCAGATCGTGCACCACGTCGCCGAACTGGCGCTGGTCCTCGACGAGGTCTTCGAGGCGGTCGAGTTCCTCGCCGGCGCGTTCCTCGATCAAAGGCCGCCACAGTTCGACCAGCTTGCGCGCCGCCGGCGGCGGCGCCAGGCCGGTCAGGCGCTCGCGCACCATCAAGGCGACGGCTTCCTCGATCGGCGCATCGGCGCGGTCGGAAACGTCGTCGAATTTATTGCGGTGATAGCGGTCGTCGAGCATGGCGGTGAGGTTCATGCCAACGCCTTCCATGCGGCGCGCGCCGATGGCCTCGACCCGCGCCTGCTCGACCGCCTCAAACACCGCGCGCGCCTGCTGGCCTTGCGGCTGCAATTTGCGATGCACGGCGGCGTCGTGGCAGGCGATGCGCAGCGCGATGGAATCGGCATTGCCGCGCACGATGGCGGCTTCGGCCTTTGTCATCTTGCGCGCCGGTTCGGGCAGCCGCGCCTTGCCGCCCAGCAGGCCGGGCCGCTCGGCGGCGTAAGACACTTCGAGGTCGGGCTTGCGGGCGAGCGCGCGCATGCAGCCGGCGACCGCGCGCTTGAACGGCTCGGCCGGCGATTCCTTGGACGTAGGCTTCGATTTGCTCGTGTTGGACGCCATGGCTCTCGCTACACTCGCTTCTTTCTTACCGTCTCTCCCTATGGGAGAGGGCAGAAAGTTATGACAGCGCCACGTTGACCGAACTCTCCGGCAACTCAACACCGAAGCAACGCTGATAGAACTCGGCGACGATCGGACGTTCCAACTCATCGCACTTGTTCAGGAAGGTGAGCCGGAAGGCGAAGCCGACATCGTTGAAGATTTCGGAATTCTCCGCCCAGGTGATGACGGTACGCGGGCTCATCACGGTCGAGATGTCGCCGTTCATGAAGGCGTTGCGGGTCAGATCGGCGACGCGGACCATCTTGCCGACGACGTCGCGGCCCTTCTCGTTCTGGTAATGCTTGGCCTTGGCCAGCACGATTTCGACTTCGTTGTCGTGCGGCAGATAATTCAGCGTGGTGACGATGGACCAGCGATCCATCTGCGCCTGGTTGATCTGCTGCGTGCCGTGATACAGGCCCGACGTATCGCCGAGGCCGATCGTGTTGGCGGTGGCGAACAGTCTGAAAGCGGGGTGCGGCTTGATCACGCGGCTCTGGTCGAGCAGCGTCAATCGGCCGGAGGATTCCAGCACGCGCTGAATGACGAACATCACGTCCGGGCGGCCGGCGTCGTATTCGTCGAAGCACAAAGCGACGTTGTTCTGGTAGGCCCAGGGCAAAATGCCGTCGCGGAATTCGGTGACCTGCTGACCATCCTTGACGACGATGGCGTCCTTGCCGATCAGATCGATACGGCTGATGTGGCTGTCGAGATTGACGCGCACCATCGGCCAGTTCAGCCGCGCCGCGACTTGCTCGATATGGGTCGATTTGCCGGTGCCGTGATAGCCGGTGACGATGACGCGGCGGTTGCGCGAAAAGCCGGCGAGAATGGCCAAAGTGGTCGGCCGGTCGAAGCGGTAATCGCTGTCGACCTCCGGCACATGCGCGTCGCCCTGGGAATAGGCCGGCACTTCCATGTCGCTGTCGATGCCGAAAACCTGGCGAACCGACACTTTCAAATCGGGCAATTTGGCGGGTTCTTGAACTGCGGTTGCCATCTCTACTCCGTGGCCCCGGAAACGGCGCGGGGCCGCACGTCTCGCCGGGATAGGGCTATTGGTGATTGAACGCGGCGCAAACTAACAGAAAGCCGGTAGTGAGCGAAAGCGGCCCGCCGACATAGCTCGAATGCCGGGGCTTTCGGGCAAAACGGCCCGAAATCAGCCCATTCCGACCGATTTCAGGTACTTATAGGCTTTAATGATCTCGATCAGGCGGTCTTCGGTCGAACGGTCGCCGCCATTGGCGTCCGGATGGTGGCGCTTCACCAGTTCCTTGTACCGCGCCGACACCTGGACCGCGGTGGCGCTGACTTCGAGGCTCAACGCCTCGAAAGCCTTGCGTTCCGCATTGCGGATGACGCGGGTCTCAACCTTGGTTTTTTGTTCCTTGCCGGTGCCCTCGAACAGCCCGAACGGGTCGCCGGCGCCGCCGAGCGCCGACAGGTCGGGCTTCGCCTTGCGTTTGCCGGTGCCCATTTTCCAGGTCGGGCGGTGGCCGGTCAGCGCGTCTTTCTGGTAGGCGAGCACGGCATCGTCGGCCATGCCGGCGAAAAAATTGTACGACTGATTGTATTCGCGCACATGCTTCATGCAGTAGTGCCAGCGGCCCGGCGTGTCCGGGCCCTTGGGCGCGTAATTCGTCGCTTTTTCCTTGCAGCCAGCCCACTGGCAAACCGGCCCATCATGCTTGATGCTGCGGTCTTTGCCCGGTTTGACGCGAATGCTGTCGAAAAGTGGTGAGTCGATTTTCATGACCAAATGTTATGCGCTTTTTTTGACGATGGCTTCAAGTCTTGACAATGACTAAGACGACAGGATTCGGGCGGCAATAGGCCCGGCAAACCCATTGACCGGCGCGGCGCAGTTTTCTAACTGAAGCGACATGCGCACCGTCGATGTTCTGACCCAAAAGCTCAACGATACCTTCGCGCCATTAAGCCTCAATGTGGTGGACGAGTCGCACCAGCACGAAGGCCATGCGGGCGCGCGGCCGGGCGGGCAGACCCACTTCAGAGTTTATATTGTGTCGGAAGCGTTCAAAGGAAAGACCCGGATCGACCGCCATCGCATGATTAATGCGGCGCTGGCCGACGATCTCGCGGGCGGCGTGCATGCGCTCGCCATTCACGCGCAGGCGCCCGACGAAGGCGTCGCCTGATCCATTACGCAGGTTTTTTCGCCCGCGGCAGCGGCTGAATGCGCAGCGCGGTGATGCGGTTGCGCGCCCGGCGCAACACCCGGAAGCGGAAATTGTGAAAGGTGAAGCTCTGCCCGACCTCGGGGATCGAGCGCGCCTCGTGAATGACCAGGCCGGCGATGGTGGTCGCCTCCTCGTCCGGCAGGTCCCATCCCATGACGCGGTTGAGATCGCGGATCGGCACCGCGCCATCGACATTGACCGAACCGTCCGGCTGCTTGCGCACGCCGGGCATGGCGACGTCGTGCTCGTCGGTGATGTCGCCGACAATCTCCTCCAGAATATCCTCAAGCGTCACCAGACCCTCGACCACACCATATTCATCGACGACCAAAGCGAACGGCGTCTTGCGGCGGCGGAACGCCTTTAGCTGTTCCGACACCGGCCGCGTTTCGGGCACGAACCACGGCGGCGCCATCAGCGCGGCGATGTCGATCTTCGAGGCATCGCCATCGACCGCATGCAGCGCCCGCAGCAGATCCTTGACGTGCAGAATGCCGATGATGTTTTCCGGATTGTCGCGCCACAGCGGCAACCGCGTCACCGGCGACGCGATCACCGTGTTGACGATGTCCTCCGGCTTGTCGTCGGCATCCACCGTGATCATGTTGGTGCGGTGGATCATCACGTCCGACAACACAAGTTCCCGCAGATCGAGCACACCGCCAAACATGTCGCGGTCCAGAGTCTCGACGCCACCCTCCCGGTGAAGCAAGTCAACCGCACCTCGCAGTTCCTCGTGCGCCGACAGGATGGCCTGATCCTCGCCAACCTTGATACCGATGAATGTCAGCAGCCAGCGAACCAGCGCTTCAACGCCGATAACGATCGGACCAAAAAGCTTGACTGCCCAGACCAGCGGCTGCGCGACAATAAGTGCGATGCGATCGGGCGCATTTATGGCCGCGGTTTTTGGCAGGACCTCGGAGAAAATAACCACGACAGCCGTCATGACGACTGTCGCATAGATCATGCCGGCATTGCCGAACCATGCGAGCAGCACGCCGGTCGCCAGCGCCGAGGCAGCGATGTTGACGAGGTTGTTGCCGAGCAGCAGGGTGCCGAGCAACCGCTCGCGTTGCGACAGCAAGCGATTGACGGTCGCCGCGCGCTTGTTCCCGTTCTTCTCCAGCCGCGCCATGCTGGAGCGTGACGATGCCGTCAGTGCCGTTTCGCTGCCGGAAAAGAATGCCGACAGCATCAGGCACACAACAACGATCAGAATTGAGAGCCAGTCATCCGTCGTCATCGGTAATTTTCTTTGTTAGGCGATTTTCTCGGCGAGGAACGTACGCACGTCGGCGGGGTCGACATCGTCGGCGACGAAAGCCTCGCCGATGCCGCGCGCCAGAATGAACGTCAGTTTGCCGCGCTTCACTTTTTTGTCCTGCGCGATCAAATCCATCAGCCGGTCGACATCGGGCACGCCACCCTCAACATCGCTTACTTTTGTCGGCAGACCGGCATCCGCAAGATGCGAACGAACGCGTGCGACACTATTGCCGCCAACCAGCCCATGACGCTCGGAGAACTCGAAGGCCAGCACGCAGCCGAGCGCCACCGCTTCGCCATGCAGCAGGCGCTGCGAATAACCGGCGCCTGCTTCAAACGCATGGCCGAATGTGTGGCCGAGATTGAGCAGCGCACGGTCGCCGGTTTCGCGCTCGTCGCGCGCCACGATGGCCGCCTTGGCGCGGCACGACACCGCAATGGCATGCTCGCGCGCGGGACCGCCGGCATGGACATCGCGCCAGTTCGTCTCCAGCCAGGCAAAGAAATCCGCATCGCCTAACAGCCCGTATTTCGCAACCTCGCCATAACCAGCGCGGAATTCGCGCGGCGACAGCGTATCGAGCATCGCGGTGTCGGCGATCACCAGAATCGGCTGATGGAAGGCGCCGACCAGATTCTTGCCCTGGCGCGAATTGATGCCGGTCTTGCCGCCGACCGAGGAGTCGACCTGCGCCAGCAGCGACGTCGGCACCTGGACAAAATCGAGGCCGCGCCGCACGCTGGCCGACGCGAACCCGGCGAGATCGCCGATAACGCCGCCGCCGAGCGCGACGACGAGATCGTTGCGCTCGATGCGCGCCGCGATGATCGCTTCGCAAACCGTTTCAAACGTGGCGTAGTTTTTCGAGCTTTCGCCCGGCGCGACGACAATGGCCGAATGGGCGATGCCGGCAGATTTCAGAATATCCTCGACCGCGGCGAGATGATGCTTGCCCACCGTCGCGTCGGTCACGATGACCACCTTGGCGTTCGGGCGCAGCGCCTTGATGCGCGCGCCCAAAGTCGCAACCGCACCGCGGCCGATGACGATGTCATAGGCGCGTTCGGCCAGCGCCACCGGCACGATGACCGGTTCGTGCGCGTGCGATTGAGACACCTGAGGCGCGGTCACGGCTGTGTCCCCTCGCCGGCAATAATGTTGAGATGCTTCGGCAGAGCCGCGATGATTTCGTCGACAATCGTGTCGTGCGGCTCGTCGCGCGACTGCACGACAATATCGGACAGAGCATAAACCGGTTCGCGCAAGGGCATCAGATCCTTCATTTTGTCGATCAGCGGGCGGTCGCCGCGGCGCTTGGTGCGCCGGGACAGCACGTCGAGGTCGGCCTTGAGCCAGATCGAAACGCCCTTGATGTGAATGAGGTCGCGGGTGCGCTGGTCCATGATGGCGCCGCCGCCGGTCGCCAGCACTTGCGGCCCGTGGTCGAGCAGGCGGGCAATGACGCGTGCCTCGCCGGCCCGGAAATAGGGCTCGCCATGGCGCTCGAAAATCTCCGGAATGGTCATACCGGCGGCGGTTTCGATTTCGGTGTCGGCATCGGCAAAGGGCAGGTTCAGGCGGGTCGCCAGCCGGCGGCCGATCGACGACTTGCCGGCGCCCATCATGCCGACCAGCACGAGCGAGCGGGTCCCCAATGCGCGGATGATATCGGGCCGCAAGGCCGATTCCGGGGCATTTTCCGCGTGCTTTTGAACGGCAGTATCGACCATGCTAGCTTTCCGGCGCGACGCAACGGTTCCATATACCAGCAATTCAGACAAATGCGATTGCCGGCCGCGTTTGCCGGTGGTTAAGGAACTTGGTCGTAGACCTTAAATTCACGTCATTCCCGACCGCCGCCGGATAAAGATCATGCCGAGCCTGTTCAGATTCCTGGTCATTGCCGGCGTCCTCGCCGGGCTGGTCTATATCGGCATTTTCGCGCTCGCCAATTTCGTCAAATATCAGCCGCGCGAAATCACGGTGACGATCCCGCCCGACAGATTCGTCAAGCAGCAGCCTTGAGCCGCACGATCCCGAAAAGGGGGAACCGGTTTTCGGATCAGATCATGCGCAAACCAAAAGAACCCGCGAAGGCCGTTTGCAAAAGCGCGAATGACGAGGCGCTGGTCGAACTGTTTCTCGACATGCAGGCGGCCGAGCGCGGCGCCGGCGAAAACACGCTC
The DNA here is from genome assembly GCA_001464835.1 of Rhizobiales bacterium Ga0077525. Taxonomy (GTDB): domain Bacteria; phylum Pseudomonadota; class Alphaproteobacteria; order Rhizobiales; family Xanthobacteraceae; genus Pseudolabrys. Next base: position 1,021 of record LNDS01000017.1, on the reverse strand, counting down.
GCCGCCTATCGCAACGATCTTGACGATCTTGCCGCGCATCTGCGCGCCGCCGGAAAATCTGTCGCCAAGGCAGACACCGACGATTTGCGCGGCTTTCTCAAAAGCCTCGACGAACGCGGCTTCGCCGCCTCGTCATTGGCGCGACGGCTATCGGCGACGCGGCAGCTTTATCGCTTCCTGTATGCGGAGGGAAAGCGCGGCGACGATCCGGCCGCGGTGCTGGAAGGCCCGAAGCGCGCGCTGACCTTGCCGAAGATCCTGTCGATCGCCGAGGTCGACCGGCTGATGACCCAGGCGCGCGCCAATGCCGAGAATGCCGAGCAGCCGAAAGCGTCACGCCTGCGCGCGGCGCGGCTGCTATGCCTTCTCGAAGTGGTTTACGCCACCGGCCTGCGCGTGTCGGAACTGGTGGCGCTGCCGGCTTCCGCCGCGCGCCGCGATCAGAAAATGCTGGTCGTGCTCGGCAAGGGCAACAAGGAGCGGCTGGTGCCGCTCAATGGCGCCGCCAAGACGGCGATGACGGAATATCTGGCGCTGCGCGCCGAGGCGTCGGCCGGCGATAAAGGCGGCAAGGAGCCCAAAACGAAATGGCTGTTTCCTTCGTTTGGCGAACAGGGCCACCTCACCCGCCAGCATTTCGCCCGTGAGTTAAAGGCGCTGGGACAGGCCTGCGGCTTGGCGCCGGCGCGGTTGTCACCGCATGTGCTGCGTCATGCCTTCGCCAGCCATTTGCTACACAACGGCGCCGACCTGCGCGTGGTGCAGACCTTGCTCGGCCATGCCGACATTTCGACGACGCAGATTTATACCCACGTTCTCGAAGAGCGGCTGAAGACGCTTGTCCGCGATCTTCATCCGCTGAATGATGGTTAGAAAGTTAGTCGTGACGATCGGCTAATTCAGCCGAGTGCCCTCTCCCCTTGGGGGGATCGTTGCGTAATTGACGAAACGGGCATCCTGATCCCGGATTTTGATCGTTGGAATCGGGGCGATGAGGTCTCCGCGCGGTGCTTTGTGGCGC
>LNDS01000016.1 GCA_001464835.1 Rhizobiales bacterium Ga0077525 | reverse complement strand
GACATTCAAGAAATCGGAGGCTTCTTGAGTTGTTAGCTCAGCATGAATAGGAATAAGCGTTACGGCATTGCCGAGGGACATTTCAGTCAGCAGATGATGAATTAGTCTCGTTGCCGCTCGCGGCAAGAGTAATTCAATGCCATCTACCTTGACGCGGACCTCTTCTGGCTGGACCCTTGCGATTGCATGACTAGCTTCGCGAGCTAGGACTGTATCTTCCTTGGTAGGAAGTACTGTTGGTTCCTTATATGTGACGACCGCCATAGCAGACTCCCCTTTTCGGGAATGGAGTAATCATATTCGCCCATAAACGCAATAAGCGAAACAGGTTACGAATATGTTTGTTCCAACTTGGAATAATAGTGCTCTTTCTAAGAGATTTGTAGAATAATTTTCCGAGACTCGCCCTTCGGTATATTTCGCCTGAGCAGCACTTTTCTTGACAATCCGGCGCTTTTTCCCGCATAAGACCGGCAGCTTAAGCGGACCTCACGGTGCGCTTGCCTGTTTTTGGACGTTAAGTCCTTAAAAACAAACATAAATCGACTGACAAGAAGCCGGTCCGGAATCCTCCGAGATCGGGTTTGAACACGAGGAAAAAACGATGTTCGCAGTCATCAAAGCCGGCGGTAAGCAGTACCGCGTTGTGGCTGAAGATGTGATCCGGATCGACCGCGTCGCGGTTGAACCCGGCAATGTAATCGAGTTCGGCGAGGTCCTGCTGCTCGGGGGCGACAAGCCCGCCGTCGGCGTGCCGACCGTCGCCGGAGCGACTGTCGCGGGCGAAGTGCTCCAGCACACCCGTGGCGACAAGGTGATCGCTTTCAAGAAGCGCCGCCGCAAGAATTCGCGCCGCAAGCGCGGTTTCCGTCACGATTTCTCGGTCATCCGCATTACCGAGATTCTGACCGACGGTGCCAAGCCGCAGGCGACCCCGCCGGCCCGGCCGAAAAAAGAGCCGAAGCCGAAGCTGGAAGGCGAAGCCGCCGAGGCGCAGGCAGCGAAAAAGGCCAAAAAGCCGGCCGCAAAGCCGCGCGTTAAGGCCACTGCCAAGCCTGCCACGAAGGCTAAGAAAAAGTGAGATGATTCCGAAACGGAATCGGTGTAAGAAATAAACTGAATTCGAGAGAGTAGTCGCTATGGCACATAAAAAAGCTGGTGGTTCTTCACGCAACGGCCGCGATTCCGCGGGCCGTCGCCTTGGTTTGAAGAAGTCGGGTGGCGAGATCGCCAACCCGGGCAACATCATTTGCCGCCAGCGCGGTACCACTTGGCATGCCGGCCGCAATGTCGGCATGGGCACCGACCACACGCTGTACGCACTCGCTACCGGCAAAGTTCAGTTCGCAACCAAAGGCAAAGGCCGCACCTACGTATCCGTCGTCCCGATGATGGAAGCAGCGGCCGAGTAAAAGGTAGACCAAAAATCGAGGTCTGCCGGTCATCCAGTCAAACCGGCAGGGCTCATAGGGTCCTGAGAGGGGGAGACGGGTGAAACCGGCTTCCCCTCTTCTCATTTCCGGCGCGGCAGTCGCGCTGGCAAACAGGAGCCTTAAGCCATGTCACTGCTGCAAGAAATACCAAGCGAGACGTTCTGCGAGGCCTGTACCCCCGTCCTCGAGACAAAGCGTCTTGCCATGCGCGCGCCGACTCTCGTGGACGCTAAAACGGTTGCAGCGCTCGCAAACGACCGCCGCATTGCCGAAAACTCCGCGCGCATTCCGTTTCCGTTTCAGGTCTCGGATGCCGAAAGCTTCATTGCCGGCGCCAACAAGGCGGCCGGTGAATTCGCCTTCCTCATTACCTTGCATGACGAAACCGTCATCGGCGTCATCGCGCTGACGCGGACTGAGCCGTCGCAGGAGCTGGAGCTGTGCCTGTGGCTCGGCGTCCCCTACTGGGGCAAGGGCTACGCCACCGAAGCCTTGCAGGCGGTCATCGACTACGCCTTCACCGAACTCGGCCACGATGCGTTGCAGGCCGGCACGCGCGTCACCAACCCGGCATCGCGGCGGGCGCTGGAGAAGTGCGGCTTCCAGTGGACCGGCGTCGGGCTCTATCGCATCCGCGCCATCAAGTCGTCGGCACCGATCGACCGCTTCCGGCTCGAGCGCGGCATCTGGTCGGCGATCAAGGGCTGGGGCATGAATTCTGCCAAGCGGGCCGTGTGATGTACCAGCCGCCGCACTTCCGCGAAGACCGGCGCGAGGTTCAGCACGCGCTGATCGCCACGCATTCCCTCGGCCTGCTGATCACGGCAGGACCTGAGGGATTGCAGGCGAATGCGATCCCGTTTCTGATCGATACAGCCGGTTCGGAAAACGGCACCTTGCGGGCGCATCTCGCCCGCGCCAATCCGCAACTGCGCGAACTGGCAGTGGTCGAGGAATGTCTCGTTGTCTTTCAGGGTCCGCAGACTTACATCAGCCCGTCGCTCTATCCGAGCAAACGCGAAACCGGCAAGGTCGTGCCGACTTGGAATTACATCACCGTGCACGCCTGGGGCCGTCCGCAGGTGATGGATGACGCTGCCTGGATTCATCATCAGATCGACGGCCTGACGCGGCACCATGAAGCGCCGCGCGCCGCGCCGTGGAACGTAACCGATGCGCCGGAGACTTTCGTCGCCGCGCAAATCAAGGGCATCGTCGGTTTGCAAATTCCGATCAGCCGCATCGAAGGCAAATGGAAAATCAGCCAGAACCGCTCCGCCGCCGATGCCGCCGGCGTGGCGCAAGGCTTGCGCGGCGAAGCCGACGCGATGGCGGCGCTGGTCGCCGAGCGCAGCAGAATAAATCAGGGTTGAATCACTTCTTCCGTTCGTCCCCGCGAAAGCGGGGACCCAGGGGGCTGCTTTAAAAGGTGCAAGAACTGGGTTCCCGCTTTCGCGGGAACGAACGGAGCTTGTCGCTCGATCCTGGACTCAACCTTGGGGGAAATACAATGGACCGCCAACTCGTTTCTTCCGGCGCCATCTTCGAAGAGCAGATCGGTTTTTCGCGCGCGGTGCGCGTCGGACCGCACATCGCGGTGTCCGGCACCGCGCCGATCGCGCCCGGCGGCGGCGTCGCCTGCCCCGGCGATCTCTATGGCCAGACCTTGCGCTGTCTCGCCATCATCGAGAAAGCCATCAACAACGCCGGCGGCAAACGCGAGCACGTCATCCGCACCCGCATTTATCTGAAAGAGATGTCCAACTGGCAGGACGCCGGCCGCGCCCATGGCGAGTTCTTCAAGGACATCCGCCCGGCCTCGACCATGATCCAGATCGTGCAGGCGATCGATCCCGGCTGGCTGGTCGAGATCGAAGCGGATGCGATTGTCGTCTAGCGCGGCTGGAAGACATCATTTCACAATAGTGACGCACCCAACTAGGAAATCATTTTCGGTAGTGATATTACCATATCGCAATCTAAGCGTTTGGAGGGGAAAATGGCCGAGGTGGTACTGCAATCCGATACTAAAGCATCGGAATTTAGACACCTGACACCGATCGATCTAGAAATAAACGCGGGAATTATCGAGCTCGTATATCTTGCCTGTCTAGCTAAGGAATACAAAATAACTGGGAAATTTTACCTTTTCGAATATGCGAGCGAAATTACGAGTCTGCATTACGAAAACCCGCTCGACATATTTGTAGTCCTAAAAAATGGGTCTTAGATCGCACACTTTTTTACACGGAGGAGAAAGCAAAGCGAAGGGCCGAGGCAGATAAGCTGGCCGCTGAAGCCGAAACAGCTCGTCAATCTGCGATCGAGAAGAAGCTAAGCAACATTGATAAGATTCACGCTCTGAGAAAAAAAATGATCAAGGATGGCGTCAATCCCGATGAAATAAATCAGGCGATTGCTGGATTGCTCACTGATCAGCGTGCAACCCTTGCACTCCCGTCACCTAGCAAAGCCGCTTAGGGCGTTTTAAACGCGAATTGAAAATGACGGTCAGCATACGTCGCCAGATGCTACTCGCACCTCGAAGATGATCCAGATCGTGCAGGCCATCGATCCCGGCTGGCTGGTCGAGATCGAGGCGGATGCGATTGTGGTCTAGTCGTCATTCCGGGGCGCGCTGAAAGCGCGAACCCGGAATCCAGATATTTATTCGGGTTTGTCTGGATTCCGGATCGCCGCTAACGCGGCGTCCGGAATGACGGTGTTAGCCCGGCGGCGGCTCGGCGAAGGCAGGCTCCTTCGCCGCATCCCTGGCCGCCACTTTCGCCACCTGCTGCTCGCGGATGAAAATATAGATGCCGGCGGCGATGATGATGCCGGCGCCAGCGAGCATCGGCACGGTCGGAATATCGCCGAAGAAAATATAGCCGAGAATGATCGCCCAGAAGATCGTCGAATACTGATACGGCACCACCACCGAAGCTTCCGCCAGTTCGAGCGCCTTGTTGATGCAGAGATAGGCGATCATCGCCACGACGCCGAGCAAGGTCAGCAGCGCGCCGTCGAACCAGCTCAGGCTCACCCAGGCGAACGGCGCGACAATCGCGCCGAATACCAGAGCCGAGACGTTCTGGATCGTCACCAGCACGATGCCGGACGAGCCGCGCACCAGCCGCGTGCACACCATGAAGATCGAAAACGAAAAGCTGCCGGCAATCGCCACGAAGGCCGCCGGCGTGAACGCGCCCGCGGTCGGGTTGAGCGCTATCATCACGCCGACGAAGCCGGCAAACACCGCCGCCCAGCGCCGCCAGCCGACCTTCTCGCCGAGCAGGAACGGCGACACCGCGGTGACGTAAATCGGACCGGCCAGATAGAACGTCATAACGTCGGCCAGCGACATGTCGGTCAGCGCCCAGTAGAAACAGGCGACCTCCATCGTCGCGAACACCGCGCGCAACAATTGCAGCCAAGGCCGCGGCATGGCGCGGAACGGCGCCCAGCCCTCGCGCTGGATGAAAGGCGCCAGCACCACCATTGCCGCGATGCTGCGCACCAGCAGGATTTGCCCGACCGAGAAAGTGGCAACGAGAAATTTGCCCATCGCGTCGTTGAGCGCGAAAAAGAAGATGCCGGTCAGCATCAGGGCAATGCCGGCAACGGGATGGTGGTGGCCTGTGGGGCGGGTGGTCGCGGACGTCGTCATGCCGGGGACGGTATATACGGCCCGTGACGCCTTGGCGAAGGGGCGGAGGGCTCAAACCGGCCTTTTTATTGACCCTGTCGGCCACTTTTGCCGTCACGGAGGGTGCGGTTTCGGCCGCAATAGCCTATATCCGGCCCATGAAATTCCTCGACGAAGCCAAGGTCTATATCGGGTCCGGCGCGGGCGGCAACGGCTGCATCGCGTTCCGGCGCGAGAAGTTTATCGAGTTCGGCGGTCCCTCCGGCGGCGACGGCGGCAAGGGCGGCGACGTCATCGTCGAAGCGGTCAACGGCCTCAATACGCTGATCGACTATCGCTACCAGCAGCACTTCATGGCCGAGCGCGGCGAGAACGGCATGGGCAAGGATCGCCATGGCGCCGGCGGCAAGGACAAGATCATGAAGGTGCCGGTCGGCACCCAGATCTATGAGGAAGACGGCGAGACATTAATCGCCGACTTCACCGAAGTCGGCCAGCGCATCACGCTGGCCAAAGGCGGCAATGGCGGCTTCGGCAATGCCTATTTCAAGACCTCGACCAACCAGGCACCGCGTCGCGCCAATCCCGGCCAGCCCGGCGAAGAGCGCACCATTCGTCTGCGCCTGAAACTCATTGCGGACGCCGGCCTCGTCGGCCTGCCCAATGCCGGCAAATCGACCTTCCTCGCCCGCGTGACGGCGGCCAAGCCGAAGATCGCCGATTACCCGTTCACGACCTTGCATCCGCAGCTCGGCGTCGTGCGCGTCGATGACCGCGAATTCGTGCTGGCCGATCTGCCCGGCCTCATCGAAGGCGCGCATGAAGGCGTCGGCCTCGGCGACAAATTCCTAGGCCATGCCGAACGCTGCCGCGTCATCCTGCATCTGGTCGATGGCACCGGCGAGGACGCAGGCCGCGACTACAAGACCGTGCGCGACGAACTCGACGCCTATGGCAACGGGCTCGAGGACAAGCCGGAGATCGTCGCGTTGTCGAAAACCGATTCAATGACGCCGGAAGCGATCAAGAAGCAGACCGCGAAACTGAAGAAGGCGTCCGGCCAGGCCCCGGTGCTGTTGTCGTCGGCTTCCGGCCACGGCGTTACCGAGGTGTTGCGCGACCTGTTCAAGATCATCACCGCGTCCGGCGGCGGCACCGCGGTCAAGACCGAAGGGAAAGTCACCGCCTGGCAACCGTGATTGTCAGTTCCGGGGCGAGCCGAAGGCGCGAACCCGGAATCCAGACAAATACTTCAGAATGCGCTACTGGATTCCGGGTGGCGCAAGTGCGCCGCCCCGGAATGACAAGGAGCCCGCCCATGAAAACCCGCGCCGCCGTCGCCTGGAAAGCAGGCGCGCCCCTCACCATCGAGACCATCGACATCGAAGGCCCGAAAGCGGGCGAGGTGCTGATCGAAATCATGGCGACCGGCGTTTGCCACACCGATGCCTACACATTATCCGGCCTCGATCCGGAAGGCATCTTCCCCGCGATCCTGGGCCATGAAGGCGCCGGCATCGTCCGCGAACTCGGCCCCGGCGTGACGTCGCTGAAAGTCGGCGACCACGTCATCCCGCTGTACACGCCGGAATGCCGGCTATGCAAAACCTGCCTGTCGCAGCGCTCCAATCTCTGCACCGCGATCCGCGCCACGCAGGGCAAGGGCGTCATGCCGGACGGCACCGCGCGCTTCCGCTGCGACGGCGATCCGGTCTTTCACTACATGGGCTGTTCGACGTTTTCGAATTTCTCGGTGCTGCCGGAAATCGCACTGGCTAAGGTGCGCGAGGACGCGCCGTTCGATAAAATCTGCTACATCGGCTGCGGCGTCACCACCGGCATCGGCGCCGTCATCAACACCGCGAAAGTCTGGCCCGGCGCCAATGTTGCGGTGTTCGGTCTCGGCGGCATTGGGCTCAACGTGCTGCAAGCCGCGCGCATGGTAGGCTGCGACAAGATCGTCGGCATCGACACCAATCCGTCAAAGCGCGCCATGGCCGAGAAATTCGGCATGACGCATTTCATCAATCCCGACGAAGTCGGCCGCGACAAGGTCGTGCAGGCCGTTGTCGATGTCACCGGCGGCGGCGCAGATTTCTCCTTCGAATGCATCGGCAATGTCGATGTCATGCGCCAAGCCTTGGAGTGCACGCATCGCGGCTGGGGCGAGTCGATCATCATCGGCGTCGCAGCCTCCGGCAAGGAAATCGCCACGCGGCCGTTCCAGCTGGTCACCGGCCGCAGCTGGCGCGGCACCGCTTTCGGCGGCGTGCGCGGCCGCACCGAAGTGCCGAAGATCGTCGACTGGTACATGGACGGCAAGATCAACATCGACGATCTCATCACACACACCATGCCGCTCGACCAGATCAACACCGCCTTCGACCTGATGCACGAAGGCAAATCGATCCGTTCGGTTGTGCTGTACTGATTTCTAATGCGTCAGCGCATGAAAAAATGTTCCGCCTGAGGAACTGCGGCAACGCCAAGGCAAGCGTGCCGCAATTTCGGCTTATACCCTTCCAAAATCCGTCGGCTTTGCAACGCACAACAAAACGACGCGAAGGGGGATACTCCTTTCATTTCAGAACACTGGCCGGGCGGCGCGACACTCGCGCACCCGCGCGAATTGAGAGGATGAAGCGGCATGCGGATGTTGTTCTTGCCCGCCTGTTTGTGTCTCGTGACTTGGTCGGGCTCGACCAACCCTGAAGCGCGTTTCACGCTCGACGAATTCACCGGCAAATCGCTGGCGCATGCGGCCACCGCCGAAACGTCCGGCCGCGCTGCAAGCGAGGACTTGCGTGACGACGTGCGGGCCGAAACGCGCGACGCCAAACCTTCGATCGACATCAAGATTCCCGACGATGCCGTTGTCGCCGTCATCCCGCCGGCGCCCACTGAGTCGGCATCGCTCGCGCCCGATGCAAAGTCCGCCGACGACATCCTGTCCAATCTCGCCATCGAATATCCGGTGCCGTCCGGCGTCGTCGTCAACAATGGCATCCCCGCCGGCATCCCGTTGCCGCCCATTGCCAAGCCGGTGATCGCACGCTCGACCGAGGAAATCTGCGACACGCTCACCAAGTCGGCGCAGATCAACGATCTGCCGGCGCCGTTTTTCATTCGCCTGCTGTTTCAGGAAAGCGGCTTCAGGCCCGGCGTCGTCTCCTCAGCCGGCGCGCAGGGCATCGCCCAATTCATGCCCGCCACCGCCATCGGCATGGGCGTCGACAATCCGTTCGATCCGCGCCAGGCCATTCCCGCTTCAGCGCGTCTGCTCAACGACCTGCTGCAGCAATTCGGAAATCTTGGACTGGCCGCGGCTGCCTATAATGCCGGGCCGAAGCGCATCGTCGATTGGCTCAATTCCAAAGGCAAAGGCAAGCTGCCGGAAGAAACGCAGGGCTACGTCAAGATCATCACCGGCAAGCCGGTCGAACACTGGACCTCGGCCGAGGCGAAACACCCCGGCGCGAAATTGCCGAAGCGCGCGCCGTGTCAGGAATCGGCCGGGCTGCTCGCCTGGAACGGCCCGGACATTGTGCCGATGCCGCAACCGTCGCCGTTGCGCGCCGCGCCCGGAAAAACTCCGGAGAAGGGCATCGTCGTCGCTGCTACGGTCCGCGCCGACATGAGACATGCCGATCGCGCCGAGCGCCTCGCCGAAGCGGCGAAATCAGCCAAGCCCTCGGCCATCAAGACCGCGGCCCTCCAGATGAAGGCGGCGAGATCAGCGAAGACCGCGAAGGTCGCCGATAAAACGGCCGACAAGACGACTGAAAAGCCGGTGGCCAAAGCCGAGAACAAGGCTTCCCACAAGGCCGCCGCCAAGCGCCGCATCAAGACCGCCGATATTGGGCAAAAGCCCGCCGACGGCGAGCCGCAGAAGATTGCCCAGCAGTAACGCGCGCCTCGGTCAGGCCAAAATTTTATAAACAGGTCGTTGAGGACTTGCTGACAACCGCGCTGCAGCAAGCGATGTAAACTTCTTATCCCTCCCCTGAAAAGGGAGGGATACCTCATCTCAATCATCCGACTCGACGATCCAGTTGCGGCGCATATCATAACGCTGCTCCGGCGACTCCATCACGACCACGCCGCGCGGGTCGTCGAAACGTCCCGGCGGCGGCAACCGGCGCACGGTGCGCTCGGCATCGCGCAGGGCGTCGTCGTAATTGCGGCGCGAAATCTGCGGCGCGCTGCGCGTATCGAATGACGGCCGCGCCTGCTGCGGCGGGGACTGCTGAGGCTGCGCCGCGGTTTGCGCAGTGTCCGGCGCGCCTTCGCAAAAGCGCCTTGGCCCTTCAAATGGCTGATAGGTGCAATCGGACTCGCGGAAGGAGCGATAGGCCGCCGAGCACACCGCGACATTGCACGCATTGGCCGCCGGCGCTGCATTAGCTTGCGGCACTGAAGCGGCGGCTGCCGGCGCACTGGCCACAGGCGCTGCCGCCGGGGCCGGCGCATTGGCCACCGGCGCTGGCGCTGCGGTCGCGGCAGGCATTGCCGCGCTGGCGCTGCCTGTCGTCGTCGCTGCTGCGACCGCTGGCTTTGCCGGCTGGATGATCGGCGTGTCCTTGATCGGCAAATCCTTGCCGGGATTGGCCGGATAGACCGGCGTCAATTTGCCTTCCGGGTCGCCGAGATCGGCCGCGCTAGTGCGCGCGATGGGGATCTGGCGCACAGCCCCGGACGCAGCGACTGCGGCGGCCGCAGCGGCCTTGGGCGGCGCGCCATTGGCTTCGACCTTGGTAGTCGGCGCGAAAGCGCGGTCGAGCCCGAAGGCGACGCCACCGGCAATCACCGCCGCGACGACGACATATCCTGCAAGCCGATAGTCCGAAAACCGGTAATCGCGACGCTGCATGGCAAAGTTCCCCTATACGATAGGGGGTAACGCCCCGGCGCACGTGCCGGTTCCGGTCTCAATTGGGTGCCTTACTTGGTGCAGACCCGGCGCGGCCCTTCCGCCGGCTGGAACGTGCAATCTGCCGAACTGAACGAGCGCGGATAGCTCTGCGAACAGGCGGCGATATTGCAGGCTTGGGCGCGCGCCTCCGGCGCAGCGCCGGGCAAGGCCGCTGCCGGTAACGCCGTCACAGGGGGCTTGCCCTTGGTGCACAGCTGCCGCGGCCCGTCGAACGGCTGGTAGGTACAGTCCTCAGGCAAGAAGGAGCGATAGGCGGCGGCGCAGGCATCGAGATCGCAGCGCGGTGCCGGCCGCGGCGGCGCAGCCGCCACGCTGCCGGGCTCGTCGGCGGCGATCGAGAGCGGCGGCTGATCGACCTGTATCGGCGGCGGCACAACCGCTGCGACCGGCGCGGGCGCAGCCGGCACTTCGACGGGTTTGGTGGCAACCGCCGAGGCCGCCGCTTCGGTTTTCGGCGCGCTTTTGGTCTCTGCCGTCACCGCGGGCGCCGTGGGCGGTGGCGCGGCGGCGCGCAAGGCGTAAGGGCTCGCCGGCATCGGCGACATCGGCGCCGATGCGAAATCGAGACCGAACAGCACGCTGCCGGCGGCAATCAGGGCGACGAAAACGTAGACGAGGTAGTTCATTCGCAAAAGCCTAAAGGGCCGGCCGCCGGACGGGACCTAACGGACTGAATATAGGGATGGTTCTATCGCCAGGAAATAGCGGGTCGGCTTGACAAGGCGGCACCGCGCGCGCCTTTAACCCTCGTTTCCGCCTCCAATTCTTCGGTCCTCATGTCGCAAGCGCCTGCCAAAGCCCCCGCCCTCACCGCCTTCCGTCGCATCGTCGTCAAGGTGGGCTCGTCGCTGCTCGTCGATCATGACGCCGGCAGCCTGAAGCGCGAATGGCTGACCTCGCTCGCCGCCGACATCGCCTCGCTGCACAAGGATGGCCGCGATATTCTAGTGGTGTCCTCCGGCGCCATTGCGCTGGCCCGCGCCACGCTCAAATTGCCGCGCGGCGCGCTCAAGCTCGAGGAAGCGCAGGCCGCCGCCGCCATCGGCCAGATCGCGCTGGCGCGCTCGTGGTCGGAAAGCCTGAACGCACACAACATCGCCACCGCGCAGGTCTTGCTGACGCTCGGCGATACCGAGGAGCGCCGCCGCTATCTCAATGCGCGCTCGACCGTCGATAAGCTTCTGGAATGGCACAGCGTGCCGGTGATCAACGAGAACGACACCGTCGCCACCACCGAGATCCGCTACGGCGACAACGATCGCCTCGCCGCCCGCGTCGCCACCATGATGAGCGCCGACCTGCTCGTGCTGCTGTCCGACATTGACGGCCTTTACGACAGGCCGCCAACCGCCGGCAGCGGCGCACAACTGGTGCCCGTGGTGCCGCGCATCACGCCGGAGATCGAAGCGATGGCCGGCGCGTCGGGCTCGGAACTGTCGCGCGGCGGCATGGTGACCAAGATTGAAGCCGGCAAGATCGCCACCACCGCCGGCACGCATATGGTGATCGCGTCCGGCCGCGTGATGAACCCGTTGCGCGCCATCATCGATGGCGGGCCGTGCACCTGGTTTCTAACGCCGGCCAATCCGGTCACCGCGCGCAAGAAATGGATCGCCGGTTCGCTGGAGCCGCGCGGCGTTTTACTGGTCGATGCCGGTGCCGTGCGCGCCTTGCAGTTAGGCAAAAGTCTGTTGCCGGCCGGTGTCATTAAAGTCGAGGGCACATTCAGCCGCGGCGATGCGGTCATTGTGCGTGGACCTGACGGTCACGAAGTCGCGCGCGGTCTTGTCGCCTACGACGCCGAAGACGCGGAAAAAATCAAACGGCGCACCTCCGCCGACGTGATGTCGATCCTCGGCTACACCGGCCGCACCGAAATCATCCATCGCGACGATCTGGTGATGGGTGGGGGCTGAAACACCCCGGAACCATGTCCGCGGTCGCGCGTTGTCTCCCCGAATACGCGACGACGAATACCATGACGACGCGGCGACAGACGCGAAGACCGATCTCCAAAACTTGCTTCAGGTCCTGACCAGACTTCGAGTACTCCAAAAAGGCGATTAACCGATCGCCCATCAACCCCAGCCCCTGCGGCTGGGGTTTTTGCGTTTGGAGGCCGCGCTTGACGACCTCGGCCATTGGCCGAGGCCCGGAAGCGAACCACCCGTCGGTCAATGGCTGCGCGTGCTCTTGGTGCGGGCGCGGCGTCCGGCCGGGGCTAATGGCGCCGGCCGCTTCGGCAACCGCAGCTTGGTGCCGTCGGGAAACTCGATGAAGCGGCTCAAATCGCCGCCGGGCCGGCCCTCGATGACGAATTTGGTCCCGACGGGGAACCGGGCCGGCAGCCTGTTCGCGCTATACGCCATGACACCCTCCAACAGCCACTTTTCCAAAAACGCGCCGATACCCGACGGCTTGGGTTTTACGCCCTCGATCGCGTCACCCTGAGGTACCAATGTGTAGGTATCGTTGCGGTTGCCGGCTGGCTCCGGGTTATCCACGCTATCCCCAATATTACCTCTTGCCCGGCCGCCTTATTTCGCCGGTACGGCCACCTCGCCGCGCCGAAGGCGGTGTGGTAGGAAAACCACCCGCCGCCGGACGGCGCGGGTGTGTTTTGACTAAGTTTTTCGGGTTTGTTGGACGATGACGGCGCCGCTTAAAAGCATCGAGGGAACCGGCGATCTCACAGCCGTCATGGCCGAGATCGGCCGCCGCGCGCGCGCCGCCGCCCGCGTGCTGGCGCTCGCCCCCGCCGCGCAGAAAAAACAGGCGCTCGCCGCGATGGCCGCCAGCCTCCGCGTGCACTCGGCCCGCATTCTCGCCGCCAATGCCGAGGACCTCGCCGCGGCGAAAGCCGCCGGCGTCGCCGCATCCTTCATCGACCGCCTGACGCTCAACGACGCCCGCATCGAAAGCATGGCCGCCGGCATCGAAACCGTCGCCGCATTGCGCGATCCGGTCGGTCACGTCACCGAGTCCTGGACCCGGCCGAACGGCATGACCATCGAGCGCGTGCGCGTACCGCTCGGCGTCATCGGCATCATTTATGAAAGCCGCCCCAACGTCACGGCGGATGCCGGGGCGTTGTGCCTCAAGTCGGGTAACGCCGCGATCCTGCGCGGCGGCTCCGACTCGACGCAGTCGAGCCGCGCCATTCATGCCGCTCTCGTCGAAGGCCTGCGCGCCGCCGGCCTGCCCGATGCCGCGATCCAGTTGATCCCGACGCGCGACCGCGCCGCTGTTGGCATGATGCTCGCCGGCCTCGACGGCAATATCGACGTCATCGTGCCGCGCGGCGGCAAGAGCCTGGTCGCGCGCGTGCAGAATGAGGCGCGCGTGCCGATCTTCGCCCATCTCGACGGCAATGTTCACATCTACGTCGACAAAGCCGCCGATCTCGCCATGGCGAAGACCATCGTGCTCAACGCCAAGATGCGCCGCACCGGTGTCTGCGGCGCGGTGGAAACGCTGCTGGTCGATCGCGCCGTGGCGTCAGCGCATCTCAAGCCTTTGGTTGACATGCTCCTCAACGCCGGCTGCGAAATCCGTGGCGACAAGGACGTGCAGGCGCTCGACCCGCGCGTCAAAGCCGTGACCGAAGACGACTGGCGCACCGAATTCCTCGACGCCATCATCGCCGTCGGCGTCGTCGACAACATCGATGCCGCCATCGCGCACATCGAAAATCACGGCTCGCATCACACCGACGCGATCGTCACCAACGACAACAGCGCCGCCGACAAATTCCTCGCCCAGGTCGACTCCGCCATCGTCCTGCACAATGCCTCGACGCAATTCGCCGACGGCGGCGAATTCGGCTTCGGCGCCGAGATCGGCATCGCCACCGGCCGCCTGCATGCGCGCGGCCCGGTCGGCGTCGATCAACTGACCACTTTCAAATACCGCATTCGCGGGAACGGTCAGACAAGACCGTGATCGCCACCCAGATCGCCCGCCAGAAGCTCGCCGACACCGAACGGATCATCCCGCCGCATGCGCCGGGCATGCGCATCGGTCTGTTCGGCGGCACCTTCGATCCGCCGCATCAGGCGCATCTCGACGCCACGCTGCTGGCGATGAAGCGGCTCAAGCTCGACCGCGTCTGGTGGCTGGTGACGCCCGGCAATCCGCTGAAAAACACCAGCGGCCTCGCCCCGCTCGCCGAACGTCTCGCCGCCGCGCGCGCGCTGACGCATCACCCGCGCATCGACGTCACCGGGCTCGAGGCCGTCATCAACACGCGCTATTCCTACGATACGATATCGTGGCTGATCGCGCGCTGTCCGCGCGTGCAGTTCGTCTGGATCATGGGCGCCGACAATCTGCGCCACTTCCACCGCTGGCAGAAATGGCGCGGCATCGCGGAACTCCTGCCGATGGTGGTGGTCGATCGTCCCGGCCCCAGCCTTTACGCCTCGGCCTCGACCGCGGGGCAGGCTCTGTCGCGCTTTCGCATTCCGGAGAACGCCGCAGCTTCCTTACCCGGCCGCCGCGCGCCGGCCTGGGCCTTTCTGCACGGGCTCAAATCCGGCCTGTCGTCGACCGCCTTGCGCGCCATGCGCAAGCAGCCAGCCGATGCTGGCAACAAGGCTGCAAAATAGCTATTCTCTAAGCATTCACCGCATCGAACTGAACTTACCGAAAGGACAAATACCCCCTGGCAAAATCCGCATCCACCGGCAAACGCGCAACCGCTGCGAAGAAAGCGAGCGCGCCCAAGAGCAAGGCTTCTTCAAAGAGCGCGGCGAAAAAGCCGGCAAAAAATTCATCGAAGAACTCGCCGAAAAGTTTTTCCAAAAACAAGGCCGCCAAGAAGCCGCTGAAAAAGCCGCTCGCGCCGGCGCCAGCCGCCCCGCGCAAGCCGAAGACCGCGGCCGAACTTTTGCGCGACAACAAGACGCTCGGCATCATTCTCGCCAGCATGAATGAGATGAAGGCCGAGGAAATCGTCACCATCGATCTTTCGGACAAGTCGTCCATTGGCGAAACCATGGTGGTCGCCACCGGCCGCTCCAACGTGCATCTGTCGTCGATTGCCGACCGTGTCGTGAAGGATCTCAAAGGCCACGGCATCACCGGCATCGGCGTCGAGGGCCTGCGTCAGGGCGACTGGGTGCTGATCGATGCCGGCAGCGTCATCGTGCATCTGTTCCGGCCCGAAGTGCGCACGTTCTACAACATCGAGAAGATGTGGAGCGCGTGAGGTAATCCGTCATCCTGAGGTGTTCGCCGCATCTTTGCGGCGAACCTCGAAGGACGACGGCCCGGGCCTCGCGAAGAATGTGGCCGTCCATCCTTCGAGGCTCGCCCTGCGGGCTCGCACCTCAGGATGACGGATTGATGCTAGCGGCCTAAGGTTTCCCCATGCGCATCATCATCGCCGCCGTCGGCAAACTGAAATCCGGTCCCGAAACCGAACTGTCGGAACGTTACGCCAAGCGCGCGACACAGACCGGCCGCGCGCTCGGCCTCAAGGCCATCGAAGTCATCGAAATCCGCGAGAGCCGCGCCGACGAGGCGGGCAAGCGCATGCTCGAGGAAGCCATTGCGCTGACTAGCATCGTTCCGCCGGGCGCGGCGGTGGTGCTGCTCGACGTCAAGGGCGAGAACCGCGACAGCGAACAGCTCGCCGCGCAACTGTCGGCCTGGCGCGCCAACGATGTGCCCGCCGTGGTCTTCATCATTGGTGGTGCCGACGGTTTCGCGCCGTCCTTGCGCGTCAAGGCGCAGCTCCGTCTCTCGTTCGGCGCCGCCACCTGGCCGCACCAGCTGGTGCGGGTGATGCTGCTCGAACAGATCTACCGGGCGACCACCATCCTCACCGGGCACCCGTATCACCGGGGGTAGCCGCTCCTTCACCCCCGCCGGGAGGGGGAGGGTCGCCGCTGAAGCCCGCAGGGCGAAAGCGATCGAACCCGAAATCCATACGTCGCAGCCTCTCTCGGCCTCATCCTGAGGAGCGCTCCGCAGGAGCGCGTCTCGAAGGACGAGGCCGCCCGTCCTTCGAGACGTATTGCTTCGCAATGCTCCTCGGGATGAGGGCGGGTCGTCCCAACTTGGTCTCAATCCACCCGTACAAAATGTCGCACAATGAGCTTTCATGACTCTTGCCGCCCCAGCCCGCAGGCGTAACTTGGCCGAGATGATTTGCCGCTCGCCCAAATCCGTCTCGCGCGCCGCCTTTGCGGCGCTCGCCGGTTTTGCCTTGCCGCTCATCGCCGCCAGCCCCGCGCCGGCGCAGTCACCGCCGGTTCCCGGCATTGCCGACAAGTCGCAGGCACTCGACAGCCTGAAAGCGCACGATCGGGAACTGGAAGCCACGCGCGACCAGCAGCGCAAATCGGTCGAGACCGAAGCCGCGCTCAAAAAGGAAATCGAACAGATCGGCGCCGACCGCCGCAAGCTGGCGCAGGATCTGATCGACACCGCCGGACGCCTGCGCGCCACCGAGCAGGCCATCGAGGCAACGCAAGTTCGCCTCAAGCCGCTCGACGACAATGAACGCGCGTTGCGCGCTTCACTCGAGGCCCGCCGCGCCGTCATCGGCGAAGTGCTCGCCGCGCTTCAACGCATCGGTCATCGTCCGCCGCCGGCCTTGATCGCCAGCCCGGAAGACGCGCTGCAAGCCCTGCGCACCGCGATGGTGCTGGGCGCCGTGCTGCCGGACATGCGGCAGAAGGCCGAGGCGCTGGCCGCCGATCTGACAACGCTGCTCAATGTCCGCAAAAGCATCGCCACCGAGCGCGACAAACTGAAAAGCGAAATCGCCTCGCTCGACGGCGAACGCGCGCGCATGGCGGCTTTGGTCGACGAACGGCAGAAGCAGCAGACCGAACGCGAGCAAGCGCTCGCCGCCGAGAAGGCCAAGGCCGGCGAACTGGCCCGCCAGGTCGATAATCTCAAAGATTTGATCGGCAAGCTCGAACAGGCGCTCGACCCGGCGGTACGCGATGCCCGCGAGGCGGCGCGCACCGATTCCCGGGCGGCCCTATCGGCGTACCGGGACCCCGGCCGTCTGGCGCCGGCGGTCGCCTTTGCCTCGATTCGCGGCCAGGTTCCGATCCCGGTGAACGGCGTCAAACTGAAGGCTTTCGGCGCTCCCGACGGCAATGGCGGCGTCGAGAAGGGCATTTCCATCGCCACCCGCGCCGGCGCCCAGGTCACAGCCCCGGCAGACGGCTGGGTGGTCTTTGCCGGCGCTTTCCGTTCCTACGGGCAACTCTTGATCCTGAATGTCGGCGGCGGATATCATGTCTTGCTCGCCGGGATGGATAAGATATCAGTTGATCTCGGCCAGTTCGTGCTGGCCGGGGAACCCGTTGCGGCCATGGGGACTGGCTCCCATATCGCTGCTATCCTCGCGACAGGTTCCAGTCAGCCGGTTTTGTATATCGAGTTTAGAAAAGACGGTGCTCCCGTTGATCCAGACCCATGGTGGGTGGCTGGCGAAGGCGAAAAGGTTCGCGGATGAACATGCGCAAGACCTCCCTCATTCTTCTCGGCGCCGCCGCCGGCGCGGCCATGACATTGGTCGCGGTGCAGCCGCGCATCATGCTCGGCACCACCGCCAAGGCGGCCGCCGCCGATACATACCGCCAGCTCAATCTGTTCGGCGATGTGTTCGAGCGTGTCCGTGCCGATTACGTCGAAAAGCCGGACGATCAGAAGCTGATCGAAACCGCGATCAACGGCATGCTCGCCGGCCTCGATCCGCATTCGAGCTACATGGAGCCGAAAGCGTTCCGCGACATGCAGGTGCAGACGCGCGGCGAATTCGGCGGCCTCGGCATCGAGGTCACCATGGAAGACGGCCTGATCAAGG
>LNDS01000015.1 GCA_001464835.1 Rhizobiales bacterium Ga0077525 | reverse complement strand
TGTTCGGCGGTGCCGCCGCCGAGAATGAGTTCGGCGGCGATTTCCGAGCGCGTGCCCAAAGAGCCGACGCCGATATAGCCGCGCGACAATTCCTCGGAGACGACGCACATTGATTCCTTGCCCAGGCCCATGCCGCCGAATTCTTCCGGAATGGTCAGGCCGAATACGCCGAGCTCGGACATCTGCGCGATGACGTCCATCGGGATATAGCTGTTGGTTCTGTGCCAGCCTTGCGCATTGCCGATAACTTCGTTGTCGGCGAAGCGGCGCATCTCCTCACGTATCGATTCTAACGTCTCATCGAGACCTGCCGCCCCGATGGTGGCGCCGTGGTGGGCGCGCATCAATTCCATCAGCCGGGCGCGCCGCTCGGCGGTGTTGCCGGACACGATCAAAGTCTCGACCATCGGATTGATGCGCGCCGACACCTGCGACGGCGAAAGTCCCAGATCGCTCGGCCGCACCAGTTCGCCCTGGCTCATCGGAATGCCGCCGACGATCTGGCTCAAACATTCGCCGATGCCGATGCGGACCAGATGCTCTTCGAGTTCGCCAAGAAGGCCGCTGGCGGCCATGCGCTCGGTGTAGGCGGCAAGCTGGCGCACCGCTTCGACGTAAGTTGCCAGCCAGGCCAGGCCGTGAGTGGCGCGCTGCTCGCGGTCGAACAGGCTGGCGACCGCATGGCCCTCGACCACGACGCGCTCGCGCACCTTGACCACCGCATCGGCAAGAAGCGCATCGAGCGCCAGAGTCGCTTCGCGGCTGAGGTCAACCAGATCGTTTTCGGCAGCGGAGCGGGAGGCGGCAATCGGCATTAGAACCTCTGATCGGGGGCATCGGGTTAGCGCCCGCAGCCTTTACACTACGCGTGCAGTGCACAAAAGCAAACGCCGGTGAAACAGGGCTTGTTGCGGGCGTTAGTGCCCTCCTCGGCCCCGAATTGCATCAAAATTAACCAATTCGCGCTTTCCTGCGTCCGTACCATGCGCGCCCCTGCCTCCGCGCCGGCGACATTGAAGACGGTCCATGAAGCTCAGCAAATTGCACCTCAACGTGCGGCCCAGAGACTTCGTGGCAATGTCGACCAACAGGCTGAGCCGTCTGTTGGCGACATTTTCGGTACGCACCCGGCTGATCGCGCTGGCGCTGGTGCCGGTCGTCGGCTTTCTGGCCAATGGACTGACTTACGTATCCGGCGAAGCCGAGGTCGGCCACGCCGTCCGGACCGTCGCGGCGGCACGCGACCTTGCCGACGCCAGCCGCGACTTCAAGATCGCCACCGCCGCGATGCGAATCGCGGTCAAGGATTTCGCCCGCGGAATCAGCACCCCGTCGGAAACCTTCGAGACGTCGCAGGCGCTGGCCAGCCGCAGCCTGGACACCATCGAAGCGGCGCTCGGCGCTTCGAGCGCCGCCGACGTCGCGTCGCTGCGCCGCAAGCTCGACGATATCGACAACAACTACAACAAGCTATTCGCGGCGCAGAGCATTCTCGGAAAACGCGAAGACGAAGGCCTGCGCGGCCTGCTGCGCGACGCCGGCAACAAGATCGAAGCCGCCATCAACAACAACATGACATGGCTGGCCGACGCCGACGCCAAGCGGCTCGTCATGTTGCTGATGGTCATGCGGCACCAGGAACTGGACTACCGGCTCAATCCGGCCGTGGCCACGCAACTGCAATTTCGCGCGAGTTACCAACAATTCACCGATCTGTTTTCCCAAATCGACGGCACGCCGGAGATGAAAGGCCGGCTGGAGAAGGATGTCGCGCGCTATGTCGATGCTTTCGCCAGCTGGATCGAGGAAACCGACCGGACGCAGCCGTTGCGCACACTCATCGATATGGACAGCCAGGGCATGCTGCCGCGCATCGATACCATCATCGCGTCCGCCAACGACGCCGCCCGGCAGGCGACCGGCGCGCTCTCGCTGTCGCAGGCCCGCACCCGCAACGGCATTATCGCCGTCGGCTTCGCCATGGTGGCGCTCGGCCTCGGCTTCAGCTTCCTGGTCGGCCGCAGCATCACCCGTCCGCTCCATGGTCTGGCCGACGTCATGAAGCGGCTGGCCGCCGGCGATACGACAGCGCGAATTCCCGCCACCCGCGCCCGCGACGAGATCGGCGGCATGGCGCGCACCGTGATCGTCTTCCGTGACAACATGATCGAACGCGAAGCGCTGGCACGCAGCCAGAGCGAAACCAGCGCCGCGCAGATCGCACGCGCCGAAACGATTTCACGGACCATCGCGCAATTCAACGGTTCGGTCGGCGCGGCGCTCGCCAGGCTGCGCGCCGCATCGATCAAGCTCGAAACCAGTTCGGCCGATCTGAATATGTCGGCCGACACGGTTTCGTCCGAAGCCCGCACCGCGGAACAGCGCGTCACCATCGCCTCGGAAAACGTCACCGCCGCCGCGAGCTCGGTCGAGGAACTGGCGGCCTCCATCGGCGAAATTGCGTCGCAGGCGTCGAAATCGACCGGCGTCGCCGAGCGCGCCGTCTCGGAAGCCCAGCGTACCGTCCGCACCATGAACGATCTGGGCCAAGCCGCGACCCGCATCGGCGAGGTCGTCGGGCTGATTCAGGCGATTGCCGGACAGACCAATCTCCTGGCGCTCAATGCCACCATCGAAGCCGCGCGCGCTGGCGATGCCGGCCGTGGATTTGCCGTGGTTGCGGCTGAAGTCAAATCGCTGGCCGGACAGACCGCGAAAGCGACCGAGGAAATCGCCAGTCAGATCGGCGCGATCCAATCGGCGGCCGGCGACGCGGCGCTGGCCATCGAGCAGGTCAACGTCATCATCCGCGACATGGCGGCGATCGCCACCGGCGTCGCCGCGACCGTCGACCAGCAGAACTCGGCCGTCGCCTCGATCGCCGATGGCGTCAACCGCGCCTCCGGCGAGGCGCGCAACGGCGCCGAAGCTATGATCCGCGTCGGCGGCGTCATCACCGAGGCCCGCGCCACGGCCGGCGGCGTCAAGGATCTCGCCGACGCGGTGGCGATCGAAGCCGAAGGGCTGGAGACGGAAGTGCGCCGGTTCCTCGCCGACGTGCAGGCCGCCTGACGGATTTGCGTCTGCCCGCTCCGGTAACGCGCTTTGCCCTTGTAAAAGATCCAATAATCGCCAATTTCAAAGCGGCGGGTTTTCCGCCTTGGGGCTTGACGCTTGCGCCGACTGGTTTCTTCATTCCGCTTGACGCTCGACGCGGGCCGGCATTTTCTTGCCGACGACGGCTGGGCCATCGCCAGCCATATTGCGCTGTCGACCTTGATGGCGATGTTCCCTTTTTTGATTGTGGTCACGGCGCTGGCCGGTTTTTTCTTCGGCTCCAAGCAACTGGCCGACGAGGCAGCGCGCATCCTGCTAGAGGCCTGGCCGAATGAAGTCGCCGGTCCATTGGCGATGGACATCACCGGCGTCCTTATCAACACGCGCGGCGACGTGCTGACCTTCGGCGTCGCCTTCGCGCTGTATTTCGCCTCGAGCGGCGTCGAAAGCCTGCGCATCGGATTGAACCGCGCCTACGACATGGTCGAGACGCGGCCGTGGTGGCTCTTGCGCATCGAATCGGTCGGCTATGTCATTGTCGGCGCGGTCGCCTTGCTCGCCTTTGCGTTTCTCGTCGTGCTGGCGCCGTTTATCTGGAACAAGCTCGTCCAGTATGTGCCGACCTTGGAGCCGCTCGGCGGCATCGTCACCTTCGCACGCTATGTGACGGCGGCGGTGGTGATCGTCATCGCGCTGATCATCCTGCATCTGTGGCTGCCGGCCGGCCGCCGCGGCCTTCTCGAGATCGCGCCAGGCATTATCGCCACATTGCTGTTGTGGATGATCAGCGGCGCGGCCTTCGGCCGCTATCTCGCCGATTACGCCTTCGCCTATGTGACGATGTATGCCGGCCTGGCATCAGCGATGATCGCGCTGATTTTTCTCTACGTCTGCGCGTCGATCTTCATCTTCGGCGGCGAGCTGAATTCGGTCATCTCGCCGCGACCGAAGGTCGACGCGCCGGCGACGGCAGAAGATCACGCGGTGTTGCCGTAAAGGCAGCGCCGGACTTAACCGCCGGCCGCTTCCTGCGTATCCTCGAAGCTGCGCAGGCCCGGACGCGGCGCCGACACCAATGTGGCCATGTTGCCGGGCGGATGCTGGTTCTTCCACATCATGGTGTGCGCCTTGGGGATGTCCTCCCACGGAAACACCTTGCTCAGGCACGGATCGATGCGGCGCTCGAGCACGAAGCGGTTGGCGGCGGACGCCTGCTTGAGGTGCGCGAAGTGCGAGCCCTGAATGCGCTTCTGCCGCATCCAGACATAACGCGCGTCGAAGGTGATGTTGAAGCCGGTGGTGCCGGCACAGAACACGACCATGCCGCCGCGTTTGACCACCATCGACGACACCGGGAACGTCGCCTCGCCCGGATGCTCGAACACGATGTCGACGTCGCGCTTGCCGGTAATGTCCCAGATCGCCTTGCCGAAGCGGCGTGCTTCCTTCGACCAGTCATTATATTCGGCCGAGTTCACCTGCGGCAGTTGGCCCCAGCACTTGAACTCCTTGCGGTTGATGGCGCCCTTGGCGCCGAGATTGAAGACGTATTCCATCTTCGATTCATCGGAGACGACCGCAATGGCGTTGGCGCCGGAGGCCGCGACCAATTGCAGGCCAAACACGCCGAGGCCGCCGGAGGCGCCCCAGACCAAAACGTTGTCGCCGGGTTTCAGCGTGTGCGGCGGATGGCCGAACAGCATGCGGTAGGCGGTCGCCAGCGTCAGCGTGTAGCAGGCCGATTCTTCCCAGGTCAGATGCGGCGGCTTCTGCATCAACTGGCGCGACTGCACGCGGCAGAACTGCGCGAAGGACCCGTCCGGGGTCTCGTAGCCCCAGATGCGCTGCGACGGCGATAAAAGCGGATCGCCGCCGTTACAATCCTCATCGTCACCATCGTCCTGATTGCAATGGACGATGACCTCGTCGCCGACTTTCCAGCGCTTCACCTTGGAGCCGACCGCCCAGACGATGCCGGAGGCATCGGAGCCGGCGATATGGAACGGCTGCTTGTGCACGTTGAACGGCGTGATCGGCTGGCCGAGGCCGGCCCAGATGCCGTTGTAATTGACGCCCGCCGCCATGACGAAGACCAGCACGTCTTCTTCGCCGATCGGCCAGGTCGGCACGACCTCAATCAGCATTGCCTTTTCCGGCGGGCCGTGACGCTCCTGCCGGATCACCCAGGCGTACATTTTTTCAGGGACATGACCGAGCGGCGGAATCTCGCCGACGTCATACAGGTCCTTCAGCGGAGCGACGCTCCGCGCGGTGGCAGCAGCCGGCATCAGCAGAACTCCTTACGAGACAAGCTAAAGAGGCCGAAAGACGCTCATAGTCTGACGCAATTGATGTTGCATTGCAACAATAGAACGGCCAGACTATTCGCGTAGGAAGTGCCCCATGCGCGACACCTCGAAACGCGACAGACCTTGGATTTTCCGCACCTATGCGGGCCACTCGACGGCCGCGGATTCCAACGCGCTGTACCGCAAAAATCTGGCCAAGGGGCAGACCGGCCTGTCGGTCGCCTTCGATCTGCCGACGCAAACCGGCTACGACAGCGACCATGTCCTGGCCAAGGGCGAGGTCGGCAAGGTCGGCGTACCGGTCAACCATCTCGGCGACATGCGCGCGCTGTTCGACCAGATCCCGCTCGGCACCATGAACACGTCGATGACCATCAACGCCACCGCGGCGTGGCTGATGGCGCTCTATATCGCCGTCGCCGACGAACAGGGCACGCCGCGCAGCAGCCTGACCGGCACCATTCAGAACGACATCATCAAGGAATACCTGTCGCGCGGCACTTACGTGTTTCCGCCGGCGCCTTCCATGCGGCTGATCAAGGACGTGGCGATCTTCACCACGACCGAACTGCCGAAATGGAACCCGATGAACATCTGCTCGTATCATTTGCAGGAAGCCGGCGCGACGCCGGTGCAGGAACTGGCTTTCGCTCTGGCAACCGCTGTGGCGGTGCTCGATACGGTGAAGAAGTCCGGCGAAGTCTCCGACGAGAAATTCAGCGACGTGGTCGGCCGCATTTCGTTTTTCGTCAATGCCGGCATGCGCTTCATCACCGAAGTCTGCAAGATGCGCGCCTTCACCGAATTGTGGGACGAGATCACGCGCACGCGCTACGGCATCACCGATCCGAAGCAGCGCCTGTTCCGCTACGGCGTGCAGGTGAATTCTCTCGGTCTCACCGAGCCGCAGCCGGAAAACAACGTCGCGCGCATTCTCATCGAGATGCTGGCCGTCACTCTATCGAAGAACGCCCGCGCCCGCGCCGTGCAACTGCCGGCGTGGAACGAGGCGCTCGGCCTGCCGCGACCGTGGGATCAGCAATGGTCGCTGCGCATGCAGCAAATCCTCGCTTACGAGACCGACCTTTTGGACTACGGCGATATCTTTGACGGCTCGGCCGAGATCGAACGCAAGGTCGATGAGCTGAAACGCGAAGCGATGGAAGAATTGAAGCGCATCGACGACATGGGCGGCGCCGTGGTCGCGGTCGAGTCCGGCTACATGAAGCAGCGGCTGGTCGAATCCAACACGGCGCGGCTGGAAGCCATCGAGCGCGGCGAGCAGATCGTCGTCGGCGTCAATAAGTATCTCGAGACCGAGCCGTCGCCGCTGACCGGCGGCATCGATTCCATCATGACCGTGTCGGAAGATGCCGAGCGCGATCAGCTCGAACGGTTGGCGGCGTGGCGCGCGTCGCGCGACAACAAGGCCGTCGCCTCGGCGCTGGCCGAATTGAAGCGCGCCGCCGCCACGGGCTCGAACATCATGCCGCCGTCGATCGCCTGCGCCAAAGCCGGCGTCACCACCGGCGAATGGGGCTGGACCTTGCGCGAGGCCTTTGGCGAATACCGCGCGCCGACCGGCGTCGGCAACGCCATGCGCAACGATGTCGATGGGCTCGATGACATTCGCGCCGACGTCGACCGGGTTTCGGTCAAGCTCGGCCGCCGGCTGACGTTCCTCGTCGGCAAGCCCGGCCTCGACGGCCACAGTAACGGCGCCGAGCAGATCGCCGTGCGTGCCCGCGATGCCGGCATGCAGGTGGTCTATGAAGGCATCCGCCTGACGCCGGAAGAAATCGTCGATGCCGCGCGCGAGCAAAATGCCCATGTCATTGGCCTGTCGGTGCTGTCAGGCAGCCATTTGCCGTTGGTTGCCGATGTCGTCGCGCGCATGAAGGCGGCCGGCATGACCATGCCGCTGGTGGTCGGCGGCATCATTCCGCCGGAGGACGCCGCCGCGCTGGAGAAATCAGGCGTCGCCGCGGTCTATACGCCGAAGGACTTCGAACTGAACCGCATCATGTCCGACGTGGTGCGCATCGTCGAGCAGAAGAACGGCCTGACCAACGTCTAAAGCGTTTAGAGCCTACGGCTTCCGCAGCAAAAGCTGCCGCGCCTGTTCGATGGTGGCGCGCGCATATTCTTCCATCATGGCATCGGTTGCGCTGCTAATCGGGTGACCGATAACGCCAAACCTGTAGTCCGGCATGCCGAGCACGCGGCACATCAGTTCGGCCGCGCTGACGAAGCGCGAGGTCATGATGCCGATCGCCGGGACGCCTGCTTTTTCAACTGCGATGGAGTCGTGCAGACTGCACGATGAACAGCTTCCTCAATCCCCGACGCCGGTGACGGCGGCGTGCCACCGGCGCGCCTCGTCGATGATCTCGGCTTCGGCCGGCGCGCTGTAATTCTTCTTCTGGCGCCAGACCACCTCGGCGACACCGAGCTGCTCGCGCAGCATGCGGTCGACCAGCGTGAAGTAACGCTTGGTGCCTTCCTTGCCGTTGGTGATGATGCCGACCGTCTTGCCTTCGAGCGTCGAAGGCCGCGCAGCCTGGGCTATACCGGCCGACTTCATCTCATGAGTCGGATCGAAAACCTGCAAGGTCATGACGACATCTCCGCTTCAGAAAGTCCGGTTGCTGCTTAGCCTTTCGGCGGTTCGCAGTCCACACAGGCGCCGATGGCGGCGGTCACCGCCTTGGTCTTGCTGCCCATCCACGGCGGGATGACGGCGCCGAAGCCGCCCGCGGGCCCGCCGGCCGCGATCACCAGCAGATGATCCGGCGAGTCGAGCGCAGTATGCACCTTTTGCGGCCGATCGCGCACGATGGCGCCCTTGCCGACGTTGCCCCATTCCTTGCGCTTCACACGCGCGCGCTCATAGACATACTCGGCGATATCGCGCTTGCTCCAGCCGGCGGCCTCGATGATATCGCGCAATTGCTTGGGAATGAGAATCGCGTAATTGCCGCCATAGATCGAATAGGTGAGCTGGTTGGCGCGCATCTCGGCGGCGAAGGTTTCCAGAATTTCCTTCGGGTCGGTGGTCCACTCGTTCATGATCTGGCGAGGCGACAGCGCCGCCATCACCGTCACCGCCGACAATCCGTCGGGAATGCCGCGCATCGCCGCCAGCGGCTGCCACGTCGTGCCCTCCTCGTCCTCGGCGACGCAATAGGAGAACTTGCCGGGATGGCCGAAGGTCGAGCGGTCGATGCCGCCGGGGCGCACATCCATCAGATTGATCAGGCCGAGGCGAATGGCGCGGCCGATCACCGACGTGGCGCGGTCACTGTTGCCGAGGGCGTTGAAGGTACCCGAGGCGCCGATCTCGAGACGGATCGGTCCGTTGATGACGACGAACACCGCGCAGCCGCCTGTGCTCGATGAAATGCCGTGCAGCAGGAATTCGTCCTTCAGCATCGCCTGCCACGCAGCGGCGACAATCGGAAAATGCATCGGCAAACAACCGGCCATGATGGCGTTGATGGCGAGCTTCTCGGCGGTGATCGGCTGCGCCCGCACCGGCTCTATGCCGATCAACTGATCGGGCGGCATCAGCGCCCAATCCAGACATTCGGCCACCGCCTTCTCGGTCGGCGGCACGACGGGAAGCCCGTCGGTCCAACCGTTACTGTGGAAAAGTTCCTGCGCCGCGGCGAAATCGGCGACGTCATAGATTTTGGAACTGAACGCGGGCCTCACAGGCGCGGTGAGTACAATATCCGGCATTGCCGATTTCCTTGCAGGCGTGGCGGCGCATCATACACGCGCGGCGCCGAGGCTCAATCGCCGCGCCCACCAAGGCCCGCGAAAGCCTGCTCCATTTTTGCCGGGCTGACCGGTTTGACGAAATAGAAATTCATGCCGGCGGCGAGCGCGGCCGCTTGATGCGCGGCTT
Source organism: Rhizobiales bacterium Ga0077525 (assembly GCA_001464835.1). Classification (GTDB taxonomy): domain Bacteria; phylum Pseudomonadota; class Alphaproteobacteria; order Rhizobiales; family Xanthobacteraceae; genus Pseudolabrys. Next base: position 165,152 of record LNDS01000015.1, on the reverse strand, counting down.
CGCCGCGTCCAGAAATGCCGATCACCGTCACCTGTCCGGCCGCGCCCGGCAGCGCGCGAATGCGGCGCGTCGCTTCAAGCCCGTCCAGCCCCGACAAGGTCACATCCATCAGCACGGCGTCGTAACCGCCGCGCGACGCGGAGGCCACTGCCGCCTCGCCGCTTTCGACGAAATCGACCGTGTGCCCGAGTTGGGTCAAAATCGTATTCATCACCACACGTCCGTAAGGATTGTCCTCGGCGCACAACAGCGACAACGATCGCGCAGGTTTGGCGCGCACACCATTGCCGGCGCGCCGCTCGGCAGCGGACGCGACCAGCGCGGTGAAGCGGAACGTGGAACCCGCGCCCGGCCTACTGGTCACCCTGAGATCGCCGCCCATCGCCTTGGCGATGCGCTTGACGAAAATCAGTCCAAGGCCGGCGCCGCCATAGCGGCGTGCGATCTGCTCACTCGCCTGCGCGAACGGCCGAAACAACCGTTTCATATCGGCAGCGCTCATGCCGATGCCACTGTCGATAACCGTAAACACCAGCCGCAAGCGGCCGCGTGTTGCCGGCTCGATCGCGGCGGTCAACGTCACCACGCCGTCGCTGGTGAATTTCACCGCGTTATCGACGAGATTTTCCAGCGCCGCGCGCAGGCGCAACGCATCGCCCGACACCATCGCCGGCAAATCCGGCGCGATGACGATTTTGGATTCGAGCCGCTTGTTGCCGGCGCGCGCGGCCAGAGCCTGCCCGACAGCGTCGGCCAGCGCGCGCGGCGAAAACGGCTCGTGGCGCAGCACCAGCCCGGTCGCGTCGGCCTTGACCGCATCGACGATCAGCGAACTGAGCGCCGCCAGATGCTCGGCGCCGCTTTTCACCGCATTGGCCCAGCCGCGTTCGCGCGGCCCGAGATCCGACGCCGACAGCAATTCGGCGAGCGCGACAATGCCGGTCAACGGCGTACGGATGTCATGGGCAATGCCGGCGAGCGCGGCTTCGATCGCGCGCAACGCGGCGGGGCTTTGCGCTTTCGGCGCGCGCAAAGCTCTGGCGCGCGACCGCACCGCCGCGCGCTTTTTGACAGGCTTGAGGCTTGCCTTGTTACTTGCCTTGCGTTTCGCCATTCATCCCCGCCCCGGGGCGGACAATGGCACGGCGGACCGGTTCAATCGAGCCCGACGGCCCGGCGAATATCGGCCGCGGTCAGGCCCTGCGCGCCCAGTTCCCGCAAACCCGTGGCGCGGGTCGATTTCGACAATTTGCGGCCTTCGGCGTCGAGGACCAGCCGGTGATGGTGGTATCGCGGCACGGCGAGGCCCAGCAGATTTTGCAGAAGGCGATGGACCGACGTGGCGTGGAAAAGGTCCTGTCCGCGCACCACGTCGGTGACGCCCTGGGCGGCGTCATCGACAACCACCGCGAGATGGTAGCTCCCAAGGGTATCCTTGCGCGCCAGGATAACGTCGCCCCAGGCGGCGGGATCGGCCGCTATCGATCCGGTTTCGCCGCCGGGACCGGCGCCGGTTTCGGCCCAGGCCAGCGCACCCGCTTGCGCCAGCGCTGCCGCGGTATCGAGCCGCAACGCATAAGGCTCACCGGCGGCCATGCGCCGGGCGCGCTCGGCCAGGGACATTGATTTGGCCTCGCCGTGATAAAGCGGCGCGCCGTCGGGATCGCGCCGCCGCTGCTCGCGTTGCTCGGCCAGCCGGGCGATCTCGGCGCGGCTCTCGAAGCTTGGATAGATCAGGCCCATCGCATCGAGACGGGCCAAGGCCTCCCGATAGCTATCGAAATGTTCGGACTGCCGCCGCACCGGCTGTTCCCAGGTCAGGCCAAGCCAGGCGAGATCCTCCTGGATGCCTGCCTCGAATTCCGGCCGGCAACGCGACGTGTCGATATCCTCAATGCGCAGCAGCAGGCGGCCGCCGGCCGCGCGGGCCAGGTCGGCGTTCATCAGCGCCGACAAAGCATGGCCGAGATGCAAATAGCCATTCGGCGACGGGGCGAAACGGAAAACGGGTGGCATTATTTGTGATTGCCAAGATTGATGTAAAACGCCAAATGCAAACTCCGCTCATTCCCGCGAAGGCGGGAATCCAGAAAATGCAGCTTAGTCTGGATCCCCGCTAACCCAAGTCGGCTATAGCCGACTTGGGCAATCAAACTACCGACATCGGGCAGGCCCGATGTCGGGCGGGGATGAACGGAATTAAAATCAGGATTGGCCGCAAGGCAAACATGACCCACTTCCTTCACACCCAAGGCGACCTCGAGGCCGGGCTCGTCGAGCTGATCAAACTCGATCCGCGCCTGGCGGCGATCGCCGAAGCCGCCGGCGCCTTCAACCTGCGCCGCCGCGAGGGCGGCTATGCCGGCTTGTGCGCCATTGTCTGCGGCCAGCAATTATCGGTCGCCAGCGCCGCCGCGATCCGCGAGCGGCTGTTCGCAGCCTTCGAGCCGTTTCATCACGATGCCGTCCGCGGTGCGCGGAGCGACAAGCTCAAGCGGCTCGGCCTCTCCAATGCCAAGATCAAGTCGATCAAGGAAATCGGCAAGGCGGTCTCGACCGGCGCCATCGACCTCACCGCCGTCGGCGAGATGGACGCCGACGCCGCGCATGCGCTGCTCACCGGACTGCACGGCGTCGGGCCGTGGACCGCCGATATTTATCTGCTGTTCTGCCTTGGACATGCCGACGCCTTTCCGGCGGGCGACCTTGCCGTGCAGGAAGCCGCGCGCATCGCGCTGAACTTGCGCAAGCGGCCGGACGCCAAGGCGCTCACTAAAATCGCCGAAGCCTGGCGGCCATGGCGCGGCGTCGCCGCGCATTTGATGTGGGCGTATTATCACGTCGTCAAGAAGCGCGAGGGCGTTGGCGTCGGCACCAGCACCAAGCCAAAGGTCAGCGCCAGGAAACACTGGCCGCAGATCAAGAAGACAAAGGCCGTGAAGAAACCCGTCAAGGCTGTTAAGAAAGTCGGGAAAAGAAAAGGGGTACGCCGTGCAAACTGACGTCCAGAAAATCGACGGTCCCCGCCTTGAGCCGAAATCCGGCGCCGCCAAGCAACTGGTCGTCTTCCTGCACGGCTATGGCGCCGACGGCAACGACCTGATTGATATCGGCCGCGCCTGGCAAAGCCTGCTGCCCGACGCAGCCTTCGTCTCGCCGCATGCGCCGAATCCGTGCGGCCAATCGCCGATGGGCCGCGAGTGGTTCCCGCTGACGTTCCGCGATCCGAACGAGCGCTGGCTCGGGGTGAATGCCGCAGGTCCGGCGCTCAACGCCTTCATCGATGCCGAACTGACACGGCGCGGTCTGCCGCCGTCCGCGCTGGCGCTGGTCGGCTTCAGCCAGGGCACGATGATGGCGCTGCATATCGGCCTGCGCCGCGCCGCGGCGCCCGCCGCTATCGTCGGATTTTCCGGCATGCTGGTGCTGCCCGCCGACCCCGATCCAGACGCCTTTGCCGCCGAGATCATCAGCAAGCCTCCCGTGCTGCTGGTGCATGGCGACGGCGACGAAATGATTCCGGTGCAGGCGGTATTCCATGCGTCGCAGGGGCTGGCGGCGCTGGAAGTGCCGACGCAGTGGCACATCTCGGCCGGCATCGGCCACGGCATCGACCAGGAAGGCCTGCGCCACGGCGGCGAGTTTCTCGCGAAACAGTTCAAGGCGCTGAAATAGCCGCCCGGCAGTTGCCCCCAAAGTGCGCCCCTTGCCGGCTTCACAAGCCCGTCATGCTGCACTATTAGTAGATGGCAAGCTGCGTGGCGGCAGCGTTCCTTAGGAGGTTGAGGAGCGTCACTTTGAATGTGCACGTTTCGCCTGCTGGATTTCCGGCCCTGGTGCTCAATGCGGACTTCCGGCCGCTGAGTTACTACCCTCTGTCCTTGTGGTCCTGGCAGGACGCGATCAAGGCCGTCTTCCTTGAGCGCGTGAACATCGTCGCCAATTACGACCACGCGGTGCACTCGCCCAGTTTCGAGATGAAGCTGCCGAGCGTCGTGTCGCTCAAGACCTATGTGAAGCCTTCGACGCATCCGGCCTTCACCCGCTTCAACGTTTTCCTGCGCGACCGATTCGCCTGCCAGTATTGCGGCGAGCGCAGCGAATTGACCTTCGATCATCTGATCCCGCGCTCGCGCGGCGGCCACACCACCTGGGACAATGTGCTGGCCGCTTGCTCGCCGTGCAATCTGCGCAAGGGCAGCATGACGATGCAGGAAGCGCGCATGTATCCGTCGCAGATGCCGTTCCAGCCCACGGTGCATCATTTGCACCGCAACGGCCGGCTGTTTCCGCCGAACTATCTGCACGATAGTTGGCTGGATTATCTCTATTGGGATACCGAACTGGATCCGTAGATTCCGATCCGTCGTTGTTATCCGCCGCCGCCATCCAGGATTGAACATGAGCGAATCGAAAACGATGAACGGCGCATGCCATTGCGGCGCCGTCCGCTTCACGGTCAAATTATCCGAGGGCATCGACGAACCGCGCCGGTGCAATTGTTCGATCTGCCGGATGCGCGGCGCCGTTGCCGTCAGCGCGCGATTGGGCGATCTGACCCTGACCAGCGGCGCCGAAATCCTGAGCCTCTATCAATTCAACACCAGGACGGCGGAGCATTATTTCTGCTCGGTGTGCGGGATTTACACGCATCACCGCCGGCGCTCCAAGCCGGACGAAATCGGCGTCAATGTCGCCTGCCTGGAAGGCGTCAGCCCGTTTGATTTTGCCTGCGTTCCAGTGCTTGAGGGCGCGCGGCATCCCAAGGATACGGGCGTGTCAGTGTCAGGTGTCGCGGGGATCTTGAGATACGAGCCATCGCAGAAAGATGCGTGACGTTTGCCCCTTGAATGGAACCAAATCGTCCCTATCTGGGTTCTGACGGTGATGTTGAGCGTCCACTAAACTGTGCGCTCCGTCACGGCGCTTGCGGGAAACCGCAGCGGGCGGCCACGAAAAGCAGGCGACGGCGGATGTACCCGCGCCCCTCCTTCGTGGCCGTAATCGTTTTTATGTGCAGCTTTATTCTTCGGCAGGCCGCGCCCACGCCGCCTTGACGCCGAGGCCGGCAACCGCCGCCAAAACCAGCGACACCAGCACGTCGTAACCGGCAAGCGACAGGCCGAATAACCGCCACGCCGCTTCGTCGCAGCGCACGACGCGGATGCTCTGCAATTTTTCCATCAATCCGCCGACCGAGCCCAGCGAATTGAGCGGGCCGGAGCAATCGGCCGGACCGGCCCAGAATTTCCATTCGACGCCGGCGTGATAGGCCGACAGACCGGTATTCCAGAGCATCAGCGCAGCGATCGCGCCAAAGCCCAACAGCAGCACCTTGCGCGCGGCACCGTGACTAGCGCCGAGCCAGAGCAGCGCGGCCAAAGGCACGCTGACGTAAAACGCCATGCGCTGGTCGAGACAGAGCGGACACGGCGGATAGCCGAGGACGTATTCGAAGAAGAAAAACCCGCCCATCGTCGCCAGGCCGACGGCGAATACGACAGCGGCCGCGGCGGCGGCCGGATCCTTGCGCAACAGCGTTTGACGCTCCGTCATGATTCTCATGTCCCCTTACGCCCGCCTGTAATCAAACGGCACATTGGGGCGCCGCAAAGGCAACCGACACACCCCGGCTCACCGGGACACCGCAGGAACGCCGGCAGCGACAGCGCGTTGAATCGGCAGTTCGGCGCCGGGCAAAAATGCTGACGAGCCATGCGGCGCCGAACACCTGCTAGCCCCAGACGAGGAAAACGACAATGCGCGATGACAAGACCAAAACTGAGAAAAGCGGCTCCGCCACGCACGAGCCATGGAAGCATCCGGGGCAGGCTTCGCAGGACCCGAACTTTCACCCCGATCCCGACGTTGTCGAGAAGGAAAAGAACAAGAAACAGGACCTCTAACGGGAATTCGTCGATGTACAAGATCTTTGCTGTTATCGGTGTTGTGGTGGTGATCGCGGTCGCGTTGGGCGCTTTTATCAGCGGCAAGCCCAATGAAACTCCCTCGCAGCTGCCCGAAACGACGCCGCCATCGCAACAGACGCAGCAGATCGACCCCAAGTCCCAAGGCGGGACGGCCGATCCGGATCGGCGGCAATAGGCCTGAGCTAGCGCGGGAAGATTGGTGCCCTGGCCGCACTCGAACTAACGAAAGAAACCCCTATTTACAACGTTTTGTAGCCACGCAATTCTAGCTCTACTCACATATCTACTCATATTTTTGTTCGCGGGGATGGTTCGATTCTGCTTGTCCCTTGTGAGCGATGTTCGACGGCTTGGGAAGAGGTCTTCCGCTCGTTATTTTTTAATGGCTTAGGAGTGTTTTGGCACTCTTTTGGCACGGCTGCATTATGTGGGACTATGTGGCGGTATGTGTTACTGATATTTTCGCCAGTTGAACGCCGCCACGTTGGCGTTGTCTCTGTTTTACTCCCAACTTCGGAATTAGCGTCGACAATTAGTGAAACGTTTATAAGCAACAAGAATCGTCCGTCTGCATCGGCGGACACTTAGCCGTGCCGTATGAACATAAGACGCAGCAATAGCCGAGAGTGACTTAGGTCCCTCCCCGCATCTTTGCAATCACAAAAGAACTCACAAGCATTCACAGGCGTGCACTCGATCGCACGATGGCGGCATTTGGGGCAAGCGGTAGCCGATGCCAAAATCATGTTTTAAAATGATGCGCTTCACACATTTAATACGCTTGGCCTAAGTAGCTATGCGATAACCCCAAAAATATCCGGCCGGTGATCATCTTTTGGGGGCCATTCGGCCAATCCCACCTATCGGCGACGATATCGCCTCTATTGGGATACGCGCAAAGCCCAACGTCGCTTATCGGAGCGTAAATCAACAAGACTAAGCGACTCGACATCGATTTGCCAAAACGACTCGCGTGGCGCTCCCAGCACGTCGACGACAGCCGCACGGATAACCGATGCGTGGGTAACCGCAATCGTGTGACCATTGTCGTGCAACCTGGTAGCCATCCAACCCGAGACTCGTAGCATCAGGCCCACAAGCGACTCGCCGCCGTGCGGGGCGGCGCCGGGATCGGAGAGCCAGGCCGCAACCTCTGCCGGGTATTCCGACTGAACGTCCGCGAGCTTGCGACCGCTCCAGTTGCCATAGTCGCAATCGCGCAATGCGGGATGCATAACGGCATTGAGTGAAAGAGCCTCCGCGGTTTGCCGCGCGCGAAGCGCGGGGCTGGTCACCGCGCGATCCCAGCGTCGCAACGACGGACCGAGCCTCTTGGCCTGGTCCACGACGCCATCCTCGATCGGTTCGTCGAGCGGAAAGGCGGACGCGCGCGTTGCCGCCGTCGCTCCGTGGCAGATCAAGGTAAGACGCGCAGGCATTGAAATCGTGCTCCGGACGAACGCTTACGCTTGTACAGCCCGACACTCTCCCATTGACAGTCGTGTCACCGCACCGATACTCTAAATTAACTCAATAGGATAGGAAGCCGGTGTAATTCCGGCACGGTCGCGCCGCTGTGACCGGAATCGCCCAAAGGCGGTCCGGGAGTCAGACCCTTCCCATTGGCCAATATTTTACGGACGGGACGCGTAATCCCAGGAGATGCCATGATGTCCGATTTTGTTCTTGCTCCCAATGATCGTCCGGTCGCTATTCCGGTCGGTGAACTGTTGCCTTGGGCCGCGTTCGGGGGCCTCCTTCTGCTGCTTGCCATCTATTTTGTCGGTGCCGAGCAGGGAGCCCAATCCCTCATCTCGGGCATGTATGTCCACGAATTTGTCCACGATGGCCGCCACCTTCTCGGTTTTCCCTGTCACTGAGTGGGGACCGTCATGGTCGGGAGTCTTCTCCTGCGGGGCATGCTCGTAGGCGCCGTTGCGGGTTTATTGGCATTCGGATTCGCGCGCATCTTCGGTGAACCGGAGGTTGATCGCGCGATCGCGTTCGAAGGGCTGATGACCAAGACGAACGCGCCGGCGCACGTGGAAGCACATGCCAACGGCACGACACACGCCGCCGCTGAAGTTCACATGCGCGAACACGCGCCGGAGGCCGAACTTGTCAGCCGCGAAACCCAATCCGGCTTCGGTCTGCTGACCGGTATCGTAGTCTATGGTGCGGCGATCGGCGGGTTATTCGCCCTGTGTTTTGCCTTTGTTTATGGTCGCGTCGGCCAACTCCGAGCGCGCGCGACCGCAGCGCTGCTCGCCTTGGGCGCCTATGTCGCGATTGTGCTTGTGCCCAACATCAAATATCCGGCCAGCCCGCCTTCAGTCGGAAGCGCGGATACCATCGGCTCGCGAACCGGGCTGTATTTTCTCATGATCGTGGTCTCCGTGACCGCGGCGATCTTAGCGGTGGCATTTGCGCAACGCCTTCGTGTTCGATTGGGAACTTGGAACGCGGCGATCCTGGCTGGTGTGGCCTTCGTCGTGTTCATCGCCATCGTGCAATACGGATTACCGTCAGTGGATGAAGTGCCGGAACAGTTCTCCTCCGTTGTGCTGTGGCGTTTCCGGGCTGCTTCGCTCGGAATCCATGCCGTGCTGTGGGCCACGATCGGGCTTTTATTCGGCGCTTTGACCGAACGTAGCCTGGCTGCGCAGCTCAGCCGGGCAGTCGCAGCACGCTCCCTCGCACGCTGATCGACGCGCCGCTCATCCGACGGCGTGGGCAAAGAACTTGCCGATGCAGTTTTCGACCTTCTTGTTCGTCACGATGACAGCGTTGGAGTTCGTCCAGACATGAGAAAGCTGTCCATCATCGGCATTGGCGCCGGCAATCCTGATTATCTCACCGTGCAGGCGATCAACGCCCTGAAGACGCTCGACGTCGTATTCTTAATCGACAAGGGATCCGACAAGAGCAGCTTGACCACGTTGCGGACCGAGATTTGCGGGCGCTACATCCTGAACAAATCCTTTCGCATCGTGGCCGCGGAAGATCCTGCGCGTGATCGTTTGCCGAGCCATTACGAATCCGCCGTCGCGGACTGGCATGCCAAACGTGCGGCCATCTACGAGCGCATGATCCGTGAGGAATTGGCCGACGGTCAGCACGGCGCCTTTTTGGTCTGGGGCGACCCTTGCCTTTACGACAGCACCTTGCGCATCGTCGATCAGGTCGCCGCTATGGGTACGGTCGCGTTCGAGGTTGAAGTGATCCCAGGCATCACCAGCATCCAGGCTCTGGCGGCGCGGCACAAGATTCCGATCAACCGCATCGGCGAACCTGTGTTCATCACCACCGGCCGCAGGCTCGGCGACGAGCAACCGCACGACACTGTCGTCATGCTCGACGGCGGCTGTGCATTTACCGCGATCGAGGACGACAGCGTCGAGATATTCTGGGGAGCCTACCTCGGCACCGACAATGAGATCCTCGCGTCGGGCCGGCTGCACGAATGCAAGGATGAGATTCAAAAGATCAAGGCCGACGCACGTACGCGGCACGGCTGGATCATGGACACCTATTTGTTGAGAAAGACCGTCGCGTCGTGAAACCGGTCCACCGCCACACCTGCTTACATTCCCGCCAACGCCGCCGCGATCAACAGAACGGCGATTTCCCCGATCTGTTCGACGGCGCCCAGCACGTCGCCGGTCTGGCCCTGGATTTGGCGCTGGCACAACCAGGCCATCGCACCATGCAGGCAGGCGAGCGCGACCAGTGCGACAAGGCCCGCCGTGACGCCGAAACTGCCGGAGAGTGCAAGGAGACCCAACGCGATCGCGGCGATGCCGCTGATTCTTGGCGGGATGCCGGCACTGGCGCTCAGTCCGTCCGCGCGCGCCGGCGGCACATAACGCATAAAGGCGGCCAGCCCGGCACGCGCCGCCGCCTGCGCGGCTATCAAGGCCGCGAACACCAGTCCCGGATCGTGCAGGCTTGCAAGCGCACTGATACGCAGCACGAACGAGAGCACGAGCGCGCACGCGCCATAAGTACCGATCCGGCTGTCACGCATGATCTCAAGCTTGCGCTCACCCGTCGCGCCGCCGCCGAACCCATCGGCGACATCGGCAAACCCGTCTTCGTGCAAACAGCCGGTGATACCCGCCGTGGTTGCGATTGCCAACGCGGCGGCAGGCAAGGCCGGCAGATGCAGTTGGCTGAACAGCATATAGACGGCGCCGCCCAAGGCGCCGACAACGCCGCCGACAATTGGCGCCGACCAGAGTGCGCGCGCGACGTCGCCGCGATCGATCGGCTTCGACCGCGTCAGCGGCAGTCGCGTCAGGAAAACGACGGCGACCTCAATCTCGGCAAAGCGTTGACGTATCCAGTCGATGGCAAACATGACTTCTCTTTACGGCACGGACGCCCGAGAACAACGGCAGGTCTGCTTTCTAGCAGGAAAGCCGCTTGTAACGTGCCCCACCAAAACGCAACATAGTAGTGAGAAACAAAAATGACGAACATGACCAGCGGCCTCTCTGCTATGACAGACGGTACCGAACCGGTGACCAGATTCGCCACTTTAGCCGACCTGCGTGCAGCCTGCCTCGACCTGCCTTTAGGCGATGAAACGGCGATGGCCGAAGCCCTCGCTCGGCAAGCGACGCTGACCAAGCCGCCCGGCAGTCTTGGCCGGCTCGAAGAAATCGCCGCGTGGCTGGCCAAATGGGGCGGCGCCAGCCGACGGCTCGACCGTGTCGATGTCCTGATCTTTGCCGGCAATCATGGCGTCACGGCGCAGGGCGTCTCGCCCTATCCCGCCGCCGTCACCGCGCAGATGGTGGCCAATTTCAGCCACGGCGGCGCCGCGATCAATCAACTGGCGCAGGCTTCGTCGGCAACGCTACGGGTCATAGCGCTCGATCTCGATCAGCCCACCGCCGACTTCACCCTTGAACCGGCGATGGACGAAGCGGCCTTCCTGAAGGCCGTGAGCGAAGGCTACAACGCGGTGCGGATCGGCACCGATCTCATCTGTCTGGGCGAAATGGGGATCGGCAACACCACGGCAGCCGCGGCCATCGCCGCCGCGCTACACGGCGGCGGCGGCGCGCGCTGGGCCGGCCGCGGCACCGGCCTCGATGACCGCGGAATGGAGCGTAAGCGAACCGCGATCGACAATGCGCTCGCCCGTCATGCGGGCGCGCTCGGCGATCCACTGATGATCGCCGCCGCATTTGGCGGCCGCGAACTTGCCGCCATCCTCGGCGCCACGCTTGCTGCGCGCCACCGCGCTATTCCGGTGCTGCTTGACGGTTTCGTCTGCACGGCGGCGGTTGCGCCGCTGGCGCGAATGCGCGCCGACGCGCTCGATCACACGCAGGCCGCCCATGTATCGGCCGAAGCCGGACACCGGGCGCTGCTCGGCGAACTCAAGCTGCAACCGCTGCTCGATCTCGGCATGCGTTTGGGCGAAGGCTCCGGTGCGGCGCTGGCCGTGCCGATGCTGCGCGCCGCGCTCGCCTGTCACACCGGGATGGCCACGTTTGCCGAAGCGGGCGTGGCGGGCAAGCCGCACTGACCGCTCAGTCGTCCCGCGCGATCGCGTGAAAGAAGGTGCCGGAGACCCGGCCGCGCCGGCTGCCGGTCTCGGCTACCGGCCGGCCCTGAGCATCCGTTACATCCACCAGCCGCTCGTCGCCCTCGCCCATCGATGTGATCGAAGCGTGATGATATTCGTGACCCCGGACGAGTTCGCCGGCCGCCCCGAGCGGATTGTCGGCTAGCAGCCGCGCATGACGATAACCGAGATGGAGCCGGCGTTTGGCGAAACTCGTCGAATGACCGAGCAGGCTGGCCATGGTGTGACGCACGCCCTGGGCGTCCTCTATGCTTTGACCCAACACCATATAGCCGCCGCACTCGCCATGGACCCGGTGACGCTGGGCGAAATGTCCAAGCCCCTCCAGGAAGCGCTGCGCCGCTGCCAACCGCCCCGCATGTAGCTCCGGATATCCACCCGGCAGCCAGCAGGCGTCGCAATCTTGCGGCGGCGCCTCGTCGCGCAACGGCGAGAACGGAACAATCTCCGCGCCGGCACGGCGCCAGCCGTCGAGCAGATGCGCATAGACGAAGGTAAAGGCCTCATCCGATGCCAGCGCAATTCGCTGGCCGGGCGGCGCGAGCATCGTGTGGGTTTGTCCGCGCGAGGCAACGAGCGGCGCTGCCATCGCGGCGATGGCGTCGAGGTCAAGATGGCGTTCCATCACATCGGCGAAGCGCCCGATCCGTGTCGCCAAATCGGCATGCTCGCTCGCCTGCACCAGCCCGAGATGCCGTTCAGGCAGGATCAGCGTTTCGTCACGGGGAATAGCGCCGAGTACCGGAATGCCTAGCGCCTTAAGCGCATCCGCGATCAGCGCACGATGCCGGTCGCTGCCCAGCCGATTGAGCACGACGCCGCCGATCCGGACCGCCGGATTGTAATTGGCAAAGCCGGCTGCGACGGCCGCCGCCGATTGCGACTGGCCCGACACGTCGAGAACCAAGAGCACAGGCAGGCCGAAGCGCGCGGCCAGATCGGCGGCGGCGCCAGAGCGGCCGGGCTCGCCCGGCACGCCGTCGAACAATCCCATGGCGCCTTCGATCACCAGTATTTCGGCGTCCCTCACGGTGTCCGCGATCAGCGCCTCAATCAAGGACGGTGGCATCGCCCAGGTATCGAGGTTCGCGCCTTTGGCGCCGGTGGCGGCGGCATGAAAGGCGGGATCGATATAGTCCGGCCCCGATTTGGCAGCGCGCACCTTGACGCCCTTGCGCACCAGCGCAGCCAGCAGGCCGAGTGTCACGGTGGTCTTGCCGGAACCGGAACGGGGCGCCGAGACGATCAAGCCTTGCGCGGTCATCGTACGACCTCGGCTTCAGCAGCTATCTGCAAGAGCTTGTCGCGCTCATTGACGATATCGCCAACGATAATAAGGCCGGGCAAATCGACGCCGATCGCTTCCACGTCAGCGGCCAGACGGTCGAGCCTGGAAATGACGATGCGCTGCTCGGCTCGGGTTGCCGCCACAATCACCGCCGTCGGCGTGTCAGCAGCAAGCCCGCCCCGCGACAGCGCGACCGCAATGCGTTGTATGTAATGCATCGCCATATAGATCACGATCGGTTGCCCGGTGCGCGCCAGCGCCGCCCAGTCGATATCTTCATCCGGTCCGGCGTTGCCGGTCGCAAAGATGATCGCGTGATTGACTCCCCGCATCGTTGCCGGGATCGACGCCGCGGTCAGCGCGGCGAGCCCGGCAGTGATGCCGGAAACGATACGATAGGGAATCGTGGCGCGCGCCAGCGCCGCGGCCTCCTCGCCGCCGCGCCCGAACACGCAAGGATCGCCGCCCTTCAACCGCACCACCCGGTGGCCAGCGCGCGCCAGCGCAATCAAGCGATTGCATATGTCCGTTTGTGGCGTCGACGGTTGGCCGCCGCGCTTGCCGGCATATTCCAACCGCGCCTGCGGATCTGCGAGCGCCAGCACGCGGCGATCGATCAGCGCGTCATGCACGATGACGTCGGCCTGCGTCAGCGCAGCGATGGCGTCGAGCGTCAGCAGACCAGGATCGCCGGGCCCGGCTCCGACCAGCCATACGTGCCCCGGTTCCAGAACAGGAAATTTGCCGCGCAGCGCCGCGAGGGCTTCGAGCTTATTCATGGGCGCCACATCAACCTCTGCTGCCGCGAAATCGTCGGCGATAGTCCGGATCGTAGAGAGCGCTTTCCCGGAAATCATGCGCCGCGAGCGCGCGACCGACCAGCACCAGCGCGGTGCGCTCGATCGGGGCCGCCGCGATCTGGCCGACGATGTCGGCCAGTGTGCCGCGCAGCACGCGCTCGTCGGGCCAACTCGCCCGCACCACGACGGCAACGGGACATTCGGCGCCATAGAACGGCGTCAGTTCGGTAACGATCGACTCGATTGCATGAATCGCCAGATGTACGACCAGGGTTGCGCCACTGGCGGCAAAGACGGACAAGCGCTCGTTTTCCGGCATCGACGACGCACGACCGCTCATGCGGGTAAGCACCACGCTTTGCGCCAACTCGGGCACTGTGAGCTCGCGGCCAAGCACGGCCGCCGCCGCTGCGAAGGCCGGCACGCCGGGAGTGAGCGTATAGGGAATGGCCAGCCGCTCCAGCCGCCGCACCTGTTCGGCAACTGCACTGTAGATCGACAGATCGCCGGAATGAAGCCGAGCGACATCGCGGCCTTGGCCGTGCGCGGCGACGAACTCCGCTTCGATCTCGTCGAGCGACATCGGCGCCGTATCGATGATGCGCGCATCGGCGGGGCAATAGCCGAGCAGTTCTTTCGGCACGAGTGAACCGGCATAGAGACAGACCGGGCAACGCGCGATCAGGTCGCGCCCGCGCACCGTGATCAGATCGGCCGCGCCTGGCCCCGCTCCAATGAAATGCACTGTCATGGTGTGTCTCCACTGAGCGCGAGTGCGCAGGTCGCGGTTCTTACTGTGATGCGCGGCACCAGCAGCCGCGCCGTTGGGCCGGCGGCAGCGAGCGCCGCCGCCTCGGCGACCGAGGGCACACCGGTCAAGGCGAGCACGCGCGCGGACTTTGTTATTCCGCGCGTGGCAGCGGCCTCGAGTTCGGCTTGCGCCACCACGACGAATTTGATGCCGCGCGTCCGCGCGACTTCTGCGATGCCCGTTTCGTTTGCTTTTGCCGCCGAAGTCGCGATCAAATCCAACTCCCGTATTGGTTCGCCGGTGTTACTCAACGCGGCAGACAGCGCCGCCTCAATGTCCCGTGCGGAGGCGCCCGCGCGACAGCCTATGCCGGCCACCATCATGGCTTGCCCCAGACCCATTGCGTGACCGGCATGGCCGAACGCCAGCCCGTCTTGTCACCGATGCGATCGGCGCGCGCCAGTGCGATGCGGATCAGTTCGCCGCCATCCGCGAGATGGCGCGCGGCCAACAAAGCCTCTGTCTCCAAGGTCACGGCATTGACCACAAGGCGGCCGCCGGGCTTGAGCGCAGTCGCCGCCACGTCAAGCAGGCCGGGATGGGCGCCGCCGCCGACGAATATCGCATTTGGCGGTGGCAAGCCATCGAGCGCTGCCGGCGCCATGCCTTCGACAATCTCAAGGCCGGGAACGCCGAATGCGGCGGCGTTGCGCCGAATTCGCGCCGCGCGCTCGACGTGCTGTTCGATGGCGACGGCACGTAGCGACGTGTCGGCCAGCAGCCATTCGATCGCCACCGAACCGGCGCCGGCGCCAATGTCCCACAGCATCTCGCCGCGCCGCGGTGCCAAGGCTGACAACGTCACCGCCCGAATCTCACGTTTGGTGATCTGGCCATCATGCTCGAACAAGGCATCGGCGAGTCCCGGTGCGCGGGTCAGGATGCGCGCGCCTGGTATCGCCTCGATCTCGACGGCGAGGACATTAAGCGCGTCGACGCCATCGAGGGTGAAATCTGCCGCCTTTGTTTGGCGGAGCCGTTCACGCGGACCGCCGAGCGCTTCCAGCACGGTCAATCGCGACGGGCCAAAGCCGAGATCGGTGAGAAGCCGCGCCAAGGCGGCAGGTCCTTCGTCGTTCGACGTCAGCGCCAGGACGCGCGTGCCGGGAAACAGATGCGGCCGGATCAGATCGAGCGACCGTCCGTGCAGCGAGATTAATGTGGTGTCGGCCAATGGCCAGCCGAGCCGAGCCGCCGCCAGGCTGAACGATGACGGCGCCGGCATCACTACCGTCTCCTGCGAATCGATGTGGCGCGCGAGCAGTGAACCCACTCCGTAGAACGACGGATCGCCGGACGCGAGCACGCAGACCTGCCGCCCACGCTGGGCCATAACCTCGCTCACCGCGCCGTCAAATGGGCTAGGCCACGGCCGGACCGCACCGCGGATGAGGTCACCTGCAAGGGCGAGGTGGCGTTGGCCGCCGAACACGATGTCGGCCGCCGCGATCAGCCCGCTGGCGATCGGGCTCAAGCCATCGGCGCCATCCTCGCCGATGCCGACAATGGACAGCCAGCGGGGCTTTGCGGCACTCTCGGAAGTGGTTGGACTGTATGGCGGCGAAGCAACTCCCACTTCGCCGGGAAATGATCTAGACGGCGACATGCGACATATCCTCATCCTCGGCGGCACTCTCGAAGCGCGGCAACTGGCCGGCCACCTGGCCGCGCGTGACGATCTGTGCGTCACGCTGTCGCTCGCCGGCCGCACAGTCGCACCCGCCGTGCAGCCGGTGCCGGTGCGTAGCGGTGGCTTCGGCGGCGTCGAGGGCCTGGCCGCCTACCTCATGGAGGCGCGCATCGATATCCTGATCGACGCCACCCATCCTTATGCGGCGACTATGTCGGCGCACGCGGCACAAGCCGCCGCGCGTGCCGGGGTGCAATTGCTGGCGCTGCAACGCGCGCCCTGGCGCGCCGTCACCGGCGATCATTGGCAGGAGGTCGCCGATAGCGCGGAAGCTGTGCGCGCGCTCGGCGAAAGTCCGCGTCGCGTCTTCCTCGGCATCGGTCGCAAGGAAGTGGCCGCATTCACCGTCGCTCCGCAGCACGATTATCTGATCCGAACCGTCGATCCGATCGCGCCGACACTGGGGTTGCCACGGGCCGAATACCTGCTGGCGCGCGGCCCGTTCGCGGAAGCCGATGAGCGCGCCTTGCTGTCGGGCCATCGCATCGACATTATCGTTACCAAGAACAGCGGCGGCGAGGCCACCTATGGCAAAATCGCCGCGGCGCGCACGCTTGGCATAGCGGTGATCCTGCTGCGCCGGCCGCGACTGCCGGCCGTGCCCACGGTGCACACGATCGATGATGCGCTGGCCCGGCTCGATCATGCGCTTGCGTCCTTGACCGCGCGTGGCGTGTAGACCAGCGGTTCGCGACCAGGCCGTTCGACTACGCGCGTCAGCGCCGAGCCGACGATGACAAGCGTCGACATGTCGGCGATGGCCGGATCGGCCGCCTCCAGAGTTGCGATCACTACACTTTCGTCAGGCCGCCCCACCGCGCGCCCGAATACGATCGGTGTCGCTCCGGGCAAATGACGCCGGAGTCGATCGAAGGCCGCGCCCAATTGCCACGGACGCGCGCGCGAGATCGGATTGTAGAGCGCCATGACGAAGCCGCCGGACGCAGCGGCATCGAGGCGCTGTTCGACCACCGGCCAGGGTTTGAGATTGTCGGACAATGAGATCGCGCAGAAGTCATGGCCGAGCGGCGCACCGACCCGCGCCGCCACCGCCAGCATGGCGCTGATGCCGGGCACGATCACGAGGTCGAGACCACGCCATGCTTCGGCGCCGTGTTCGACCTGTTCGCACACGGCGGCTGCCATCGCGAACACGCCCGGATCGCCACCGGACACCATGGCGACTTTACCGCCGCGCGCGGCATGGTCGAGCGCTGCGGCGGCGCGGGCGCCTTCCTCTCGATTGTCGGACGGATAACGTGCCTGTCCCGACCGCGCCGGAACGCGCGCGAGATAAGGACCATAGCCATAGAGCGCATCGGCCAATGCAAGCGCCGTGGCAGCTTCGGGCGTCATCGTATCGGGGTTTCCCGGCCCCAGCCCAACTACCGCGAGAGAGCCGCTCATGACCGAGTCTCCCAGCCCGGCACCAGCACGACCGAGAAATAGGGCGCCACGTCATCGTGCTTTTGGGCGAGCGGCATGCTGACCGCGGCGGCGGTCGTTCCCCGTTCGACATAGACGGCGCGCGGCAAGCGGCCGGTGCGCGTGAGCGCGCGGCGAACTTTACCGAGATTGCGGCCGATCTTCATGACCACGACGGCCTCCGTGTCAGCGAGACGTCGCGTCAACTCGTCTTCCGGTAAAGTGGCCGGTAGTACCGCGAAGACATCGTTACCTTGTGCGATCGGCAGCCCGACCGACGCCCAGCAACCGGACATGGCGGTGATGCCGGGCACGATCTCAACTGGATAGCGTTTTGAGAGCCGCACATGCAGGTGCATATACGAGCCGTAGAACAATGGATCGCCTTCGCTGATTACAGCGACAGTGCGGCCCGCGTCCAGGTGGCGCGCCACAGCCGCAGCGGACTCGTCGTAAAATTCCCGAATTGCGTCGCGGTAACCGGCGGCGGTCGCTGGAATTTCGGTGGTTACCGGATAGAGCAACGGCAATTCCACCACGTCCTCCTGCAGCCGATCGGCGACAATTGCGCGCGCATTGCTGGCGTGGCCGGCCTTGGCGAAGTGGGCGATCACATTAGCCTCAGCAAGCACGCGCGCTGCCTTCAAGGTCAGCAACTCGGGATCGCCCGGTCCGACGCCGACGCCGATGAGTCGTCCGGGCGTCATGGCTCGACCTTCGCCAAGGCGTTGACGGCAGCAGCTGTCATGGCGCTGCCACCGATGCGGCCGCGCACGATGAGGAAAGGCACGCCGGACGTATCGGCGGCAAGCGCGTCTTTCGATTCCGCTGCGCCGACAAAGCCGACCGGAATGCCGAGGATAGCGGCCGGCCGCGGCGCTCCTTGGGCAAGCCGCTCAAGCAAATGAAACAGCGCGGTCGGCGCGTTTCCGATCGCCACCACCGCGCCGGCAAGCCGCTCACCCCACAAATCGAGCGCCGCGGCCGATCGCGTCGTGCCAAGCTGTTCGGCCATTGCCGGCACGCGTGGATCGCGCAGCGTGCAGACCACCTCGTTGCCAGCAGGCAGCCGGGCCCGCGTGATGCCGTGGGCGACCATTTCGGCATCGCACAGGATGGGGGCGCCGTTGCGCAACGCCATTCGCGCGGCGTCGATCAGGCCGGTGCCGAACACAACATGCCGCGCGGCGTCGGAGTTGCCACAGGCATGGATCATGCGCACCACGACATCGGCCTCGTCCGCGGCGAAGCGCGATAGATCGGTCTCGGCGCGGATGATGGCAAAGGATTGCCGGTAAATCGCCGCTCCGTCGCGCTCATAATCGTAACGCTCAGCCATAGTTACTCCGAAAAAGAAGAAGCCAGGCGCGCAAGCAACGCCGGCAAATCGTTGACGCTGACAGTTTCCAACAATGCGCCATCGACGAACACATCACAGGCTCCGGCGCGGCCGAATACGGCAAGCCGGGCCGGCGAGGGATAGGCACAGCCCTTGGCGCAACCGGAAAGATGGATGACGCCGCCGCGCCCCGGCGCGGCCGCGACGGCTAGCTCAACAGCTTGCGCAATCGTTGGAGCAAGCGCGCGCGCCGAAATCTGGCCGGAGGCGCAGATCGGGGCGCCCGCGCAGGCCACGATACGGCGGCGGGAATCATTCCCTTCGGTCATGAATCCGAGTGCGCCCGCGTTGGCGACAAAGACTGGCGTGGCGTCAGGTGACAGATCGACGACCAGCAGCGTGCGGTCTGGCGCCGTGCGTAGCCCGGCCGCGCCGACGTTGCGCGCGGTGGCGATCAGTCTGCGCAATACTTCCGAATCCGCATGCCCGAATGGCAGGCCGAGGCCGACCGCGACGCGCTGCGTGCGCAGGCGATGGATGCCGATTGCGGATACCGGAGCGCGGGCTTGCGGCGGCTGGCGCTCGATCAATAGATCGTCAATTGCGGCGCGGAAGGGCTGCGTGCCGTCTTCACGCAATGCCTCGCGCATGCGCCTTCCCGGTGCTTTCGCCGTCAGCACGTCAAGCAAGCGTAGTGCACATTCAACGGCGCGCGCCGGTGGCACCGCTCCGAGTGGATGCGCCGTCGCCGCGTCACCCGCCACTGCGACATGGAAACAGGTCTCACCATCGTCGCTCATCGCGCGCAACCGGATGTCGGCCACGACCCCGTCAAGGTGCAGGGCGCGGCCATCGTCGAGGATGATCGACGCCTTCGCCGCCAAATGGGGGGCAAACGAAGCCTGCTCGATAGCCGCGCGCAAGACCTTGGCGAGCGCAAGGATTCTCAAGTCCTTGTCGGTGTCGAGGCCGCTGAGCGGTGGTGTCAAAACCTGATGTCCGCGGCAGTCAATGCCGAGCGGCTCCACCGCCGCGGCGAAGGCCGGCGTCGATGCCGTGCTTAACCCGCGCACCTGGATATTACCGCGCGAGGTCACCTCGATAATGCCATTGCCATGCGCGCGCGCGGCGACGCAGAGGCGGTCAAACGCGTCGAATGCGATCGTATCGCCGGCTGGCGTCAGCCGCGCTAGCAGACCATCGCCGGTCGGCATGGGCGTCGAAAGAGTTGGGCACCAGCCGCGGCGCAGCATTGCCGTCATGATACGGCCTCGTGTGTGAGCGCCGCCAAATTCCCATCGATGTCGTTGCGGCGTGGATGCCACAGGCCTTTGCGGCGGGCCGCGTCCAAACGCGCGGCGATCGCGCGCGCCGCGTCCGGATTTTCTTGCAGCAGGAAGTCGCGCACGCGCGGATCGCCGAGATAGGCGTCGTACACGAGATCGATCAGCGCGCTCGACACGGCGCCGGTCGTCTCGGCGAAGTCGATCAACCGGTCCACCGTCTCGGCAAATTCGGCGGCGCCGCGTGGGCCGTGTCGCATCTGGCCTTCGATAAAGCGCGGATTGATGGCGCGAGCACGCACGATCCGCGCCAGTGCATCCTTCAATGGCCGCGCCCGGGGCCGGGCCGGGTCGGTGAGGTCGAGCATCACCAGGTCCGGCGTCCGCCCGAGTAGGGCGGCGGCGGCGGCAAAGCCGCCGACAAACGAGGCGTCTTCGGCGCCCTCAAGCAGATCGCGCGCGGGATCATCGCTCGGATGCACCAGCAGATCGGCGACGGCCACGCGCGCCGCGAAGGCACCCGGAACGGCGGCGCCGACGCCGTCCGCGCCGCCATAGATATGTGAGGCGGCGGCAAGATAGGCCGCGCCGATGTCGTCGCGATCGGCATCGGTGCCGATCAAGGCCTCGATGCCGGCGCCGTAGGCCCCCGGCGCGGTGCCAAAAATGCGCGCCAGTGGCGCGGCGTCATCCGTCGCGCGGTGCGCGCCAGCCAAGGGATTTTCCTCGTCGGTTTCGTCGCGCGCGGCAACCGCCTTCACCGCGGCATCAAGTAAAGCGATTTGAGCGGGAAACAGATCGCGGAACAGGCCCGAAATGCGCCAGGTGACGTCCACGCGCGGGCGGCCAATCGCGGCGCAGGGCAGCACCTCGATGCCGAGCACGCGGCCGGTTGCCGGATCCCAGGTCGGCCGGCAGCCCATCAGCGCAAGCCCTTGCGCGATTTCCTCACCGCCGGTGCGCAAGGTGGCGCTGCCCCAGAGATCGATGATGAGCGAACGCGGCATCTCGCCGTGATTTTGAAGATAGCCGCGCAATACTTCTTCAGCGGCAAGCCGCCCGAGGTCCATGGCTGTCGCGGTCGGCAGGCCGCGCGGGTCGGCAGTGAACATGTTGCGTCCGGTCGGCAACACGTCGCGCCGCGCACGGTGCGGCGAGCCCGCCGGCCCCGGCTCGACCCGGCGGCCATCGAGTGCATTGATCAGGCTGTAGCGCTCATTGTCGGCGCTCACCGCCCAGGCGGCGTCGATTTCCCTTCCCGCAGGCGGCCGGCCGTAGATGTGCTGGCCATCCTTGATGGCAAGATCCTTGAGATCGCACAGCCAGGCGTCGATGCGGCCGAGTGCATCTTCCGGCGCGGCTTGCGTCTCGATGCCGGCCTCATGCGCGATGCCGTTGTCTTGCGCCGTTTCGATGATCAAGCGGGCGAGCCGCTCGCGCCGGCGCTGATCGAGACCATCGGCCTGGGCATACTCATCGACCAGCCGCTCAAGTTCGCGTGCATCGTGGGACAATCCCGGTCCGATCAACGGTGGCGGCAAATGGCCGATCGTCACCGCTGCGATCCGGCGCTTAGCCTGCGCCGCCTCGCCCGGATTGCTCACGATGAAGGGGTAGATAACTGGAATGGACCCAACCACCGCCTCGGGAAAACAGTCGGCCGTCAGCGCCACTGCCTTGCCCGGCAGCCATTCCAGCGTGCCGTGCGCGCCCATGTGTACGATCGCTTGGACATCTGCGACATGACGCAGCCAAAGCCCAAACGCGAGCAGTGCATGGCGCGGCGGCAGGGCTGGATCGTGATAATCGGCGCGCCGGTTGCCGGGCCGTCCGCGATCGGGCGGCAAGGCGACGATCACATGACCGAAGCCATGCGCCCGGAAGCGAAAGGCGCCATCACGCACTTGCTCGTCCGCCTCCGGCGCGCCCCAGGCCGCGGTGATGCGCGCGGCGACGGCTGCGGGGAGCTTGGCCAAAAGCGCGCGATAGGTCTCAAGCGAAAGAGATGTTTCGGGATTGGTGTGTGAAATGCGATCGAGCAACGCCCTTGTGCTCGGAGGCGCGCTGTCCACTCCGTAGCCGGCCTGCGCGAGATCTGCCAGCAGAGCATTCACGCTGGCCGGCACGTCGAGACCGACCGCATAGCCGGTCCGCCCCGGCACACCCGGATAGTCCGGCATCAGCACCGCGATGCGCCGTTCTGCGCGTGGGGTTTTTTGCAAACGCACCCATGAAACGACACGATCGGCCAAGGCATCGATCCGATCCGGTTCCGGCTGGTTGGCGACCGCGGTGAAAGCCAGGCTGTCGGCGCACGAGGACGGATGCTTGAACGACAGCACGCCGCCGAGCAGACGCCCGTCCAGCTCCGGCAACACGACATGCATGGCAAGATCGGCGGCGCCAAGCCCGCGCGGGCTCTCGTTCCAGGCCGCGCGCTTCGTGGTTGCGATCACTGCCTGAATCACTGGGACGCCAGCTTCATCGAGTGGCGTTGCCTCGCCTGGGCTGCCGACGGCGGCAAAGGCCGTGGTGGTCACGATAATGGTGGGCCGCAGGCGTTGCATCGCCGCGCGCAGGAAAGCGGCCGCATCCGGATCCTTCAGGCTCGGTACGAACAGCGGTGCGACCGCGAAGCCGCGCGCCGCCAGCGCGTCATAGAGAGCATCGATCGGCGCTATGTCGGCGGCGAGCAGCATGGAACGGTAGAACACGACCGCAACTACCGGCCGTTGCGGCGGTAGCATCGCCAGCAATTGCCCGATATCGATCGCTTGTTCGGCCGGTGTATAACCACCCGTGCGCAGTACCGCGCGCGGCTCCGACCATGCGATTGCGGCCCCTGTATGACCTGCGAGCCGCCGCAATAACGACCGCAGATTATCGCGGCCGCCTTCACGGAAATAACGCAGCAGCATCGCAAGCTCATTGGGCGGCAGCGTCGACATTTCCGCCAAGCGCGGATCGTCGCGGTCCTCGCCCGGCAGCAAAGCGAGCGCGATGCCGCGTTCTTTTGCCAATGCGGAAAGTCGGGTCACGCCGTAGCGCCACCAGTCGATGCCTCCGAGCAACCGCACGACAATGAGCTTGGCATGACGGGCGACGCGGTCGATCCACAGATCGACCGACATCGGGTGGCGCAACTCGCGTAATTGCACCAAGCGCAAGCTCGGCAACCCTTCGCCCTCGGCGGCCCAGGCCGCCGCGAGGCCGGTGAGGTCACTGTCGGCGAAGGACAGCACGGCGATGTCGCCCGGCGGCTGCGCGAGATCGACCGGCTCGACGATGTCATCAAGACTGGTGGAACTGGTCGTGAGTAGATGCATCGCTCATCCACCGAGTAGGCGCGTTACCACCGACCGGTCGAAACCCTTGAGCCCGATGACGACCAGACGCGTCTCGCGCGGTTCCATCTCCGACCAGGCCCGGTCGTAATGCCAAGCGACACGCGCGCCAACCGCTTGCACCAGCAGTCGCATCGGCTTGCCGCGGACGGCCGCAAAACCCTTGACCCGCAGTACGCCCGTTGCCTCGGCGGTGGCGGACACCAGGCTGGACAAGGCCTCCGGGTCGTGGATTTCCGGCAGCGCCACGACGAAGCTGTCGAAATCGTCGTGATCGTGATCGAGCTCGTCATCATGATGCGTCCGGCGGTTCTCAATGTCGGCCTCGGTGCCGACATTGAGGCCGAGCAACGTCGCGGCGTCGACTTTGCCGCCGGCAACGGTGACGATCTTCACCGCGCGCGGCAAGATGCCGCTGATTGCACCAATAGCGCGGTCGATCCCGGCTTGATCGAGCATATCGCATTTATTAAGCACCACGAGATCGGCGCAGGCGACCTGATCCTCGAATACCTCTTCGATCGGATCGTCATGATCGAGCGCGCTGTCGGCGGCGCGCTGCGCATCGAGCGCCGCGGCATCGGCGGTCACCTGGCCGTTGGCGAGCGCGACGCCATCGACCACCGCCACCACGCCGTCCACCGTTACCCGGCTCTTGATCGATGGCCATTGGAAGGCTTGCACCAGCGGCTTCGGCAACGCGAGACCCGAGGTCTCGATGATGATGTGCTCAACCTTCGGCTCGCGCGCGAGAATGCTATCCAGCGCCGGCACAAACTCGTCGGCGACCGTGCAGCATAAACAGCCGTTCGCCAACTCGACGATGTTCTCCTCGGGGCACGCGGCATCGCCGCACCCTTTGAGGATTTCGCCGTCGATGCCGACATCGCCAAATTCATTGACGATCACTGCCAGTTTGCGGCCGTCGGCATTGCCGAGAATATGGCGGATCAGCGTGGTCTTTCCCGCGCCGAGAAAGCCGGTGATGATCGTGCAGGGGACGCGCGTCAGCGGGGTCGTCATTCACTTTGCTCCCGGAAATCGAGTGGCGGAACGCGGGCCATCATGTTCCGCTTCAAAACTTCCGGCCGGCCGCGCCATGGCAGCAGGCCGTCGATGGAATGGGCCAGAAGCTGCGCGCCTTGCACCAGTGCTTCAGCATCGCGATCCGGATCGAGGTTGCCAAATACATAAGCCCAGGCATCCGACCGCCGCAGGATGGCGCTGCAACCACGCTTGCAATTGGCCAGACAGCGCAACGGTTGAACGGCAATGCCGGTATCCTGCGCCGCGCGCTCGGTCGCGGCGGCAAACGCGCGGCCGGGACGAGGGTGATCCTCCGGATCGTCCGGTCGTCGGCAGGTCGTGCAAACATAAATAACGGTCGTGGCGTGCTCTTCAGAAACGCCCACTGGCGTGGCGTTGTCTTCCGCGGCGCCGTCAGGATTGTCCGAAAGGTCAGCGGTCGTCACCCAGGTAGCTCCTACGAAGCGATACATCTGGGGTGCGTGAGAAATATCGCTTGATGCGCGCCACCGGTTTCGGCGACGGCGCAATCAGGCGCCAGGGCACCCCGCCCGGCGTGCGATCGATTCGACGGCAGGTCTCCTGGCTCGCGGGTCATCGCCCGTCACCGCCTTCCCGGGTTCACACCCAGTGGCATTGTGGCACGAACTCGCCGCTTACAGTTGCGGGGGCAGCTACGGTATTGGGACCTAACACCCCGCACCGTATTCCCTTTTCACTCTTCGATACGAAGAGACCATCAAATCGAGTTAAATAAACGCCGCGGCTGCCGCTTTGTCAACGCAAGGGTGGTTGGCGCATCATGGCAGTATGTGTAGGTTCCGCCCGAATAGGTTTGGGCCAGGCCGAACGTCCATCTCATGCGCAATGTAGCGGATCCACCGATGCCGGAACAATCGCCTGCGAACCAGGGTGCGCGGCTTAGCCTGGTGCTCGGCGGCGCTCGCTCCGGCAAGAGCCGCTACGCGGAGGAGTTGATTATGGCGTTGCCGGCGCCCTGGACCTATGTGGCGACCGCGCAGGCGCTCGACGATGAAATGACGGCGCGCATCGGCGAGCATCGCAGCCGGCGCGGCCCGCGCTGGCACGCCATCGAGGCGCCCCTTGATCTGGCCCGCGCCATCACGGCCGCGCCGGCCGCGGCCCCGGTCCTCGTCGACTGTCTAACCTTATGGCTGTCAAACTTGATGTTGGCGGATCGCGATATCGACGAGGAAATCGAACGTCTCGAACAAGCCCTGGCCGCGCACGCGGCACCGATGGTCCTGGTCTCCAACGAAGTCGGTTTTGGTATTGTGCCGGACAATGCCCTGTCCCGACGCTTTCGCGATCATCAGGGGCGGCTCAATCAGCGAATAGCCGCACAGGCGGATCGCGTCGTCCTTGTCGTCGCGGGACTGCCGATGTTTCTGAAAGGTCGGACATGAGCAAAACCGTCAATGACTCCGACGTCGACCGTCATCGCGGCAAGATGACGAAACGCAAGGCGGTCCAGGATGCCGAGGTGGCTGGCAAGACCGTCGAGAAGGGCTTGCTCATCGTTCACACCGGCAGCGGCAAAGGCAAGTCGACGGCAGCCTTCGGTCTGGCGTTAAGGATGCTCGGCCAAGGCCGCCGCGTTGGCGTGGTGCAGTTCATCAAGGGCGCTTGGCATTCCGCCGAACGCGACGCGCTGGAACGGTTCGGCGATCAACTCGTCTGGCACACCATGGGCGAGGGCTTTACCTGGGAAACGCAAGATCTTAAGCGCGACATCGCCGCGGCTGAGCGCGCCTGGAACAAGGCGCGAGAACTGATGGAAGACCCGGGCTTCGCGCTTATCGTCCTCGATGAGCTCAATATAGCGCTACGCTACGACTATCTCGACTTGCAATCCGTCGTTGCGACGTTGGCGCAGCGCCGGCCCGACCTGCATGTCGTGGCCACCGGACGTAACGCTAAGCCCGACCTGATCGCGGCCGCCGATCTCGTGACCGAGATGACTCTCGTCAAGCATCATTTTTCGGCCGGGGTGAAGGCCCAGGCTGGCATCGAGTTTTGACAGTGACCGCCCGCGTACTCATGTTTCAAGGCACCGGCTCCGACGTGGGCAAGTCGCTGCTCGTCGCCGGGCTCGCACGTGCTTTCACCAAGCGGGGCTTAAGGGTGCGCCCCTTCAAGCCACAGAACATGTCCAACAATGCCGCGGTCACCATCGGCGGCGGCGAGATCGGCCGGGCGCAGGCGTTGCAGGCCCGCGCCGCTGGCGTGCCGCCAAGCGTGCACATGAATCCGATATTGCTGAAACCGCACGGCGGTGCCGGCGCGCAGGTTGTACTCCAGGGCAAGGTGATCGGCGTGTTCAAAGGCCTCGAATACATGGCGATGAAGGCGAAGCTGTTGCCTTCGGTCATTGAGAGTTTCGAGCATCTCAAGCGCGAGTCCGATCTGGTCCTGGTCGAAGGGGCTGGCAGTGCATCAGAGGTGAACCTGCGTCGCTATGACATTGCCAATATGGGCTTCGCGCGCGCGGCCGATATTCCGGTCGTTGTGATCGGCGACATCGACCGCGGTGGCGTGATCGCCAGTCTGATTGGCACCAAGGCGGTGCTCGATCCAGACGACGCCGCGCTGGTGCGCGGCTTCATCGTCAATAAATTCAGTGGCGATCCGAGTCTCTTCATTCCCGGCGAGGAGACGATTGTCGCCGCCACCGGCTGGTCGGCGCTCGGCCTCGTGCCGTATTTCTCCGACGCACGGTATCTCCCGGCCGAGGATTCGCTGGCGCTCAACTATCCGAACCAGCGGCGCGCAGGTGCACCGCTTAAGATCGCCGTTTTTATCCTGCCGCAGATCGCTAATTTTGATGATCTCGATCCACTTCAGGCGGAAGAAAATGTCGACCTCGTCCGCGTTCATCCAGGTTCCGCGCTGCCAGGGGATACTGACCTCGTTATTCTAGCTGGCTCGAAGACTACCATCGCCGGCCTCGCCGCCGTGCGCTATGCCGGCTTCGACATAGACATCGCCGCGCATGTCCGGCGCGGCGGCATGGTGCTCGGCCTGTGCGGCGGCTACCAGATGCTGGGCAAGACTATCAGCGATCCGACCGGCATTGAAGGTCCGGCCGGCACCGTCAAGGGTCTCGGGCTTCTGAATATCGACACTGTGTTGTCGCCAGAAAAAACCTTGACGCTGGCGAGCGGCACCACGACCGACGGCATGTCGTTTTCCGGTTATGAGATGCACATGGGCGTGACAGAGGGGCCGGACCGCGCACGACCGTTTTCCCATTTGGCGGATGGCACGCCGGAAGGCGCGGTATCCGTCAATGGGC
Source organism: Rhizobiales bacterium Ga0077525 (assembly GCA_001464835.1). Classification (GTDB taxonomy): domain Bacteria; phylum Pseudomonadota; class Alphaproteobacteria; order Rhizobiales; family Xanthobacteraceae; genus Pseudolabrys. Next base: position 137,301 of record LNDS01000015.1, on the reverse strand, counting down.
GCATCATCGGCACCTATATCCATGGCCTGTTCGCCGACGACCGGCAACGCGCCGCCTGGCTCGCCCGGCTCGGGGCCGGCCCCTCAACCGTCGCCTATGACGAGCTTGTCGAGGCGACGCTCGACCGGCTCGCGCAACATCTGGAAACCTTCGTCGATCTGGACCGGTTGCTTAGCCTGTCACGCTGACAGCCGCGCTCAATAAGGCGATAGCGGCGATCAGGATCAAATCGGCGCGCCGGTAGAGCGCCAACGCCGCGCGGATATCCTGCGCTCCGGCATCGCGGCGGCCGTCACCCATGGTCGCGTCGTCAACCGCAACGCCACCATAAATGCGCAGGCCCGCCAGCGCCAAACCCAAGGCGCCGGCCATCGCCGCCTCCGGATAGCCGGCATTCGGCGACCGATGATAGCGCGCGTCGCGCCAGACCGTCCGCCACGCCCGCGTGGCTGACGCATTCTGACTGATCGAAGCCGCGACGATGATCAGCAGGGCGGACAAGCGCGACGCCGGGAGGTTAACGATATCGTCCAAACGCGCGACCGCGAAGCCAAAGTCGCCATGGCGCGGCGTGCGATGGCCTATCATGCTGTCAGCTGTATTGATGGCCTTATAGGCAGCGCCGCCAGCCAGTCCGCCAAGGGCGAGCCAGAATGTCGGCGCAACAATGCCGTCGGAGAAGTTTTCCGACAGACTTTCAATAGCGGCGCGCGCCACGCCGGCCGCATCGAGCGTATCGGGATCACGGCCGACGATCTTCGACACCGCTTGGCGTCCAGCGGACAGGCCCTCGCGTTCCAGCGCATCGGCAACCTGGGCGACATGATCGTGCAGGCTGCGCTGGGCGAGCAGCGTGCTACCCACCGTGCCGGCAATTGCAAAGCCCAATGGCAGCAGCAGAAGGCCGTGCTGCATGGCAAATCCCAAGGCGGCCGGAACTGTGACGATACAGAAAACGGCCATGAACCCGGTCGTCTTGCGATAGGCCGCGCTTCGGTCCGGACGGTTGAACTTGCAATCGAGCCAGTCGATCATGTAGCCCATCCACATCACCGGATGGCCGATCGCCCGCGTGATGCGATCGGGATAGCCGACCGCGGCTTCGATCAAGAGGGCCAGTAAGGTAACCGTGACGTTCATCAACCCTCACATCGAGGCATTGGGTCTGGCGCCGCTTGCGCATGGCGGCGATTTGGTCGCGGCACGGCGCCTGTTTCCCAATGCCCCGGAACCTTTCATCGATCTGTCGACCGGGATCAATCCCTATTCCTATCCATTACCGCCACTGCCGACCGATTGTTTCACCCGGCTGCCCGATCGGGCCGCCGTCGGGGCGCTGGCGGCCACCGCCGCCCGTGCTTATGGCGCGCCGTCCGAGGGCTGCGTGGTGCCCGCGCCGGGAACGCAAATCCTGCTAACCCAGGTGGCAGCGTTGGCGACCCGAGGGCGTGCCGTCATCTTAGGCCCGACTTATGCCGAGCATGCGCACGCGGCACAATTGATAGGGCACGAAACGATCGAGGTTTCCGATCCCGATCAACTTCGGTCGGTCAACCTCGCGGTCGTGGTCAACCCGAACAATCCGGACGGACGGATTCTTCTCCAACCGCTGCTGCTCGATATAGCCGACGATCTCCACCGGCGCGGCGGGCTTCTGGTCGTGGATGAGGCCTTCGCCGACGTTGCAGACAACATTAGCCTCGCCGCAATGGTCGAACGGTCGAATATTATCGTGTTACGGTCATTTGGTAAATTTTATGGACTGGCCGGTCTCCGCCTCGGCTTTGCGCTGTTGCAGCCACGCCTTGCCCTGCGGTTACAGGCCATGCTCGGACCATGGGCGGTATCCGGGCCGGCCATCGCTATCGGCGCGGCCGCATTGGCCGACGTCGATTGGAAAACTCGGACGATTGCCGATCTGGCGCAAGCCGTCGCGCGGCTGGATCGCCTGCTGGTGGCGGCGGGCCTTGAAATTGTGGGCGGCACCTTGCTTTACCGACTGACACGATGTGCCGACGCGGCCGTGTTGTTCGAACATCTCGGCCGCGCGGGGATCTTGGTCCGGCGTTTCAGCGAAAATTCTGAGTGGCTGCGGTGGGGTATCCCTCACGGCGATCCCTCTTGGCTGCGGCTGGAAGCCGCCCTGACGACAGCGCATCTCGCGTAGAAAACTCGAACCATGAAAAGCTGTAGCGCATGAATGAGGCTCCCAAATTTGATGCCGATTTCCGTGCCCAGCTGCGCGATCTGCTAATTTGGCGTCGCGACGTTAGGTATTTCAGACGAGATCCGGTTTCCGACGATATTTTGCATCGCCTACTCCAGCTTGCTTGTCTCTCGCCCTCGGTAGGGCTCAGTCAACCATGGCGCTTTGTCATCGTTCGTGATTCTACCCGACGCAATGCTATTCGTGCATGTTTCGAGGCGTGCAATGCCGAGGCTTTGTTAAATCAAACACAAGACCGCGCCTCACTCTATGCTCGCCTGAAACTTGCTGGATTGGATGATGCGCCTTGTCAGGTGGCAGTGTTCGCAGATCGCTCTACCACCCAAGGGCATGGTCTCGGGCGGCGTACAATGCCCGAAATGATCGAATATTCGGCAGTTCTTGCTGCCCATACGCTCTGGCTTGCAGCTCGCGCCGAAGGTATCGGCCTCGGTTGGCTCTCAATTTTAGATCCGTTGCGTATCGCTGAGATTCTGGACGTTCCCACAGAATGGACGTTTATCGGCTATCTCTGCTTGGGCTATCCCGTTGACGAGAATCAGACGCCGCTTCTTGAACAAGAAGGTTGGCAAGCTCGGCGTCCGTTAACGGAGGTAGTTGTCTATCGCTGATTATTGAGCCGACGCTATTTCGCTGTTCGGCGGTTTTGCCACTTGGACGCCTTCGTCCGGACGCGTCAATAAACGCCTAAAAACGGCACCTCCGCTGCCAAATAGATTAGCAGATTAGCGTGCCGATCCACGCCCCCGCCGATTAACAATCTCACCTCCGATAAATCTCATTTTCACGACCCACACAGTGTCCTTCGGCCGAGGCTTGGACGCGTCCAATTAAGTTTGCGACAACCTTGCCGAAAATAGTCGCCGATCTTACGCGTTCGATGCTCGTCTCGCATCAATGTTACTCCGAGACTCCCTCAAAATCCTTTTTCAACAGCGTCGGTCATGACCTGCTCCTCAATCCGATCGGCTCATGTCGTGCGACGCCGTACAGGCCCGACTGATTCGGTAGCTCCTTTAACAATGCCAAGATCGACGCAGACATGTCGGGCATGGACCTGCATTTTAACGACTTGCGGGGAACTGCCGCAACGAAGTTTTACATCGCCGGTTTCAGTATGCGCGAGATCGCTGAAGCAATAGCGTGGGAAGAAGACTCCGTCGAAAGAAGCATTCGCCGCTACGTCGGACGCGCCGCCGCCATTAAGGCGATGATCAAGAAACTGGAAGGCAAAGGATGAACAAATCCTGCGAAACTGCCTCGCCAATTTCGACCGGCTATTGGAGCGGGCGAAGAGAATCGAACCCTCGTATGCAGCTTGGGAAGCTGCCGTTCTACCATTGAACTACGCCCGCCAACGCAAGTTTTCCTGTTTTTGGCTCCGATTTGGCTCCGCTATAATCGTCGAGCTTTCGGCCGATTGCAAATCTTGGAGCTCAGTGATGGTTGCAGGGGCAGTATCTCACTGACCGCACAAGCTAAAGAACGGATTGATGAATTTCTTACCTTTGGCGGCCGTACCTCCGCGAGTACCCTAGCGAGATTTGATTGGCCGCTATGTGCAGTTTGACCGCCCCTACCCCCTGTAAATAGTACCTATTTTAATATATATTAACGCGTGTAGTTTGCCACATTGAGGTAGTTATAGTGGTTGAGTTGGCCTTAAAGATCATACCCAAACTCAGCATTGAGGAGGGCCGTGCATTTCTATCCATTTCACACAAAGGCTGTGGAAGTGGATGTAACTACTGCTACATTTCTGACCCGCTCGGACCCCAGCAGTTACACGAACCAGCGGAGATAGCTGCCCTATGTGACGAATTAATTTACTCTCCCACATTCAAGCCTGGTCGGGAGGGAACGCTGATTTCGCTTACACCGGAAACAGAGCCTTTCAAAACTGTAGCCAGCACGTCTCTGATCATCCAAATCGTCCGAACGCTTGCCGCCTTGGGAAATCCGCTTCAGGTTTCCACGAAGGAAATCGTCCCGCCTGAGGTTTATGATTGGATCGATGAAGCCTCGGCATATCGAGGGCAAGTGACAATTTTCACTTCGATGGCCTCACTCTCATTATCTGAACGCATCGAGCCGTACGCGCCTAAGGCAAACACACGTTTTGGCCTGCCCCCGGTTCCGAAGAGGCAGGCCAGTATCGCGCCGCTAGCGGCGGCTGAGTAAGTCGCTATAATTCAGAATGGCATTCTGGGAGGAAAGGCTATGAGCGCAGTCGAAGCGAATACGCAAAGCGCCCAATACGTGGATTTCTGGAACGAAATCCTGGTTCCGAAATTCATCAAATACAAACACATCTTGGTCGGCGGACTGACCCACCACAGTGAAGCTATTTTTCCGTCGCTGCCGGTCAAGGAGGGCGACAGAGTTCTCGATATTGGCTGTGGTTTTGGCGACACCGCTATAAAGCTGGCACGGCGCGTGGGCCAGAGCGGTAGCGTCGTGGGGCAGGATTGCTGTGAAGCGTTCCTGGAGTACGGCAGAAAAGACGCCGCCAAGCTGGGCGTACAGAATGTTTCGTTCGTCTATGGAGATGCGCTGCTTGACCACTTCGAGCCCGAGTATGATTTCGTCTTTTCGCGCTTCGGAACGATGTTTTTTGCTAACCCGGTGGCAGGTTTGCGAAACATGCGGAAGGCTCTGAAGCCGGGTGGGATAATGACGCATATTGTCTGGCGCACGCGCAATGACAATCCGTGGCTCAGCATGGCCAAGGACGTCGTCTTGAAGTTCTTGCCGCCGCCCGGTGAGGATGCTCTCACTTGTGGGCCGGGGCCATTTTCGATGGCGGACGAGGCAACGGTCTCTAAGATGATGGAGATCGCCGGTTACCGTGACGTCACTTTCAAGCGGGTCGACGCCCCGGTGCTGGTCGGGAAAACAGTCGAGGATGCTGTAAATTTCCAGCTTGCCATCGGCCCGGCCGGCGAGGTGTTCAGAGAAGCGGGCAAAGACGCCGAGGCAAAGCGAGGGCAAATCGAAGCCGCGCTGGCCGAGGCTATCAATTCTCAGAAGAAAGATGCCGACGGGATCGTGATGGATTCGTCTTCCTGGGTTATATCAGGCAAGAATCCAGCTTAACGCGAGACTGCGGCGGGCAACTGACGCGATCACTGCGGGAAACGGGTGCGTCGGGCTTGGAACCCTCTTGGGCCGGCGTAATCCTTCAGTGAAGGTCGGGCTTAATTGCGTGGAGCCGCGTCGGCTATTGGCATTAAGTGTATAGACCAGCGACTTGGACAAACGTCTGCTTTTCGGCGAAGAGTTGACTAAGGGCGGACTTTGGCGGGCCGACCTCAGGCGGCGCGGCGTTCGCTGATGGACAGCTTCCTGAATTCATCCAACATATCGGCCCAGTCCTGCATGAGTTTTTTTCGTTCTGGTAAATACAACGCCCGATTATAAATGCGGCGTACCTCGTCCTCGTCCTGATGGGCGAGGGCGGCCTCAATCACGTCGCCGTTGAAGCCGCGCTCGTTGAGGATGGTGCTGGCCGTGGATCGGAAGCCGTGAGCGGTAGCCTGCTCCTTGCCGTAGCCCATGTTTCGAACAACTGAATTGAAGGCATTTTCTGAAAGCGGCTTTTTGTGAGACCGGAGCGACGGAAAGACTAACTCGTTCTCTTCGTTGAGTGGCCAGACAACTTCAAGCACCATCAAAGCCTGCCGCGAGAGCGGCACATCATGGGGTCGGCGCATTTTCATACGCTCTGCTGGGATGCGCCACAGCCGCTTATCAAAATCAACCTCGGCTCGCTTCATTCCCCTCACGTCGCCGGGTCGAGCCATGGTGAGAATGAGAAATTGGAAGGCCGATTGAAGAACGGGCCAGCCGTCGTATTCGTCAAGATTGTTTAGGAAGCGGCCAAGCTCCTGCTCATCGGTTATCGCCGCACGGTGCTTTACCTTCACTTTGAGAAGGGCTCCCCGAAGTGCATAGGTTGGGTCGTTCGTCGCCCGCAGCGTAGCAACAGCAAGGCGAAAGACTGCTCCCATGACCGATCGGAGGCGGTGGGCGGTATCTCGTCGTCCGCTCGCCTGGACCTTTTTGAGAATGTCTAGAAGCTCGGCCGGGAGCACTTCGCTCACCGGACGATTGCGGATGGGTGCCGCAAGGTCTTCGAGCAGCCAGCGGTTTTTTTTGACAGTTATATCCGCCGCGTCGTTGGCCTTTAGATTTGCAATATACTCGTCGGCGATGGCACCGAAGCTGTTGCTTGAGGAGGCGCTGATCTTGTCGAGCTTCCTCCTGAGTGACGGATTAATTCCGGCGGCGATCTGTTTCTTGATCTCGCCACGCTTCTCGCGCGCATCCTTGAGCGAGACTGCCGGGAAGGCCCCAAGCGACATCATGTTTGCCTTACCAGCGAAACGGAAACGCAGACGCCAGAGCTTGCTACCAGACGTGGAAATCTGGAGGTGCAAGCCCTCGCCGTCCAAAAGCAAATACGGCTTATCCTTCGGCTTGGCGTTGGTGATTGCGAGCTGAGAAAGGGCCATGTGAGTAGACCGTAGGCTGAGGCATTTTCTACTCACATTTCTACTCCAAATGTGAGTAGATTGCTAGGGTTCCCATGACTTCCTATGCGCATTCAAAAATTTCATAAACCCCTGGGCTACAGGGGCTTATGAGCATTTATGTGTCACTATGTGAAGGTATTCTGGTGCCCCTGGCCGGACTCGAACCAGCACACCTTGCGGTACCTGATTTTGAGTCAGGCGCGTCTACCAATTCCGCCACAGGGGCAACGTGGCCGGCGCGAGGGGCGCCGGCGGCGGGATAATAGCGGCACAAACCCTGCGGTCAACGGCAACAGCCTCGGTACGCCGGATTGTTTTTGCCGGCGGGGATGGCGCGCTTTTGGGCCACACACATGAGCAACGGTTCATCGGCGGCTCGATAACAGCTATGGTTCATCGGCACATCGATAACCGCCAAAGGAGCCCGGCATGAACGAAGATGTCCTCAACACCTCGCTGCGGAAATTTCTCAAAACGGTCGGCGTCACCTCGCAGCGCGAGATCGAAACCGCGATCCGCGACGCCGTCGCCTCCGGCAAAATCAAGGGCAACGAAGCCCTCAAGGCCCGAATGGTGCTGACCATCGACGCCGTCGGCCTCAACCACGCGATCGACAGCACGATCGAGCTGGAATAAGCCGCACCGCCGCCTGCAAATGCGGCGTTCTGTGCCATTTAAGAAACTTCTGACGCGCTCAGGACTTATGGTTTGAGCGACGTATGAAAACAGGAGTGCCGGAATGAAACGAACATTAATATTGGCCGCGGCAGCGGTCGCGGTCGCGGCCGCGATGGCGTTCGCACCTGCGCCCGCGCAGGCCCGGATGTACAATCCGGCTTTGAGCGAAATCGCGCCCGCAAGCCCTCTTGCGGAAAGCGTCCATTATCGCAGCTATCGTCACAGCCATCGCCGTTCCCATAATCGTTGGAACAACCAGCGTCATCGCTATCGGCACTGTTATAACCAGCGCATTCGGGTTCAGGTCCCAGGCGGCCGCATCGTATTCCGCACCCAGCGTAATTGCGGCTGGCGCTACCGCTAGATGGACTGACCGTAATGAAGGAGGACAGCGGCGACGCTGTCCTCCTATGTTTGTTGCAGCGCACAAATTCCGCAACATTTTGCTGTCTTTTAGCGAAACTTCACGCGCCCTCAAGAATTATCGTCCTGACCCTTGACAGGAGGCGTAACCATGATGCGTACATTCATTCTCGGTGCTCTCGCTGCGGCAGCTATCGGCTTCGCGGCGCCTGCGCAGGCCAGCATGGCCAATCCGGGCTTGGGCGCTGCGGCGTCCGGTAATGTCGAACAGGCGCAGTTCTATTATGGCGGCGGCTACGGCTATCGCCGCGGCTATTATGGCCATCGCCGCGGCTATTATGGCCATCGCCGCGGCTATTACCGTAACTATGCTTTCGCGCCGCGTTGTTGGACCCAGCGGATCGTTCGCTGGGACGGCCGCGTGCGCTACGTCCGCCGCTGCCGCTAAAGCGACGGCAAAAAAACAAGGGCGGCGTGAAAGCGCCGCCCTTTCTTTATCGCTCCATCTCGTTCTATGAGGCGGCGGCCGCGGCATTCGGCCGTGCGAAGGCCGCTTCCATTTCGCGTCTGATTTTCACGGCAATGTCGTTCGCATCATAGACAACGTCCGACCATTTCAGCGCCTGGCCTTCCGCGACATCGTTCTTGAGCTTGACGTTGTGCGCCAGGCCGAGCGGTAGCAGACCGCGCTCCAGCGAGACGTCAGCCGGTGTTTGCTTGCCCCAGACGCAAAAGCCGCCCTCGCCGTCCAGCATCGTACCTGCTTTCAGCGCCGTCTTGGCGGTCGCAACGACGTCGGAGCGGAAGCCCGTCGGCGCGCCGGTCGCCTCATGGCGTAGCGCGCAACTGGCAACCGAAATACCAAGCTCCAGCCCGATCATGTGAATCGGCCGGTACAAAGCGGCGTATTTGCCGCTCTTGTCCGGCAGCATGGCGTATTCCTTGAAGCAGCGCCGCGCATACTCGGTATCGCCCTCGAACACGACATAAGTGCCGAGCGCGAGATGATGCGGCACGTCGGTGCCGTCCCGGTAGACCGACGAGGTCACTTCGGTGACGCCTTCCTTCTCCAGCGTGCCGCCTTCCGACTTGGGCTTGCAGATATCCGCCAGTTCGAACCGCGTCGCCGGCGGGAAATGCAGGCCGTCGCTTTGCGGCAAGAGGCCGGTGGCGTTGCACACCGCGGTCATCTCGATGCCGGACTTGGTGCCGTCGACAAACGAATTGAACATCTTCGGATTGATCGAGGCGCGGTCGCTGATGGCGAGATACTTGTCGAGAATGTCCCAGACATTGTCGGGATTGGATTTGTGATAGTGCGGCTCGTAGCGCGTGCCCTTGCCGGCCGAGATCACCTTGAAGCCGGCGGCGCGCGCCCAGTCGACCTGTTCGCAGATCAGCGCCGGCTGATCGCCCCAGGCCAGCGAATAGACCACGCCGGCGGCTTTCGCCTTGCGCGCCAGCAGAGGCCCTGCGACCGCGTCGGCTTCGACATTGACCATGACGATGTGCTTGCCGTGTTCGATGGCGCGCAGCGCATGATGAATGCCGGCGCCGGGCACGCCGGTCGCTTCGATAATGACCTCGATGCGCGGATCGGCAATCATCGCATCGGCATCGGCGGTGACGAAGGTGGCGCGCTTCTTGTGCGCGTCGTCGAGCGAGGTCGCTGCATAAAGCTCGGCCGGCCAGCCGGCGGTCTTCAATTGGCTGCGGGCGCGGGCGACATCGAGATCGGCAACGGCGACGATGTGCGTGCCCGCCGTCAGCCGCGCCTGCGACAGATACATGGTGCCGAACTTGCCGGCGCCGATCACGCCGACAGTCACCGGTTTATTGGCGGCTTCGCGTTCGAGCAACTTGGCGTGAAGATTCATCGGCGTCGCGCTCCCTACTTCTTTCGGGGAACGGAAACACAGGCGATGGGTGGAAACAAGCCGCGCGAAATCGCTGCTATTGGCAGAGCGCGCGCGAGACGAAGGTTTCGGTGCGGCAGCCGGGGCCGCTGCTGCGGCCGGACAGATAGACCTGCGCCGGACAGACGTCGGCAGTGGTCATGTCGGCGCTCTTGCCGGACTCGAAGCCCTTGGCCTTGCACATTGCGGTCGCGGCGGCGACGCAGTCCGGTGCGCCGTTCGGCGCGTTCGGGCACATCTGATGGCCATCGACGACGCGGGCCGTCGGAATGCGGGCCACCGCACCGGCGGCGTCCTTGGCGCCTTCGACGGTTGTTTTAGCGGCGACGCCGGCTTCGTGACCGAAACTTTCGACCTTCTTGCCGGCGTCCTTGAAGGTGGAGCCGATCTTGCCGACCTGCTCGTCCAACCAGCGGCTCGCGCTCTCGAACACGCCCGGCTCGGGCTTGGCCGGCTGGCGCTCCTGGGCGACGGCCGGGCTCGATGCCAACCCAAGCACCATGAAAAAGGCCGCGGCGCTAGAGACCAGGGGTCGGTTCAGGCCTGTCGCCACGAAGTGTGACATCGCTGGTAGCCTTGTTGGTAATCGTCCGCCGGGGGCATTTTTAAGCCCCGCACCTCTAGTGCCGCCGGGTGGCGGAATTGAGGAATGCCGATTCGGTCAGACCAAGTATACCGCGGCGACCAGCCCGATGACGACCACCGCGGCGCCCAAAGTGACATACAGGCCCAGGCGCTTCTCGATCATGACGCGGGCCTGGTCGCCGTAGCGATGCAGCAGGAAGGCAATCAGAAAGAAACGGCCGGCGCGGGCGATGACCGAAAACAGGATGAACAGCGCCAGGTTATAGCCGGCAAAGCCGGAGGTGATGGTGACGACCTTGTAGGGGATCGGCGTCAGGCCCTTGAGCAGGATGATCCAGGCGCCCCATTCGGCGTAGGCCGCGCGGAAACTCTCGACCTTGTCGGTGTAGCCGTAAAGCTGCATCAGCCAGGCGCCGACCGAGTCATACAGCAGCGCGCCAATGGCATAGCCGACCACGCCCCCGGCCACCGAGGCTGCCGTGCACCAGGCCGCCATCACATAGGCGCGTTCGGGCCGCGCCAGCGACATCGGGATCAGCATCACGTCCGGGGGAACCGGAAAGAACGAGCTTTCGGCAAACGAAATCGCCCCCATGGTCCACATGGCGTGCGGCTTATGGGCGGCATTGACGCACCAGTCATACAGGCGGCGCACGAGATTGCGTGGCGGGACGGCCTCAACGGTCATGCGGGCACTCATTCGGAATAAGTTCGGAAGGCGGGTTTGGCGGAAAACTGTGACGGATCGACGACGCTTCAGGATTTCCGTCGCTTTCAGCGACGCTTGGGCAGGCGCCGCGTCTCCAAAGATACGACTCTCGGCGCGACTTTGCGCCGAGGCGCCTCCGGTACCACATCCTTGGGCAGTTTTTCGGCGATTCCGAACATTTTCTCGCGCCGCCGCATTTCGGCCCAAACATCGTCGGGGGCGATCCCGGCGTGAACCCAAAGCACCACAAGGTTGTAGAGGAGATCGGCGCTTTCCCGCACCACGGCCTCGGTCTGGCCGTGCATGGCGTCGATGACGACTTCGACCGCCTCTTCACCCAGTTTTTTGGCGATCTTGGCGCGGCCGGACCGCAACAAACGAGCCGTCCGTGATTTCGCCGGGTCCGTGCCCCGGACGGCAATCACGGCATCGTATAGGCGGGAGACCGAATCAGCCATGGGGAACCATAGCTGATCGGTTCCTATAACCGGTTAACGAATTGCACGGCGGGCTTTAGCGCCAGTGGCGGTGATAGTGCCGGTGGCGGTAGTAGCGCGGCGCGTAGCCATAGCGGTAACCCGGGCCATAGCTGCCGTAATACGGGCCGCCGCCGTAATAGTAGCGGTCGCGGTAACTGTCGGCAGCGGCCGCGGCCGCGATGACGCCAAACAGGCCGACCACAGCGCCGACCGCGGCGGCGTTGCCACGATGGTGCCGGCTGCGCGCTTCGGCGGCGTCGAAACTGATCGAACTGAGCACAACCGCCGCGGCCAGCGCGGCGACGATGGAGCCTTTCAGGCTTCGCATGATCGTTCTCCCTTGAAGGTGTCTGACCATTCAACGGGGCATCGGCAGAGACCCTGTGCGGGACACGCAAACGTGAGGTCGGGGGCGCGCGCTTCCCCCTACTCGCCTTCCGACAAAAGCGTGGCGTTGCCGCCGGATGCCGCGGTGTTGACCGTCACCACCTGCTCCAGCGCAAAGCGGCGCAGATAGTCCGGGCCGCCGGCTTTCGGCCCAGTGCCGGACAGGCCGTTGCCGCCGAACGGCTGCGAGCCGACCACGGCGCCGATCATGTTGCGATTGACATACACATTGCCGTGCGAAAGCCGCGCCGCGACATGCTCGACCGTCACATCGATGCGCGAGTGGATGCCGAGGGTGAGGCCGTAACCGCTCGCGGCAATATCGTCGAGCAGCGCATCGAGCTGGCCGCCTTTCCAGCGCACCACATGCAGCACCGGGCCGAACACTTCTTCGGTCAGGTCACTGGCGCGGCCAAGTTCGATAATCGCGGGCGCGACGAAGTTGCCCGCCGCCGGCGCATCGCCGCGATAGCGCACCGCGCCGCGCGCCTTCATGGCGGCGATCCAGCTTTCCAGCTTGTCGCGCGCCTCGGCATCGATCACCGGACCGACATGGGTCGCTACATCGCGCGGATCGCCGACTTTGAGTTCGCGCGCCGCGCCTTCGATCATGGCGAGCATGCGGCCGGCGACATCGTCCTGCACGCACAGCAAGCGCAAGGCCGAACAGCGTTGCCCGGCGGAGCGGAAGGCCGAGGTGACGACATCGTCGGTGACCTGTTCCGGCAGAGCGGTGGCGTCGACGATCATGGCATTGATGCCGCCGGTCTCGGCGATCAGCACCGGGATCGGACCGTCGCTTCCCGCAAGCGTGCGGTTGATCTGGCGCGCCACCTCGGTCGAGCCGGTAAAGGCAACACCGGCGACATTGCGGTGCGCCGTCAGTTTTGCGCCGACTTCGCCGTCGCCCGGCACCAGATGCAGCGCGCTGTGCGGCACGCCCGCTTCGTGCAGCAGCTTGACGGCCTCGAACGCAATCAGCGGCGTCTGCTCGGCGGGCTTGGCCACCACCGCATTGCCGGCGGCGAGCGCGGCAACAATCTGACCGGTAAAAATGGCCAGCGGGAAATTCCACGGGCTGATGCAGACGAAGACACCGCGGCCGCGATAGCGCAACATATTGCTCTCGCCGGTCGGCCCGGGCAGCGCCTGCGGCGCAAGCCCAATCCGCGCCTGCGCCGCATAATAGCGGCAGAAATCGGTGGCCTCGCGCACTTCGGCGATACAGTCATCAAGCGTCTTGCCGCCCTCGCTTTGCAACAGCGCGATCAGGCGGCCGCGATGCTGCTCGATCAGATCGCCGGCACGCGCGAGCGCCGCTGCGCGCGCCTCGACGCCGGCGGCATCCCAGGGGCGAAATCCCGCCGCTGCCGCCGCCATCGCGTCATGCGGATCGACCAACGGCGGCGCGGCAAAACCTTTAGGCGCGGCTTCTATGTCCGCCTGCAACGCCGCCAGCGCGGCGCTATCGCCGAATTCGACGCCAGACGAATTCGGCCGCTGCGGCGCGAACAGATCGCGCGGCAGCGGAATATGCGAATGGCGCGCCCGGGACGGATCGGCGATCCAGACTTGCGGCCGCTTGACGATCTCCGCAATCGGCACACTCGGATCGGCGGCGACCGAGACGAAGGACGAATTGGCGCCGTTCTCCAGCAACCTACGCACCAGATAGGCCAGGAGATCGGCGTAGCCGCCGACCGGCGCATAGACGCGCACCGTCATCGCCGGGTCATCGGCAAGAAGCGCGCGGTACAGCGCGTCGCCCATGCCGTGCAGGCGCTGGAATTCGAAACCGCCACCGTCGCCGGCATCTTCCAACACCGACGCAATGGTCAGCGCGTTGTGCGTGGCGAATTGCGGATAGAGGCGCGGACGCAGCGCCAGCAGCTTGCGCGCGCAGTCGAGGTAGCTGAGATCCGTCATCGCCTTGCGCGTGAACACCGGATAATCGGCCAGTCCCCGCTCCTGCGCGCGCTTGATTTCGGTGTCCCAATAGGCGCCCTTGACCAGACGCACCATCAGGCGGCGGTCGAGCGCCTCGGCCGCGTCCGCGATCCAATCGATCACGCTACCGGCGCGCTTCTGATAGGCCTGCACCGCTAACCCAAAGCCATCCCAGCCGGCCAGCGACGGATCGCGCAACGTCGCGGCGATGACATCGAGCGACAGTTCGAGCCGGTCGGCCTCCTCGGCATCGACGGTGAAATTAAGCTCAAAGCTTTTCGCCAGCCGCGCCAGGTCGAGCAGGCGCGGCGGCAGTTCCTGCATCACGCGCGCGCGCGACAGCGGCTCGTAGCGCGGATGCAGCGCCGACAGTTTCACCGAAATGCCGGGCCGCTTCGGCAGCGCGTCGTTGCCGGCGGCTTTGCCGATCGCCGCGATGGCATCGGCGTAGGATTGGAAATAGCGCGCGGCGTCGGCGGCGGTGCGCGCGCCCTCGCCCAGCATGTCGAAGGAATAGAGAAACTCGCGCTGCGTACCGGCGCGCTCCAGCGCGTCGCCGATGGTCTGCCCGAGCACGAAATGCGAGCCGAGCAGTCGCATCGCCTGTTTGGTGGCGGCGCGCACCGCCGGCACGCCCAAACGCTTGGCCAGTTGTTCGAGAATACCTTCCGGCGTCTCGCCCGGCTGGATGACCCGCGCGGTCAGGCCCAGAGTCCAGGCCGATGCCGAAACCAGAAAGGTGCCGGAGCGCCGGTCGTGATGCGACCAATCGCCGCCCCTGAGCTTGTCTTCGATCAGCCGGTCGGCGGTGCCTGCATCGGGAATGCGCAGCAGCGCCTCGGCCAGCACCATCAGCGCCAGGCCCTCCTTGGTCGACAGCGCATAGGCGTGCAGGAAATCCTCGACGCCACCGAGGCCACCTGACTTGGCGCGGATCGCCTCGATCAGATGCGTGGCGCGCGCATCAATGCGCGCCTCGGCCGCCGCAGGCCGGCTTGCCGTGGCGAGAAAGGCCGCGGCCAAAGTTTCATCGGCCGGGGCGAAAGGGGCGCGGAACGGCGGCAGTCCGGTCACCGCCTTGGGCCCTGTCTTTGCCGGCTCCATCCGCAAGCCTCCCGAGCAAGCCTACCGCCAAGCGGTGATCATAACCGAAGCGGGAAGGATCGGGGATCGGCGATCAATGCCTAACAATAGGGCTGCCGAGTTCAGAAAATGAGCGCTGCCCCCATTTTACGCGGCCTCGCTTGCTCTTTGGATCGGCATGCTCTTTGCTGCTCAAACTTCATTGCCACCCAGGCCGGGAACGCATCGTCCGATGCGCGGGCCGCATCAAGGAATTACCCCATGAAAGCTTCTGTTCCCCGGCGGCCGGTCAAGGCCAAGACGGCACTTCTAGCCGGCCTGTTGCTCGCGACGGCTCTGGCCGCCGGCGCGGCCATCGGCCCGGCTTCGGCCGCCGACACCGACATCAAATTCAGCCTCGACTTCAAGTTCGAAGGCCCCTCGGCGCCCTTCCTGCTGCCGATCGACAAGGGTTATTACAAAGCCGAAGGCATCAACGTCACGGTCGACACCGCCGCCGGTTCGCTGGAGCCGATCAACCGCGTCGCCTCCGGCACCTACGACATGGGCTTCGGCGACATCAATTCGCTGATCAAGTTCCGCGACGCCAACCCGACCGTGCCGCTCAAGGCGGTGTTCATGGTCTACAACAAGCCGCCGTTCTCGATCGTCGGCCGCAAGAGCCGCGGCATCAGCGATCCGAAGAGCCTCGAAGGCAAAAAGCTCGGCGCACCGGCGCCGGACGGCGCCTATGCGCAGTGGCCGATCTTCGTGCAGGCCAACGGCATCGACGCCTCCAAGGTGACCATCGAAAACGTCGGCTTCCCGGTGCGCGAGCCGATGCTGGCCGCCGGCCAGGTCGACGCCATCACCGGCTTCTCGTTTTCGTCCTTCATCAACCTCAAGGACAAGGGCGTGCCGGTCGACGACATCGTCGTGCTGCTGATGGCCGACTACGGCGTCAACCTTTACGGCAACGCGATCATCGTCAATCCGAAGTTCGCCGCCGAGAAGCCGGAAGCGGTCAAAGGCTTCCTGCGCGCCTTCGTCAAAGGCCTCAAGGAAACGGTGCAGTCACCGTCCACCGCCGTCGACTCGGTGATGAAGCGCAACGACATCGCCAAGAAGCCGGTCGAGCTTGAGCGCCTGAACCTGGCGCTGCGCGACAACATCGCCACCGCCGAGGTCAAGGCCAACGGCTATGGCGGCATCGACAATACGCGCTTCACCAAAGCGATCGAGCAAATCGGCCTGACCTATAAGTGGAAGGGCACCGCGCCGAAGACCGAAGATATCTTCGACGCCTCGTTCCTGCCGGCCGCCGCCGACCGCAAGTTTTAATTGGACGGGATGGCACCAGAGGCCTTCGTCACGCTCGACGGTGTCGATCACGCCTATGCCGGCGCCGGCTCCGCGCTGGCGGTCGAAGGCCTGTCGATCTCGGTCAAGCAGGGCGAATTCGCCGCCGTCGTCGGGCCGTCCGGCTGCGGCAAATCCACCTTGATGAAACTCGCCACCGGTCTGCAGTTTCCGCGCAGCGGATCGGTGACGGTCGCAGGGCAAAAGGTAACCGCGCCGCTCAAGATCGCCGGCATGGCGTTTCAGGCGCCGACCTTGCTGCCGTGGCGCACCACGCTGGAAAACCTGTTACTGCCGCTCGAAATCGTCGAGCCGCACCGCAGCGAAATGCGCCGCCGCAAGGCCGAGTTCTCCGAACGCGCGCGCAACCTGCTCGCGTCGGTCGGCTTGCGCGGCCAGGGCGAAAAATATCCATGGGAACTGTCCGGCGGCATGCAGCAGCGCACGTCATTGTGCCGCGCGCTGATCCACGAGCCGCAACTGCTGATGCTGGACGAGCCGTTCGGCGCGCTCGATGCCTTCACGCGCGAGGAACTATGGTGCGTGATCCGCGACCTGCAAGCGGCGCGCAAGATCACGGTCATTCTGGTGACGCACGATCTGCGCGAAGCGGTGTTTCTCGCCGACCGCGTTTTCGTCATGTCATCACGGCCCGGCCGCATCGTCGTCGAGCGCAAGATCGAGCTGCCGCGCCCGCGCGATCTCGAAGTGACATTCACGCAGGCTTTCTCCGACATCGTCCATGAATTGCGCGGCCACATCGTGAAGGCGCGGCAATGACGCGGACCAACCTCCTCATTCGCCTGTCGCCCTGGCTGTTCACCATCGGCCTGTTCGTCGTCTGGGAAGCCGCCGTTCACATTTTCAAGATCCCGGTGTTCTTCCTGCCGCCGCCGACCGCGATCGCGCAGGCTTTCGTCGACTATTCGGGACCGCTGGCGCGTAATTCGTGGATCACGTTGCAGACGACCCTGATCGGTTTCGCGCTCGCCGTCGGCTTCGGCCTGCTGCTCGGCCTCCTGGTTGGGTGGTCGCGCGCGATTTATGCGGGACTTTATCCGCTGATGATCGGCTTCAATGCGATCCCGAAAGTCGCGCTGGTGCCGATCCTGGTGCTGTGGTTCGGCATCGGCTTCGTGCCGGCGGTGCTGACCGCCTTTTTGATCTCGTTCTTCCCGATCGTCGTCAACGTGGCGACGGGCCTGGCCACCATCGAGCCGGAACTCGAAGACGTGCTCAAGGCGCTGGGCGCTTCCAAGCTCGACATCATGCGCAAAGTCGGTATTCCGCGCACGCTGCCGTATTTCTTCGGCTCGCTGAAAGTGGCGATTACGCTTGCCTTCGTCGGCTCGGTGATTTCGGAAAGCGTCGCGTCGAACTATGGCATCGGCAATCTGATGTTGCAGGCGCAGGCGCAGTTCCAGGTGCCGTTGATTTTCGCCGGCCTCGTCGTGCTCGCCATCGAAGGCATCGTCATGTACGCGGCGATGGCCATTCTTGAACGGCGCATGACCGGCTGGGCGCAACGCTCCGGCTTCGCCCAGGCCTAAGTTTTTTGTTTTGACGCGTTTTCTTCACGCGAACCGGACCCACTTCGCTCGAAACCGCTATGGAAGCTACTTAATCCGCTCCAGGATGCTGACGTAGTTCGCTACCGCGGTGCCGCCCATATTGAAGACGCCGCCGAGCCGCGCGTTCTTGACCTGCAAGTCGCCGGCGGTGTTGGTCAGCTGCATCGCGGTCAGCGCGTGCATCGACACGCCGGTGGCGCCGATCGGGTGACCTTTCGCCTTCAAGCCGCCGGACGGATTGACCGGCAATTTGCCGTCTTTCTGCGTCCAGCCTTCCTTGATGGCGCGCGCGCCATCGCCCTCCGCCGTCAGGCCCATCGCCTCGTATTCGATCAGTTCTGCGACCGTGAAGCAGTCATGCGTCTCGACGAAGGACAGGTCGCCGAGTTCCAGCCCCGCATTGGCCAGCGCCCGCTGCCAGCCGAGCGCGCAGCCTTCGAACTTGAGAATGTCGCGCTTCGACATCGGCAGGAAATCCTGCACATGCTCGGCGGCCCGGAAGGCGACCGCCTTGCCGAGCTTGAGCGCGGTTTCGACATCGGCCAGCACCACGGCCGCCGCGCCATCCGACACCAGCGAGCAATCGGTACGCTTGAGCGGCCCGGCGACGAACGGATTCTTCTCGCTCTCGGTGCGGCAGAAATCGTAGCCGAGGTCCTTGCGCATCTGCGCATAAGGATTGCCGACGCCGTTCTTGTGATTCTTGGCGGCGATCATCGCCAGCGCGTCGGACTGGTCGCCGTATTTCTGGAAATAACGTCCGGCGATCTGGCCGAACACGCCGGCAAAGCCGCCATCGATCTCGGCCTCTTCGCGCACGTAGGACGCTTTCAACAGATTACGGCCGATCTCCGGACCCGGCGTCGTCGTCATCTGCTCGACGCCGACCGCTAAGACGATGCGCGCCGCTTTTGCCTCGATCGACTTGATGCCCTGATGCACCGCCGCCGATCCCGTGGCGCAGGCATTCTCGACCCGCAGCGCGCGCTTGAAGCGTAGATCGGGCGAGGCTTGCAGCACCAGCGAAGCGGTAAAGTCCTGCGCCGAAAAACCGGCGTTGAAGTGGCCGAGCACGATCTCGTCGACGTCCTTGGCCTCGATGCCGGCATCGGCGAGCGCCTCATTGGTCACCCGCACGATCAGGCTTTCGACGGTCTCGCCGGAAAGCTTGCCGAACGGGGTATGGGCCCAGCCGACGATTGCCGCGGTCATCGAAATCTCCCGGTTGTCGCTTGCCGAACTTTGGTCGCATTGGCCGGTCAGGAACGGCCACGGGCGATACGGCAAATCACTTGTAGAAGTCACCATAATCACAGTTAAGGTCTCGACCGGCTTTGCCACCTGCCGAAAGCTTCGTTAGTTTAGCGCCACCGCCAAAGGAACCCAATCTATTCTTGGTTCCTGTCCGGCCCCATAATGCCAAGCCCCTGGAACGGACCGTATTTTGACCGTTTTTGCCCGCTTCAGCCGCTCCGCCTTCATTCTCGCCGCCGCCGCGGCGCTGACCGTGCAGGCCTCCCGCCCGGCTGCGGCCGAGGCGCAGCTCCTGATCGAGGCCGCGACCGGCAAGGTGCTGCACGCCGAGAACGCGACCTATCCGTGGTATCCGGCCTCGGTCACCAAACTGATGACCGCCTATACGACACTGCGCGCCGTCAAGGAAAAGCGCCTGACCTTCAACACGCTCTTGACCATGTCGCGCAACGCGGTGGCGCAGCAGCCGACCAAGATGGGCTTCAAGCTCGGCACCACGTTGACCGTCGACAACGCGCTGAAGATGCTGATGGTGAAATCGGCCAACGATGTCGCAGTGGCGATCGCCGAAGGCGTCGGCGGCTCGCTCGAAGGCTTCGCCGATATGATGAACGCCAATGCCCGCCGGCTTGGCATGTCGCAGAGCCACTTCGTCAACCCGAACGGTCTGCCGTCCGAGGGGCACGTCTCGTCGGCGCGCGATCTCGGCATTCTGGCGCGCGCACTGTTCCAGGAGTTTCCCGAGGCCGAGCCGTATTGGAACATCCACGCGATCCGCTACGGCAATCGCGTCATGCGCAACTACAACAATCTGATCGACCGCTATCCCGGCGCCGACGGCATGAAGACCGGCTTCATCTGCGCCTCCGGCTATAATGTGGTTGCGTCCGCGACCCGCAATGGACGCCGCCTGATCGCGGTCGTGCTCGGCGCCTATTCCGGCGCAGTGCGCGCGCAAAAGGCCGGCGCCATGCTGGAGCGCGGCTTCAGCAGCGGCGGGCTGACCTGGCTGACGCCGTCGCTCGGTACCGTCGATGCGCTGGCGCCGATCGATGCGCAGCCGCCGAATTTGCGCGAGGAAATGTGCGGCGGCCACCGGCGCAAGCCGCCGTCGGAAGACAACCAGGAAGAAGAAGTCGAAGCAGCCGTTACCGCCGAAGGCACTGAGGGCGGTAATGGCGGTCAAGCATTCATGCTGTCGAACCTGAAGCCGTCGACCGGCAAATTCGTGCTCGGCCCGCCGGTCGATACCACGCCGCCGGTTATCGTGTTTACTGGGCCAGCCGATCGTCCGGACAGCGCGCCGCAGGTTGCCAGCGGTCCGGCCAAGAAGAAAAAGAAAGTCGCCGCCAAGCCCGACGCAGCCGAGAAGCCTGCTGCCGAGGCCAAGCCTGACGCGAAGGCCGCCGAGGTCAAGCCTGCCACCGCTCCGAAGGCCGCGGCAAAACCTGCAACGGCAAAGCCTGCGGCGGCGGCCAAGCCGGCAGCAACGCCAAAACAGGCGAAGCCGAAAGTCACTTCGGCGACACAATGAGCGACGCCGACAGAAGTGCTGCCCGCCGCACACCACCGGTGCCGATCCCGCTCACTTTGCTCACCGGCTTTCTCGGCGCCGGCAAGACCACTTTGCTGAACCGGCTGCTGAAAGACCCGGCGCTGAGCGATACCGCCGTCATCATCAATGAATTCGGCGAAGTGTCGCTCGACCATCTGCTGGTCGACTATATCGGTGACAACATGGTGGTGCTGCAATCGGGCTGCCTGTGCTGCACTTTGCGCGGCGACCTGGTCGATGGCCTGGAGAAGCTGCTGCGCGACCTCGACAATGGCCGCGTCAAATTCAGCCGCGTTCTGCTGGAGACCACCGGCCTCGCCGATCCGGCGCCGGTGCTACATACCGCGATGGCGCATCCCTATCTGGTCAAACGCTTCCGGCTCGATGGCGTGGTGACCGTGGTCGACGCTGTTAATGGCGAGGCGACGCTCGACGCCCATCCCGAAGCAGTCAAGCAGGCCGCGGTCGCCGACCGCCTTGTCGTCAGCAAGACCGATCTGGCCGGTCTCGGTGCGACCGCCCACCTGCTGGAGCGCCTGCGTCGGCTCAATCCCGCCGCCGGAGTGCTCGATGCTGCGAAGGGCGAGGCCACCGCCGACCGGCTGCTCAATTGCGGCCTGTACGACCCGGCGCGCAAGATTCCTGACGTCAGGAAATGGCTGGCGGCCGAGGCCTATGCCGACGCGCATTCGCACGGTCATCATCACCATCACGACGTCAACCGGCACGACGACCATATCGTCTCCTTCGTGCTCACCGCCGACAAGCCGATCCCGGCCGGCACGCTCGATATGTTCCTGGAACTGCTGCGCGTTAATTACGGGGCCCGGCTGTTGCGCATGAAGGGCATCGTCAACTTCACTGAGATGCCGGACACGCCGGTTGTAGTTCACGGCGTTCAGCACGTTTTCCATCCGACCGCGCAACTTGAGCGATGGCCCGACGACGACCGGCGCACACGGCTTGTGTTCATTACCAAGGACCTGCCCGAGCGCACGGTACGTGAATTGTTCGAGGCTTTTCTGGGCGCCGCCGCGCCCGACCGTCCCGACCGCGCCGCCCTGACCGACAACCCCCTTGTCCCGTTCGGCGGGTCAGATAGTCGCGCCTGAGCGGAACGGGCGGCCTTGCATGCGGACGCGGTTGGACGGATGCTGAGGACGGTTTGACCGTCGGCCATTCGGGAACAAGAGCCGGCGTAAAGGGGGGCAATATGGAACGCATCTGGCTCAAGAACTATCCGCCCGGCGTACCCGCCGAGATCGATCCAACGGCCTATTCGTCGCTGGTCGCGATTTTCGAGGAAAGCTTCAAGGCCCATCGCGGCAAGAAAGCTTTCATCTGCATGGGCAGTTCCATCACCTTCGACGAACTCGACGCCGCGTCGCGCGCGCTTGGCGCCTGGCTGCAAAGCCGGGGCCTCAAGCGCGGCGCCCGCGTCGCCATCATGATGCCGAACACCCTGCAATACCCGATCGCGCTTCTCGGCATCCTGCGCGCCGGTTACACGGTGGTGAACGTCAATCCGCTGTACACGCCGCGCGAACTCGAATTCCAGCTCAAGGATTCCGGCGCCGAAGCCATCATCGTGCTGGAAAACTTCGCGCACACACTCGCGCAAGTCATCGCCAACACGAGCGTCAAGCATGTCGTGGTCACCACGATGGGCGACATGCTCGGCATGATAAAGGGCGCCATCGTCAACTACGTGGTGCGCCACAAAAAAAAGATGGTGCCGCCGTTCTCACTGCCCGGCCACTTCAAGTTCAAGGACGTGATCGCCGCCGGACGCGGCATGACATTGCAGGCGCCGACGCTGACGCTCGACGATATCGCCTTCCTGCAATATACCGGCGGCACCACCGGCGTTTCCAAGGGCGCGACCCTGTCGCACCGCAACGTCGTCGCCAACACCTTGCAAGCGCACGCCTGGCTGCAACCGGCGCTGACGCTCGAGCCGCGCGTCGATCAACTGTTCATGGTCGCCGCGCTGCCGCTGTCTCATATCTTTGCGTTAACCGCCTGCGCGCTGATCGGTGTCCGCGTCGGCGGCGTATGCCTGCTCATTCCCAATCCACGCGACATTCCAGGCCTGATCAAGGAATTGTCGAAGTACAAGGTCAACTTCTTCCCGGCGGTGAACACTTTGTTCAACGCCATGCTGAATCACCCCGACTTCGGCAAGATCGACTGGAGCATGCTGAAATCCGCCGTCGGTGGCGGCATGGCGGTGCAGCGCGCCGTCGCCGAGCGCTGGCTCGCGGCGACCGGCCGGCCGATCATCGAGGCCTATGGCCTGTCGGAAACGTCGCCAGGCGCCACCGCCAACCGCTGCGACATTACCGAATGGACCGGCACGATCGGCTATCCGTTCCCATCAACCGACATCAAGATTTTGGATGTCAATGACAAGGAAGTGCCGCTCGGCGAGGCCGGCGAAATAGCCGTGCGCGGGCCGCAGGTGATGGTCGGCTACTGGAACCGGCCGGACGAAACCGCCAAGGTGATGACTGCCGATGGTTTCTTCCGCACCGGCGACATCGGCATCATGACGCCGGAAGGACAGGTCAAGATCGTCGACCGCAAGAAGGACATGATCTCGGTCTCCGGCTTCAAGGTGTTCCCCAATGAAGTCGAGGACGTCGCCATGATGCAGGGCGACATCGTCGAATGCGCCGCGGTCGGCGTGCCGGACCCGCATTCCGGCGAGGCGGTGAAACTGTTCGCGGTCAGCAAGAAGCCGGACCTCACCCCCGAAGATGTTCGCCGCTTCATGCAGGGCAAGCTCGCCGCCTACAAGATGCCGAAATACGTCGAATTCCGCGCCGAGCTGCCGAAGACCAATGTCGGCAAGATCCTGCGCCGGGCGCTGCGGGATAATCCATGAGCCGGAATAACCATGAGCGATGACGCGACGGCGCGCGCTGCCGATGTGGTGTCCTTCTGGCGCGAAGCCGGGCCGAAAGCCTGGTTCAAAAAGGACGATGCCTTCGACGACGAAATCCGCCGGCGGTTTTTGACGACGCATGAGGCCGCCGCTGCCGGCAAACTGAGCGCATGGGAGCACAGCGCCGAGGGCGCGCTGGCTCTGCTCATTCTGCTCGATCAGTTTCCGCGCAACATGTTTCGCGGCCAGGCGCGCATGTTCGACACCGATCCGATGGCGCGGGCGATTGCTGCCGGCGCGATCGTGCGCGGCTTCGATGCGCAAGTTGCCAAGGAGATGCGCGGATTTTTCTACCTGCCGTTCGAGCATTCCGAGGACATGGCCGACCAGGAACGCGGCATCGCGTTCTTCAAGGCCATCGACGATGCCGACGGCCTGAAATGGGCCGAGCTGCATGCCGACATCATCCGCCGCTTCGGCCGCTTTCCGCACCGCAACGCGGTGCTCGGCCGGACGACGACGGCGGAAGAACGGAAATTTCTCGACGAAGGCGGGTTTGGCGGGTGACAAAATTTCACGGCGTTTATCCGTATCTGGTCTCGCCGATCGATGCGCAGGGCCGCATCAAGTCCGATGTGCTCGGACGGCTGTCGTCCGACCTGATCGATGCCGGCGTCCATGGCCTGACGCCGCTCGGCTCAACCGGCGAATTCGCTTACCTATCGCGCGAGCAGCGCGATAGCGTGGTGCAGACGACGATCGAAGCCGCCGACAAGCGCGTACCGGTGATCGCCGGCGTCGCTTCGACATCCACCGCCGATGCGGTCGAGCAGGCCATCCGCTATCAAGACTTCGGCGCCGACGGCATTCTCGCCATTCTCGAAGCCTATTTCCCGCTCAAGGATGCGCAGGTCGAAAGCTATTTCCGCGCCATTGCCGACGCCGTCGATATCCCGGTGGTGATGTACACCAATCCGAATTTCCAGCGCAGCGACCTCAGCCTCGACGTCATCGCGCGGCTGGCGACGCATCCGAACATTCAGGCGATCAAGGATGCTTCGACCAATACCGGACGTTTGCTGTCGATCATGAACCGCACGCCGGACCTCAATGTGTTTTCGGCGTCGGCGCATATTCCGGCGGCGGTGATGATGATCGGCGGCGTCGGCTGGATGGCCGGCCCGGCCTGCATCGTGCCGCGCCAGAGCGTGAAACTCTATGACCTGTGCCGCGCCGGAAAATGGCCCGAGGCAATGAAACTGCAGCGTGACATGTGGCGCATCAACGAGGCCTTCGCCCGCTTCAATCTCGCCGCCTGCATCAAGGCCGGGTTGCAGATCCAGGGCTATGAGGTCGGCGACCCGGTACCGCCGCAAAGCCCGCTCAGTGCCGAAGACAGCAAGGCCGTGGAACAAATATTGGCGTCATTGCCCACATGATGTCGTCCCCGCGAAAGCGGGGACCCATAGCCCGCAGGCTCAAGAGAGGGCACGGCGTATGGGTCCCCGCCTTCGCGGGGACGACAGCAACAATGCCACCAAATGTTAACGATTCCTTGCTAACCGGTTTCGATGGCTTTCGATACCGACGCAGCATCGTCGCCCGCGCAATCGCTTGCGCGCGTCATCGCGCGCGTCAAAGCGATTTTGGCCGACCGCGGCGACAGCCGCCTCGCCCAACTCGTCGCCGGCAAGGTGTTTCTGGTCCGCGTCGCCAATGCGATGCTGGCGCTGGTCAGCCAGGTGTTGCTGGCGCGCTGGATGGGTTCGT
This sequence comes from Rhizobiales bacterium Ga0077525, assembly GCA_001464835.1. Taxonomy (GTDB): domain Bacteria; phylum Pseudomonadota; class Alphaproteobacteria; order Rhizobiales; family Xanthobacteraceae; genus Pseudolabrys. Next base: position 112,017 of record LNDS01000015.1, on the reverse strand, counting down.
TCGAATTCGGCGTCTTCATCTATGTATGGACCTGGGTGCTGATGATCGGCGCTCTGTCCGATATGGGCTTGTCCTCGGCGGCGCGCCGCTTCATTCCCGAATACACCGAACTTAAAGCGCACGATAAACTGCGCGGCTTCCTCTCAGGCGGCTGCTGGCTAGCGCTCGGCATTGCCAGCGCCATCGCCGCCGTCGGCTTGCTCGCGGTGTTCGCGCTGTCGCCGTGGATCAAGGACTATCTGTTCGTACCGCTGATCCTCGCCTGCGTCATGATCCCGAGTTACGGCCTGGTGCAGATTCAGTCCGGCATCGCGCAGTCGTATAACTGGGCCAACCTCGCCTTCCTGCCGTTCTACATCATCCGCACCTCGGCGGTCATCGTGCTGATGGGCATCGCCTGGCTGATCGGCGCGCCGACCGACGCGCTGACCGCGCTGTACATCTCGATCATCACGATCTACGGCGTCACCATCGGCCAGTTGCTGGTGCTCAATCGAAAACTGCGAACCAAGGTCGCGGCCGGGCCGAAGACCTACGAGCCGAAAATCTGGCTGGCAACATCGATGCCGATCTTCGCGGTCGAGAGCCTCTATCTGATGCTGACCTATGTCGACATCCTCGCGCTCGAGCATTTCCGCTCGCCCGAAGAAGTCGCGGCCTATTACGCGGCGGCGCGCCTGCTCGCCATCGTCGCCTTCGTCTATTTTGCCATTGCCGGCGCCACCACGCACAAGTTCACGCAGTATCATGTGTCGGGCGACAAGGCCCGGCTGGCGCAGTTCTTCGGCGAGACCATCAGGTGGACGTTCTGGCCATCGCTGGCGATCTGTGTGGCGATCCTGATTTGCGGCAAGCCGCTACTGAGGCTGTTCGGTCCTGGCTTCGACGCCGCCTACGACGTCATGTTCATTCTGGCGGTCGGCATGCTGGCGCGCGCCGCGGTCGGCCCCGCGGAGCGCCTCTTGCTCATGCTCGGCGACCGCAAGCAATGCGTCGCGATCTACGCGCTCGCCTTCGCGATCAATCTTGCATTGTGCTTCGTGCTGATTCCACGCATCGGCATCGAAGGCGCGGCGGCCTCGGTATCGACGGCGCTGGTCGTTGAATCGATTTGCCTGTATTTCGTCGCGCGGCGACGGCTAGCCTAAACGTCGAAAACGCTCTAGGCGCGCTCGCGCAGCAATCTCCGAATCACCTTGCCCGTTGTCGTCATCGGCATGTCGTCGATGAACGCGACCTCGCGCGGATATTCGTGGCCGGACAATCGCGTTTTCACGAAGGTCTGTATCTCGGCCGCCAGTTCGGGACTTGCGGCGTGACCGGGCTTGAGCACGATGAAAGCCTTGACGATCTCGGTGCGCAAAGGGTCTGGTTTGCCGATGGCGGCGGCCAGCGCCACCGCCGGATGGCCGATCAGGCAGTCCTCGATTTCGCCGGGGCCGATGCGGAAGCCGGATGACGTGATCACATCGTCGTCGCGGCCGACGAAGGTGAAATAGCCGTCCTCGTCCATGACGCCTTGATCGCCGGTCGTCATCCAGTCGCCGATGAATTTGTCGCGCGTCGCCTCGGGACGATTCCAGTATTCGAGAAACATCACCGGGTCCGGCCGCTTGACCGCGATCTGGCCGATCTCGCCGGGCTTTAACACCGCGCCATCGGGCCCGATCACCGCGACGGTATGGCCCGGCACCGCCTTGCCCATCGAGCCTTCGCGCGACAGCCCAAGTTGCGCGCAAGCGCCGATCACCAGATTGCATTCGGTTTGGCCGTAGAATTCATTGATGGTCAGGCCGAAAGCCGAACGGCCCCACTCCAAAGCTTCAACGCCGAGCGATTCACCGCCCGAGCCCATGGCGCGCAACTTGAAGTCGTAACGGCCGGCCGGATTGGGCGCGGCGCGCATCATGCGCAACGCCGTCGGCGGAATGAAAGCGTTGCGCACTTGCGTCTTCTGCATCAGCGCGAAGGCTTCTTCCGGATCGAACTTGTCGAACTTGCGCGCCACCACCGCGACGCCGTGGTGCAGCGACGGCAGCAGCACGTCGAGCAGGCCACCGGCCCAGGCCCAGTCGGCCGGCGTCCAGAAGCGGTCGCCTTGTTGCGGAAACGGATAATACGACAGTTCGGCGCCGGGCAGATGACCGAGCAACACGCGATGGCCGTGCAGGGCGCCTTTCGGCTGGCCGGTCGTACCCGAGGTGTAGATCATCATCGCCGGATCGTCGGGCGTGGTGACTTCCGGTGTGAAGGAAGATGACGCGCGCGCCAGTTCGGTGGTCAGGTCGATAGTGCCCTCACCCGCACCGTCGATAGATACCACGCAGGTGAGGTCCGGCGCCTCGGCGCGAATCTCGCTCAGTTTGGCGAGGCCGGCGGTATTGGTGATGAGGGCCTTGGCGCCGGAATTCTGCAAGCGGTAGGATAGCGCGTCGGGCCCGAACAGTACCGCGATCGGCAATGCCACCGCGGCGAGCTTGTAGATGGCGACGTGGGCGATAGCGACATCCGGCGACTGCGGCAGGTAAATCGCGACGCGGTCGCCGCGCTCGATGCCATGCGCGCGCAGCACATTAGCCAGCCGGTTTGAGGCTTCGCGCAAAGCGTCGAAAGTGACGCGGTCCTCGCGGCCGTTGCTTTGCACATGCAGAATGGCGAGGCGCGTGGGATCGGCCTCGGCCCATTTGTCGCAGACATCGACGCCAATGTTGTAACGCGCCGGAATGGTCCAGCGGAAGCGGCGGCTGAGTTGGTCGAAATCCCTGGCGTCCGGCAGCATGGCGCGCAAGCTAGTCGCGCGGGGCGGAGAGGTAAAGCAACCTGTTCGTTGTCACTTGGCGTCCGGCTCGGCCATGATCAGGGCCCAGTACACCTTGTACTTCGACTTCGATGTGTACACGGCGGCGATGCCCATGCGCGTCGCGCCCTTCAAGAGCATGTTGGCCTTGTGCGGCGGACTATCGCGCCATCCGGAGAAAGCCTCGGCCAGAGTGTGATAGCCGGCGCCGATATTTTCCGCCGCGGTCTTGGCGTCGTAGCCCGAGGCCTTCAGCCGGCCGACGAACGGCTTGCCGGCGGCGTGGTCGAGCTTGTCGCGCTTGGCCATGACCTCGGCCTGACCTTGCGCGAGCCGGGTCAGTTCCGGATCGAGCGTCACCGCCGGCAGGCCGTTATTGGCGCGGTAGCCGGAAATCATCGAGGCGGCGGCGGCGTCATCGAGCGTCGCGCCCGGCTGCGCCAGGCTGCGATACATGCTCGGCTCCGCCTTGGGCACATAAGTGTCGCCCGCACAGCCGGCGAGCGCGAAGGCAACGAGCAAAAGCGCGCTCGGGCGAAGCAAAACCATGTGAACTTTCTCCGAATCGGGAATTGGGCCGCAAACTGTCCGCCGACCATGGCCGAACGGTGGTGGTCAAGCCGCCTATCGGCGCACGGCGCCGTTAACATCCGCTTAACCAATTAACGCCGGCAGTTAACTGCAAAAAAACCAGACAGGATTACCGTCGCCGGCGATCGGGGCGGAGAAACATGGCAAAGACGACAGCCGCAGCGGCAACGACGCGCAATTGGCCGTTGATAGCCATTATTGGTTTCACCGGCTTTGCCGTCAGCCTCGCCATTGGCAGCGTAGCCGCGCCTGAGCTGCCGTTTGCCATCGTGGCAGCCGCCGCCGCCGCATTCGCGCTTTGCACCATGGTGCTTGCCGCCGGCTTCTTCGCCCGCCGCATGCAATTGAAAAACCAGCGCATGCTGCTGGCGCTCGACAACATGTCGCAAGGCCTGTGCATGTTCGACGCCAAGGAGCGGCTGTTGTTTTGCAACGACCGCTATCGGGAATTTTATAAATTGTCGGCGGAAGTTTCCACGCCCGGCACCTCGATTGCCGACATTCTTGCCTTTCGCGCTGCCAACGGCACTTTCATGAGCGACCCGAGCGAATATCGGCGCAAGCTGGTCGCCGACATGGCGGCGGGAAAGGCCACCACCACCGAAGTGAAGACGCCGGACGGGCGGCTTCTGCTCATCAGAAACCGCGGCATGCCCGGCGGCGGCTGGGTCGGCAGCCACGACGACATCACCGACCGGCGCAATGCCGAGATCGAACGCGAGTCGATGCACAAGCAGCAGGACCGGCGCGCCATGATCGAACAGGCCATTGCCGCGTTCCGCCAGCGCGTCGAGGAGCATCTGGACGCCGCGAGCGCCGGAGCAACCGCGATGCGCGCGACCGCGACGACATTGCGCGCCACCTCCGACCGCAGTTCATCGAACGCCGCAGGCGCGGTGTCGGCGTCCAACGAAGCCTGCGCCAATGTCGAGACCGCCGCCGTCGCCGCCGACGAATTGGCGACCTCGATCGGCGAAATCGGCCGCCAGCTGTCGCGGACCACCGACATCGTGCGGGTCGCGGTCAGCGAAGCGCAAGGCACCAATAGCCGCATCGACGCGCTGTCGCTCGCCGCCCGGAAAATCGGCGACGTCATCAAGTTGATCCGCGACATTGCCGGGCAGACCAATCTCCTGGCGCTTAACGCCACCATCGAGGCGGCGCGCGCCGGCGACAGCGGCAAGGGCTTCGCCGTGGTCGCGTCGGAGGTGAAATCCCTAGCGGTGCAAACCGCCAAGGCGACCGAGGACATATCGGCCCTCATCACATCGGTGCAGACCGCGACGACGGGCGCGGTTGGCGCCATCGGCCGCATCTCGGGGCGCATGGCCGAGATCGACAATTGCGCCACCGCGGTGTCGGCCGCGGTCGAACAACAAAGCTCGGCGACCAGCGAAATTTCGCAGAACGTCGCCGGCGCCGCCGGCGGCACACGGCAGGTCGTCTCGGCGCTCGGTGAAGTGGCCGGTGCCGCGACCGAAACCGCGACGGCGGCTGAAAACGTCCTCGCCGCGGCACAAGGCGTCGAAGCGGCAGCGGCCGAGTTGCGCGCCGAAGTCGAAGGCTTTCTGGCGCGCGTTGCGGCCTGATCGTCCACACGGCACAGACGCTTTTCGCACCGTCAAAACTAAATCTTTGCCCAAAGCCGACCTTGAATCGATATGGCCGATCCGCGATAGCTTGCCTATATACAGCCGGCGAAACGGAGGCTTTTACGATGCGGTTGGGCTACTTCACCATGCCGGTTCATCCGCAGACGCGGGACTGGTCGCAGACATTGCGCGAAGACCGTGAGGCGATCATTCTCGCCGACAAACTCGGCTTCCACGACGCCTTTGTCGGTGAGCATCTGACCGATGCCTGCGAGCGCGTCACCAACAGCATGCTGTTTCTGGCGACTCTCATCAGCGACACCAAGACCATCAAGCTCGCCACCGGCACCACCAACCTGTCGCAGATGCATCCCGTCGTCATCGCCCAGAACGCGGCGATGTTCGACCATCTGGCGCAAGGCCGTTTCATCTTCGGCATCAGCCCCGGCGCGCTCGCCTCCGACGCCGAAGCGCTCGGCCTGCTCGAAGAAGACCGCAACAGGATTTTCGCCGAGGCGATTGACGTCATCTTGGAAATCTGGTCGCGCGAGCCGCCTTACAACATCGACCTGCCGAACAACCGCTTCAAGGTCGCGATCAACAAGAACGCCACCTATCATCTCGGCACCGGCATCATGGGCAAGCCGTTCCAGAAACCGCGGCCGGAAATCGTCGGCACCGTGGTGGCGCCGTTCTCGCCCGGCTGCGTCCTGATGGGCAAGCGCGACTTCCATCCGCTGTCGGCGAACTTTCTTCTCGCGAAGCATCTCAAGTCGCACTGGACGAATTTCGCCAAGGGCAAGGCCGAGGTCGGCGCAAAGGCCGACATCAAGGACTGGCGCATCGCCCGCACTATCTTTGTCGCCGATGATGACGCGACCGCGCGGCGCTATGGCCGCGACGACGCCAGCAGTCCGTATCGGTTCTATTTCGAGCAGATGCTGGCCAAGATGAAGCGCAGCAACCGGCTTTACGTGTTCAAGAGTCACAAGGAACAGCCGGACGAAGAGATCACGCACGATTTCGTCATGGACCACTGCGTCATCAACGGCACGGTCAACAAGGTGGTCGACGCCATCCTGGCGTTACGCGAGGAAACCGGCGATTTCGGCGAGCTTGTTTACGCCGGCATGGACTTTGTCGATCCGGCTTTGGCCAAGCGTTCGATGACGTTATTGGCCGAGCAGGTGATGCCGCGCGTCAACCAGGCGATCGGCAAGAGTGTTGCCGCTGAGTAAATTTGTCCGTTCGTCCCCGCGAAAGCGGGGACCCAGCGGCCCCGGCAAAAGCTCTCGGTTGTAACTCTGGGTTCCCGCTTACGCGGGAACGAACGGAGTGTGGGTCTGTCGGACGAGTGCTGCTATTGCTTTCCCGCCCTGCGCCAGCTCATCGACCTTCACACAGGCCGCGACATAGCGGTCCGGGCGCAACAGGATAACGTGGTCGGTGTATAGCGCCAGGCGCGGGTTGGCCGGTCCAACTTCGACGGCATCGCGGCCCATGACGACAATGCGCGCGCCCAATTGATTCCACGGCGCCGTAGACAGCGCACGCAGCGCTTCGTCAACCCGCGGCGAGCGCACCAGAATTGCAAAGCCGCCACCGAGCATCTCATCGAGCAACACCTCGCGGCCGCCGGCTTGAACCTTTGGCTGCGGAAACAGCCGCCCGACCAAAGTGTGTTTATCGTCAACGCCGCCCGGCACCAGGAAGCCCACGCCAAGGTGCGGCGGCGGCTTGAATTTCATCTGCGCGACATAATCCCGCGCTGCCGGGAAATAATCGAGCACGCGGAACAACATCTGGATGGCGAACGCCATCAGCCGGCTCTTAGGCCCGATGATCTTCCCCATATTGAGCGCGAACCGGATCATCGCCCAGGCGTGATCGCGGCGCTCACTTTCGTAGCTATCGAGCAAGCCGGGGCCGAGTTGACCTTTGCTCACGGCGGCGAGCTTCCATGCCAGATTGTTGGCGTCGCGCAGGCCGGAGTTCATGCCCTGCCCGGCGAAAGGCGGCGTCAGATGCGCGGCATCGCCAGCGAGCATCACCCGGCCGTGTTTCCAGCGGTCGGCAATGCGGGCGTGGAACGTATAGACCACCTTGCGCACCAGGACGCTCTGCGGCGCGGCCTCGTGCGTGTCCATGAGATGCTGCACTGTCTCGGGCGCCAGCATGGCCTCATCGCGCTCGTGCGGATGCAGCATGAACTCATAACGCCGCGTCAGGTTCGGTCCGGGCAACGCGATGCAAGGCCGCGCCGGATTGGAAAACACCTTCGTATGCGGCGAGGCGCTCGGCGAATTCTCCAGATCGAGGATCAGCCAGCGCTCGTTGAAGGTCGATCCGGCCATCTTGATGCCGAGTTGGCGGCGCATGCCGCTCGAGGCGCCGTCGCAGGCGACCAGATAATCGCAGGTCTGCGTATAGTCATTGCCGTCGGCATCGGTCACGGTCAGCGTCACTCCGGCGGCGCCCTGCTCGAACGATGTCACCTCATGCTGAAACTTCGCGGTGACATGAGGAAAGCGCGCCAGCGCGTCGCGCAATTGCCGCTCCAGCACTGGCTGGCGAAACGCATTGCGGCGCGGAAAGCCGAACGGCTGTTCGGTCGGCTGCACCTTGGCAAAGCAACGGCCCGAGGCCGAGAAATAATGCGACCCGTAGCCGGTCACGGTCTGTGACATCACGTCGGCGACGATACCGACGGCCTGCATGGTGCGCAGGCTCTCGTCGTCGATCGAGACCGCGCGCGGTTCCTGCACCGTGGCGGCATTGCGCTCGAGCAGCAAAGTCTCAACGCCGAGCACACCAAGCAGATTGGCGAGCGTCAGTCCGGTCGGACCGGCGCCAACGATGACGATGGGAACATGCAACGTCACGTCTTCACCCTGCTTTCGTCGGCGCCATACCACGGCCGCGCTCGATCTCTCGCGCCGCCGCTTGCACGGCCATGGTCAGCCGCGCCACCGCGCGTTTATTGGCCGGCGGTGACAGCAAGACAATGCTCAGGCTGCCATTGACGCGGCCGCTGGCGTCGAAGATTGCCGCGGCGATGCCGGTACGGCCGGCATCGACTTCGCTGGAACTGACATTGACCGGCTCGCGGCGCAGCGCCCGCAACGCCGCCTTAAAGTCCTCAAAGCCAGGGCCCATGCCCGCGGCGACGATTTCGCGGCGGTGATCGCGCCACAAATCGACAATCGTGCGCGGCGGCAGATACGCCAGGATCACCTTTGAGGTCGCGCCGCGAAACATCGGCCGCAGCGTGCCGCGCTCGTAGGAACTGACGGGCTCGCCGCCGCGATTGGTTTCCTGATGAATGCACATCACCTTTTGCCGGTAGTAGCGGCACAACAGGATCGCCGCCGGTTCGCGCAGTCGGCGCAGCAGGCGCTCCATCACCGGCTGCGCCAGCTTCAGCACCGGATCGGCGGCGCGCACCTTGCGGTCGAGTTCGACGATGGCGGGGCCGAGCACGTAGCGATTGCGGTTGAGCTTTTCCAGCATGCCAGCAGCGACCAGCGTGTTGAAGTAACGGTAGCCGGTCGCCAGCGACACACGCATGCGGACTGCCGCGCGTTCGGGCGACCAAACCGGCCGCTCAGTGCTGAACAGCGACAACACGCCGAGCACCTTTTCGGCGCTGGTCAGACCGCGTTTGGCGCTTTTGTCGCGCTTGGCGCTTGGGTCTCGCTTGCCGCCGTCGTTCGTCATCGCCGTCAGATGCGCATGATCGCCGGGCCCCACGAGTTCAGCGTGTAGGGCTCGTGTTTCCATTCCTTCACCGGCCGGTCGCGGACATATTCGATCTCGGCGGAAATCTCGATCATGTTGCCGTCCGGATCCTTGATGAAGATAAAAAGATTGTTGCCGGGGCCATGTCGGCCAGGACCCCAGACGATCGGCTCGTGCAGGGCGCCGAGATGATCGCCCCAGTCACGGATCGTCGTCCATTCCCCGGCCTCATAGCTGTGGTGATCGAGCCCGGCCTCCGGCTTCAAGAACATGCCGACGGTGTGATGCTCATGCGTCGAGCGCACAAAACAAGTGGTCATGCGGCCGTTCTCGTCCTTGACGCGGTCGGAAAGCGTCATGCCGAGCGTGCCGGCGTAGAATTTTTCCATGGGCTCGAGATCGGTGCTGCCGAAAGTGATGTGCTGCAAGGGCCCGCGAATGTCGCGCGACGGCGCCCCGGCCGGTGTCTTCGCCACGCCGAAGACAATGGCGTTGCCCTCCGGATCGCGCACGGCAAAGGCCCGGTCGTCAAACAGCGGCGACGGCGACTTTTCGATAACGCCGTTCTGTCCTTGAATATACAGCCGCAGGCCGGCGAGCGCCTCGGCGTCGCGGCAGGCGAAAGCCGCAAAGCCCAGAGTCTTGTCGCGGCCTTTCGAAATCAGCAGCGTGCGGTCGGCGCCGCGGCAGATCCAGCGATCGGCGTCGAGCTTTTCGGCGCGCATCTGCATGACACGGTCATAGTATTCGGCGAGCCGCACTGGGTCGGCGCTGGTCAATTCCATATGGTGCAGATAGGCGGCGGCGGCGACGGCGGACATTGCGACAGTCATGGTTTGCTCTCTGGCGGCCCATTTGCGGGCTCGACAATGCAAACCACGTCAGCGCGGGGGCGTCAAAAGTACCAAGCCTAATTCTCAGCATGTGAGAATTAGCACGTCCCACACGAAAAAGCCCGCCGGCGGAAAGCCGGCGGGCTTTTCAAGGAAAGCGGCGATGTCAGCGCGCCGGCGGCAAGGCGCTGCCGGCAATGCCGCCCTGGTTGTTGGCAGGCGCTATACTGGCCGGGGCGGCGCCGGCGGGCGCCGGCGACCGCACCTGCGACGGCGGCGCCATCGGGTTGGCCGGCGGCGGCGGGCCCGCATTGGCGAGCGCGTCCGGCGCACGGCCGGGCAGCACCACGACGCGGGTGCCGACCTGGACGCGGCTGAACAGGTCTTCGACGTCTTCGTTCAGCATGCCGACGCAGCCTGACGACACGTAGGAGCCGATCGTCGATGGCTGATTGGTTCCGTGAATGCGGTACAACGTATTGCCAAGATACATCGCGCGCGCGCCGAGCGGGTTGCCGTTGCCGCCCGCCATGAAGCGCGGCAGATAGGGCTGGCGCTCGATCATTTCAGCCGGCGGATGCCAATCCGGCCATTCCCTCATGCGGGAGATGCGTTCGGTGCCGCTCCAGGTGAAACCGTCCCGGCCCACGCGCACGCCGTAGCGCAGCGCCTTGCCGCCGCCCAGCACCAGATAAAGATGCGTGTTGGCAGTATCGACAATAATGGTGCCCACGGGCTCCTTGGTCGTGTAGTCCACCAGTTGCTTCTTCAGATGGGCCGGCAGTTCCTTGGGCTGCCCTTGTTCGGGCTGCTCATCGGCGGGCAATGACATGACGGTCCCAGCCGGCGGCTGACCGGAGGCCGGCGCGTTCGCCTGGGGAGGAATCTGGTTCGGCGCCTGCGACGGCCCCGTGCCGATCCCGGCAGGAGGCCGTATCGCTTCATTCGGCGCGAACTGCGTGCGCGGCTGATCGCCGAACTGGTGGCCGGTCTGGTTGCCGAACTGCGGCTGCTGGCCGTTTTGCGGCGCCAGGCCGGGAGGCGGCAGGCCTTCCGACTCGACGTCACGCGAATTGAGCTGCTGCGCCTGGGCTTCCTGCTGGAACAGGCCCATCAGTCCCTGCATCGGCGCCGAGCGGGCGGGCGCGGCGTCGCGCGTCTGGGCCGAGGCGCCAACCGACAGGGCTGTCAGGAGGGGAAGTGCCAGCAGCGAAAAACCGAGGGGTCGAATCATTACTCACCTTCGAAAATCGGCGGCAAAAAGCCGCAAAATCCAGCCTTTCAGTGCCTCGGGATGAAGGCGCATTCAAGACAATAATAGGGCTATCTCGATTTCTTGATTCCGGGAAGACGGCCCGATTTGCCGCCGAATTTTACTTCTCCCGGCCGGCTAAAGGCTTTTACCCGCGATTGACAGGGGCGAACCGATTTCGTCCATTCGCACCGCGTGGAGGCGAAAAAGGAAGAAGAAAATGAAAGTAGCCATTGTCGGCGGGGGGATTTGCGGACTGTCGCTGGCGCTCAATCTGCACAAGCGCGGCATTGCCGCCCGTGTTTATGAACGAGCGCCGGAAATCAAGCCGCTCGGCGTCGGCATCACCCTCCTGCCGCATGCGATGCGCGAATTTTCCGCGCTGGGCCTGGGCGAGCCATTGCTCGCCGCCGGCATCGAAAACCGCGAGAGCCATTTCTACAACCGCTTCGGACAGCTCATCTACCGCGAGGACCGCGGCAAGTTCGCCGGCTACCAGTATCCGGAAGTCGGCATTCATCGCGGCAAATTGCATGTCATTTTGTACGACGCGGTGAAGAAGACGCTCGGCGCCGACGCAATCGTGACCGACTGCGAGTGCACAGGCGTCGAACAGGACGAGGACGGCGCCACCGTCCACTTCAAGCGCTCCAGCACCGGCGAGACGCGCGACGATGTGCGCGCCGACGTCGTGATCGACTGCGAGGGCATCAACTCGGCCATCCGCAAGCAGTTCTATCCCGACGACAAGGTCGCCTTCTCCGGCATCAACACCTGGCGCGGCGTGACGCGGCGCAAGCCGATCAATGGCGGCCGCACTTATATGCGGGTCGGCTCGATCAACACCGGCAAGATGGTGATCTATCCGATCGTCGATAATATCGACGGCGACGGCAACCAGCTCATCAACTGGATGGCCGAGATCAAGCGCGACACCGAGGTGCAGAACGACTGGAACAGACCGGGCGATCTTGCCGACTTCTATTCTATCTACGAGGACTGGCGCTTCGACTGGCTCGACGTGGCGCAGATGATCCGCGACGCCGACCAGATCCTGGAATATCCGATGGTCGACAAGGACCCGATCGCCAAATGGACCTTCGGCCGCGTCACCTTGGCGGGCGACGCCGCCCATCCGATGTATCCGCGCGGCTCGAACGGCGCGGCGCAAGCGGCGATCGACGCCCGCACCTTGGCCGATTGCCTGCGCAATGCCAGCGATCCGCGCGATGCGCTGAAGGCCTATGAGAATGCGCGCGCGCAGGTCGCGGCGAAAGTGGTCGAGACCAACCGTTCGACGCCGCCGGACTTCATCAATATCAAGGTCGAGGAACTGGTCGGCGACAGACCGTTCGACAATCTCGATCGCTACATCAGCCAGGACGAATTGCGGGCGCTGTCCGACAATTACAAGCGCATTGCCGGATTTGCGCTGGCCGATGTAGGAGCGCGGTAGCGAATGCCGGCGCGCATTCTTGTCGTCGGCTGCGGCGCCATGGGTGGACTCTTCGCCTCGGCACTGACAAAGATCGCGGAAGTCACGGCGCTCGACGCCAATGCCGAACACGTCGCCGCGATCATGCGCGACGGCTTGCGCGTCACCGGCAAAAGCCCGCGCGTGGCGCGTTTCGCCATCACCGCCAATGTCGAAGACCTGCGCGACAAGCCGTTCGACGCGATATTGTTTCTCATCAAGTCGAAAGCCACCGCCGCGGTGCTCGAACAACTGCGTCCGGCGCTGACCGGCAGTCCGGTGCTGGTCACCTTGCAGAACGGCATGGGCAATGCCGAAGTCCTGCTGGACGTCCCCGATGTCATCGTCGCGCGCGGCGCGACCATGAATGCCGGACGCTATGTCGAGCCCGGCGTGGTCGAGAACCTGATCGAGGGCAAGACCTGGCTGGGCCCGGTACGTGGACACGTCCAGGACATCGTCCACCTCGGCGAGGCGCTCAATAACGCCGGCATGGCAGCCGAAATCGTTGCAGATCCAATGGGCGCGGTGTGGTCGAAATTCGTCTTCAACTGCGTCATGAACCCATTGGGCGCACTGATGATGGGCGACAACCCCGCCCGCCATAACGTGCCGGAAATGCGCGACCTGATTGACGACATGGCGGCCGAGGTCATGACCGTGGTTCAGGTCTTGGGCGGCACCTTTGCCTTCCCGCCGATGGAATTTGTCGCCAAAATCCGCGCCGGCGAAGTGCCGCTGTCCAAGCATGCCGGCTCGATGGCGCTGGACATCGCCCGGGGGGCGCCGACCGAAATCGACGAACTGACCGGCTTTATCGTCCGCGAGGGCGACCGGCTCGGAATTGCGGTGCCGAATTGCCGCGCGATCACTCGTCTGGTTAAGGGTTTGGAGCTTGCCGGTCAGGCCAGGGTTGCAAATCCAAGGTAGATCAATAGCTTACGAAAATGACAGCGGATTTATCCCCTCTCCCCACTGTTTTGCCCGCACAGGTTTTTCACCATCCACCCGTTCATTGGATAGGCCCATCACTAGAATGAACCGGTTTTCTCGATGGCGGTTGCGCACGCGACATGGATGACAGCGACGAAGCGCTTATGGCCCGCGTCGCGCGCGGCGACGAAGCGGCCTACCGAAACCTGTCCCGCCGTCATGTCCCGGCCATGCTGGGGCTCGCCCGCCGCATTCTCGGCAATGCCGCGGACGCCGAGGACGCCGTGCAGGAAGCCATGCTACGGGTCTGGACCCACGCCCCGCGGTGGCAGCCTTTGGCGGCATTCCGCACCTGGCTCACACGGATCGTGGTCAACCTTTGTCTCGACCGCAAACGGCGGGCGCCCTGGGTTGAACTGGAAGCCGCCGGCGAGATCGTCGATCCGGCGCCGGATGCCGCCGAGCAGGCCGAGCAAAGCGAGCGCGACCGGCTTGTCGCCAAGGCAACGGCGGAACTGCCGGCTCGGCAGCGCGCCGCCATCGTGCTGACTTACGGTGACGGTATGAGCAACGCGCAAGTGGCGGAAATTCTCGACACGACGGTGTCGGCGGTGGAGACATTATTGGTGCGGGCGAAGCAGAACCTGCGGCGGGCACTCGACAGTACGGGTGAGGAGGACGGCTAAATGACAAACCAGCAATTTCCGGAACAACTCGACGCCGCGCTCAAGCGCACGATGCAGGCGCAGCCTGCGGACCCGGCCGCGGTCGATCGCGTGCTGGCGCGCCTTGGCGGCCCGCTGCCGCGTCAGAAAATACCGCTGTGGCGGCTGCCGGCGGTGCTGCTCGACTGGCAGTTCGCGCCGGCCTGGCCGCGCGTCGCCGCGCTGGCCGCTTGCGCCGTGCTTGGTTTCTATGTCGGCATCGCCGGGCTGGACCGCCGCTTCGATCATCTCGATGGACGCTTTACCGCCGCCGCCAACGCAGACTTGGGTTCCATCGTCTTCGAGCCCGAAACGCTGACCGGAGCGCGGCCATGAGCCTGGCGCAACTCGCACCAACGATGACAAGGGGCTCGTCGCGCTGGCTATTGCTCGGCTCGCTGGCGCTCAATCTGTTCTTCATCGCCTTCGCGATAGCGCTGGCGGTACGTCCGCCGCCGCCGGCATCCGCCTGGGACCGCGACGTCTTCGTGCGCGTCGAGCGCATTGCCGATACTTTGCCCGCGAACGACGCCGGCATTTTGCGGGCGCGTATAGACGCCGACCGCGGAGCCATCGAAAGCGCACAGCAAAAATACCGTTCCGCCCAGGGTGTCATCCGCACCGCAATGCGCGCGGAGCCGTTCGATATCGAAGCCTTGCGCACGGCGATGGCCAATACGCGCACGGCACGTCAAGCCTTCGATCAGACAATCCAGGGCGCGTTCGCCGGCGCCGCGGCGCAAATGTCGCCATCCGGACGGCAAGCGCTCGCCGACTGGCCGCCCGGCCGCAAAAGCGCAGGCGCCAAGCCATAATTTCGGCTAGCGTTGCCGCTGGCCTCAAACAGTTTTGTAAGAGTTTATATTATGCGTCGCGGTGGTTTTGGCGGGCGGTTTGGAACGAAAGCAGCATGGCGTCCGTTGGGAAGCATGCTGACGGGAACTTGCCTGATGTTGACACTCGGCGGTTGCCTGCTGGCCGACAGACCCGAGCCCGCGCTCGACATTCCGCAATCCTATGACGGCAGTTCGCGCAATCCCCGGATTGCGGAAGCGGCGCTGCCGCCGCTCGACTGGTGGCGTGGCTTTCGCTCGCGCGAGCTGACCGAGATCATCGAGAACGCGCGCGAAGCCAATCTCGATATCGCCGCGGCGATCGCCCGCATCGTACAGGCCGACGCGCAGGCGCGCATCGCCGGAGCCTCGCTGCTGCCGGATATTTCACTCGACGCCTCGGCGGTCCGCTCCCGCGCCTCGCAAAGCAATGGCACCGGTTCGGGCGGCGCGTCCGAGCGCAACACGCTCACCGCCACGCTCGGCGCCAGTTATGAAATCGACTTCTGGGGCAAGAACCGCGCGGCCCTGCGCGCCGCCGAACAGACCGCTGTCGCCAGCCGCTATGACCGCGAAGTGGTCGGCCTCTCCACGGTCGTTACCGCGGCCAATGCCTACTTCCAGGTGCTGGCAGCACAGGACCGATTGCAGGCCGCACGCGAAAACCAGGCCAGCGCCAGCCGCGTACTCGATCTGATCAATCAGCGCGTCAATGCCGGCACGGCCTCGGCGCTCGACACCGCGCAACAGGAAAGCATCGTCAACTCGCAGCGCGCCGCCATTCCGCCGCTCGAACAGACGCTGAAGCAAAATCGCAATGCGCTCGCCGTGCTGATGGCGCGCTCGCCGGAAAGCGTTCGCGTGCGCGGCGGCACGCTGCGGTCGATCCGTTATCCGCGCGTGACGCCGGGCTTGCCGTCCGAACTGCTGACGCAGCGCCCCGACATCCGCGAGGCCGAGGCGCAACTGGCCGCCGCCAATGCCAATGTCGAAAACGCGCGTGCACAAATGCTGCCGTCGATCACCTTGACCGGCGAAGGCGGCTATCAGAGCGCTGTATTGCGCACCCTGCTGCGGCCGGAGTCGGCCCTATTCAACTTCGGCGCTGGATTGACACAGCCGATCTTCGATGGCCTGCGATTGCAAGGCAATCTCGATCTGCAAAAAGGCCGGCAGGATGAGCTCCTGCAGAACTACCGCAAGGCAGTGATCTCCGGTTTCGCCGATGTCGAGAATGCGCTCGACGCCATTCGCCAGACCGCGCTGCGCGAAAGGCTGCAAGGCGAGGTGGTGACCAGCTCACGCCGCGCCTTCGACATCGCCGAACAACGGTTGCGCGAAGGCACCGTCGATCTCGTCACCGTGCTGCAAACGCAGCAGACTCTCTATCAGGCGCAGGACACCTTGGCGCAGGCGCGCCTCGCCCACGTCCAGGCAATCGTCAGCCTTTATCAGGCGCTCGGCGGCGGCTGGCTGCATAAACCGATCGAAGCCAACAATGCACGGTGAAATCCCGAAAAAAGACGCGGTGACCGCGCCGGTCAAAACCGGCCGGCGCAACCGTTACATCGTCTATGGCCTGGTGCTTATAGGCGTTGCCGGTGCACTCTATTATGTCTTCGGCTCACCGGCGCAACAACAGCAGCGCCGCGGCCGCTTCGGCGGTGAAACCGGCCCGGTGCCCGTGCTTGTCGCTCCGGCCAAGCTGGCCGATGTGCCGGTCCATCTCGACGCCGTCGGCACCGCCCGCGCGCTCAACTCCGTCACCGTTCGTCCGCAGGTCGAGGGCAAGCTACTCAGCATCGCCTTCAAGGAAGGCCAGGACGTCAAGAAAGGCGACGTGCTGGCGCAGATCGATCCGACCACGTTCAAGGCGGCGCTCGATCAGGCGATCGCCAAGAAGGCGCAGGATCAGGCGCTGCTGAACAATGCGCAGAACGATCTGGCGCGTTACGAGCAGCTCGCCGCCACCAACGCCATCAACCGCCAGCAGTCCGACACACAGCGGTCTCTGGTCGCGCAATACACCGCGCAGGTGCAATCCGATCAGGCGGCGATCGACAGCGCGCAGGCGACGCTTGCCTATGCGACCATCCGGGCGCCGATCGACGGCCGCACCGGCATCCGCGCCGTTGACGAAGGCAACATCGTGCGCGCGTCAGACTCGACCGGCATTGTTACCATTACGCAGTTGAAGCCGATCTCGGTGCTGTTCAACCTGCCGCAGCAATATCTGTCGCAGGTCAACGATGCCTTCGCCAAAGGCGCGCTCGCCGTCGATGCGTTGCGCTCCGACAACGACGCGGTGATCGATCGCGGCACATTGTCGGTCGTCGATAATCAGGTCGATGCCTCGACCGGCACGGTGAAACTGAAGGCCGATTTCCCCAATGCCGACCTGCAACTTTGGCCCGGTCAATTCGTCAACATCCGGCTGCTGATCGATACGCTCAAGCAGGTCACCGTGATTCCGACCGGCGCCGTGCAGCGCGGGCCGACCGGGACGTTCGTTTATGTCGTCAAAGACGACAACATCGCGGCCATCCGCCCGATCGTCGTGCAGAAGCAAGACGAGACACGGACCGTCGTCAAGAGCGGCGTCACGCCGCCCGAGCGTGTCGTCACGACCGGCTTTGCCCGGCTCACCGACGGCGCCAAGGTCGCCGTCAGCACCGGCGACGGCGCACCGGCACCCGCCGCTCCCGCCGGCCAGCGCCAACGCGGCAATCGCCCGGCCGGCGCATCCGGCGAACGCGCGCCCGGAGCCGCCGGCAGCGCGAGGCCGGCGCCGCCGGCGGCGCAGTAATGGATTCGATAAGCCATCCTCCTCTTCACCTCTCCCATAGGGAGAGGTCGGATTGCGAAGCAATCCGGGTGAGGGGTTATGGCTTATCGAGAGGCACTTGCCCCCTCACCCCCACCCTCTCCCCCAAGGGGAGAGGGCGCGCGCTGTGCCCGTGGCCCGCGCTTCGATTTACGTGTCGGAGCAGCGCATGAGCGTTTCCTCCCCCTTTATTCACCGCCCGATCGCCACCTCCCTTCTCGGCGTCGCGGTGATGCTGGGCGGCGCGCTCGGCTATTGGTGGCTACCGATCTCGGCGCTGCCGCAAGTCGACTTCCCGACCATCCAGGTGACGACGCAACTGCCGGGCGCCAACCCGGACACGATCGCATCTTTGGTGACGGCGCCGCTGGAACGGCAGTTCGGCCAGATTCCGGCCTTGCAGGTGCTGACGTCGTCGAGTTCGTTCGGCATCAGCCAGGTGACGCTGCAATTCGATTTGAACCGCGACATCGACGCCGCCTCGCAGGATGTGCAATCCGCGATTAATGCCGCCGGCTCGACGCTGCCGAAGAACCTGCCCTACCCGCCGCTCTATTCGAAGGTGAACCCGGCCGACGCGCCAATCATTACGTTGGCCATCACCTCCGATAATATCGCCCAGCGCGCCTTGAGCGACATGGCCGACACCATCATGGCGCCGCGCCTGTCGGAAGTCAGTGGCGTCGGCCGCGTGTCGGTGCAAGGCGGCATCCGACCGGCGATCCGAATCCAGGCCGATCTGTCTCGCCTTGCTGCTTATGGCATCGCGCTCGAGGATCTGCGCACGGCCATCGTCGGCGCGAACGTGGCCGGCGCCAAGGGCGCGCTCGACGGCGCGAGCCAATCCTACACCATCGCCGCCAACGACCAGATTTCCTCGCCTGACGCCTATAAGGCGATCACTGTCGCCTTCCGCAACGGCGCGCCGGTGCTTTTGTCCGACGTCGCAGACGTGGTCGAAGGCCTGGAGAACAGTAAAGTCGGCGCGTGGTACAAGGGCCAGCCGGCTATCGTCATCGATGTGCAGCGCCAGCCCGGCGCCAATGTCATCGACACGGTCCAGCGGGTGCGCGCCGAACTGCCGCGCCTGCAACGCTCGATCCCCGCGGGCGCGACGCTCACCGTCGTCACCGACCGCACTACGACGATCCGCGCCTCGATCCATGACGTCCAGTTCACGCTGGCACTCGCGGTCGGGCTGGTGGTTCTGGTGGTGCTGATCTTCCTGCGTACCATCCGCGCCACCATCATTGCCGGCGTCGCGCTGCCTTTGTCACTCATCGCGACTTTCGGCGTGATGTGGTTCTGCGGCTTCTCGCTCGACAATCTATCGCTGATGGCACTGACCATCGGCACCGGCTTCGTCGTCGACGACGCCATCGTCATGATCGAGAACATCGTCCGTCACATCGAGGATGGCGAGGACCCACTGGAAGCCGCGCTGAAAGGCGCGCGCGAAATCGGCTTCACCATCATTTCGCTGACCTTGTCGCTGATCGCGGTGTTCATCCCGCTGCTGTTCATGACCGGGCTGGTCGGCCGCATGTTCCGCGAATTTGCGCTGACCTTGACCATCGCCGTGGTCGCCTCGGCCGTGGTGTCGCTGACGCTGACGCCGATGATGTGCGCGCGCTTGCTGCGCCGCGAGCCGGAAGGCGGGCGTAACAAATGGGCGCAGAAATTCGAGGACTACACAGACCGTACCATTGAATACTATCGCCGCAGCCTGGTCTGGGTGCTGCAACGGCAGCGCGCCACCTTAATGCTGACGTTCGCCACCGTGGCGATGACGATCGCCCTCTACCTCGTCATGCCTAAAGGATTCCTGCCTTTGCAGGACACCGGGCAAATTACCGCCGTTACAGAAGCAAGTGTCGATGTTTCCTTCGCCGAAATGCAGCGGCGGCAGAGCCAGATCGAACAGATTGTACGTAATGATCCCGATGTCGCCGGCGTGGTGTCGCTGGTCGGCGTCTCGCCGCTCAACGCCACGCCCAATGCCGGACGGCTCGCCATCAGCCTGAAGCCGCGCGAGGAGCGCGTCGCCCGAGTCGGCGCGATCGTCGAACGGCTGAAGGAGAAGGTCGCCGGCATTCCCGGCATGATCGTCTATTTCCAGGCGACGCAGGATATTCAGATTTCGACGCGCGCCAGCCGCGCCCAGTATCAGTACACTCTGGTCGGCAGCGACGCCGCCGAGGTGGTCGAATGGGCCGACAAACTCGCCCGCGCCTTGCGCGGCAACCCGGCGTTGCGCGAAGTCGCCTCCGAAGCGCAGGAAGGCGGCCCGCGCGTCATGATCAATATCGACCGCGAACAGGCCGGACGTCTCGGTGTATCGATGCAGAGCGTCACCGACACGCTCAACGACGCTTTCGGCCAGCGCCAGATTTCGACGATCTACGGCCAGTCGAACCAGTACCGCGTCATCCTCGAAGCGCAGCCGCGCTACCAGCAGGACCCGGCGTCTCTGTCCAAGCTCTACGTCACCGGCGCCTCGACCGCCAGCGGCACCGCGGCGACCGTCGCCAATACCGCGTCGGGGACCACCAACGCCAATACCAGCGCGACGCCGAACGCGGTGACCGGCTCCAACCAGGTACCGCTCGCCGCCTTCGCCCGCTTCGAGTACATTTCGGCGCCGCTTTCCATCGCGCATCAGGAGCAGTTTCCGTCGGTGACGGTCAGCTTCGATCTGGCGCCGGGCTATGCGCTGAGCGACGCGGTCGATGTCATCACCGCCGCGCAGCGCGACATCGGCATGCCAACCTCGGTCACCGGCAGCTATTCCGGCGACGCCTCCGAATTCGCCAAGTCGCTGGCGGGTCAGCCGTGGCTCATCCTCGCCGCAGTGATCGCCATCTACATCGTACTCGGCGTCTTGTACGAAAGTTTCATCCACCCGCTGACCATTCTGTCGACGCTGCCCTCGGCCGGCGTCGGCGCGCTGCTGGCGCTGATGCTGTTCGGTTACGACCTGTCGGTGATCGCGTTGATCGGCATCGTGCTGCTGATGGGCATCGTCAAGAAAAACGCGATTCTGATGATCGACTTCGCCATCGAGGCCGAGCGCAAGCAAGGTCTCACGCCGGAAGAGTCGATCATGCAAGCGGCGCTGTTGCGCTTTCGCCCGATCATGATGACGACGCTCGCGGCTTTGTTCGGCGCGCTGCCGCTGGCGCTGGAATCGGGCACCGGCTCCGAGCTGCGCAATCCCCTCGGCGTCACCATTGTCGGCGGTCTTTTGCTGAGCCAGTTGCTGACGCTCTACACCACGCCGGTGATCTATCTCTACATGGAACGGCTCCGCGCCCGGCTCGCACCGGCACCGCCGCCGACACCGACGCCCTCGCCGCCCCGGCTGGCGCCGGGCCCGGCGGAATAAAGCGATGAACTTGACATGAACTTCTCCTGGCCCTTCATCCGCCGTCCGATCGGCACCACCTTGATGGCGGCCGGGCTGTTTCTGACCGGCGCGGTGGCTTACGACTTCCTGCCGGTCGCCAGCCTGCCCAGCGTCGAATTCCCGACCATCAGCATCAACGCCTCGCGGCCCGGCGCCGATCCGAACATCATGGCGGCGACCGTCGCCGCGCCGCTCGAACGCCAGATCGGCAGCATCGCCGGCGTCACCGAGATGACCTCGACCAGTTCGACCGGTTCGACGCGCATCTCGGTGCAGTTCGACCTGTCGCGCAACATCGAGGGCGCGGCACGCGACGTCCAGGCGGCGCTGAACGCCGCATTGACCGACCTGCCTGGCGACATGCCGACGCTGCCGACTTTCCGCAAGGCCAATCCGGCCGCGGCGCCGGTGCTGATCCTGGCGCTCACTTCCAAGACCATGCAGGCGAGCGATATTTATGACGCCGCCGACAGCATCATCGTGCAGCGGCTGGCGCAGGTCGACGGCGTCGCCGATGTCACCGTGGCCGGCTCCGAGCAACCGGCGATCCGCGTCCGCGTCGATCCGGCGCGGCTTGCCGCCATGGGCTTGGCCATGGAAGACGTGCGCACGGCGATCGCCAACTCCAACACGGTCGGCCCGCTCGGCACGTTCGACGGCGACAAGCGCGCGGTGTCGATTGCGGTCAACGATCAGTTGCGCAAGGCCGAGGACTATGACCCCGTCGTCGTCAAAACCGTCAACGGCAATGTTATCCGCCTATCGACGGTGGCCAGCATCGAGCCGGGCGTGCGCAACAGCCGCTCGGCCGGCTGGTACAACCGCGATCCATCCGTGCTGCTGATCATCACCAAGCAGCAGGACGCCAATGTGATCGACACCGTCGATCGGATTTACGACTTGCTGCCCGAATTGCGGCAATGGATCCCAGCCGGTCTCGAGGTTTCCGTCTTGACCGACCGCACGCAAACCATCCGCGCCAGCGTGCACGACATGCAGCTCACGCTCGCGGCTTCAGCGGTGCTGGTGATGCTCGTCGTCTTCCTGTTCCTGCGCCGGACAGCGGCGACCATCGCCGCCGGCATCACCGTGCCGCTGTCGCTGGCCGGTACCTGCGCGGCGATGTGGGCGGCCGGCTTTTCCATCGACAACCTGTCGCTGATGGCGCTCGCGGTCAGCATCGGCTTCGTCGTCGATGACGCCATCGTCATGATCGAAAACATGTTCCGCTACATGGAGAAAGGCTATTCGCCGCTCGCCGCTGCCTTGCGCGGCGCCAAGCAGATCGGCTTCACCGTGGTGTCGATCTCGGTATCGCTGGTCGCGGCCTTCATTCCGCTGCTGTTCATGGGCGGCGTGGTCGGGCGGCTGTTCCGCGAATTCTCGGTGACCTTGTGCTTTGCAATCGCGGTCTCGACCGTGCTGTCGCTGTCGGTGACGCCGATGATCTGCGCCTATTTCGTCAAGGAAGCGCCGCACCCAAACGCCACCTGGCTGGACCGCCGCGTCGAGGGCGTGCTGTCGCGTCTGCTCAGCTTCTACGACCGGACGCTCGCCTTTACGATCGCGCACCGCACTTTGGGTCTGATCGTTTTCGTCGCCACCATTGCCCTCACCGTCGGCCTCTATATCAAAATCCCGAAAGGCTATTTCCCGCAGGACGACACAGGACTGATCTTCGGCGGCACGCAGGCCTCGACCGACATTTCCTACGAGGCCATGCTGCAACTGCAGTTGCAGGCAATGGACATCGTCCTGGCCGATCCGGCCGTGGCGGGACTCGGGTCGTCGATCGGCGGTGGCAGCGGCGGTTCGGTCAATCGCGGGCGGCTGTTCATCAGCCTGAAACCGATCGCCGAGCGCGGCAACGTGCCGACCCAAGCCGTGATCGGCCGGTTGCGCACCAGGCTGAGCAACATCGCCGGCATTCGCGTCTTCATGTTCCCGGCGCAGGACCTGCGCGTCGGCGCGCGGCAGAGCGACTCGTCCTATCAGTTCACGCTGTGGAGTTCGGACATCGACGCGCTGCAGTCCTGGGTGCCAAAGGTGGTCGACCGGGTCAAAACGCTGCCGGAATTGACCGACGTCAGCACCGACCGCGAGCAAGGCGGCCTGCAAGCCGACATCAGAATCGACCGCGAAGCGGCAGCGCGGCTCGGCGTCCGCATCCAGGACATTTCCAACGCGCTGAGCGATGCCTTCTCACAGCGGCAGGTGTCAACGATCTACACGCAACGCAACCAGTACCGCGTCATTCTCGAAGTGGACAAGAAATACCGCCGCGACCCCACCGACCTCGCCTATCTCTTTGTGCCGGGAAACGGTAACAACCAGGTCGCCTTGTCATCGGTCGCGCGGGTCGAGCGTGGCATCGCGCCGCTTGTCGTCAATCACCAGGGCCTGTTTCCTTCGGTGACCATCACCTACAACATCAAGCCGGGCATAGCGATCGAAGAGGCCACCGCGGCGTTGTCGCAAGCGGTCGCCGAACTGCACATGCCCGACGAAATTCGCGCCGACTTCGCCGGCGACGTAAAAGCGTTCCAGCAGGCGACCAGCGCGCAGCCGCTGTTGCTGCTCGGCGCGCTGATCGCGGTCTACATCGTGCTCGGCATTCTATACGAGAGTCTGGTGCATCCGCTCACCATCATATCGACGCTGCCGTCGGCCGGGCTTGGCGCTTTGCTGGCGTTGCAGATGACAGGCACCGAACTGACGGTGATCGCCTTCATCGGCATCATTCTCCTGATCGGCATCGTCAAGAAGAACGGCATCATGATGGTCGACTTCGCGCTCGAAGCCGAAAGGCGGCGCGGTCTCACGCCAACGCAGGCCATCCACGAAGCGTGCCTTGCGCGCTTCCGGCCGATCCTGATGACGACGCTCGCCGCTTTGCTCGGCGCCGTGCCCTTGATCATCGCCACAGGGCCAGGCTCCGAGTTGCGCCGCCCGCTCGGCATTACCATCATCGGCGGGCTTTTGGTGTCGCAGATACTGACCTTGTACACGACACCGGTGATTTATCTCTGGCTCGACAAATTGCACCACCGCCTCGGCGGCGGCGTACCGACTTTCATCCGGCGGCGGCGGCCGGACTCGCCGAGCATCCAGCCGGCTGAGTGATTTTTCGTCGTCCCGGCCAGGCGTCTGAAAGGCGCGCGAGCCGGGACCCATACGCCGTGCCCTATCGATAGTACCCGACGTATGGGTCCCCGCCTTCGCGGGGACGACAAATTCAAACCCCCAGATACCGATGCTGCACGTCCGGCGCGGCGGCGAGTTCGGCGGACGCGCCCGACCAAACAACGCGGCCGCGCTCGATCAGGAAATGCCGGTCGGCGATTTTCATCAGCGCATCGACATTCTTGTCGATCACCAGCACCGACAGGCCGGACGCCTTGAGCCGCGCCAGGCAGCGCCAGATTTCCTGCCGGACCAAAGGCGCGAGGCCTTCGGTTGCCTCGTCGAGAATGAGCAAGCGCGGATTGGTCATCAGCGCGCGGCCAATCGCCAGCATCTGCTGCTCGCCGCCGGACAATTGATTGCCCATGCTGGTTTGGCGCTCGGCCAGCCGCGGGAAAAGCTCGTAGACTTTCTCCAGCGTCCAGGCGCCGCCATCGCGCTTCACCGCGGTCGCCACCAGATTTTCGTGCACGCTCAAATTCGGGAAAATCTGCCGGCCTTCCGGCACCAGGCCGATGCCGAGCTGCGCGACGCGATAGGACGGCAGGCCGCGAATATCCGCGCCGAGAAACCGCACGCGGCCGGCGCGCGCCGGCGTCAGGCCCATGATCGAACGCACCGTCGTGGTCTTGCCCATGCCGTTGCGGCCCATCAGCGTCACCATCTCGCCGGGCGCGATCGACAGCGACAGGCCGAACAAAACCTGGCTCAGTCCGTAACAGGTCTCGATGCCGTCGAGTTCGAGGATGGCGTCAGACATGGACGCTCCCCTTGTCGGCATCGCCGAGATAGGCCTCGCGCACCTGTGCGTTAGCGCGAATCTCGTCCGGGGCGCCGGAGGCGATGACGCGGCCATAAACGAGGACGGTGATGCGGTCGGCGAGCGCAAACACCGCTTCCATGTCGTGCTCGACCAGAAGGATGGTCACGTCGTTCTTCAGCGCGCGCAGCTTCGCCACCATGCGCGCGGATTCTTCCGGGCCAAGGCCCGCCATCGGCTCGTCGAGAAGCAGCATGCGGGGATTGCCGGCCAGGGCCATCGCCAGTTCAAGCTGCCGGTGTTCGCCATGGCTCAACGCAGCCGCTGGACTGTCGGCGCGGCCGCTCAGGCCGGCACGCTCCAGCGCGGCGCGGGCGGGTGCACGCAATGCTTCCTCCGTGCGTGCATCGCGCCAGAAATGAAACGAGTGTCCGGCGTGCGCCTGAACGGCGAGCGCGACATTGTCGAGCACACTGAGATCGAGAAACAGCGACGTGATCTGGAACGAGCGCGCCAGTCCCTTGAGGCTGCGCGTGTGCGGCGGCAGCGCGGTAATGTCCTCGCCGGCAAATCGAATGCGGCCGCTGTCGCAGCGCAGCTGGCCGCTGAGCTGGGCGATCAAGGTAGTCTTGCCGGCGCCGTTCGGGCCGATGATCGCGTGCAATTCGCCGCGCGCCACTGTGAGCGACAGATCGTCGGTGGCGACGATGCCGCCGAAACGCTTGGACAGACCTTCGACGTTGAGGAGCGCATCAGTCATGGCGCGCCTTCTCAGCATCTGCGCCGCGCCGCGACAGCGAGCGCAGCATGCCGTCAATGCCGCCGCGCGCGAACAGAACGACGAACAGCAGCAACGGTCCGAGCACGAGTTGCCAGTATTCGCCGGCCTTGGCGGCGCCGGCCGGATTGATCGGACGCACCGCGGCGCTGATCAGCGCCGGCAGGAACTGCTCGAGAAACAACAGCGCAAGCGCCCCGAAAACCGGCCCGAACAAGGTCCCCATGCCGCCGAGCACCACCATGACGATGAGATCGCCGGAGCGGGTCCAGAACATCATCGACGGGCTGACGAAATCGGTATGATTGGCGATCAGCGCGCCGGAAAGGCCGCACAGAGTGCCGGCGATGACGAAGCCGGTCAGCTTGTATCGGAAGGTCGGATAGCCGATCGCGCCCATGCGCGTCTCGTTCGACCGCACGCCTTGCAGCACCATGCCGAAGCGCGAATTGGTCAACCGCCAGACCAGAACGATGCTGGCGAACAGTAAAATCAGGCAGACGTAATAGAACGTCGTCTTGTTCGACAGATTGACGAGACCGGCGAATGTGCTGCGCGCCTCCAGCGAGAGCCCGTCGTCGCCGCCATAGCGCGCCATGCCGGAGGCGAGATAATAGGCCATCTGCGCGAAGGCGAGCGTGATCATGATGAAATAAACGCCGCGCGTGCGTAGCGACAGCGCGCCGACCGCGAGCGCAAACAGCGCCGAGACGGCGATCGCCGCCGGCCACTGAATAAAGCCGCTGTGCACGCCCTCGAAGCTCAGAATGGCGACCGTATAACCGCCGAGCCCGAGATAGGCGGCATGGCCGAAGCTCATCATGCCGCCATAGCCGAGGATGAGATTGAGGCTGACGGCGGCCATCGCCAGGATGACGATGCGCGTGAACAAAGTCAGCATGAAACGGTCGCCGGTCAGCGCGACATACAGCGGCAGCAGCGCCAGGCCGATCAGCAGCGCGGCGGTCACCAGATTGCGGGGCGTAAGCGCGCGCGTCATCGGGAATTCGCCGAGAACAGCCCTTGCGGCTTCACGATCAGGATCACCGCCATCAGGATGTAAATCATCATCGAGGACAAAGCTGGTGCGGCGGTCGAGCCGGCCTGCCGGCCGAGCAGTTCGACGAGGATTTGCGGAAAGAACGCGCGGCCGAGGGTATCGATAAATCCGACCAGAAGCGCCGCGACAAAAGCGCCGCGGATCGAGCCGATGCCGCCGATCACCGTGATGACAAAAGCGAGAATGAGGATATTCTCGCCCATGCCGATCTGCACCGTCAGGATCGGCGCCTGAATCATGCCGGCCAGGCCGGCGAGCGCCGCGCCGAGGCCGAAGACCAAAGTATAGAGCAGCTTGATATTGACGCCGAGCGCACCGACCATTTCGCGGTTCGAGGCGCCGGCGCGGATCAGCATGCCGACGCGCGTGCGCATGACGAGGATGTAAAGAAACGCGGCGACCGCCAAAGTCACGATGATGATGGCAAAGCGATAGGCCGAATACTGAACGCCCGGCAGGATTTCGATCGACCGGTTGAGCCAGGCCGGCACCGGCAGGCTGAGGCCGCCCGCCCCCCAGATCAGCCGGACGGCCTCGTCAAAGAAGAGAATGAGGCCGAAAGTGCCAAGGACGTGGTCGAGATGGTCGCGGCCATAGAGCCGCCGCATGGCGATCACCTCCAGCGCCATGCCGACCAGAAGCGTGGCGACGATGGCCAGCACCGCGCCAAAGACGAAGCTGCCGGTCCAGGCGGCGAAGGTCGCGGCGAAATAAGCGCCCAGCATATAAAGCGAGCCATGCGCCAGGTTGACCAGATCCATGATGCCGAACACCAGCGTCAGGCCCGCCGCCAGCAGGAACAGCAGCAGACCGAACTGCAAGCCGTTCAGGCATTGCTCGATAAAAAGCGTCATCGTCTCCCCGAAGGAAAAATCGGCCCCGCAAAACGCAAGCAAATGGCGGCAGCCGAGGCTGCCGCCATTCGCATTCTGGCAGAATTTACTTCATCGAGCACTTCGCCGCGTGCGGATTCGGCACATTCTTTTCGGCGGTGGCGATGGTCTTCTGGGTGTAGTTATCGCCGACCTTGACCACTTCCTGCATATAGAAATTCTGCGTCGGATAGTGGTTGCTGCCGAACTTGAAGTCACCGCGGACCGATTTGAAGTCCGCCTTTTCGAGCGCCTTCTGCACCGCCGCCTTGTCGCTCAGGTTTCCCTTCACGCCGGCAACGGCCGAGCCGATCAGCATGGCCGCGTCGTAGCTCTGCGCGGCGTAGAACGAGGGCTCGGAGCCGAACTTCTTCTTGAAGTCGTCGACGAATTTCTTGTTGGCGTCGTTGGGAAGATCGGCGGCCCACTGCAACGCGCTGATGACGCCGAGAGCGGCGTCCTTTTGGCGCGGCAGGCTGAGCGAGTCGATCGAGAACGTGGTGTACAGCGGGATCGAACCTTTGAGCCCGGCCTGCGCATATTGGTTGAGGAACTGCACGCCGGCCGCGCCCGGATAGAACATGTAAACGGCTTCCGCCTTGGACGCCTTCGCCTTTGCCAGTTCCGCCGAGAAGTCGAGCTGCGAAGGCCAGGTCGTGTAATCCTCGCCAATCACCTGGCCCTTGAAGGCCGACTTGAAGCCGGCGAGATTTTCCTTGCCGGCGGCGTAGTTCGGTCCGATCAGATAGACCGACTTGACGCCCTTCTGGTTCATGTAATCGGCGACCGCGATCGGGTTCTGGTCGTTGGTCCAGGCCGTCGAGAAAATGAACGGCGAGCAGTTCTCGCCGGCAAGCCGCGTCTCGCCGGCATTGGCGATGACGAGGAAAGTCTTGGCGTCAACGATCGGCTTGTACGATGCGTACACAACGTTCGACCAGATGAAGCCGGACACGAAATCGACCTTGTCGCTTTCCACCAGCTTTTCGGCCTTTTGTTTGCCGACTTCCGGCTTAAGCGTGTCGTCTTCATAAATCACTTCGACCGGCAGGCCGCCCATTTTGCGGCCCATATGGTCGAGGGCGAGTTCGAAGGCGTTGCGCATATCGTCGCCGATCGACGCGACCGGACCGCTGAAGGTCGAGACGAAACCGATCTTGACGCTTTTCTGTTGCGCAAAGGCCGGCGATACCGCCGGGCTGACGGCGAGCAGCAGCGCCGCGCTCGCGGCAAGTAAAGTCTTTTGCATGGTCATCCTCCCAGAAGGGGCCGTTCGGCCCCATTGCTTCGAGCCTTCAATGTACCGGGATTGCAGCCAAAAGGTCTATGGCAATGACGCCGCAACCCTGACCGGTCGAGCCCGGCGCTGGCCGTGCGAAGCCATGCGCCGGCGGCCATTGACCGCATCGGGCCGGTCCCGGCACTCTCCATCGCAACGCCGGGCGAGGCGAATTATAATTCTTGAGGAAATGTCCCGTGACCAAAGCGATCCAGAAAACGATGCATGCGCTCGACAAGACCTATGACGGCATCATTATAGGCGCCGGCCACCACGGCCTGATCCTCGGCAGCTATCTGGCCAAGGCCGGGCTCGACATCCTGCTGGTCGAGCGGCGGCTGACTTATGGCGGCGGCCTGTGCACACGTGAAATGACCGAGCCGGGCTTTTACCACAACCTGCACTCGATCAATCACTTCCACATCAGCGAAACGCCCTGGTTCAAGGACTTGGAGCTGGGCACCACCGTCAATTACATCACGCCGCGCTACGAATTTGGCCAGGCGCACAATGACGGCACCGCGCTGGTGCTCGGCCGCGACTTGGAAGAATCCTGCGCCAATATCGCGCGCTTCTCCAAAAAGGACGCCCAGACATTTCGCGAGTGGAATCTGCGCGCCGAGCGCATCACCCGCGATATTTTCATGCCGGAGCGCTTTTCCGAACCGCTGCCGCAGGCCGAGCGCGAAGCCCTGCTCAAGCAGACCGCCGACGGCCGCGAATTCCTGCGCGTCGCCGCGCATCAGCCGCTCGATCTGGTGCGCGAGCTTTTCGAAAACGAACACGTCCAGTTGCTGTTCTTGTTCAAGGTGTCGCTGTTCGGTACCTGGCTGGTCGACACCACCTCGAAAACGTCACCGATGGGCTCGCTGATCCGCGCCTTCGATCTGGAGAGCGGCTACCAGCTCTGCGAAGGCGGCTCGTTCAACCTGGCGCGCGGGCTGATGGAGAGCTTCATCGCCAATGGCGGCCATTTCCAGCCGCAGGTGAACATCGACAAGATCGTCATCGAGAACGGCAAGGCGACCGGCATCGAATTGGCCGATGGCCGGACCGTGCGGGCGCGGCAGTTCGTCGCCTCGACGCTCGATGTGCACCAGACTTTCGAGAAGCTCGTGGGCCGCGCGCAACTACCGGCGCCTTTCCTCAGCAAGCTCGACAAATTCCAGTACACCGCCTGGAGCCTGTTCGGCGTACACTGGGCGCTCCACGAAAGCCCGCGCTTTGCCGCCGAGACATTCGACCCCAACATCAACCGCGCGATGAAGTGGTCGCTCGGCGCCGAGACGATGGAAGATCTGTTCGAAGCGCATGAGGACACCAAGGCCGGCCGGGTGCCGAAGCTGGTGCAATTCGGCTCAGGACCTTTAAGCCTGCTCGACCCGACGCAAGCGCCGCCCGGCAAGCACACGACCTATGCCTGGCATGTGATGCCTTTGAACCCCGAGCTGAACGGGCAGAGCTACGAGAATTTCAAGGAAGAATTCTCCGACAAAATCGAGGAAACCTTCGCGCGCTACTGCCCGAACATGAACGACGACAATATCATCGGCCGCTGCATTTACACCGGGCGCGAATACACCGAAGAACTGGTCAACATGCGCGGCGGTGACATCTTCATGGGCGCGTTCAATGCCGAGCAGGTGATGTACAATCACTTCGGCTATCGCTCGCCGATCCCGAACCTGTACACTGCCGGCTCCGCCAGCCATCCCGGCGGCGGCATCTCCGGCGGGTCCGGTTATATTACTGCCGGCATCATCGCCGAAGAACTCGGCATCAAGCCGTGGTGGAAGCCCTGGAATGCGCGGCAGGCGCTCGACACACTCGCAAAGAATGAGAAATAGTCATCCGTCATTCCGGGGCGCGAACAAAGTGAGCGGACCGGAATCCAGACAAGTCGTTCGGAGTTCAATATCTGGATTCGGGCTCGCCGCTTCGCGGCGCCCCGGAATGACAGAATAAAGTGAGAAATAAAATGAGCGATCAAGGCCTGCAGAACATCGTGTTTCCGTCGCTGAAGGATCGCGTCGTCATCATCACCGGCGCCGGACAAGGCATCGGCCGCGTTTTCGCCAAGGCATTTGGACTGGCAGGCGCGCGCGTCGTCATTGCCGAGCGCAATGAGGAAAAAGCCGCTTCGGTTTCGGCAGAAGTGATGCAGGCCGGCGGCCAGGCGCTGGCGGTCCCCACCGACGTTTCGGACGAAGCCTCGATCAAGGAAATGGTCGAACTGGCCACCGGCGAATATGGCCGCATCGACGTTCTGATCAACAATGCGGGCATTTTCTCGACGCTGGAAATGCGCCCCTTCGACCAGATTCCGCTGGAGGAATGGGAGCAGGTGCTGAAGGTCAACCTCACCGGCCCGTTTTTGTGCGCACGCGCCGTGCTGCCGGCGATGCGCAAGGCCAAATGGGGCCGCATCATCAACATTGCTTCCGGCGCGGTGCGGCTCGGCCGGCCGAACTACCTGCATTACATCGCGACCAAATCGGCGCTCATGGGCATGAGCCTGTCGATGGCGCGCGAACTCGGCCCCGACAACATCACCGTCAATGCCATTCTGCCGGGCGCGACCTTCACCGAAATCGAGCGCAAGACGGTGACGCCGGAACAGAAGGTCCGCATCGTCGCGTCGCAATCCATTCCGCGCCCGTCGGTGCCGCAGGATCTGGTAGGCGCGGCGTTGTTTCTGGCGTCGGAAGCATCGAGCTTCGTGACGGGGCAGAGCTTGAATTTGGATGGTGGCGTGACGGGGTCGTGAGATAAGTCGCGCGGTTGCCGTTCCCTCCCCCTGATAGTGGGAGGGAAGAAACTACGCCCGCTGCATCCGCCGCAACTCGCTAAAAGAGATCAAGCGTTTGGCGCCTTCGTCCCACAGCACCAGGCGCACGGCCTTGACGCTGTCCCATAGGGTGACGCGGCCGATGGCGCCAAGTTCGGGATTTTCCTTGAGCACGCGGCCCAGCCGGTAATACGGAATGCGGCTGCACAGATGATGCACATGATGGATGCCGATATTGGCGGTGAACCAGCGCAGCACGCCCGGCAGCACGTAATAGGAGCTGCCATGCAGCGCGACCTCGTGCAGATTCCACGTTCGATTGTCTTCCCACAACGTGTGCTCGAACTGGTGCTGCACATAGAACAGCCAAACACCCATGGTCGCCGCCAGAATCGTGATCGGCAGATGCACCAGCAGAAAAGCGCCGATGCCGATCTGCCAGATCAGCAATCCGGCGATGACCGCAACAGCCACGTTGGTGAACTGCGTGCTCAACCACGGCGTCCAGCCGGCGCGCATCATGCCAACCGGCAGCCGATGCTGGATGATGAACATGTAGGCCGGGCCGATGCCGAACATCACCACCGGATTGCGATAGAGCCAGTACTTGAAGCGGCCCCAGCGCGACAGCGCCAGATATTCGTTCACCGTCAGCGTATCAATGTCGCCGATGCCGCGGCGTTCGAGATTGCCGGCGGTAGCATGGTGGATGGCATGGCTGCGGCGCCAGAAATCGTACGGCGTAAAGGTCAGCACGCCGAGAGCGCGGCCGGTCCAGTCGTTGAGGAAGCGATGGCGAAAAAACGAGCCATGGCCGCAATCATGCTGAATCATGAACAGGCGCACCAGAAAACCGGCGGCCGGAATCGACAGCAGCAGTGTCACCCACCAGAAACCATAGCGATACGACAGCCACATCGTCACCCACAGCGCAGCCAGCGGCAATACACTGATGCCGATTTCGACAAGGCTGCGCCAATTGCTCGGTTCACGGTAGCGCAGCAGACGTTGGGTCCAAGCGCGCGCATCGGTCGTCCCGGCCATCAGGGCCGGTGCGGTATCTTGCTGCAAGCTGATGTCCTTTGCGTCTAAATGTGCGGTACATATCGGGCTGGCTGGGGACTGCTCTCGGGCTTTTCCTGGCTGCCGCTACGCACGTTTCGCAAGTTGAAGAAACGCGAACCTGTCCGACGTCGGGGGCTTTTCTATGTCGGGATTCGGACATAGCAGTATCGGCGAACGGGTTCCACCTTTCGCCGCCGGAGTTTCAACATGATACCCACCGTCGCCATCATTGCGCCGGGCAGCATGGGCACCGGCGTTGCCCGGCGGCTTGTGGACCATAATGTGACAGTGCTGACCTCGCTGACCGGCCGCAGCGCGGCCAGCGCGCAGCGCGCCAATGAGGCGGGAATGCGAGCCGTCGATGACCACCAGCTCGCCGATGCCGATTTTCTGCTGTCGATCGTACCGCCGGGCGAGGCCCTGGCGCTGGTGCGGCAGCTGGCGCCGGTATTGGCTGCTGCAGATCGCAAGCCGGTTTATGTCGAATGCAACGCCATCAGCCCGCCGACCATGCTCAAGGTTGCAGAGGAAATTAACGCAACCGGCTGCGCCTTTGTCGGCGCTGCCATCATCGGCCCGCCGCCGAAGCCGGGATCGAGCAACACCAAATTCTACGCCGCCGGACCTTTCGCCAAGAACTTTGCCATGCTGAACGATTGCGGCTTGATCGTGCGTGTTCTCGACGGCCCGCTGACCGCGGCGTCGGCGCTGAAGATGTCCTATGCCGGCATTACCAAGGGCTTCACCGCGCTCGGCGCCGCGATGATGCTGGCCGCGACGCGCGGCGGTTCGGCCGAGGCACTGAAGGCCGAGCTTGCCGAAAGCCAGGCCGAGTTGCTGCGCTTTCTCGACCGCTCGGTGCCGGGCATGTATGGCAAGGCCTATCGCTGGGTGGCAGAGATGGACGAGATTGCCGATTTCATCGGCGAGGAATTTGCCGAAAGCGAAATGCTGGCGATGTCGGGACGATTTTTCGAACGGATCGCCGCCGACAACGCCGACGGCAAGGACGAGATCGCGGTGCTGGAAAAATTTCTCGCGAAAAAGAGTATAGGGCCATGAGCAAACCTCTCGTCCTCACCCAGATCGAGACCGGCTACCGCGTCCTCACGCTGAACCGGCCGGACAAGCTCAACGCCTTCAACGACGCGATGCATGAGGCGTTGCGCGGCGCAATCGATGAGGCCGAAGCCGACGAGACCTGCCGCGCGCTGCTGCTGACCGGCGCCGGCCGCGCCTTCTGCGCCGGGCAGGACCTCAACGACCGCGTACTGGCGCCCGGCGAGGCGCCGGTAGCGCGCAATTCAATCGAGCAGCATTACAATCCACTGGTGCGGCGGCTGCGCGGCCTGCCCTTCCCGGTCATTTGCGCGGTCAATGGCGTTGCCGCCGGCTCCGGCGCCAATATCGCGCTGGCCTGCGACATGGTTATTGCCGCGCAATCGGCGCGCTTCATTCAGTCCTTCGCGCGCATCGGCCTTATTCCGGATTCCGGCGGCACCTGGTTTCTGCCGCGGCTAGTCGGCGATGCCCGCGCCCGCGCGCTGGCGCTGACCGGGCAGGACCTCGCGGCGGAGAAGGCCGCGGAATGGGGCATGATCTGGCGTTGCGTCGACGACGATAAACTGATGTTCGAGGCGCGGCTGATCTGCGAGCGCTTCGCCATCGCGCCGACGCAAGGGCTGGCGCTGATCAAGCGCGCGCTCGATGCGTCGGCGACCAATTCGCTTGATGCGCAACTCGATCTCGAGCGCGACCTGCAAAAGCAGGCCAACATGCTGCCGGATTATGCCGAGGGCGTGCGCGCCTTCGTTGAAAGGCGCAATCCGAAATTCAACGGAAGAAAGAAAATCCCATGACGAACCGCAATCTCCGCATCGGCATTGCCGGACTTGGCGCCGTCGGCCTCGACGTGGCGCGCCGGCTGATCGACGGCGTCATTCCCGGCATGACCCTCACCGCCGTGGCGGTGCGCGACGCCGACAAGGCGCGACGCCTGCTGCCGCAAATCGGCGACCTGATCGCGCTGCGCACGCTTGAGACTTTGGCCGACGATTGCGACGTCATCGTCGAGTGCCTGCCGCCGGCTTTGTTCCGCGACATCGCCATCCCGGCGATCGACAAGGGCCGCATCTTCATGCCGCTGTCGGCCGGGCAGCTTCTGCATCATGGCGACCTGATCGAACGCGCCAAGGCGACCGGCGCGCGCATCATCGTGCCGACCGGCGCGCTGGTCGGCTTCGATGCCGTGCGCGGCGCCGCCGAGGGCACGATTCATTCGGTCGATATGGTGACGCGCAAGCCGCCGGCCGGGCTCGAGGGCGCGCCGCATCTGGTCGCAAACAACATTTCGGTGAAGGGCCTGACCGAGCCGCTGAAAGTGTTCGACGGCTCGGCGCGCGATGGCGCCAAGGGATTCCCGGCCAACGTCAACGTCGCGGCAGCTTTGAGCCTCGCCGGCATCGGCCCGGACCGCACCCGCCTGCAAATCTGGGCCGATCCGACCGTGACGCGCAACACCCACACCATCACCGTCGATGCCGACACCGTGCGCTTCACCATGACGATCGAGAACGTGCCGTCGGACAACCCGCGCACCGGCAAAAGCGTCGCGCCGTCAACGATTGCCGCATTGCGCGGGCTGGTGTCGGAACTGAAGATCGGGTCCTGACGGCGGAACTCTCACCCGATACGCACCACGCCGCCGCGCGCGGCGTTGACTGCGCAACTGCGCGAGCAACAGCGCTCGCCGCCATTAAGCATAGAGCGGTTAAACATTCTCATTAAGTTTATACGCAAATTATGCGCCGCTAATGTGAGCGCGGGGATGACGATACGGATGAACTGAGGAGGCAAGCGGCATGGTCATGTCACGCTTTGCATATTCCGCCCTTATCGCAATCGCGCTCACGCACGCTTTGCCCGCGCAAGCGCGCCCGGTCAGCATCGCCCTTGTCGGCGATTCGCTGGCCAACGATCTCGGCAACGGCATGGAGGACATTTTCGCCGGCCGGCCCGACATCCATGTCATCAAGCGGACGCAGTTCGCGACAGGCCTGGTGCGAACCGATTACTTCAACTGGGACGCCACCGTCGACAATGCGCTCAAGCATGGCGACGCGAACATCCTTGTTGTCGTGCTCGGTGGCAACGATCACCAACCGATTCGCGTCAACGGCAGACGGCTCGATCCGCTCAGCGATGCCTGGCGCGCCGAATATAGCCGGCGGGTTTCGCGTTTCATGAAAACGGTCAAGCAATCGCGTGCCAAATTGTACTGGGTCGGGCTTCCCGATGTTCGTTCGGAAAAGCTGGCCAACGGCTACCGCGTCATGAACCGGATCTTCAGGCAGCAGGCCGCCAAAAACGGTTTCACCTACATCGACATCTGGAACAAGTTCCACACGCCGGACGGCGCCTATTCTTCGTTCGGCAAAAGCCTGGAAGGCGTTAGCCGCCGCATCCGCCAGGAGGACGGCATGCATTTCACCGAACCGGGACGCAAGCTTTTCGCCAATTACATCGCCCGCTCCATTGGACTGCGCTGACGGCAGCGCCAATCCAGGAAAGGGGGGGACGCATGCTATTCCCAACGCCGCAATTCGCGATATTCTTTTTTGTCGTGTTCTGCGCCGCATGGCTGCTGCGCACGCGCACCGAGCCGCGCAAGCTCCTGCTGCTGGCGGCGAGCTACTTCTTCTATGGCTATTGGGACTGGCGCTTCATGGCGCTGCTCGCCGGTTCGTCGCTGTTCAACTACGGCGCCGGATTAGCAGTGGCCGCGAGCAACAACGAGGTGACCCGCTATCGGCTGGTCGCGCTCGCGACCGCCGCCAATCTCGGCCTGCTCGGCCTGTTCAAATACTACAACTTCTTCATCGACAGCCTGACCGACCTGACGCTGGCGCTCGGTATCCAGCGCGACATGCCGTTCCTGGAAATCATCCTGCCGATCGGCATCTCCTTCTTCACCTTCCAGGGGATCTCTTATGTCGTCGATGTCTACCGGCGGCAGATCAAGCCGGTAACGTCGCCGATCGACCTCGCGCTTTACATTTCGTTCTTTCCGCAGTTGGTGGCAGGCCCGATCGTGCGCGCCTCGCACTTCCTGCCGCAACTTGAAAAGACCCCGGTGCTGACGCGCACCGCCGTCACCTTCGGCTTCCTGCTGATCCTCAATGGCATCTTCAAGAAGACCGTGGTCGCGCATTATCTCGCCACCGATCTGATCGACCCGTTGTTTGCCGCCCCCGAGCAGGCGAGCAGTCTCGATCTCATCGCCGGGCATTATGCCTATGTGGTGCAGGTCTATTGCGACTTCTCCGCCTACAGCGATATCGCCATTGGCGCCGCCGCGCTGCTCGGCTACCGCTTCCGCAAGAATTTCGACCGTCCGTTCGGCACCACCTCGCTGCAACAGTTCTGGCAACGCTGGCACATTTCGCTGTCGACTTGGTTGCGCGACTACGTCTATCGCCCGCTGCGTGGCGACAAGCGCGACGCCGGCTGGCGGATGTATCGCAACATCTTCCTGACCATGCTGATCGGCGGATTGTGGCACGGCGCCAACTGGACCTTCGTCATCTGGGGCGCCATCCACGGCAGTGCACTGATCGTCGAACGCGCGGCCAAGAATCGCTGGCATGACTGGCGCCTGGCGCGCACCCGTCTGAATTCACTCGGCGCCGCCGCCGTGACCGGACACGCGACGCCCGCACCAATGGCAACCTTCGCCGCCGCCTTCGCCGGCTGGTTCATCACGTTTCATTTGTTCGCTCTGGCCGGCGTTTTCTTCCGCAGCCCGGAGCTTGGAACAGCGCTGGACTATTTCGGCGCGATGTTCGCCTTTCAGGGCAGCGCACAATTGTTGACGCCATTCCTGGTGCTGCTGATCATTGGATCGGTCGCCGTGCACTTCGGCCCCGGCAATGTCATCGACCGGCTGGCCGAGCGGATGCGCGATTGGCCAGCCGCGGCTCTCGGCCTCCTGCTCGGCCTCGGACTTCTGCTGACCCAGGCCATCGGGCCGCAGGGGGTCGCGCCCTTCATCTACTTCCAGTTTTAAAGGACCGCGGCCATGACCATGACAAGTCCCCACGAAAACGTCGCCTTCGAGGAAACACGAACCGGTCTTTTCGACCGCGCCTTCGCTGGCCGGTTGCCGGCGATACGCTATCGCCGGACGCCGGACGGCAAAACTCCGGATAGCGCCGCCAATGCGCGCTCGGCCGCGTCTGCCATGCTGATCGCCTTCGCGGTTTTTGCCCTGTTCGATTCGAAAGGCATCCGGCATTTCAGCCGCGATCTGCCGGGCAATGCGTTCACCGACCTCATGGTCGAAGCCGCCGACGAATGGCACGGCCTGATGGTGCGCCTCGGCCCGGCGCGGGTGCAACCGGCCATGCGTCAAAACTTCGGGCGGATCAGAGATTTCCGCTGGTAGGCTCCGCCTTGCGTTGACTCGCCCGATCCAAGATCGTTAGCATACAAGCGATTTTTTTGGGGTCGACGCGGCGAGGAAAGCCGATGAAGCCAGCGCCTTTCGTCCGCCATGTGCCGCGCACGCTTCAACAGGCGCTGGCGATGCTGTCGCAGTTGGCGGGCCAGGACGGCCGCATCCTCGCCGGCGGGCAAAGCCTGGTGCCGATCATGGCGTTCCGGCTCGCCAAGCCGGCCCATCTCATCGACATCAACGAAGTCGAAGGCCTCGACCGGCTCGACAGCGACGGCAAGGCGCTCACCATCGGCGCGCGGGTGCGGCACGCGGCCTTTCATGGCCCGGTCGTCGACAACCCGCTAGCGGCGCTGCTCACTTATGTGGCGCGCCACATAGCCCATTACCCGATCCGCATGCGCGGCACCTTCTGCGGCAGCCTGGCCCACGCCGATCCCGCGTCGGAATGGTGCCTGACCACGGCAACCCTTGGCGCGACCATGATCGCCAGGAGCACGCGCGGCACGCGGGAGATCGCGGCGAAGGATTTTTTCGACGGCATCATGTCGACGGCCCTGGCCGAGGACGAATTGCTGGCCGAGGTGCGCCTGCCTTTGCTCGCCGCCGACGCGAAATTCGGCTTCAACGAGTTCAGCCGCCGCGCCGGCGATTTCGCCATGGCGTCGTCGCTGGTCGCCTATCGTGTCGTCGATAGCAAGATAGCCGAAGCGCGCGTCGGCGTCGGAGGCGCTGAACCATCGCCGCGCCGCATTGCCGAAGCCGAAGCGGCATTGAACGGCCAGCCGCCCGGCGACGCAGCCTTCCGCGCCGCAGCACTTGCGGCCAGCGACGCGGTCGATCCTTTGGAAGATCACCAGACGAACGCCGAGTACCGCCGCGATCTGGTGCGCGTGGTTGTGAGACGCGCATTGGAGCACTCGCTTCAATGAACGCACCAACCAAAGGCTCACGCGGCGATGCGTTGAAATGGGTCGGCCGCGCCATCAGACGGCTGGAAGATCCGGCGCTGGTGACCGGGCAAGGCCACTTCACCGCTGATCTTCCCGCCACGCATTGGGTACGTTTCGTGCGCAGTCCGAATGCCGCCGGGACCATTAACAGCATCAAGACGCCGGACGGCGCGCTGGTCATCACCGCCGCCGATCTGACGGCCGTGAAGAAGATCACGCCGATGCTGCACAAGTTCGAGTACAAACCCGTCGGCCAGCCCGTTCTGGCCGATGGCGTCGTGCGTTTTGTCGGCGAAGCGGTGGCCGCTGTCGTCGCGTCGAGCGAGGAAGAAGCCGAAGATATCGCCGATCTGGTCGAACTCGACATCAGTGCGAGCGCACCTTTGGTCGATGCGCGCGACGCGCTGGCCTCCGGCGCGCCGCAGATTCACACCGGGGCGCCGGGCAACGTCATTGTCAAAGGCGAGGTCAAAACCGCCGGCTTCGACGACGTCTGGGCCAGCGCGGCGAAGATCATCAAAATCGACGCCCGCTCGCACCGGCAGAACGCGACGCCAATGGAGGCGCGCGCCGCGCACGCGGCGTACGACAAGACAAACGGCCGCGTCACCCTCACCTGCACGACGCAGATGCCGCATCTGATGCGCACCGCCATTGCCGACCTTCTCGGCATGCGTGAGAGCGACTTGCGCGTCATCGCGCCCGATGTCGGCGGCGGCTTCGGCCAGAAGATGTCGCTGTGCACCGAATATGTGCTGCTGGTCTGGCTGGCGCGCAAATTGAAAAGCACCGTGGCCTGGACCGAGGACCGCCGCGAAAACCTGATCGCCTCGTTTCATTCGCGCGACCAATACGTCACGCTGGAAGGCGCCTTCGACAAGGACGCCAAGCTCTTGGCATTGCGCGCCGATGTCGTCTCCAATGTCGGCGCCTATTCCTGCTTTCCGACCACATGCGGCGTCGAGCCGCTGATGGCGATGGCGGAAATGCCCGGGCCTTACGACGTGCGGCAGTATCAATGCCTGGCGCGCGGCGTGTTGACCAATACCTGCACCATGGCGGCCTATCGCGGCGTGTCCCGGCCGATCATCACCTTCACGCTGGAGCGGCTGATGGACAAGGCCGCCAAGGCGTTCGCGCTCGATCCGGTCGATATTCGCCGCCGCAATCTGATCGGCACATTTCCTTATACGTCCGCGACCGGGCTCATCTACGACGAGGCCACGTACAAAGAGACGCTGGAAATGGCCGTGCACGAGATCGACGTGCCGGCGTTTCGCGCGCGCCAGAAAGAAGCCCGCGCCAAAGGCCGCTATCTCGGCATCGGCTTTGCGACCTTCTCGGAACGCACCGGCTACGGCAGCCCCGCCTTTGCCGCGCGCGGCATGGCGATCACGCCGGGCTGGGAAACGGTGCATGTCAGCGTCGATCCGTCCGGCTATGTCGAGGCGCGCATCGGCGCGTCACCGCACGGCCAGGGCCTGCGCACCACCCTGGCGCAAATCATCGCCGACGAACTCGGCATTCCGCCCGATCTCGTCAAGGTCGTACACGGCGACACAGACACCGCGCCTTACGGCTGGGGCACGTTCGCCAGCCGCTCGCTGGTGATTTCCGGCGGCGCCACCTTGATCGCGGCGCGCAAGGTGCGCGCCAAGCTGATCAAGATCGCCAGCCACATGCTGGAAGCGGCGGAAAACGACATCGTGCTGGAAGACGGCCATGCGAAAGTCGCCGGCACCGACCGCAGCATCACCATCGCCAGCATGGCGCGTGAGATCTACACGCAGACGCACCGCTTCAAAGGCGAGTTGGAGCCAGGCCTGTCGGAAAGTGGCACCTACGATCCGCCCGGCACGTTTTCCAATGCCTGCCACGTTGCGATCGTCGAACTCGATCCGGAAACCGGCTTCGTCAAGGTCGAACGCTATCTGGTGGCGGAAGACGCCGGCCGCATCATCAATCCAATGATCGCCGACGGCCAGGTGCATGGCGGCGTTGCGCAAGGCATCGGCAACGCACTTCTTGAAGAGATCGTCTACGACGGCGATGGCGGCATTCTCACCGCCAATCTGGCCGACTACATGCCGCCGACAGCGCATGAAATGCCGCATGTCGAACTGCATCACATCGAGACGCCATCGACGCAGTCGATCACCAAGGCCAAGGGCCTCGGCGAAGGCGGCACCATCGGCGCACCGGCGGCCGTGCTCAACGCCATCAACGATGCGCTGACGCCGTTTAACGCCGAGATCGACACCATTCCGGCAACACCGCAACGGATACGGGCGGCGTTACGCGAGGCCACCACAAAGAAATCAGCATGACCGAAAAAATCGCCCTCACGCTCACCATCAACGGTCACGCCCACGCCATCGCCGTCGAAGCGCGCCGCACTTTGGCCGACGCCATTCGCGAGGATTGCGGCCAGACCGGCACGCATATCGGCTGCGAGCATGGCATTTGCGGCGCCTGCACCGTGATCGTCAACGGCGAGCCGGTGCGCTCGTGCTTGATGTTCGCCGTTCAGGCCGAGGGCAAGAAAATCCGCACCGTCGAAGGCTTGGCCGACGGCGACACGCTGCACGCCATGCAGCAGGCCTTCATGGATCACCACGGCCTGCAATGCGGCTTCTGCACGCCCGGATTTCTGATGCTGGCGGTCGGCGTGCTGGAGCGCGAGCCGGATATCAGCGACGGTGACCTGCTCGATGTGCTGTCGTCGAACCTGTGCCGTTGCACCGGCTATCAGAACATCATCAAGGCCGTGCGCGCGGCGGCGGCGGAGATGAGGAAGCGATGCGTTTGAGCCGTCACCCTGAGGTGCGAGCGAAGCGAGCCTCGAAGGGCGACGGCCCGGGCTGTCATCCTTCGAGGCTCGCGCTGCGCGATCGCACCTCAGGATGACGATGAATGTCTAACCCCAAACCAAAATTCGTCGGCCGCTCCGTCGCTCGTCTCGAAGACCGGCCTCTCCTGCTCGGCCAAGGGCGCTTCGCCGCCGATGTGTCGTTTTCCGGCCAGTGGCATATGCGCGTGGTGCGTTCGCCCGTCGCACATGGAAAGCTGCAAGGCATCGATGCGGCGGCAGCGCTGGCTCTGCCCGGCGTCCATGCGGTGTGGACGCATCAGGACGTCGCGCATATTCCGCCGATCCCGTTTCGCCTCACCGGGCTGGTCGAACTGGAGCCTTACCGGCAACCGATCCTGGCGAAAGATTATGTGCGCTATGTCGGCGAACCTGTCGCGGTGGTGTTCGCCACCGATCCATACATCGCCGAAGACGCCGCCGATCTCATCGAACTGGATATCGAACCTCTTGCGCCGGTGCTGGCTGCCTCCGGCGCCACCGGCCCGTTCGATGCCGAGCGCGCCACCGAGCCGAGCATCATCCGCAAGTCCTATGGCGACGTCGATGCCGCGTTCAAGGCCGCGCATGCGGTCGTCGCGCTGGCGCTTTCGACCGGCCGCCATTCCGGCGTGCCGATGGAAACGCGCGGCGCTGTCGCCCACTACGACGAAGCACGCGACATTCTCGAAATGCACGGCGCCGCCAAGGTGCCATGGTGGAACCGCGAT
Source organism: Rhizobiales bacterium Ga0077525 (assembly GCA_001464835.1). Classification (GTDB taxonomy): domain Bacteria; phylum Pseudomonadota; class Alphaproteobacteria; order Rhizobiales; family Xanthobacteraceae; genus Pseudolabrys. The sequence continues at coordinate 69,271 of LNDS01000015.1, read as the reverse complement.
CACATTGCGCGAATGATCGGCCGCACCCGCACCAACATGCATTTGCTTGAAGGCCATGTCGGCGGCGGCTTCGGCATTCGCGGTGAGATCTATCCGGAGGACGTGCTGGTCTGCGCCGCGGCGCTGGCGTTCGGGAAGCCCATCAAATGGGTCGAGGACCGCCGCGAGCATTTGATCGCAGCCAATCATTCGCGTCAGCAACAGCATCGCATTCGCGCCGCCATCGATGCCGAGGGCCGTATTCTCGCTATCGATGACGAGTTCTTCCACGACAACGGCGCTTACATGCGCACGCACGCCGCCACCGTGCCCGATCTCGCCGCCGCGATGCTGCCGGGCCCCTATCGCGTGCCGGCCTATCGTGTTGCCGGCCACATCCGCCTCACCAACAAGACGCCGTGCGGCACCTACCGCGCGCCGGGGCGCTACGAATCGACCTTCGTGCGCGAGCGGCTGCTGGACGCCGTTGCGGCCAAGGTCGGCGTCGATGGCGTCGAAATTCGCCGCCGCAACCTGATCGCCACGAGCGAGATGCCCTACGACCTGCATCTCGAAACGCTCGGCACGCACATTGTCTATGACTCCGGCGACTATGCGCTGCTGCTCGACAAGACGCTGGCGTGCGCCGGCTGGCCGGCGCTACAGGCCGACTTGAAGAAACGCCGCGCCGCCGGCGAGAAAGTCGGCGCCGGGGTCGCTATGTTCGTCGAGAAAAGCGGACTGGGGCCGTCCGATACCGTGCGCGTCGAGATCAGGAAGGACGGCAAGGTCGAGGTCATCACCGGCGTCGCCTCCATCGGCCAGGGCGTCGAAACCGCGATGGCGCAGATCGCTGCCGACGCGCTCGGCGTCGATTACACCGCGATTGACGTCGTGCACGGCCGGACCGACCGCATCGACCAGGGCGCCGGCGCTTTTGCCTCAAGAGTTACCGTGATGTGCGGCGAAGCCACCCGCCTTGCCTCGACGAAATTGCGCGACAAGGTGCTGCGCCTCGCCGCTGAATTGATGCAGACCGACGCAAGCGCGCTCGACATCGTCAATGGTGAGATCGTGAGCCGCGACAGCACCGGCCCGTCGATGACGCTCGCCGAACTAGCGCAGGCACCCCCCGGAGATCTTTCCGCCGAGGATACCTTTCTGTCGTCGCACATGGTCTATCCTTACGGCGTCCATGTTGCCGCCGTGAAGATCGACAGCGACACCGGCGCGGTTGCCATCGAGCGCTATGTCATCGGCTATGACATCGGCAAGGCGGTCAATCCGCGCCTGGTCGAGTCGCAGATCGCCGGCGGACTGGCGCAAGGACTCGGCGGCGCGCTGCTCGAGGAATTCGTCTATGACGACCACGGCGAGCCGCTCTCCGTCACCTTCGCCGACTATCTAATGCCGACATCGCGCGAGGTGCCGGATATTTCGATTCTTATCACCGAGGATGCGCCGAGCCCGCTCAATCCGATGGGCCTGAAGGGCGCCGGCGAAGGCGGCGCCAACCCGGTCGGCGCGGCTATCGCATCTGCTATAGACGATGCGCTGCAAAGACCAGGCGCGATAACGGATCTGCCCATAACGCCTCAACGCATGAAGGCGATCTGCCGACAAAACTAATACGGGGAAACGACCATGACCGAACAAAGTGCGCCGAAGCTGAAAGCGCCGCCAAATTCCTGCGATTGTCACATTCACGTTTACGACGCCAGCTACCCAACGGCGAAGACCGCCAAGGTGCTGCCGCCCCCGGCCTCGCTCGCCGAGTATCTCGTGGTGCGCAAAGGCCTCGGCATCGACCGCACCGTCGTCGTGCAGGCCTCCGCCTACGGCAAGGACAACGCGCTGCTGCTCAAGACCATGGCCGAGATCGGCCCCGGCGCGCGCGGCATCGTTGTCGTCGATGACACCGTCACCGACGCCGAACTGGAGCGGCTGACCAAGCTCGGCGTGCGCGGCATCCGCTTCTTCATGCTCGCAGGCGCGCCGCTGCCGATCGAACTGATGGAGCCGATGGCGGCGCGCGTGGCGCCATTCGGCTGGACCGTCAACTTCCAAACCGACGGCCGCCAGCTCGGCGACTTCGAGGCGCTGCTCAAGCGCATCCCGACCACCGTCACCATCGACCATGTCGGCAAGTTTCTCGAGCCGGTCGAGCCGGACCACGAAGGCTTCAAGGCGCTGCTGCGCCTGATCGACACCGGCAAGGTCTGGTACAAGCTGGCGGCGCCTTACGAGACCTCGAAGCTCGGCCCGCCGTTCTATAACGACGTCGGCAAGCTCGCTAAGATACTGGCGAAGCACGCGCCGGACCGCGGCCTATGGGCCAGCAACTGGCCACATCCGATGGCCGGCGAACGCACGCCGCAGCACGCCTGGATGCTCGACCTGCTGCTCGACTGGGTGCCGGATGAAAAAACGCGGCACAAGATTTTGGTCGATAACCCGGCGAAGCTGTACGGGTACTAAGAGAGCTTTTTCAACAACTCACACACCGCGTGCCGCTCCTGCGCCGTCAGCGGCGCCAGCGTCGCCGCGGTGATCTCGGCGGCGACGACCATCGCCGCTTCGGTCACCTCGCGGCCGCGCTCCGTCAAGGCCACGGCGCGGCGACGGCGGTCCTTCGGATCGGCCAAGGCGGTAACAAAGCCGCGCACCCCGAGGCGATCGACTACGCCCTTGATCGTCGCGGCATCGAGAAAAATGAGCCGGCCGAGATGGTTCTGCGAACAGGGCCCTACCTCGAATAATTTGGCGAGCGCGGCAAACTGCGTCTGCGTCAAACCCTCGATCATGCGCGCCGTAAAAATCGACGTGTGCCGTTGCACGGCAACCCGCATCAGGAAGCCGACCTGCTCGTCCAGCACATAGCCCTGTCCGTCCGGTTCGCCCGGCGGCACGATGACTTTCAACTTGTCGCGCGGCATTGCCATTCCTCTTCGATTCCGCAAATCATGACCGGGAATGCCGGTGGGCGAAAGCCCCTCGTCGGCTTTTGCGCCTCAAACCGTCAGGTAGGCGCGCTGGATGTCGGGGCTGCCGGAAAGCTGCGCCATGGTGCCTTGCCACTGAATCTGGCCCTTCTCCAGCACATAAACCCTGTCCGACACCAGTTGCGCGAAATGAATGTTCTGTTCTGAGAGCAGAATCGAGAGGCCTTCTTTCTTCAGCTCGACAATGGTGTTGGCCATCTGTTCAACGATCAAGGGCGCGACGCCTTCTGACGGCTCGTCGAGCAGCACCAGCAACGGATTTCCCATCAGCGTGCGCGCGACGGTGAGCATCTGCTGCTCGCCGCCGCTCATGCGGGCCCCCAGGCGGTCCGGCATTTCGGCGAGATTGGGAAACAGCGCGAACAGCCGCTCCGGCGTCCATAGCGGCGCGGGCGCGCCGTCGGGAAACTGGCGCGGCGGCTGGCGGCCGATGTCGAGATTTTCCATGACCGTCAAATCGGAAAAGATACGGCGGTCTTCCGGCGTAAAGCCCAAGCCCCGCCGCGCGATCTGGTACGGCTCCAGCTTTGAGATGTCAGCATCGTTGAAGACGACCCGGCCCTGACGCTGCGCGATCAGGCCCATGATCGCTTTCATCGTCGTCGATTTGCCGGCGCCGTTGCGGCCCATCAAAGCGACGACCTCGCCGCGGCCGACCTCGAACGAGAGATCGTACAGAATGCGCGCGGCGCCGTACCAGGCGCTTAGGCTTTCGACGGAAAGCATGGCGTTGCTCATGCCTTTGCCCCTTGCGAAGCGGAAAGAGCAAAGGTCTTGCCGGTGCCGAAATACACTTCGCGCACTTGCTCGTTGTCACGGATCGTCGCGGCGTCGCCGTCGGCGATCAGCCGGCCGCGCGCCAGCACAATGATGCGGTCGGCGAAGGCGAACACCACGTCCATGGAATGCTCCGTGAACAGCACCGAGATGCCGCGCTCGACCACCAATCTTTTGACCAGTTCGATCAGGCCATGCCGTTCACTCGTGCCCATGCCCGCGGTTGGCTCGTCCATCAACAAAAGCTTGGGATCGTTGGCCAGCGCAATCGCCAGTTCGACGCGCTTGACGTCGCCATAGGCGAGTTCGCGGCTCGGCCGGAAGGCCACGTCCTCCATGCCGACCTGCGCCAACAACTCCAGCGCGCGGGCCCGATGATGCGACGAAGCCGGCCGCCACAGCCGATAGGTTTCGCGCGCATGCGAGATCAAAGCCATTTGCACGTTCTCGACTACCGTCATCGAGCCGAAGGTGGCGGCGACCTGGAAAGTCCGTCCGACGCCGAGCCGCCAGATATCGCGCGGCGCAAGGCCGGCAATGTTGCGGCCCTCGCACAAAATCTCGCCGCTGTCGGGCGCGAGTTGGCCGTTGATCATGTTGAAGCAGGTCGATTTGCCGGCGCCGTTCGGCCCGATCATGGCGAGAAATTCGCCTTTGCCAATCGCGAAGCCGACATCGCGCACGGCATGCACGCCGCCGAAGGATTTGTTCAGCCCGCGCAGTTCGAGAACGCTCATGTACGCCCCCCGACCTTGCGCCACAGCGAAGCAAAAGCGCCGACAATGCCCTGGGGAAACGTAAGCACCAGCAGAAGAATGATCGCGCCCATCAGCGCGCGCCAATATTCGGTCTGCCGCATCACCGTGTCCTGCAACAGCGCGAACATCGACGCGCCGGCAATCGGCCCGGTCAAGGTCTGCACGCCGCCGAGCAGCACCATCACCAGGCCGTCGATTGAGCGGTTGATGTGAATGGTCTCCGGCGAGATCGAGCCCTTGGCGAAGGCGAACAGGCCACCGGCGACGCCGCAGACCAGTCCTGCCATGGCGAAGCCAAGCCAGTGCACGCGCTTGACGTCGATGCCGATGGCCTCGGCGCGTAAAGGTGAATCGCGCCCGGCCCGCATGGCATAGCCGAATGGCGCAAACAGGAAGCGCCGCAGCAGCAGCACGGCGGCCACCGCGAGGACGAGCGTGAGCAGGAAATAGACCCACGATTTATCGAACGGCGGCGGCGGCCAGACGCCGATAACGCCGTTACTCCCGCCGGTGAAGCCCTCCCACTGGAACACCGCGGCCCAGACGATCTGCGCGAATGCGAGCGTCAGCATGGCGAGATAGACGCCGGAGAGACGCACCGCGAACCAGCCGAATAAAAGCGCGCCGGCGAGCGCCAATAAGGGCGCCGCGATCAGCGCCGCCCCCATCGGCCAGGCCAGCCATTTCACCAAGAGCGCCGCGCCATAAGCGCCGAGGCCGAAATAGGCGGCGTGGCCGAACGAATGCATGCCGCCCGGCCCCATGATGAAATGCAGCGAGGCGGCAAAGATGACCGCGATCAGGACGTCGATGCCGAGAACCAGCACATAGGGCGAGCTTTGCGCCAGGAGCGGCAGGCACACCAGAACGGCCAGCACGGCCACGCCGAAGGCTTTCAGCAATGGCGTCGCCGGACGGATCGGTTCTTCCGGTTCGGCGATCGAGCGCACCGCGCCCTGCGCCTTGCCGAGCAGGCCGTACGGCCGTGCGATCAGGACAATCGCCATGACCAGGAATTCGGCCACCAAGGTGAACTTGGAAAAGTTGATCGTGACGAAGCCGAAATCGACCGTGCCGATGCCGATGCACAAGGCCTTCACCTCGGCGATGATAACGGCCGCCAGATAAGCGCCGGGGATCGAGCCCATGCCGCCGACCACGACGACGACAAAGGCGTCGCCCAGCGCGATCAGGTCGGTTGCTAGGTTTGCTGGCTCGCGCGCAATTTGCAGCGCGCCGCCGAGCCCGGCCAGGGCGGCGCCGAGCGCGAATACCGAGGTAAACAGCACCGCCTGATTGACCCCGAGCGCGCCGACCATTTCGCGGTCCTGCGTCGCGGCGCGGATCAGGCGGCCGAAGCGAGTGCGTGTCAGCGTCAGGTGCAGCGCCAGCAGCACCAGCGGGCCAATGACGATCAGGAACAAGTCGTAACTCGGCAGCCGGCGTCCAAGAATTTCAACGGCGCCGCGAAAGCCCGGCGCGCGCGGGCCCAACAGGTCGGCCGGGCCCCACAGCCACAGCGCAAAGTCGTTGATGACCAGCACCAGCGCAAATGTCGCGAGTAGTTGGAACAATTCCGGCGCGCGGTAGATGCGCCGCAGCAGTACGAACTCGATCGCCGCGCCTAGCGCTCCGACGATCAGCGCGGTGGCGACAATGCCGCCCCAGAAGCCGGTGACGCCGCCTATCTTCGTTGCGAACGTGTAGGCAATATAGGTCCCCAGCATATAGAGGGACCCGTGCGCCAGATTGACGATGCGGGTGACGCCGAAGATTAGCGACAGCCCGGCCGCGATCAGGAACAGACCGGAGGCCGAGGACAGTCCGTTGAGGACCTGAAACAGGAAGGCGTCGAGGGTCATCTTGTTAGCGCCGCCGCGAACTCACTTACCTCTCCCCGCGCGCGGGGAGAGGTCGGCTTCCGAGCGTTAGCGAGGAAGTCGGGTGAAGGGGCGTCAATGCAGAATTCCAACATCGAGGCCCCCTCACCCGGCTCGCAGCTAAAGCTGCTCGCCCCCCTCTCCCCGCAAGCAGGGAGAAAGAAAGCGCGGAGCGGCATATCAACCCTCAATCCGCCGCCGGACGCAGCTTCTTGGTATCGGCATCATTCGGCAACACGCTGGCGCCATCGATATATTTGATGTCGGTCATCGTGCCCTTGCCCTTTTCCAGCGCGAGCTTGCCGACATAAGCGCCCATTGTCGCCTGATGATCGCTGGCGCGATAGCTGAACGTACCGAACGGACTAGAGACGCTCAGACCCTTGAACGCCTCGACCAGTTTCTCGGTGTCGGTTGAGTTGGCCTTGGCGATGCCCGCGGCTATCGACTTGATCGTGGTGTAACCGACGATCGAACCGAGCCGCGGATAGTCGTTGAACTTCTTCTGGTACGCCGTGAGGAAGGCGACGTGTTCCGGCGTCTTGATCTTGTCCCACGGATAGCCGGTGGCAATCCAGCCGACCGGCGTTTCTTCGCCGAGCGGATCGAGATATTCCGGCTCGCCCGACAGCAGGCTGACCACGGTGCGGTTCTTGAACACGCCGCGGGTGTTGCCTTCGCGCACGAACTTGGTGAGGTCGGCGCCGAACAGGACGTTGAAGATGGCGTCCGGCTTGGCATCGTCGATGGCCTGCGCCACCGCGCCGGCATCGACCTTGCCGATCGGCGGCGCCTGCTCGGTAACGATCTCAGCGCCGGGCTGCGCTTTCTTCAACATGTCCTTGAAGGTCGCGGCGGCCGACTGGCCGTATTCGTAGTTCGGATAGACGATGGCCCAGCGCTTGGCATTCGCGGCAATCGCCGCCGGCATCAGCATCGCGGTCTGCATATAGGTCGAAGCGCGCAGGCGGTAGGTATATTTGTTGCCGTCGGCCCAGGTGATCTTGTCGGTCAAAGGCTCGGAGGCGAGAAAGAACACCTTCTTCTGTCCGGCGAAGTTGGTCACCGCCAGGCCGATATTTGACAGGAAAGTGCCGGTCAGCATGACAACGCCTTCGCGCGTCACCAGTTCTTCGGCCACCCGCACCGCTTCGCCGGGATTGGCGCCGTCATCCCGGATGATCAATTCAAGCTTCTTGCCGAGCACGCCGCCTTTGCCATTGACCTCTTCGAGCGCCAGCTCCATGCCGCGCTTGTACGGCTCAAGGAAGGCCGGCTGCGCCTTGTAGCTGTTCAGTTCGCCGATCTTGATGGTGTCCTGCGCGAAAGCCGGCGCGGCGAAGGCACAGGCAAGCGCGGTAGCGAGAGCGAGCATGTGGCGCGTGGGTTTCATAGCAAACCTCCCTGCGGGGCGGCGGTGCGCACCAAGCGAACCGCGTGTCAAAAAACCGGATGTCGCACTTTGCGGTCGAGTGTTTGTACGCAAATAATCCAACCGCAACGCGCTCGTTGTCAAGCAAGGGCTATGACACGAAATGCGGCACGACAGCGCATTTTGTTTGCATAGTCCTTGTTCTTAAAACTCAACTCCATGTTTGCACACGTTGGATAAGCGCCTTGGTTTCGCTGAACGAGTTCAGGCCTTCGGCAGATTATTTGGGCCTGTCGCGGAAGCGGTCCATCAAAGCCTTATCCTGACCGCCGTCGATCTCGATCATGGTGCCGTTGACCATTTCCATCATTGGCGACGCCAGCATGACGACGAGATTGGCCACCTCTTCCACTTCGGCGATGCGGCCCATCGGGATCGAGGCTGGCGCCAGCTTGTCGGCCTGCTCACGCGGGATCTTCATGTCGCGCGCCATGGCATCGACCAGGCCGGCCCAGCGCTCGGTGCGTACCGGCCCCGGATTGACGGCGACGAAAGAAATATTGTCGCGGCCATATTGGCCGGCGAGCGACAAAGTCAGGTTCTGGCCCGCGGCGTTGGCCGCACCGGGGCAGATTTCCCAGTACGACGGCTTGACGCCGTCGTTACCGATCAGGTTGACGACGCGGCCGCCGCCTTGCTTGACCATGATCGGCAGCGCGTAGCGCAGGCAGCGCACATAGCCCATGAATTTGAGCTGCAGGCCCTTTTCCCAATCGTCTTCGGTGAGATGCTCGATGACGCCGCCGGCGGCCGAGCCGGCATTATTGATCATGATATCGATGCGGCCGAGCGCCTTGTGCGCGGCTTCGATGAAGTTCTTGGCGTCGGCATCCTTGCGCAAGTCGGCGGGGATGGCGACGATCTTGCGGCCGGTTGCTTCGGTAATTTCGGCGGCTACGGCTTCCAGCGGCCCCTTGCGCCGCGCGCAAATGGCGACGTCGACGCCTTCCTTGGCGAGGGCGAGCGCGATGCCCTTGCCGATGCCTTCCGAGCCGCCGGTGACCAGCGCAGTCTTGCCTTTAAGTTTCAGATCCATCTGAACGTACTCCCTTGCAGACTTACGGAGCGCGGTGAGACATCCATCTCCCGGCTTCGACATTGGCGATAAAATCGGAAAGCGCGGCATTAAACGCCGCCGGCTCTTCGCTGGTGATGGTGTGGCCGGAACGCGGGATGACGACGAGGCCGGCCGTCGGCACCGTGCGCTTGAGAAAGACGCTGGCTTCGAGACACCAATCGTCCTCATCGCCGACCAGAACCAATAACGGCGGTTTGAACGTTTTCAGGTTGGCCTGCATGTCCCAGAGCGTCGGCCGCTTGGCCTGCAAATGCAGCATGGTCAGCGAATGGCCGATGGCCGAGTGCTCGCTCAGCATCTTGATGAATTCGGCGTAGCCGCGCGGGTCTTTGTGCTTGTGCGTCTGGCGGGTCGGGCCGTCGCCATAACGCACCGCCATCACGGCGATGCCCTCCTTGGCGAAAGCCTCGCCGGTGGCGCGCGAAGCGGCGCGGCTCTCCTCGACGATTTTCGCATCGGGACTGGATCCATAGCCGCATCCGGCGGCAGTCACCGAAAGACAGCGGTCCGGATAATGGATGCCGACATGGAGTGCTGTTGCCGCGCCCATGGAGTGGCCGACGACATGCGCCTTGTCGATCTTGAGCGTGTCCATCACGGCGATGACGTCGTCGCGGGCGATGTCCTGACCGTATTTGGCGCCATCTTCGGGAACATCGGACGGCGGATAGCCGCGCTGGCTGTAGGTGACGCAGCGATGCGACCGCGAAAAATACCGCATTTGCGGCTCCCAGGTCCGGAAGTCGCCGGCATATTCATGAACGAAGACGACGACCGAACCCTGGCCCGCTTCTTCATAATACAGCCGGGTCCCGTCTCGCGCGCTGATATGCGGCATCGATACCCCATTCGCTGGAAACGAATTATATGCACGCAAACAAATAACGGTAAAGCGGCCGACGCCGTTTTCGGAACTTCTTTTTGAGCGCATGCGCGGGATGAGTTTGCCCTCACCACGTACCGCCCGGCGGCTGTGTCTTATGACATTGTGGTTTTGAATTTGTCGTGATGTGTCGGCGCGACAGTAAGCATGAGGCATTTTTATCTGCAAATTTCAAACTCTTAGCCACTTTCTTCACGCCGATGTGACTACGCGCGCGAGTAGTTCCTTGAACTGCCCGTCCAAGCCGCCGTTGGATGGTTAACGGTGGGTGATTGTTTTTGGAGGCATCAAATGGGCTACCAGCAAAACAATTCAGGCAACCAACGCAGCGGCTCGATCCGCATTGCCCGGCTTCGCGCCGGCGTCGCGCTAGCGGTCTTGCTCGCAGTTGCTTCGCCGTCTTACGCCGGCAGCATCAATGTCGGCGTCGGCGGCACCACCATTGTCAGCACCGGAAGCAGCGGCGGTGGCGTGCTCGGCGGCGTTGGTAGCGGATTAGGCGGCAGTGTGGGCGGCGCGGTCGGCGGCCTCGGCGGCAGCGTTTCAAACGGTCTCGGCGGGCTCACCAGTGGCGGCGCGCCGGGGACGGGCAGCGCCGGCGGGGCAAACTTCTTCTCGGGCGCGGCCGATTTCGGCGAGCGCACGACCCGGCGCACGATCGGCGCCAACGGCGCGGTCGCACCGGCTCACCGTGCGATCAAGAAGAACAGCACCCGGATCGAACAGGCCGTGATCCCCCGCACGGCGATCGGCAAGAAGGGCCCGGTCAAGGTCACGACCAGTCCGAAACAGGAAACCGTCAGCATCGCCGGCAAGAAGGGCATCAACGCCAAAGTCGTCAACGATCCCGAAGCGCAGGTGAAGCTGGGTGACGGCCATACGAAGGGCGCGACCATCGACGCCAAGATCGACGAAACCGGCACCAAGACGCCGGTGACCGCGACCGTTGACGGCTTCAACGCGCCGTCAAGCAGCACTGGCTCCAGCGGCAATGCCGGCATCGCCTCGGCCAATGTCGGACTTCTCAACGGGCCCGGCACCACCACCGGCAGCCAGAACGGCAACGGCGCGCCGCTGACCGATGCCAATGTCGGTATCCTTAATCGCGCCGGCGGCTCGACCGGCAATTCCGGCAACAGCGATAATCCGACCGCCGCGACCAATGTCGGCGTCCTCAACGGTCCCGGTACGACAACCGGCGACACCGGAAACTCCGGCGAGGCCGGCATCGCATCGACGAATGCCGGCGTGCTCAATTTCTCAGGCAACAAGACGGGTCAGACGGACAACAGCGGCGATGGCGGCGCGGCCTCGACCAATGCCGGTGTCCTCAACGGTCCCGGCACGACGACCGGCGACAGCGGCAACAGCGGTGACGCGGCCGCCGTGGCAACCAATGCAGGCATAGCCAACTTTTCCGGCAACCAGACCGGTCAAACCGGTAACAGCGGCAATGGCGGTATCGCTTCGACCGACGCCGGCATTCTGAACGGTCCGAACAACACGACCGGCGACAGCGGTAATTCCAGTTCGCCGGGCGTCGCGGCGACCAATGCCGGCATCGCCAACTTCGCCGGCAGCAGTACAGGCCAGAGTGGCAATGACGGCACCGCCGGCCTCGCCTCGACAAATGCCGGTGTGCTCAACGGTCCCGGCACCACCACCGGCGATAGCGGCAATAGCGGACAGAGCCCGCTGAATTCCGCTAATGCCGGCATCGCCAACTTCGCCGGCGGCAATACCGGCGACAGCAACAACAGCGGCAATGGCGGTGCGGCCTCGACCAATGCCGGCCTGCTCAATCGCGGCGACACCTCGACCGGCGACAGCGGCAACGCCGGACCCGCCGGCCTGGCCTCGACCAATGCCGCCGCGCTCAACGACACCGGCAACACCACCGGGCAGAGCAACAATCCGTCCGGCGGGGTGACGCCGCTTTCCACCGCCAATATTGCGGCGCTGAACGGCAGCAACGGCAATACCGGCGACAGCGGCAACGGCAGCGGCAATGCCGCCACCGCGACCAATGCCGGCGTGCTGAACGGCGCCGACACCGGCACCGGCAATACCGGCGATGGCGCCTCAGGCGGCCCGTCGATCGCCTCGGTCAACGCCGGCGCGCTCAATGACTCGTCGACCGGCAGCGACAATAGCGGTGGCGGCGACGCCGGCCTCATCGGCGGCAATGCCGGCATCGCCAATCCCGCCGGCGACGGCAACAACGGCGGCACCGGCATCGATACCGGCACGCAGACCGTCGACGTGACGACAAAGCGGAGCACTCAGCCTGTGGAGGCGAATGTCGATCATACCGGCGGCGTGCCGGGCGACAACACCGTCACCGCCAATGTCGATCTAAACGGCATTACCGACGATGTCGGGTTCGCCGTCGAGAACGTCACCAACAATGCCGGCGATATCGTCAACGGCGGCGACACGATCACGACCAACAACACCACAAACAACGCTACGACCGACGGTTCTGGCGGCGGCGGCGGTGTCGCAATCGGCGGCTTCGGCGGCACCTATACGGAAGACTGGCGCGCGCGCTGCGCCCAAGTCTTCAAGGATCCGAAGAAATACGCCAAGCGGATCGTCCATCTGTGCCGCGACTACGTGAAGCGGGACCAAAAGGACAAGGCTGCATCGGTGCAGCAGCGCTAGGTGCCTTTAATCCGCAATAAAAACACCGGCCGCAATTCGGCCGGTGTTTTTTATTGCAGCGACTGCGATCAGATCCGCGCGTTCAGCGAGAACAAGTAGACGTTGCGATAATAGCTCGGCACCCCGGTCCCGTTCGAATCGAAGGCGACGTTGCGATAATCGAAGCCGAGCGTCAGGAACGGGTTGACCAGATACTTCACCGAGACCAGCGGGCTAAGCGAATGATCGGTGCGGCCGGCGCCCTTGAATTCGTCGACCAGATAGCTGGCGCCAACGCCGACGATGAAATTCGGCGCCACCGCGTAATCGAGCCGGGCGGCCACCAGCGATTCAATCAGGCTGACGCCGCCATTGAGGTTCGATTCCAGCGCGTTGCGGCGGCCTTCCGCGACCGCGGTCCAGCGCGGCGCGATGAGCCAGGCCAGCGAGCCGCCATAGGTGAAGGTCGAAATCGTCTCGAACGTGACGCCCTGATAATTCTGGTACATATAACCGGCAAAGGCTTCGCCGCGGATTCGCGCGCCCTCGCCCGGCTCAAGCAACACGCCGCCGACGACGCGATAGCCGCGCGAGTCGAAAATATCGACATCGAAATTGCGGCGGTTGCCGGCGACCTCGACGAAGACGCTGGTCAGCGGCGCGACGACGTAGCCGAGCCGGCCCGACAGAACGCCGACATTGCCGTCACGGTAGGCCTGGCTCACCGGAATGCCGCCGATGGTCGGCGTATCGTAATTGAACCACGAGCCGGCAAGGCCGAGCGACGACCAGACCCGGCCGAAGCGCTTGTTGATCGCGCCCGAGGCTTCCCAGGTATTATAGCCGAGCGGTCTGTCGAAGGCGTTGATCAGCGACTCGCCGCCGCCGCGATCTTCATGCGCGCGCGCATAGCGCACCTTGCCCACCAGTTGCGTATTTGGATCGACCAGGACGGTGCCCGCGGCGCCGACAGCACCGTTGGTCTGGTCTTCGCTCGAAAAACTGGAATACCATTTGCGCTCGACGAAGCCGCGCGCCTCCAGCGTGTAATTGGAGCCGGCCGTGGTCAGGCCGAGTTCGGGGCGCAGGATGCCGCCCCAAGAGCCGCGGCGGTTCGCGCTCGAGGCAAAGACGTTGTCGTCATAGAAGGCCGCCGCCGTCACCGACGGAAGAACCGTCAAGGCACCCACTCTAATGCCGGGCGTAACCGGCTGGAACTGCTGCCATGGATCGACGGCTTGTCTATCGACGTCGGTCCGTTGCGGCGCGGTCGGCGACCAGCCTTCGACAGGTTGCGGCGGCGCAACCCTTTGCCCGGGCGCTTGCGCCAGCGCGGGGCTCGCGCACAGCAAAGCAGCGACGATGAACGGCGAAATCTGGCGCACCATAGTCCGACCTTGAGTTTGAAGGGTTCCGAACGCGATTCGAAAAACTCAAACGCAACAAGGATTGGCTACGGCCAAATCATCTCCACGCTAATACCGACGATGCATGCAAGTGTTGCAACTCCTAACTCCAAGGCACAACGCCCGCCCTGGCTATCAGCGATGTCAAAAGACATAAACCGGCATGGCATAGCCTTTGCGTGCTTTGGAACTTTTTTACAACCGGTTGAACTGACTCGAAATTTTTGAAGAGTGCGCTGTCCCTGACAAAGGGTTCGGGCGGCGCAGACGCTGCGCAATTGGCGTTGAGAGCTGTGGACAAGTCGGGGGTGAGATCGCGCTTGCGACCGTGGCGGAGCGGAAAGGCGCGTCACACCGAATCAAAATGTCCAACGCACCTAGAGCAGGCCGCGCAACGCCAGGTGCGCGCCGAGCGCCAGCAGGCCGATAAAGAAGAACAGGCGGAAAGTTTCCGGCTTTATGACGCCGCGCACCAGTTGCCCCAACCCCATGCCGGCCGCGGCGACGGCAAGGCCGACCAGCGATGGCCAAAGCAGCGACATGTTCATCTCGCCGGCATGCGACAGGGCCATCGCCAACGTCACGGTCGAGACGGTGAAGGCCAGGCCGAGGGCCTGCACCATCCTGTCGCGCTCCATTTGCAGTGCCTGGACATAGGGTGTGCCGGGCAAGGCGAAAACGCCGGTCGCCACCGTGATCGCGCCGGTAGCAACGCCGACAAGCAGGCCGAGCCAGACTTCGTCACGCGGCCGCACCGCGAAATGAACCTTGCAGAGACCGAGCACCGCATAGACGACGAGCGCGATGCCGAGCCAGACGGTCGCCTGGCCGCCGCTACTGTGCGGCAGCAGCACCGCGCCGATATAGGTGCCGATGCATATGCCGAGCAGCATCGGCCACAGCCGCCGCGTCAGGGCGAGCAAGCCGCCGCCGGCGAGCATCTGCCAGGCATTGGTGACCAGCGACGGCACGATCAAAATCGCCGCGGCCTGCGCCGGCGACATGACAAGGCCGAGCAGGCCGATCGCCACGGTCGGCAGGCCGAGCCCGATGACGCCCTTGACGAAGCCGGCCAGGAGATAGGCGCCGGCAATGGCGATCAGGATCGGATAGGAGTCCACCGGCGGTCTTTCCGTTCGTTGCGGCCGGACCATGCGCGAGCTGCCGCCGTTGTACAATGCGAAAACGCGCAAGGCTGAATTCAACAATTGCGAAGGCTGCGCATTCCGAGCCGTTCGCGCGCAGGCGCGTTGCGGGACCGCCGCATTCGGTGTCATACTTTTCCGCCTTCACGCGCCGGAACACGCCACCATGCCCGATGTCTTTGTCGCCAAGTTTTCGCAATTTCCCGACGGCGACCGCCGCATCGTCAGCGCCGGCACGACCGAAATCGGCGTGTTTCATTGGGCCGGCCAGTTCTACGCCTATGAGAACCTCTGCCTGCATCAAGGCGGACCGGCCTGCGAAGGCGTGATGATGCACAAGGTCGAGGACGTGCTTGGCGCCGACCGCACCTTTCAGGGCCAGCGTTTTTCCAAGGACGAGATGCATTTCGTCTGTCCATGGCACGGCTACGAATACGATGTGAAGACCGGCGAATGCGCCGCCGACCGCAAATTGAAGTTGAAGAGTTTCGAGGTGGTCCGGCGCGGGGAGGACATCTATGTCGTCGCAGATTAACATGACCAGACTAAGCGATGCCGACGTACAGGACATGCTGGTGCGCGCCGTCAAGCAATACGCCGAGCGTGTCGAGGAAAATGGCGCGCTTGCCGCGTTTCCGTCCGAGCAAAGCGTCACCGCCACCGAAGTGATGGTCACCGTGACCGCGATGTTGAAGGCGGTGAACCTGCAACTGTTCGAGCTTGGCATGTGGCAGAGTTGGGCGGGCCGGTAAGGAAACGTAAAATGGATCTCCCCCTTTCCGACTTCCGCAAGATGGAGGTCGCCGAGTTCGACACCTCCAAGCTGCTCGCCCATGCGTCGAAGCAGGCGGCCGAGCGCGGCTATCACCGCTTCCCGATCGTCGATGTCGACTCGCATCACTACGAGACCGAGGCGATCGACGAAATTCTCGAATACATGGACGACCCGGTCATCCAGCAACTGGCGCGCAGCGCGCGGCAGGCGACCGCAAAAGGCCCCGGCGTGCTGTCGCCGGGCGGCGTCGGCTATCAGGACATGGGCGGGCGCGTCATGCGCTATTCGGTGCGCGGCCTGGAGAAAACGCCCAAAGACAGACACCGCGACATTCATCTGGCGCAGCGCTGGATGGACGCCATCGGCATCGACATCGCCATTATGTTTCCGACGCCGATGCTGCAACTCGGTCTGCATCCGCAGGTCGAAGTCGAGGTCGCCCTGGCGCGCGCCTATAACCGCTGGCTGTGCGAGCGCGTGCTGGCGCATGAGCCGCGCATCCGCTCGATGCTCTATCTGCCCTTCAACGACGCGGACGCCTCGTACAAGATGGTGCAGGAATTCGGCGCCACCAAGGGCGTGGTCGGCTTCATGGTGACCTCGGCGCGCTACCGGCCAGTGCATCACAATTCCTACATGAAGACCTATGCGCTGCTGGAGGAGATGAACCTGCCGCTGGCGTTCCACGCCGGCTATAACTGGAACGACCAGACCGTCGGCATGATGAACAAGTTCATCTCGGTGCACGCGCTCGGCTTCGTGTTCTACAACATGGTGCATCTGGCCAACTGGATCACCAACGGCTTGCCCGAGCGTTTTCCGAAACTGAAAGTGTTGTGGATCGAAAGCGGCCTGGCCTGGGTGCCGTTCATGATGCAGCGCTTCGACAACGAATACATGATGCGCTCGTCGGAAGCGCCGGCGCTCAAGAAGCTGCCGAGCGATTACATGCGCGACATGTATTTCTCGACGCAGCCGATGGAGATCAAAGACTTAGGCATGCTGGAGCAGACCTTCCGCATGCTCAAGGCCGACACGCAGTTGCTGTATTCGTCGGACTACCCGCATTGGGATTTCGATTTGCCATCGACGATCTACGATCTGCCATTCCTCGATGAGACGGCCAAGCGCAATATCCTTGGCGGCAATGCGATGCGGCTGTTCAACCTGGATATGCCGGTGGGGAAGATGGCGGCAGCGGAGTAGAACCTGTTGTCGTCCCCGCGAAGGCGGGGACCCAGTAACCACCAACGCATGCTGCGGCGTACAGGATCCCCGCCTTCGCGGGGATGACAGTTAAGTGCACACCCGATTCAATTTTCAAACAGCCTGCCTTCGCGAAGGCACTTCGGCGCGGCAGGCCCGCTAGCCAACGCTCCGCCGCCCCTGTTTTTTAACGGCGCGGGGACGCCGGCCTTCCCTCTTCCGCTCCCCGGCAAAATGCCGGGGATGGAGCGCCGCGTGGCGCCACATCACTCGCACCTTGCGGTGCGCGCGTCCTCTGGCGAAGGACGCTGCGCCCCGCGGCGCTCCATCGCGGTGTCTTACGGCGTCCGGGCCGCGCTTCTGGTGGCTAGCCGCCTTAGGCTGCTTCGCACCATCAGCGAGCTCCTCGCAGGAGGTCCTATTGCCTCCGGGCGGGGTCCGGCGCCGCCCGGGAGCCAAGGGTGCGTTTCCCTTGAGCCCGCAGGCACCGCATCCAGTCCCGTCTTCAAGACGCCTCGCGAAGACGCCCCCGGCCGGACCAAACGAAAGGGATATAAGCATAGGCGAATAGGAAGATCAAGCGGATATTCAAAGAAAAAATGCCCGGTTGCCGGAGCCGGCGCGCCGCCGCATGATCCTGGTTGTTGCGATTGAACGACGAAAATACATCCGGGAAGAAACGCCATGGCCAAGTTCGTCATCGAACCGCATTTCCGTTTGCAGGAATGGGTCGCCGAGGAGAAGGACTACTTCCGCAAGGAAGGCCTCGACTACGAATTCCGCGAGTTGATGCGCTCGACGGACGGCAAACAGCACGACAAGGGCTCGAAAGGCGCGTTCCAGTCCTTCGAGGAAGGCCGCAAGGCCAGCGTCTCCTGCGCCTGTCACTGGACCGTCAATGTCGCCGCCTCGAACGGCCACGGCCGCATGATGACCGACGTCTATTCGGTGGCGCCGGCCGGCATTTTCGTGCCGGCCGATTCAAAGATCATGACGCCGGAAGACCTCGCCGGCGTGCCGGTGTCGGTCGGCTACCAGTCCGGCAGCCACTACGCCTCGGTGCAGGCGCTGGAGTCCTATCTCAAGCCGGACCAGATCAACCTGCGCTACGAGACCGGCATGCTGTTCAAGCGCATGGAACATCTGTTCGACGGCGACGCGCCGGCGGTGCACCTGTTCAACGGGCCGTATTATTTCGCCGAGCAGCTCGGCTTCCGCAAGGTGATCGACGCCACCTTCATGATCGGCACCATGATCCATGGCGACCCCGACAAGGAAGACCTGCGCAAGTTCTTCCGCGCGCTGCGCAAGGCACAACGCGACATCGACCTGCGGCCGGAGCTCTATACACATTATTACAGACAAGAATTCCCCGACCGCTTCCACGCCAAAATGGATACGCGACGCTGGGGGCCGGGCGAACGGCTGGTGTTCGAGCCCTACACCAAGGAAACCTATGAGGAGTCCTTCGAGTGGATCGCTGCCCACGGTATCTTCCCGGAGGGCGGAATGGGCAGTGGCCAGTATGAGCGGGCGACGCTGACTTTAGGCTAAATGGGCCAGTTTCCGGCCTTTCATTGGGATCCCAACAATCATCAACCCGTCGCCCGCGCCAAAGGCGCGCACCTCAGCGTGACGGGTCTCTCCAGCGCTTTTCTTCTGGGCCAAGGTCGGGCATTCTATCCGCCAACGATACACATAAGGGTATCGCAGGGGAGGAATGACCATGAACCGTCTGTTTATTGCCGGCGCTGCTTTGCTCGCGGCGGCCGCTTTGCCGAATGCCGCCAGCGCTCAAGGAACCGTCAAGATCGGCGTCATCAGCGCCTATTCCGGCCAGTTCGCCGACACCGCGGCGCAGATCGACAACGGCATCAAGCTGTACATGAAGCAGCACGGCGACACCGTCGCCGGCAAGAAGATCGAAATCATCCGCAAGGACACCGGCGGTCCGAACCCGGACGTCGCCAAGCGCCTGGCGCAGGAACTGGTCGTACGTGACAACGTCGACATCCTGGCCGGCTTCACGCTGACCCCGGAAGCATTAGGGGCCGCCAGCGTCGCCACCGAAGCCAAGAAGCTGATGGTCAACATGAATGCGGCCACTGCGGTGATCACCGAGCGCTCGCCCTATATCGTGCGCGTGTCGGTGACGCTGCCGCAGATCTCCGAGACCGCCGGCACCTGGCTGGCGACCAAGGGCGGGGCCAAGAAGGCCTATACGATGGTCAGCGACTTCGGTCCCGGCATCGACGCCGAAGCCGCATTCCAGCGCGCCTTCAAGGCGGCGGGCGGCGAGATCATCGGCTCGGTGCGCATGCCGGTCGCCAATCCCGACTTCTCGGCGTTCATCCAGCGCGCCAAGGACCTCAACCCGGAATCGATCTTCGTGTTCGTGCCGGGCGGCGCGCAGCCGGCGGCGATCGGCAAGGCTTTCGCCGAACGCGGCCTGGACCCGGCCAAGATCAAGATCATGTCGACCGGCGAAGCGGTCGACGAGCAGGCCATCAAGGCGATGGGCGACGTCTCGCTCGGCCGCCTCAGCGCCTGGCACTACGACTACAACCTCAAGACCAAGAACAACCCGGCCTTCGTCAAGGCGTTCAACGACGAGTTCAAGCGCAACCCCGACTTCTTCGCGGTCGGCGGCTATGACGGCATGCACCTGATCTACGAAGCGCTGAAGAAGACCGGCGGCAAGACCGACGGCGACTCGCTGGTCGAAGCCGCCAAGGGCATGAAGTGGGAAAGCCCGCGCGGCCCGATCTCGATCGATCCGGCGACCCGCGACATCGTGCAGACGGTCTATATCCGCAAGGTCGAGAAGGTCGGCGACGCGATCGTCAATGTCGATTTCGACAAGATCGAAAACGTCAAGGACCCGGCCATCGGCGCATTTGCGCCATGGCCCGCGAACCCGGAATCCAGAAAAGTTTGTGCACGATATACGTCTGGATTCCGGGTTCGCACGCAATTGCGTGCGAACCCCGAATGACAGATGATAGGCTGTTAGCAGCCGTACCTGAACAAGAGCACCCACTTCATCATGCTTCCTCCCATTTTCGGTGTTCTGTTCGACGGTATTGCCTACGGGATGCTGCTGTTCGTGCTGTCGGTCGGCCTGTCGGTGACGCTCGGCCTGATGAATTTCGTCAATCTGGCGCATTGCGCCTTCGCCATGCTCGGCGGCTATGTCACCGTGACGCTAGTCAATATTTTCGGCTGGCCGTTTCTGGCGACATTGCCGGTCTCCTTCATCGCCGCCGCGGTCACCAGCGTCGTTTTGGAACGGGTACTGTACCGGCGGCTGTACCGCGCCAGCGATCTCGACCAGGTGCTGCTGACCATCGGGCTGGCTTTCATTTCGGTTTCGGTCGCGGCCTACATCTTCGGCACCATTCAGCAGCCGATCGCGACGCCGGCGGCGTTGCGCGGCTCGATCGATTTCTTCGGCCTCGGGCTTGGCAAATACCGGCTGTTCCTGATCGCCGTGGCGCTGCTGGTGACATTGGCGATGGTGATCGGGCTCGAATACACCCGCTTCGGCGCGCAGGTGCGCGCCTCGGTTGATAACCAGCGCATGGCGCGCGGCCTCGGCATCGACGTCGACTGGACCTTCGCCTCGACCTTCGCGCTCGGCTCGGGACTGGCCGGCCTCGGCGGCTCGCTGGCCATCGAGATCGTCGGCCTCGATCCGAATTTCTCCTTCACCTACCTCGTTTATGTGCTGATCGTCGTCTCGGTCGGCGGCCTCGGCTCGATCGCCGGGTCGTTCGCCGCCGCCATGCTGATCGGCATCAGCGACATTGCCGGCAAATATTACGTGCCCGAGCTTGGCGCCTTCCTCATCTATCTGGTGATGGTGGTGGTGCTGATGTGGAAGCCGGCCGGCCTGTTCGGGAAACGCTGACATGGCCAACCCGACACCGCTCACCCCCCAAGGTTATCTGCTGGCGCGCACCCGCTGGCATCCGCTGGAGATCGCCTTCTGGCTGGCGACGCTGCTTCCCTTCATCCTGTTTCCCAACTACCTGTCGCTGGCCAGCCAGATCGCCATTACCGCGCTGTTCGCGCTGTCGCTCGACATCATCCTCGGCTACGCCGGCGTGGTGTCGCTCGGACATGCGGCGTTCTTCGGCATCGGCGCCTACAGCGCCGGCCTGTTCTCAAAATATGTCTGGGGCGAGCCGTTCTCCGGCCTGCTGGTCGCGGCGGCCTTGGCCGGCCTGCTCGGCTATGGGACGTCGTTCATCATCTCGCGCTTCCGCCATTTGCCGCTGATCATGATCACGCTTGGCCTTGGCCTGCTGGCGCACGAGGTCGCCAACAGCGCGCACTGGCTGACCGGGGGCAGCGACGGCTTGCAAGGCGTGCGCACCGATCCGATTTTCGGCCTGTTCCGCTTCGATCTTTATGGCAAGACCGCATACGCCTACTCGCTGGCGGTGCTTTTCATCGTCTTCCTTTGCGCAAGACGGCTGATCAATTCGCCCTTCGGGCTGGCGCTGCGCGGCATCCGCGAGAACTGGAACCGGATGCCCGCGATCGGCGCCGACAGCCGCGCCCATATCCGCAAGGCCTACACCATCGCCGCCGTCATTGCCGGTATTTGCGGCGCGCTGCTGACGCAGACCACCAACAGCGCCTCGTTGGAATCGATCAGCTTCCAGCGCTCCGCCGACGTGCTGGTGATGTTGGTGCTCGGCGGCGCCGGACGGCTGTATGGCGGCCTGATCGGCGCCGCGATCTTCATGATCGCGCGCGACCAGTTCTCCGGCATCGCGCCGCAATTCTGGTACTTCTGGATCGGCGTGCTGCTGGTCGCGGTGGTGATGTTCCTGCCGAACGGCATTCTCGGCGGCCTGTCCGCCATCGTCGCGCGATGGAGGCGCAAATGAGCGCCATCGACACCAGCGCGTCCGCCGGCTTGGCATTGAGCACGCGCGGGCTGTCGCGCTCGTTCGGCTCGCTGGTCGTGGCGCGCGACATCGAACTCAATCTCCCGGTCGGCGCGCGCTATGCGCTGATCGGGCCGAACGGCGCCGGCAAGACCACGCTCATCAATCTGATGACCGGCATGCTGGCGCCAAATAGCGGCCAGATCGTACTCGGCGGCCAGGACATCACGGCGCTTTCGCCGCAGGCGCGCGTCAAGCTCGGCCTGGCGCGCACCTTCCAGATCAATTCTTTGTTCGCGCATCTCAATCCGCTCGAAGCGGTGACGCTCGCCGTGTGCGAGCGGC
This sequence comes from Rhizobiales bacterium Ga0077525, assembly GCA_001464835.1. GTDB lineage: Bacteria > Pseudomonadota > Alphaproteobacteria > Rhizobiales > Xanthobacteraceae > Pseudolabrys. The sequence goes on along the minus strand of LNDS01000015.1, from coordinate 47,064 downwards.
GCGGGATTTCGCCGCGTTTCTGGCAGAACATCGCCGTCAACAAGGACGCGATCGAGGAAGCCTACGACATTCTGGTCAGGCTCAAGCTCGGCGACGTCGCCTATCAGCCGACGCGCGAGCTGCCCTACGGCCGCCAGCGGCTTCTCGAAATTGCATTGGCTTTGGCGACCAAGCCGAAAGTACTGCTGCTCGACGAGCCGGCGGCTGGCGTACCGCAGGAAGAATCCGGCGACATTTTCGAAGTCGTCGCCAGCCTGTCGAACGATCTCACCTTGCTGTTTATCGAGCACGACATGCATGTCGTGTTCCGCTTCGCCACGCACATCATCGTGCTGGTCGGCGGCGCGGTGTTCACCGAAGGCTCGCCGGCGCAGATCGCCGCCGATCCGGGCGTGCGCGAAGTCTATCTCGGGAAACGCCATCATGGCTGATGCCTTGCTCAAATTGCAGCAGGTCACCGCGGGCTACGGCGACGCCGTGGTGCTCCACGACGTGTCGCTGGAATTGCCGGAGCATGGCTCGCTCGCCGTGCTCGGCCGCAACGGCGTCGGCAAATCGACGCTCTTGCTCACTATCATGGGCTTCACGCAAATGCGCGCCGGCCATGTCTACTGGCGCGGCCAGGATATTTCCAAACGGCCGCCGAACTGGCGCGCCAGCAACGGCATCGGCTGGGTGGCGCAGGAGCGCGAGATTTTTCCGTCGCTGACGGTTGAGGAAAATCTCACGGTGGCGGCGCGGCCGGGCGACTGGACGCTTGAGAGCATCTACAGGCTGTTTCCGCGCCTCAACGAACGCCGCCGCAACATGGGCAATCAACTGTCCGGCGGCGAACAGCAGATGCTGGCGATCGCGCGCGCGCTGATGACCAATCCGTCGCTGCTGTTGCTCGACGAGCCTTTTGAGGGACTCGCGCCGGTGATCGTCGATGAACTGATCGCCGCGGTGAAGCTGATGCTGTCGAGCCGCAAGATCGCCATTGTGCTGGTCGAGCAGCACACCGAAGTGGCGCTCGAGCTGACCGCCGATGCCGCGGTGCTGGAGCGCGGCGCCATCGCGCACCGCGCGGCGTCGGCGCAGTTGCAAAACGACACCGCGACATTGGAACGCCTGGTTGGTTTGCGCGTCGCCGCGACTCCTTAGAAGGAACCCGTGATGCCCCCCATGATCCCGCGCGAACGCAGCGAATACTCCGCCATCGTCGACCGGCCGCCACTCAAGCTGCCCGGCAAGGCGCGCATCGTGTTCTGGACCATCGTCAATTACGAGGTCTGGGACATCGGCAAACCCATGGCGCGCCAGCAACTGCCCCCTCCGACCGGCGTGCCGCTGATGCCGGACGTGGTGCACTGGGCGTGGCACGAATACGGCATGCGCGTCGGCTGCTGGCGTTTCTTCGAATTGTTCAAGCGGCTCGGCATCAAGCCGACGCTCTCGGCCAATGCCCGTATCTGCGAGGACTATCCGCGCGTCGCTGGCGAAGCGCGCGACGCCGGCTGGGAGTTCATGGGCCACGCCTATGAGCAGGGACCGATCCACAAGGAAGCGGACCAGAAGGCGATGATCCATCGCAGCATGGACATCATGGAAAAGTTCACCGGCAAAAGGCCGGTCGGCTGGCTCGGGCCCGGCCTGACGCAGACGCTTGAAACGCCAGACCTGCTGACCGGGGCCGGCGTCAAATATATCGGCGACTGGACCTATGACGACGAGCCGACCACGATCAGGACCACCAACGGGCCGCTGGTGACATTGCCCTACACGATCGAGCTGAACGACATTCCGGTGATGCTGGTGCAGCACCACAACAGCGACTACCTGCTGCGACTGGTCAAGGACCAATTCGACCGGCTTTATGCCGAGAGCGCGACGCGCGCCAAATTCGTCGCGATGGCCATTCACCCCTACATCTCAGGCCAGGCGCACCGGATGAAATATCTCGAGGCGATCTACGATTATGTGAACGGCCACGAGGGTGTGGTGCACTGGAACGGCGAGCAGATTTTGGATTGGTATCAATCGACCAAGAAGGATTAATACAAACGCAGACCCTACTCCGTTCGTCCCCGCGAAAGCGGGGACCCAGTCCTTTGGCCAGAGGCAGCGGAAATGTCGTTCTACGTCTACACGCTCGCAAGCAAGCGAAACGGTACGCTTTATACCGGAATGACGGACGATCTGATCAAGCGGGTTTGGCAGCATCGAAACGGTGTCATCAATGGATTTGCAAAGGATCACAACGTCAAGATTCTTGTCTGGTTTGAGACTCATGAGACACGTGAAGCTGCCCTCACGAAAGAGCGCCAGATCAAGAAATGGAATCGGGTCTGGAAGCTTGAGATGATTGAGAGGGAAAATCCCGCTTGGCGAGATTTGTGGGATGAGATTACGCAGTAAGAACTGGGTCCCCGCTTTCGCGGGGACGAACGGAGGATGGAAAGTCGCCCACCCCACCAAATGCGGGGGAAGACCGCTCGCAAGCCCTTGGTTTCGCCGCCGCGCTGGACTATCGATAATCTCATGAACCCAAAATCCGAACCCCATTTCCTCGACAAGAAGACCATCGCCGAACTGACCGCGCGGATGTATCTTGACACCGGCGCGGTGCGGTTCATGACCGACAAGCCGTTCATTTTCACCAGCGGCTGGGCGAGCCCGGTCTATAACGACTCGCGCTGGCTGATCTCGTTTCCGGACGTACGCTCGGCGATCATGGGCTATGCGGTGAACGCGATCGACCGCGACATCGGGCGAGCGAACATCGACGCGGTGGCCGGCGGCGAGACCGCCGGTATTCCCTTCGCCGCCTGGGTCGCCGACCGCATGCATCTGCCGATGCAGTATGTGCGCAAGAAAGCCAAGGGCTTCGGCCGCGGCGCGCAGATCGAAGGACAGTTGCTGCCGGGCCAGCGCGTGCTGCTGGTCGAGGACCTCGCCACCGACGGCCGCAGCAAGGTCAATTTCGTCAAGGCGATCCGCGATGCCGACGGACAATGCGACCACTGCTTCGTGGTGTTCTTCTACAATATCTACAAGGAAGGCGAGAAGATCCTCGGCGATCTCGGCGTCACCTTGCATGCGCTGACCACTTGGCGCGACGTGCTGGCGGTGGCCAAGAGGATGGACAGGTTCGAACCGAAGATGCTGGCCGAGGTCGAGAAGTTCATCGACGATCCGGCCGGCTGGTCGAAAGCGCATGGCGGCGCGACGGGCGCGGCGGAGTAATCTCTTTCTTCACCTCTCCCATAGGAGAGGTCGTCCGCCGAAGCGTTAGCGAAGGCGGGCGGGTGAGGGGTTATGGCTTCAATGTGATTCCCTTGCCCCCTCACCCGAACCGCTGAGCGGTTCGGCCTCTCCCCCCAGGGGAGAGGTGAAGGAAGAGTGCGCTACGTCTGCTTTCTTTTTATTCGCGTCACCGCCAGATCCAGCGCCTGGAGAAACCGCGACACGTCCTGCCGGCTCAAGGGCGGGGGGCCGCGCGTCACCGCGCCGGCGCTTCGCAAATCTGTCATCAAATCGCGCGTCGCCAAAGCCATGCCGATCGCATCGTTGTCGAACACCTTGCCGGTCGGCGACAGCACGCTGGCACCCTTCTTCACGGACCGCCCGGCCAGCGGAATATCCGACGTGATGACAATGTCGTGCTCCGTGGCGTGCTCGACGATCCAGTCGTCGGCAACGTCCGGGCCCTGCGTGACGATGACCCGCTCGATCATCTCCGAGCGCGGCACGTTCATGAACGAATTGGCGACGACGAAGACCTTGAGGCCGTAGCGCTCGGCGACCCGGTAAACCTCGTTTTTCACAGGGCAGGCATCGGCATCGACGAAAATGCGGATCGCGGGCTGTGCGGGCTCTTCCATGGGTGCGGCCGTCGTGGTCAAATTGCGTCAGTTCAGGGGTGGACAATGGCCAAGGCACGCAAGAAGGCAAGCAAGAAAGCCCAGCCGCGCAAGGCGGCGCGCAAAAGCAATGTGCGCGGCGCGGTGAAGGCCAGGACCCGGGCCAAGAAAAAACCGAAGCAGAAATTCCACGTCAGCCACGCCAACGAAGCCGACTTCGACCAGGGCCTGCGCACTTACGCCAAGTACCGCGACCTGGGGCTAGCCGCAGCCACCGGCGGCATGGTGCAGGCGCATGTCATCCGCTTCATCCCGCCGTTCAAAGCGGAAGAGGTATCGACGCCGCATTTCCACGACGTCGAATTGCAGATGATCTATGTGCTCAAGGGCTGGTACAAGACCGAATTCGAGGGTGAAGGCGAGCACACCTTCCACGCCGGCGCCTGCTGGCTGCAACCGCCGAAGATCCAGCACACCGTGCTCGGCTATTCCGACGACTGCGAATTGCTGGAGATCGTACTGCCGGCGGAGTTCGATACGGTGATGCTGGGCAAGTGAGTTTTTCTGTCATGCCCGCGAATGCGGGCATCCAGTAGTCACTGCCGCCGGAGATAGAAATGATAGACCGGGCGTACTGGGTCCCCGCTTTCGCGGGGACGACAAAAACTACTTCGGCAAATCGTCGTCCGACAATACGCGCAAGGCCGCGCCATCGACATCGTTATACTGCCCGCTTTTCAAGGCCCACATGAAGCCGAACAGGCCGGCAAGGCCAAGCCCCAGCGCCACGGGCAACAAGTATATAAGAACGTTCATGGCTGTGGTTCCGATGATTTTTGCGCCGCACGCAGGGCATTGAGCGTCACCAGCACCGACGAACCCGACATCGCCGCTGCTGCGATCAAGGGCGTCACCAGTCCGGCGATAGCGACCGGAACGGCGATGAGATTATAGATCACGGCGAGCCACAGGTTCTGCATCATCAACGCACGAGCGCGGCGGGATATGGCGACGGCGTCAAAGACCGGCGCCAGACGCTCGCCGAGGAACACAGCGTCGGCCTGGGCCTGCGTCACGTCGGCGGCCGAAATCGGCGACAGCGAGACATGCGCCGACGCCAGCGCCGGCGCGTCGTTGAGGCCGTCGCCGACCATCAGCACGCGGCGGCCTTGCGCTTTCAAGGCTTCGATATGCGCGATCTTCTGCGCCGGATTGAGACTACCGTGCCATTGTGGAATGCCGAGCGCTTCGGCGACCGGCTGCACCGCGCCGTCGCGGTCGCCGGAGAGTATGTGCAGGTCGAAACCGAGATCGCGCAACGCCTGCACGGTGTCGATGGTGTCGGGACGCAGCCGCTGGGTAATGGAAAAAGTCGCGGTACGGCCGGCGTGAGAGAAGTGGATGTGAGAGACGCTCGCGCCGCCCGCTACGGGGGCCAGCACACCGCAAAACGAAGCGCTGCCCAACCGCGCCTCAGCGCCGTCGATTATCGCGCGCACGCCCTGCCCCGGCTCCTCGACCGCGTTGTCGAATGGCGCGCGCGACGTGGCCTCACGCGTCAAAGCCAATGCCAGCGGATGACGGCTCGATAAAGCCAGCCGCGCCGCCATCTCGGCGAGAACCGGTTCGCTGTCGGCGGCATTGACGACGCGCGGCTCCGGCAAGGTCAATGTCCCGGTCTTGTCGAAAATAACGGTGTCGATTTCGGCAAGCCGCTCGATGGCGTCGCCGGCGTTGAGAATAATGCCGCGTTTGAACAGGACGCCGGAGGCGACCACCTGCACCGCCGGAATGGCTAAGGCCAGCGCACAGGGGCACGTGATGATGAGCACGGCAATGGCGGTGATGATGGCGTCATGCGCCGACGCGCCGTACAGCAGCCAGCCGGCCAAGGTCAGCGCAGCGGTGAGATGCACCACCGGCGAATAGATCGCCGCGGCGCGGTCGGCGAGCCGCCGGGTGCGCGATTTGGCGCTGGCAGCTTTTTCCAGCAGCCGCTCGATTTCATCGAGCAGCGACGAGCCGCCGGCCGCGGTGACGCGCAGCGTCAGCGCGCCGGAATAATTCAGGCTGCCGGCATAGACGATGCTGCCGGCGGCGATCTTGCGCCGCGCGGTCTCGCCGGTAATCAAACTGTCGTCGATTTCCGATGCGCCGGCGATGATTTCGCCGTCGGCCGGGACCCGCTCGCCCGGGCGCACCAGCACGCGGTCGCCGGCTTTCAGCACAGCGAGCGGCACGTTGACGATCTCGTCGCCGACGAAACGATGCGCGGTCTCGGCGCGCAAAGCCGCCAGATTGCCGGCGGTGGCGCGGGTCTTGCGCCGCATGGCGTGATCGAGCGTGCGGCCGACCAGCAGGAAGAACAGCAGCATGATCGCCGAATCAAAATAGGCGTGCTCGGCATGATTGGCGGTCTCGACCACCGACATGCCGAGCGCGAGAATGACGCCGAGCGAAATCGGCACATTCATGTTCATGCTGCGCGCGCGCAGGGCCGCCCAGGCGCTGGAGAAGAACGGCCGCCCCGCATAAGCGGCGGCGGGAAGCGCGATCAGCGCCGACGCCCAGTGAAAGAAGTCGCGTGTCTCCGGCGTGATGTCGGTGACATTGCCCGACCATACCGACACCGACAGCAGCATGATGTTCATCGCGGCAAAGCCGGCGACCGCGAGGCAGCGTGTCAGATGGCGCGCCTCGGCGGCCTCTTCCTGCTCGGCGCGCAACGCGACAAACGGATGGCCGCGATAGCCGTTGTCCTGCAAGGTACGCAGAATTTGCGACGGCTCGGTGAGCGCGTCGGACCAGGCGACATGCAAACGCCGATTGGTGAAATTGACGCGCGCCTCGGTGACGCCGGGCAGGCTTTTCACCGCGCTTTCGATGCGGCCGATGCAGGCGCCGCAGGCGATACCCTCGACCGCGAGGTCCATGCCTTGCGAGCCGTCGGCTTCCGGCTTGGCGTAAAGCGACAGGTCGATGGTTTCGGTCATCGCGCTCATGGAATTACTTCAGCGTCACCCGGCTGCGCGAGCGGAACACGCGCTCTCCGCCGCGATCGAGATCGAGGATCAGCTCCCATTGACCGGCTTGCGCCGCTGTCACGCCGCGCAGCACGCCGGCGCCGGACGCTTCCAGCGCGACAGGATGGTCGAGCCGCGAGGTCGCCGGATGCGCCAGCCGCGCCGCACCGGATAGGCCGGCGACCGCCAGGCCCTTGTCGTCGCGCACACTGATGTCGAGCACGGCCTGCCCCGCCGCGTCGCGCGTCAAACGGCCTTCGACCTTCCAGTGCAGCGAAGCCTGCCGATCGGCCGATTGCATCTCCTGCTTGAACTGGAGGCCGGCCTTGTAGGAGCTGCCGGTTTCCAGGCCGCCGAAGGTCGACGACGCGAAAAAGACCAACGCGCCGTTGGCGGCAAAGACCAGGCCGAAATAACCGAAAAGACAGAAAAGCACGGCACGGCCGGTCAGTTGCTTCGGTACCTTGAGCTTGGCGGTGTCGGTCATGGTGTTCGTCCTTGTGACGTTATTTTTTGCTTGCGGGCCCGAAGAAGTGATCGCGCATCTGCGCGGTGGCGCCGCTGTCGATATCGGTCAGCGTGAACAGCACCGTGGTCGAGGGCGCCGGCGGCGTGGCGCTATAGTCGGTCGCCATTACGCGCACTTCCTTGGTCTGGTCCGGACCGACCGTGATCAACTGGCGGCCATCGGCGCGCGGCGGCAGACCGACATAATCGATCAAAGTCGAGGGAATGCCATCGACGCTGAGGATGAATTCGCGCGACTTGAGCTGCTTGTTGACGATGCGGATGGTGTAGGCGTTGCGCACCGAGCCGTCGGACAGTTGCACATACATCGGGTTGCGGTCGTGAATAACGCTGATGCCTTCGCTGTCGCGGGTGGCCAAAGTGTAGATCATGATGCCGCCGGCAATGGCGATGATGGCGGCATAGAGCGACGTGCGCCAGCGCACCAGATGGAACGACATCGGCCTGCCTTCGCGGCGCGCCTGGATGTTGAGATCGGTATCGTAGGCGATCAGGCCGGTGGGGCGGCAGAGCTTTTCCATGACGCGGTCGCAGGCGTCGATGCAGATGCCGCACTGAATGCAGCCGAGCTGCGACCCGGCGCGGATGTCGATGCCGGTCGGGCAGACATGCACGCATTGCAGACAATCGACGCAGTCGCCGGCCGGCTGGCCGGCAGCACGCAACTGCTCGGATTTTTTCACCGAACACCGCGGCTCGCCGCGGTCATAGCGATAGGTGACGTTGAGCGCATATTCGTCGGTCAGGGCCGCCTGGATACGCGGCCACGGGCACATATAGAGGCAGACCTGCTCGCGCATGTGGCCGGCAAAGATGTAGGTCGTCAGCGTGAGGATGCCGATCCATAGATAGGCGGCGGAGGGCGCGGTGCCTGACGCCAGTTCCTTGACCAGAGTCGGCGCGTCGGCAAAATACAAAACCCAGGCGCCGCCGGTCCACCACGCCACCATGATCCAGGTGAAATGCTTGGCGGCCTTAAAGGCGACCTTCTGCACCGTCCACGGGGCGGCGTCGCTCTTCATGTGCTCGCGGCGGTCGCCTTCGAAAAATCGCTCGATGGCATAGAACAGATCGGTCCACACCGTCTGCGGGCAGAGATAGCCGCACCAGATGCGGCCGGCGAGCGCGTTCATCAGGAACAGGCCGATTGCCGCGAGGATCAAGAGGCCGGTGAGGTAATAGACCTCCTGCGGCCACAGCTCGATGAAGAAGAAATAAAAACGGCGGTTGGGAAAGTCGATCAACACCGCCTGCGACGGCGCATCCGGGCCGCGATCCCAGCGCACGAAGGGCAGCAAATAGTAGATGCCGAGCGTAATGCCGAGCGCGGTCCATTTGATGTTGCGGAAAAAGCCGCGCACGCTTTGCGGATAGATGTTGCGGCGCGCCGCATAAAGCGGACCGTCGTCGTCGCCTTCTTCCATGAAGGCGGGCTTCGGCGCCGCGCTTTGCGGGCGCGCCTTCACCTCGGCGTCGCGTACCAATTCTTCGAGCTGGGTCATGTCTTTTCCGCTTTCAAAGCAGCGAAAACTTAAGCCGGCGGCGGCCGCGCCGTGTTGATCTGGCTCAATTGAAAATCCCGGCGCGAGGCCGGGATTGTCCTTATTGATCAGCTATTTAGCGAGGCGGTATCGGGTCACTTTTCGCCGCCGCCGAAGGTATAGACATAAACCGCCAAGGCCTTGATCACCGGTTCGCTGAGGCGGCCATCCCACAGCGGCATGACCGCGCCGCGGCCTTGCAGGATGCCCCGCTCGATGGTCGCCTTGTCGGAGGCGTAGAGCCAGATCTTGTCGGTCAGATTGGGGGCGCCCAGTTCGCGGTTGCCCTTGCCGGCTTCGCCGTGACAGACGGCGCAGTTGTCGGCGAACAGCTTCGTACCGAGCGCCAGATCGACACCTTTCTCCGCCGGCAGGCCGGACAGCGAGCGGGTGAAATCGGCAACCGCCGACACTTCGTTGGCTTTCAGCACGCCGGTAAAGGGCGGCATGTTGCCGGCGCGGCCCTTGTCGTGGGTGGAGCGCACGCCAAAGCGGATGGTCTGCTCGATGTCGGCGATCTTGCCGCCCCACAGCCAGTCGTCGTCGTTGAGATTGGCGTAGCCCTTGGCGCCGCCGCCGCCGGCGCCATGACAGGGCGCGCAGTTGTCGGCGAAGGCGACCCGGCCCTGCGCGCGGGCAAAGTCGAGCAGTTGCGGACTATCGGCAATTTCCGGCAGCGAGGCGCTGGCGAGCTGGTCCATCAGCGGTCCGCGCTGGACCTTGAGTTCGGCAAGATCGGTGATGATGGCGCTGCGCGCATGCCAGCCGGTGATGCCTTGCGTCGATGTCGTCAGCAACGGCCAGGCCGGATAGACCACCCAATAGCCGATCGCCCAGACGATGGTGATGTAGAACGACCACAGCCACCAGCGCGGCAGCGGCGTGTTCAACTCGCGGATGCCGTCCCATTCGTGGCCGGTGGTCGCGGTCCCGGTGACCGCATCGATATCTTTATGTTCGTCTGCCACCGGTCAGTCCTCCCGCAACGGAATGCGCGCCGCTTCATCGAATTGCTGTTTGCGCGATGGCCACAGCGCGTAAATCGCCACTGCCGTGAAGATGGCGCAGAAGTAAACGAGGCCCCATATCTGGGCGAACTCGGATACGGCTTTGTAGGTCGGGTCCATCGTGCTCACCGGATGTTGGCTTTGTCGTCGTAAAGCTTGAAGTCGACCTGCGTGCCGAGCATTTGCAGATAGGCGATCAAGGCATCGGCTTCGGAGACCTTGGCCGGGTTGCCGTCGAAGTCGCGGACCTGCGCTTTCGGGTAACGCTTGATCACGGCATCGCCCTCGGCCGCGTCGGTTGTTGCCTGGGTGGCGGCGTCCTTGGCGGCGTTGTCGATCATTTCCTGCGTGTAGGGCTGGCCCTGCAGCCGCAGGACTTTCAAATCATCGCCGATGTTCCGGAAATCCAGTTCGGTCGCCGCCAGAAAGCCGTAGCCCGGCATGACCGAGCCCGGCACCACGGCGCGCGGGTCGCGCAAATGATCGCGGTGCCATTCGTCGGAATACTTGCCGCCGACGCGGGCGAGATCCGGCCCGGTGCGCTTCGAGCCCCACTGGAACGGCTTGTCGTACATGCTCTCGGCGGCGAGCGAGTAATGGCCGTAACGCTCGACCTCGTCGCGCAGCGGCCGGATCATCTGCGAGTGGCAGAGATAGCAGCCCTCGCGGACATAGATGTTGCGGCCGGCCAGCTCGAGCGGCGCATAGGGCCGCACGCCGTCGACCTTCTCGATCGTGTTCTTGAGATAGAACAGCGGCGCGATTTCGACCAGACCGCCGATGGCGATGACCACCAGAATGCCGATCACGAGAACGATCGAGTTCTTCTCGAAGATGGCGTGTTTTTGCCAGAGTGACATGTTGTTCTCAGCCCTATTCCGCAGGCGCCAGCGCGACGCCGGCAGGCTGCTCGGCTTCCGCCGCATTCACGGTTTTCCAGAGATTCCAGACCATGACCAGCGCGCCGCAGAGGAACAGGAAGCCTCCCAGCGCACGGATGACATAGAAGGGATGCATGGCCTCGACGGTTTCGACGAAGGAATATTCGAGGAAGCCGAGCGAGGTGTAAGCGCGCCACATCAGGCCTTGCAGGATGCCGGACACCCACATCGATGTAATGTAGAGCACGATGCCGATGGTCGAGATCCAGAAGTGCCAATTGACGAGCTTGAGAGAGTACAGCTGGCGATTCCACAGCCACGGCACCAGGCAATAGATCGCGCCGAACGAAATGTAGGCGACCCATCCGAGCGCGCCGGAATGGACGTGGCCGATGGTCCAGTCGGTGTAGTGCGACAATGAGTTGACGACTTTCACCGACATCATCGGGCCTTCGAAGGTCGACATGCCGTAGAAGGCGACCGACACGACCATCAGGCGCAGCACCGGATCGGTGCGCAGTTTGTCCCAGGCGCCCGACAGGGTCATGATGCCGTTGATCATGCCGCCCCATGACGGCATCCACAGCATGATCGAGAAGGTCATGCCGAGCGTCTGCGCCCAGTCCGGCAGCGCCGTGTAATGCAGATGATGCGGACCCGCCCAGATGTAGAGAAAGATCAGCGCCCAGAAGTGGATGATCGACAAGCGATAGGAATAGACCGGGCGTTCGGCGCGCTTCGGAATGAAGTAATACATGATGGCGAGGAAGCCGGCGGTGAGGAAGAAGCCGACCGCGTTATGGCCATACCACCACTGCACCATGGCATCCTGCACGCCGGACCAGACGATGTAGGACTTCGGCGAGAAGATCGACACCGGCACGGCGGCGTTATTGCCGAGATGCAGCACGGCGATGGTGACGATGAAGGCGAGATAGAACCAGTTGGCGACATAAATGTGCGGCTCTTGCCGGCGCCACAAGGTGGCGAGGAACACCAGCAGATAGGTGACCCACACCACGGTCAGCCACAAATCGGCGTACCATTCCGGCTCGGCATATTCCTTCGACTGGGTGATGCCGAGCAGATAGCCGGTGCCGGCGATGAGGATGAAGAAGTTATAGCCGAGCACCACGAACCACGGCGCGAGATCGCCGGCCAGCCGCGCGCGGCAGGTGCGTTGCACCACATAGAACGAGGTGGCGAGCAGCACGTTGCCGCCGAAGGCGAAGATCACCGCCGAGGTGTGCAGCGGCCGCAAACGGCCGAAGCTGATCCAGGGTAGATCGAAATTGAGCGCCGGGAACGCCAGCTGCAGGGCAATGATGAGGCCGACGAGAAAGCCGGCGATGCCCCAGAACATGGCGATAATGGTGGCGAACTTGACCGGGCCCATATTGTAATTGGGCTTGCCGTCGATGGTCAGCGGCGTCTCCGCCGGACGATCATAGTAGCGATTGACGATGGCAAAGACGCTGGCGACGCTGGCCGCGGTAAACAGATAGGCATGGAACGCATATTCCGGCGTGTAAGCCTTGGCGGCGATGACAATGCAGAGCAGCGCCAAGGCGGCGAAGGTCAAGGCCAGGCCGCCTTCGCCGATAGTCATCCGTTTTTGTGGAGCGAGCACGTTCGCCATGAGAAGGGTTCCGTTTTATGGCTGACCGGAAATAAGCGGGCGTTGCCGGGCAATATCCGACGCGGCCGGCGGAGCGGTCTTGATTCAGGTCAAGCCACCGTCCGAAAAATCGAGGATTTCGATCCGCTCCCCAACCTATGCGTGAATTGCATGGCGAATATACGCGCTTGCGTGCGCAATTTTGATATGATCAAATTTAAGGCGCGCAAGCCATTTTATGGGCGGTCCAAGGCGCCGCCTCCACGCGCCAAATAAGCCTGGGTTACAGGGGGAACCGATGATTTCTCGTCAAGCGTTCGTACCGTCGCTTTTCGCGGCGGCGTTGCTGGGTGGCGCAATTCATCCGGCGCTCGCGGCCGATCTCCCGGCCAAGTCCGCTTACAAAGCGGTGCCGATGGCCGAGCCGTTCAATCCGTGGATGATCCGCGTACGCGCGCTTGGCGTCGTGACGCGCAATTCCGGGTACGTCGATCAGGTGCCGGGCTCCGGCGTCACCACCTCCGACACGGTGGTGCCGGAACTCGACATCACTTACTTCTTCAACAAGAACTGGGCGGCCGAACTCATCCTCGGCGTCACCAAGCATCATGTGACGGGCACCGGCGTCGCCGCCACCAATGGTCTCGATGTCGGCAAGTCGTGGGTGCTGCCGCCGACTTTGACGTTGCAGTATCACTTCACCAATTTCGGCGCGTTCAAGCCCTATATCGGCGCCGGCGTGAACTACACGGTGTTCTTCAGCCAGACCGCTGGCAACACGGCGAACGGCGCCGGCGTGATCATCACCCGCAGCCATCTGCACAATTCATGGTCGCCCGCCTTGCAGATCGGCTTCGACTACATGATCGACAAGCACTGGGGCATCAACGTCGACGTCAAGAAGCTGTGGCTGCGGCCGAAGTGGGACGGCGACAGCAATGTCGGCCCGTTGACCGGCAAGGTGAACCTCGATCCGTGGCTGATCGGCGCCGGCGTGACGTACAAGTTCTAGTTCGCTTCAATACGAAAAGTCCCGGCAGCGATGCCGGGGCTTTTTTGTTGCGACTCAGCGGGCGAAGCTACACGTAGGCGCGTTGACCACCAGGATGAAGCCGAACGACACCACGAACTGCAACAGCATAGTCATGCCGACGATGTTGATGCCGGGTGTCGCCACGCCCTTGAGCACGGCGATGACGATCGGGATCATGGCGGCGGCGAGCGCCGTGGCGCTGGCGAAACCGAGATGGATGACGACCAGGAACAGGCTCATCGTGCCGAGAATGAACAAGGCCGTGGCATTGGTCAGGCCGAACTGGGCGACCGCGATATTGGCCAGCCAGGTGGCGGCCTGGGTTTGCAGCAACGCGGTGCCGAGGCTGATGCCGACGCCGAACAGGATCACCGTGCCCCACGGAATGCGCGCCTGCGCATCCTTCCAGGTGAGAATGCCGAAGCCGGGCATAAACATCAGCGCTACGGCGGTGATGGTCGTGGTCGAGGTGTCGAATTTGTGCAGGATGCCCTCGGTCGCCCAGAAGCCGATCAGGGTCAGCGACAGCAGCAGCAGTTTCAGCTCGGACGCCTTGATCGGCCCAAGGTCGGAAAGCGACTTGCGGATGCCTTCATGGCCGCCCGGAACTTCCGTCACTTCCGGCTTCATCATCCGCGTCATGACGAAATAGAGAACGACGCACATCAGTACCGCGAACGGCGCGGCGGCGATGAACCAGTTCAGCCAGGTGATGGTCTGGTTGAAGGTCTTCTCGATGAAGCCGATGGCGACCATGTTCTGCGCCGCCGCGGTCTTGATGCCGACATTCCAGATGCTGGCGGTCTGCACCGTGGTCAGCATCAGCATCGCGGCGAAGGCGCTGCGCTTGCTGACGCCGAAGGCGGCGATGATGCCGAGCGTGATCGGCACCAGGCAGGCGACGCGCGCGGTGGTCGACGGCACCATCAGCGCGATGACGAAGCCGACGAGGATGGTGCCGATGACGACATGATGCGTCTTGGTGCCGACGCGCGACAGAATGCTGAGCGCGATGCGCTTGTCGAGGCCGGTCACCGTCATGGCGGCGGCGAGGAACAGCGCGGAGGCGACCAGCACCAAAGCGGTGTTGGCAAAACCGCTGAATGCCAGGGTCAGCGCGCCCGAGGTGCCGAGCAGCACCTTCGGATTGGCGACGTTCGGCGCCAGGCCGAGCAGGAAGGCCATCAGCACCGCGATGACGATGGCCGACACTGCATAGTCGATCGCTTCCGTCATCCAGAGGATGACGGCGAAAGCGAGAATGGCAAGCATATGATGGCCGGCGACCGGCAGATTGGCCGGCGTCGGCAGAAGCAATATGGCGACAAGCGCCGCGAAGGCGGCGATGAGCCCCCAGTTCGACGCGAACCAGTTGGTTTCCTTCATCGCTGTTATCGCGGCGCCAGGCGCCGGTTGCGCGACGTTCGACATGGTCCGTTTCCCCGGCGGATGTATTCCGCTCGAAGCATCATCGGCCGCGGCGCGAGCGAAGCGTTGAGCAAGATCAATTGCCGGTAAATTTCGTGGTGGCGCTAGCGCAGCCTTGCTTCGCCTGACATTTCGCCTTGCGCCTCGATGGTCATGCCAGTCAGCGGCTCGACCCAGACCATGTTATCTTTCACCGCTTTAACGCCGGGAATGTTCTCGGCCGCGACCTTGAGCGCCACGCGCTGGCGTTCATCAGTCAGCACACCGGACAATTCCACCACGCCATCGTGGACCGAGACTTCGGTGAGGGCCACCGGCGCCCAGTGTTCCTTCTGCATTTCCGCCAGCAATTGCTCGCGGATGCCGATGTCGTCCCTGGCCTGGATCACATCGGGCGCGACGCGCGCCATGCTGACCATGGCGCGCATCAAGTTCGAGCGGGTGATGATGCCAACCAGTTCGCCACCGCACACCACCGGCACGCGCTTGATGCGGTGCTTCTCCATCAGCTCGACGATGTCCTGCAGCGGCGCGCTGTCATCGACAAACTGCACGTCCGTGGTCATCACCTCGGCAACCTTGTTGCCGTGCGAATGGGTGTATTCGCTCGCCATTGCGCCTGGCCCCATGAGAAATTCGAGCCAGCGCGAACGGTGACGCTCGGTTTTGGTTTCCCGGCGGCGCAGGAAATCGCCTTCCGAAACGACCCCGACAAGCTTGCCGGTACTGTCGAGCACCGGCAGGCCGCTGATGCGGTGTTGCAGCATCAGGCGCGCCGCCTGCAGCACGGTGGAGTCCGGATCGATCGAAATCACTTTGCGGGTCATGACATCGCTGGCGATCATGGCGTCTCTCCTGTGGTTCGGCGCCATCAGACCACGATGCGCCGGCGTCCCGTTTGATTCAGGTCAACGGCATGGCCGGCGAACCGCGGCCGCACAAAAAGGCCCCGGCCAATTGAGCCGGGGCAGTTTCACCAAGAACGTCCGGGAAGAATAGACGTTCGGCTTAGAACTCGTTCATGAGCATGATCTTTTCCGAAAACCGGTTCCCACTTTTCGGGATCATTCACCGTTCGAAATCAGGCGTTCAGGCGGCTCAGCGCGGCCGGATTGCGCAACACGATGCGGCGCGAACTCGGCACCGCGATCGCCGCGGCGTTTTCAAGCTGCGTCAAGGTGCGCGACACGGTTTCGATGGTGAGGCCGAGATAGTCGGCGATGTCCTGGCGCGACATCGGCAATTCGACCGAGGTGCTGCCCGGCGTGCGCGCCGCCATTTCCAGAAGGAAGCCGGCAACTCGTTCCTGCGCCGTCTTGATCAGCAGCATGATGTGCGCCTGCGCCCGCTGCAATTCCGCGGCGGTCATGGTCCAGAGCTGGTGGGCGACATCGTGGCTGCGCGAGGCCAGCGCGACCATGGTGCTGCGCTTGATCAGCATGATCTTGCAGTCGGCAATGGCTTCAGCCGAGAAGCTGTGCACGTCCCCGATCTCCAGGCCGAATACGTCGCCGGTCAGATAGAAGGCGCCGATCTGGCGGCGGCCGTCGTTGAGAACCTTGTAGGTGCGCACCGCGCCGCTGATGACCCTGTAGAGATATTCGGCCGGTTCGTTCTCGCCGTAGATTTCGGCATTGCGGGCAAACGGCATCACCGCGCCCATCATTTCGACCGTTTCGCCGAGCGCCGGCGCTTGCGGCACCGGCCTTGCGGCGCGCGAAGCGGGTTGGGTGAAGACGTTGCGCGGGGTCGTTGCCTGGAGGTGCATGACGCGAGGCCCTTCGAATGAATTTCGATGGTCCTCGATACCGCTGGCGTCAGGCCTGCGAAATTCAGATAATCTCCCTAGGTAGTTTTCCGGAGCCGCCGGCGGGCATGTAGCTCGTCATTGGCCCGCCTCCGTACGATGGATGTAATGCCCTATACCGTTGATTCATCGAAGGTTTTTTCCCGCGACGAGGCCCACAGGGCATGGCGCTACGGCGCCGCGCCAACCGCTGTCGCTTTGGCTTTGGCAGTGCGGGCGCTTCTCACCCCCATTCTGCACACCGATTCGATTTTTCTTTATTTTCTGCCGCCGGTGCTGATCGCCGCCGGCCTCGGCGGCCTCGGCCCCGGACTGCTGGCAACCGGCCTTGGGCTCGTGGCGGCCTTCGCGCTGATACCGGAACTGTCCGGCTTTTCGACTCTCGCCATCATCAGCGGCGTGATTTTTCTGGTGCTGGCCATCGGCGTATCGTGGGGCGGCGAGTTGTTGCACCGCGGCCAGGTGCGCGCCAAAATCATGACCCGCAATGCGCTGGCGCGCGAGGCGCATCTGCAATCCATTCTCGACACCGTGCCGGAAGCGATGATCGTCATCGACGAGCGCGGCGTCATGCAGTCGTTCTCATCGGCGGCCGAGCGGCTGTTCGGGTGCTCGGCGAAAGAGGCGATCGGCAAGAACGTCAATATGCTGATGCCGGAGCCGTATCGCAAAAATCACGACGGCTATCTGCACCGTTATATGAACACCGGCGAGCGCCGCATCATCGGCATCGGCCGCGTCGTCGTCGGCCGGCGCATGGACGGCTCGACCTTTCCGATGGAATTGGCGGTCGGCGAGATGAAATCCGGCACGCAGCGGTTTTTCACCGGCTTCATCCGCGACCTGACCGAACGGCAGCAGACCGAAGCGCGCTTGCAGGAACTGCAATCTGAACTGGTGCATATTTCGCGCCTGACCGCGATGGGCGAGATGGCCTCGACTCTGGCGCACGAGTTGAATCAACCGCTGGCGGCGATCTCGAATTACATCAAGGGTTCGCAGCGCCTGCTGGAGGGGGCGACTGACGAGAATTCCGTGACCTTGCGCGATGCGCTCGGCAAGGCCGCCGACCAGGCGATGCGCGCCGGGCACATCATTCGCCGCTTGCGTGATTTCGTCTCGCGCGGCGAAAGCGAAAGGCGGGTGGAAAACATCACCAAGCTGATCGAGGAAGCCAGCGCGCTGGCGCTGGTCGGTATCAAGGATCGCGGCATTCGCGTGCAATTTCATTTCGACCCGAGCGTCGATCTGGTGCTGGCCGACCGGGTTCAGGTGCAGCAGGTGCTGCTCAACCTCATTCGCAACGCGATGGACTCCATGGAAGGCGCACCGGTGCGCGAACTCTTGATCGCGGTCATGCCCGACGAAGGCAATCATATCCGGGTGAGCGTCTCGGATTCCGGCTCCGGCATCGCGCCGGAAATCGCCGAACAGCTGTTCCAGCCCTTCGTCACCACCAAGCGCCAGGGCATGGGCGTCGGCCTGTCGATTTCGCGCACCATTATCGAGGCGCATGGCGGGCGCATCTGGGTGGAGGCCAATGCCAAGGGCGGCACCACTTTCCATTTCACCCTTGCTGCCGTAGAGGAAGGGGATGTCGACGATGCAGCCTGAGCCGGCCATTTACGTGATCGATGACGACGACGCGGTGCGGCAGTCGCTTGAGTTTCTGCTCAAGACCGCCGGGCTCACGGTGCAGGGCTTCGAGTCGGCCAAGGCTTTTCTCGCCATTCTGCCGCAGGTCAATTCCGGCTGCGTCGTCACCGACGTGCGCATGCCGGAGATGACCGGCATCGACCTGTTGCGCCAGCTCCGCGACAGCAATCCGGATTTGCCGGTAATCGTCATCACCGGCCACGGCGACATATCGCTGGCGGTCGAGGCGATGAAAGTCGGCGCCGTCGATTTCCTGGAGAAGCCTTTCGACGACGATCAGCTGATCGCTGCGGTGCGCTCGGCGCTCAACCGCGATGCCGGCGCCGGCAAGCGCAAGGCTGAACTCGTCGCCATCACCGAGAAGCTGGCCGCGCTGTCGAACCGCGAGCGCCAGGTGCTCGATGGGCTGGTCGCGGGCAACGCCAACAAGACCATCGCTTTCGATCTCGGCATCTCGCCGCGCACGGTGGAAATCTACCGCGCCAATGTCATGACCAAGATGGCGGCCAACAGCCTGTCCGATCTGGTTCGCATGGCGATGCTGGCGGATATTCTGGCCGGCCCCGGCAAGGCGAGCGCCTGAAAGACTGACTAGTTGAATTTCTCGTCGCCGGTCACTTCGCCGGGCGCGAAGGGTTTCCAGCCATGGGCCTTGAGACGCGCGGCATGCGCCGCCGGCAAGGTTTCGCCGCGGGCGCTATTGATGCCGCCAAGCGGCGCGTGCACCTTGAGGCCCTGATAGGGATTGTAGGCGAGGCGCTCGCAAAACTGCTGCTGCGCCGGCGAGGTAAAAGCCTGCGGATAGATATCGACGCGGGCGACCTGCTGCCAGCCCGTGACGCT
Source organism: Rhizobiales bacterium Ga0077525 (assembly GCA_001464835.1). Taxonomy (GTDB): domain Bacteria; phylum Pseudomonadota; class Alphaproteobacteria; order Rhizobiales; family Xanthobacteraceae; genus Pseudolabrys. The sequence goes on along the minus strand of LNDS01000015.1, from coordinate 27,857 downwards.
GGGCTTCCAGCGCACCAGCGCATTCTCGATCGGCTGGTGCGGCGGATCGTTGCGCAGTTGCACCTTGAGGTCGAGACAAATGTGATTGTTGTTGGCGGGATCGAGCCGCGCCTGCAACCGCTGCTGCAAATAAAAAGAGGTGTCGCCGGGGCCGCCATATTGCGCCTGCTGGCTGCACGGGATCGCGGCGTATTTCACCTGCGCGTCGCCGAGCGCGAACGGCGTCACGCTCGACCAGGCGACGCTCTGTAGCGTCGGATACACCTTGCTGCCGCGCCAGAGATTATAGGCGCCGCGCGGATGGGTGATGTGGTTCCAGGCGACAAAGGGATTCTTCCACGCATTGCAGCCGCCGCCTTTGGTGCAAGCCGAAAAGTAGCTGGCGAGCTGCTGCGGATCGCCGGCGAAATAGGCGGCATGGCCGTTGAACAAAAGGTCCTGCGTGTTGCCTTCATCGGCGGCGACCTTGTTGCGCTCGCCGCTGACGCCGATCAGCTTGATCGCCATGCTGCGGAAATCGGCGGTACGGTCGTCGCCCGGCGTGTCGGCGGCATTGGCGAAGCGGACCCAGGCCTTGTAGGTGCGCTCGCCGCCGGGTCTGCCGGCGAGGAAGCCGACATTCAATCGCGGCGTCTGATATTCGTTGACCGTAACGTTGGCCTTGACGCAGGCATTGGCGGCGGGCAAGGCCCCGCCCGGCGCTGTGGCGATCGCCTCCTCCTGCGCCACCGCCAGTTTGGTCAAAGTGCCGATCGCCTCCTGCTCTTTTTTCGCATCGGGCTTTTCCGGCGGCACTTCGAACCAGAACCAGCTCGCCAGCACGATCACCGCCAGCAGCGCCACGACCGTGCCGACGACGCCGACAAGCGCCGTGATCGCCGGCGCCAAGAACGCAAACACCGCGGCGATGCCGTCGGCGGCGCAGCACAATGTGCGGCGCACCTTACACCAGAAGCCGTCGCCATAAGTGCATTTCGGCAGCTTGCCGTGCCCGGCGGCGGATAAAATGGCGTCGGCCGCTTTTTCGGCGATCATGTAAACCGCCGAGACAATGAACATGCCGGGGATTTTCGGGAATGCCGAGGCGTCGACAACGCGCAGATTGCTGGTGCCGTAGACGCGGAAATTCGAGTCAAGCACGGCCTGCGGGTCGGTGCGCGGGCCGATGGCGCAGGTGCACGAGGCGTGATGGCCCCAGGCATTGTCCTTGACGAACTGGCCGAGTTGCTCACGCGTTTGCAGCGCGCGACCGGGCAATTCTTCCTCGGCGATATACTCGGCGATCGGCGCCGTCAAAGTGCGCACGAACTGGATGCCATCGACCACCGAAGCAAGATCCTCGCCGTCCTTGTCGGTGCCTTCCTGGAAATAATGGAAATTGATCGCCGGCGGATCGAGCGGGTCCTTGGAACGCAGCTTGACCGTGCCGCCGTGGTTTTCCGTGTGCGCTTTGAGAATGCACCAGGTCAGCACGTTGAGATTGTCGGCGACGACTTTCGAGAAGCCAGGAAAATAACCTTTGAACTTGCCAAGCAGCGCGAACATGAACAGGTCCGGCACAGGCCGCGACACCTGCGAACGGTTGATGACGGCAATGGCCGCGCCATTGGTGGTGTAGACGCCTTTGCGCCACCAGCGGTCCCATTGCTTGTACTGAGGATCGCTGGTGGTGAAAGTCGCGTCCTTGAGCACCGACCATGGTCTTTTCAGGCGATTGACGACGCCGACTTCGTAGCGGTCCTGCAAATTCTTGCCGACGCCTTGCAGGTTGACGCGGGTCTTGATGCCGAGCGCTTCGAGGTCTTCTCTTGGGCCGATGCCGGACAGCATCAGAAGCTGCGGCGTGTTGAAGGCGCCGCCGGAGAGGATGACCTCTTTCGCCGCATAGGCTTTCTGCGGCGTGCCAGGGGTTTTCGCCGGATCGTAAGAGGCGCGGTAAAGCTTGGCGCCTTTGAGATAGGCGACGCCGATGGCGCAGTTGCGCTCGTCGAACAGCACTTCGGTGGCCAGCGCATTCAGTTCGATTTTCAGCCGGTCGGGATAACGGCGCGCCACGTCGATGAGGAATTCGCGCGTGCCGTTGCGGGCATGGCCGCGCGTGCTCAGCGGCGGGTAATGAATGCCGAAGGCGTTCTTCTGGACCAGCCGCCAGTCATTCGGATCGCCCTTGCCCTGGAAGAACCAGGTGATGCGCTCCCAGATGCTGGCCAAACTCCAGAACACGGTCCACACCGACTTCTCGACGATGTCGACCAGTTCCCGGTCCTTCAGCGCCGATTTCGGGATCGCCTTCTCGGTTTGCAGCCAGCCGGAGAAACCGTGCCGGCTCGGATTGATACCGGTCAGCTTATACAGCCAGCGCAACAAAATGCGGTGATGGCAGTTTTCCAGCCGCTGGAAATAACGCCGCATCGGCTTGGCCGCCCACGACGGATCGTTCATCAATTGCGCGACATGGTTCCAGTCCTCGTTGTTCGGATAGACCATGATCATCGCATTGTGCGCGGTGCAGCCGCCGAGCGTGCCGGCGCGCGGATAGAGAACGCCATCTTCCGCCTTGATGAATTTGTCGTCGCGTTCCTGCTGCGCGGTGTCGGCATAATGGCGGACGAAGAAATCCCACTTCATTCCCTCGTTTTCCGCGGCCATCGCCTGGAAGCACGGCACTTCGTAGTCCGCCGGCAGACGATTGGCGCTCACCGGGCCATCGCCTTGCAACAGCTTCGGATCGCCGCCGGCTTCCAGCAGCAGCACGGTGTGGCCGGCTTCCGCCAGACGCGCGGCGACAACGCCGCCGCCCGCACCGGAGCCGACGACGATATATTCGTAGTCAGGCTTTTGGCCAGAGTTTTGCGCGTTCACGGACGTCCCCCTCCGCTCTACATGGTCTTTAGAAACTCGATCAGCGAACGCTTGTCGTCGTCGGCGAGATTGCTGCCGAAGTAGTGGCCCTTGTTGACGATGAAGTCGGGGCACTTGTTGAGCGACAGCAGTTCCGGCACGCGCTTGATAAAGACCTCGGCCGCCTGCTTGTCGGTGGCGTTTTCCGGCAGCGACTTGAGGTCCTTCTTCAGCTTGAACACCAGATCGACCAGCTTCTTGGTGTGCGCGATGCGGTCCTTGATATCGGTGCTCTCCGACAGCGGGTTGAGGTTGGCGAGCAGATTGACCGGCGTGCCTTCCGGGATCGGACCGATCTGGACGTCGCCGATGTCGGTAAACAGCCATGGCGCCAGATAATGCAGCCACGCGCCCCAGTTGCCGGCGATGGTCGAGAGATCGCCCGGCAGATAGCCCGCCGGCACTTTGAGATAACTGCGCGCGGTGGTGCGCAATATCTTGCTCGGTCCGGGCACCTTGTCGCCGATGCCGGGCACGCGGTCGGTCGACTTGTTGTCGATGTCGCGCTTTTCCGGCCACAGCATCTGCTCGATCGCCTGATTGAAAGCCTTCAGGCGGCCGTCGACGCTCGGGTCGCCGTTGAAGTCGCCGACCGAATTGTTTTGCAGGAACGGCGCCGACGACCAGAGGCTGGTCAGTGAAGCCGGCCGCACATAGCCGCGGCCGCCGCCGGGCATGTCGTACTCGGACGGCGTGCCGTCGATCGGATTGTAGACCGTGATCTTGCCGGTCGCCGGCAGCGTCTTGTAGGTCTCGGACGAGAAATTGTCCCAGATATTGTCGCGAATGGCATTGGTCGCCAGCGGCGAACAGGCGTTGATGCCGATCTCCTGAATCGAGACGCGGCGGTCGGTGGACAGGAAATTGCCTTCGAGGAAATCGGGCTTTTTCACTTCTGCGCGCATCCAGTCGAAATATTCGCCAGTGTTTTCGACGATCTGCCCGGCCTTGCACGGCTGGCCGGCCAGACAGACGTTGGGCGGCTGCTTCGAGGAATGGCAGCGCGCGCAATTTTCCGCGAACACGGTCTTGCCGCGGTCGAGCCTTCCCGCATCCGGCGGAGTGGCCTTGCCTTCCGGCGTATCGGCGAGCTTGTCCGGACGTCCGGTCTTGACGAAGAACAGCGCCAGGTCGGCGGTCTGCTCCTGCGTCGCCAGCCAGTAAGAGGAGTTCTTATTGTTGGTGGCGATCGGGATCGGCGTGATGCGCTTGCCGCCGACCAGCGGGTTGAAGTGCAGCAGCCACTCTTCGCTGAACAGGCCGATATTCAGATAGACACGGTTGAGCGCGCCGAGCGCGCCGACCGAATCCGAGCCGTCCTTGAGAACGCGCGTCGTGTAAACGGTGTCCTTCGGCACGAACAGGCCGGGCGGCGTGAAACCTTCGGTGACCGACTTTGTTTGCGGGTAATCGGCGAACTGCTTGTTGTCGAGCGCGCCGCCGGCAAGCCTTTCCTTCCAGGCCTCGCCGGCTTTCAAACGCGCGCCGAGGCTGTAGATCGCATTCATCGTGCGCGGGTTGTTGATGTTGTCGGTCGATACGAAGGAGGTGTCGAGCGCGCCCGGCTGCGACGTATGGAACAGCTGGAAGATGAAGTTCTCCTTCACCTTGACCGGGTTCCAGATGAAGATGCGGTCGACCCAGAAATACTGCGCGCCGGGATTGGAATTCAGGTTGGCCCATTGCGGGTTTTCCGGATCCTTCGGCGCATTGGAGGGCGCCGGGCCGACGTGGCAGAACCCGCACGACATGCCGACGCGGTACGGCCGGATCAGGTTCTTGTTGTTGTAGAATTTCTCGTCGGAAAAAAAGGCGTCGGGGTTTTTCTTGAGCGCGTCGTTCCATTTCCTTTCCGCCGCCTCATCAAAGGCCGGATTGGGAAACAGGCGCAGGCCGACAATGCCGGTAGGCTCGCCGTAATAAGAGCCGACCGGCATGTTCTTGCCGCGCGCGCCGAATTTCACGCCGGGATATTTCTTCTCGTCGGCGAAAGGATCGGGCTTGTCGCAACCGGGGCCAGTACCGTTGCGGACGTCGAGCCAGAGGCCGTATTTGCCCGCCTCCTTGGCTTGCGTGAAGCACGGTTCGTTGATCAGCCCATACCAGCTAAAACGGTTGCTGCGGTTCGGCGTGAACCAGGTGACTTTTTCGCCGGCGGCTTTTTTGTCGTTGCATTCCTTTTCGCTGAGCGAGGCGAAATCCGAATACGCATTGCTCTTGCCGTCCGGCCCCTTGCAGAAGCCGATGCGCGGCGACGATGAAATGACCTTCAGGAGATCGAACGCGCCGAACGTGTTGTTGGCCATGTAGTCCCAGAAACGGTCATTGCCGCCGGTCCAGACATTCCAGTTGTTGCGGCCCTTCACTTCGTTTTCGTTGAGGACGACGGTCGGATCGGTATCGCGCTTGTAGCCGCCGTCCATGTCGGCGAAGTAATCCTCGTTGGCGGCGGGGAAAGTCTTGTAGTCGCGGCCGTTGGCCAACGCCTCGTCCAGAACCGTGCCGGGATCAGGCTGCCTGTCGCATGCGGTCAGGATGAAGACCGCGGCGCATGCGGCCAGACCGATGACACAACTGCGTAGAGTCATCGCAACCCCCCTCTTTAATGGACCGTCGCGGCTTGAAGCCGGGGCGGGCTATTCGCCATTTCGCGAAATTGTTTAATGCAACCTCAGGCTGTTCATTTTATACCAACGCCTTAAGCGTGCAACCGATGATTTACGTCGGTGGCAATGTCCCGGCAAACGCGCCGCCTTTCCGCACGGTTGGCGTCAGGCTGGCGAGCAGAGCCCCAAGGCTGACGGCGGGTACGCCGTCCTTCGGCTGGATGACTTCCTGACCTTTCATGAAAGTTCGGGCGATTTCGAAAGCGAGCGAGCGATAGCTTTCAAATTGCGACTCCGTGAACCACTGGTCGCCGGTCGGCTCATGCGGGAAGGTCGGGCTGTCGTTGGCGTAGCTGCGCACGCCGGCGTCTTCGACGCTGCTGACGCCGTGATAGGCCGGCTTGACGTAAATCAGCACGCCCGGTTCGGCACCCTCGCCGTCCGCTTCGGTGTAGTCGATGCTGCCGACGGTAAAATAGGGAATAGGCGAGGACGGCTCGCACGGGTCCGGCTTGTCCGGCTTGTCCTGTGCCTCCGGCTTGCCGTTACTGCCCTTTTTCGACTTCGCCAGTTCTTCCTCTGCCTTTGCCAGCGCTTCACGCGCCTTGACGAGCATTTCCTCTGTCGGGCGGTTCCTCAGCCTGTCGAGATCGTTCATGTAGATGCGAATGCCGAGATCGATGTAGATCTTGCGAATGGCGTTGCCGAGATCCTCGAACTTGTAATCCGGATCGCAACCGCCATCGACGACGAGAATGACGCGGTTGCGCCGGCGCACCATTTCGTAGATGCCGAGATTTTCGAAGTGGCCGCCGTCGGAGAGATAGACCCAAGGCTTAGTATCGGTCGTCAGACCGAAGGTTTCCTCGACCAGCGGACGGATGGCGGTGCGTGGACCTTCCTCGCGGTACGTGCCGTTGCCTTCGGTGCCGGGGTTGCCCAGCCACCAGCCGAGCCGCACGTTGAAGAGCGCCAGCAACAGCGTGATCGAGGTCGATGAGTTGTAGCCCATGTTCGGACTGGCGGCGGCGCCGGAGATCGCCATCGCGGTGCCGAGCGAAATGCCGCCACGCGGGCTGCCGTATTCCTCACTCGGACGATAGCCCTTGTAGAACGTGCCGGAATGCGCCGGCGAAACGGTGAACGACTCCGCCTTGCGCTGCTGCCAGGCAAGGCGCGTCGCCTCCACGATATTGAGCGTGATGTTGACGATGTGGAACAGGCAATAAGTGTTGGAGCCTTCCGGCTTGACCGGCTTCGGCGGCCATAGATCCCGCGCATTCGGATTGTCAGCAGTATCGAAACCGGTGAAGTGATCAGGGAACCGGTTCTGCCGCGAGGCGCCGAGATAGCCGCGCACCAGCCGGTTGCGATACAGCGCGTGAATCGAGAACCGGTTGATGTTGACGTTGCGCGACGCAATGAACGCGATGACATAGGCAACGACGAGCCCACCGATCAGCCAGGCGAATATATATGTGTAACTCCACACGCTGGTGGTGAGGCCAACGACCAGCGAATCGCCAAGCAGCATGAAATCGAGCGCCAGGGATATGCCGACAACAAGCAGCGCGGCGAAGATCGGACCGGCGAGCGCCATGCCGAGTTTCTTGGCGATTGCCGAGTTCGGCTGTTTTTCGAGTTTCGGCTTGGAATCGCCTGAGCCTTTCTTGCCGAGCCACGCAGTGATGAAGCCGGAGAGGCCACCGGCGGCGCCGATCGATGTCGATATCCACGGCCCGGCATGTTTGACCAGCAGGTAACCGCCGGCAAACGTGACCGCGGTGGTCAGGATCCAGATGACCGCGGTCGCCGCCTGCCAGCCGGCGGCGCGGCCGAGCCACTCGCGGTCGGAATCCGAATTCTCCTCGTAACTGACCAGTCCGACGAACACCATGTCGGAGAACAATTGCGAGAACAGCACCCACGGCACGCCGAACACGATCGGCACGATCAAATTCCAGACCGACGGCGAACAGAGGGCGGTATAAGGCAGCATCAACGTGAAGAGCCAGGCGCCGAGGCCGACCAGCCCGCCATAGATGGCGCCGGACAACGACCAGCGCACGAAATCCTTCAATCGCTTTTTCGCCGGCCGGCCCGAAAGCCAACCACCGGTATAAACAATAATCCCAAGAACCGCGCCGATGCCGATCGCGACGAACTTCGACACTTCGCCGGCCAGTCCAACGCTCGCGGCCGACGTCAACGAACTCGTCACCAGCAGGGCCGACAGCAGGCTCCAGATGAGGCCTCGGCTCAGATAGCGCCATTGATCGACGTTGTTGGGATCTTTCGGGATTTCGCCTTTCTTCGCCTTCGGCGGCGGCGGGCGACGAGTCGGCCGGTAATATGTCGTGAAAGCCTGCGCAACGAGCAGGCAGGCAAAACCGGCCAGCAGGCTGGCCAAGTGCAGCCACCAGATGTCGAGACGCGCGAAGCCGACCGATCCTGTGATGACAATCTTGAGGCCGAGCAGCACTACGGCGATGGCCGGGATGATGATCAGCCAGTTCAGCAGCAGGTTGCGGATGTAGATGGCGATGCCTGTCCAAGTGTCAGCGGAGAACAGGCCGACCTTCGGCGTCAGATAATTGCTGTAAGCGCGCAGCCAGGAAATTTCCGGCGGCTCGACATCCGGGCCGTCCGGCCGGCTCGCCAGATTACGCCACACCGTCGGGAAATCCTCGCGGTGCCGCCAGGCCGACAGCCACGAGCCGATATAGCCACCGCCCGATACAGTCGAGAGATAATGGAAGCGGCTGAGCATCGACAGGTTGGCGCGCGCCGCGATCTCTTCCGGGCTCGGCGCGACGCCGGGCTTGTCCCTCTCTGCCGGTTTTCCACCGACGGTATATTGCGCCAGCGCCTGGATAATGCCGAGGCAGAAGGTGGCGCTGCGAATGCCGCCGCCGGAAAAGCAAAGCGCGCCGCGGTTGAGTTGGCCGAGTGCGCGGTAAAACGCCTTGCGGTTGTCAATCCACCCGCGCTCTTCATCCTTGCCACTGCGCTCGTCGGCATCCTTGTGGCGGCGCCTTTCTTCGACTTCCGGCTTGGCGGCGAGCCGATTCAATTCGGCCAGAATCGGTCCGATCTTCTCGTCGTGGGGATCATGTATCTCCGCCGCTTCCGCGGCCAGCACCTGCTCGATCGTTAGCGGCCCCAAGATCCCCTCCCCGGTCTTCAGAATCCCCCAAGCATCATCTGTGCTCGCAAACACCTATAAGTTGTATATCCTAGTGCGGCAACCCGCTCCGCTGCAAGGGCCTTGCGACAAGCTTTACAAGGCGGTGGGACTAGGTGTTCGCGCTGATTCCGCGCATGAAACCGGCGCGGATCGCCACCGGGTCGCGGTTGGTTTTGCCGACACCCGGCTGGTTGGGTCAGCACGCGGTCGGGCACATAGACGATCAGCCGGACTTCGTTGGCCTTGAGCGTTTCCAGCACGATACGGTGCCAGGGTTTTGCTTCGGAAGCATTCACGCGTGCAGCCGTTCCGCAGCGCCCAGTTTCGCAATCTCGGCCGTCTGGCGAAATCGCATATCGAACATGACCGGGTGGTAGAAGCCATTCTGCGCGGCGAGCGCGCGGTGGCAGCAAGCGCGATGGCCGCGCACATCGTGACGGTGCGCGAAGAATACGAACACTATACCGAGACGATTTAATTTTTCGATTGCGCCAGATAAGCCCGCCATCCACCAAACGCGGAAATATCCCGCGCGCCGGCAACGGCCGCGGCTTCCATCAGAAAACCTTTGACGCCGCGTCCATCGGCCAAGGTCACTGTGCCGATCGACAACGGCGCGACGACACCATCGATGAAAGCGCCGAACGCCGTCTTCGGCAGCGCCCAGACTTCCACGTCGATAGCTGCGCCGGTGCCGCTGTTGACGCGCAGCAGGCCGGGCTTCGGCGGCACCGTGCCGTTGAGCGCATAGAATTTGTAATCCGGCGCGGTTTTGGTCGCTTCCAACAGACGCGCGCCGAGCCCGCGCAATTCGCCATTAAGCAGCAGGCCGGACAGATGCGCGCCGACCACCGCGACGGCGATTTCGCCATCGGCGGCGGTGACCGGCATTGACGCCATTGCCGGCTGCGGCAGTTTCAGCGCGCCGAGCGGCAATTGCGTGTCAGCATGGAAGACGCGGCCGATCTCGGCGAGCCGCGCGTCACGACCGCCCGGCGCAAGAAGCGTGATGCCGAACGGCAGACCCTTGCCCGTCATCGACGCCGGCAAAGCCAGGCCGCACAGATCGAGCAGGTTGACGAAGTTGGTATAGGTGCCGAGCCGGCTGTTGAGTTGGATCGGGTCGGCGAGCAATTGCTTGACCGTATAGGTCGTCGGCGCGGTCGGCATGACCAGCGCATCGACCTGATGGGCAAAAATGTAATCGGAAACCCGGCGCAGCCGTTCCAGCTTGTAGAAGGCAGCGAAGGCGTCGATCGCGGTCGCGCGCAAGCCGCCGACGGTGATTTCGCGCGTCACCGGATGAATGGCGTCGGGATCGGACGCCAGCAGCTTCTGCGCGACGATGGTGCGCTCGGCCAGCCACGGCCCTTCATAGAGAAGCCGCGCCGTCTCGTAGAACGGCTCGATGTCGATCTCGACAATGTCGCAGCCGAGCTTCGCCAGCCGCGCCAGCGCCGCTTCGTAACCGGCCTCATATTCCTTGTCGCCGAAGAACAGCCGCTGGCCGGGCAGCGGCACACCGAGCCTGATATGCTTCGGCATCGCGCCGGGCCTGCCGAGCGGGCGGTTGCGCGAATAGCTGTCGGCGCGGTCGGGGCCGGCCACAGTGGACAACGCCGCCCAGGCGTCATCAACGGTCAGCGCGAACACCGAGATACAATCGAGCGTGCGGCAGGCCGGCACCAGGCCGTGCGTCGAGATCAGGCCGAGGCTGGGCTTGAGGCCGACAATATTATTGAAGCCGGCAGGCACCCGGCCGGAGCCGGCGGTGTCGGTGCCAAGCGACAGCGGCACCAGGCCTGCGGCGACCGCCACCGCCGAGCCGGAGGACGAGCCGCCGGGAATGAGGTCGGCATCGAAAGTGTTGCGCGGCACGCCATAGGGCGAACGGACGCCGACCAAACCGGTGGCGAACTGGTCGAGATTGGTCTTGCCGACGATGATGGCGCCTGCCGCGCGCAGCCGCGCCACCGCGGTCGAGTCATGTCCTGGCATATAGCTGAAGGCGGGACAGGCGGCCGTGGTCGGCAGGCCCGCGACATCGATATTGTCCTTGACCGCGACCGGCACGCCGTAGAGCGGCAAGGAGGTATTGCCTTTGGCCGCAAGCGCCTTCGCCTCGGCTACCGCCTCGGCCTCGTCGCGCAGAGAGATAAAGACGGCCGGGTCGTTGTGAGCGCGAATGCGGGCAAAGCTGCGCGCGATGGTATCGGCTGGCGTCGCGGTTCCAACCCGATGCGCGGCAACAATGTCGAGGACGGTTTCAGCCACGACGCCCTCTACAAAAGTAATAGAAGATGCACCGGAATTCATGTGAGATAATAGGCTAGCCGGCAACCGCACTGCAACAAACTAGGGCCCATCCTCGGGCCCTTGCCGTGTGCACACAAACGTTCCCGTTGCCCGCCGTGTCGAATTGCGGTCAACTTGCATCGGTTCAAAAGACGGCCACCTGCCCGACTGCCCGTGGGCCAACCTCACAGCAACGGCACGACAAAAGCGCCTATAAAAGGCCGCTCCAACAAGACTGTTTCAGGGAGAGAACTAGATGAAGAAAAAACCGGGATCCGAGAAGCACCCAAAGGGCCGCACGCTGCGCTCGCAGCTCTGGTTCGACAATCCGGAAAACCCGGGCATGACCGCGCTCTATCTTGAGCGCTATCTCAACTGGGGCCTGACCCGCGCCGAATTGACCGCCGGCAAGCCGATCATCGGCATCGCGCAGACCGGCAGCGATCTCTCTCCCTGCAACCGCCACCACATCGAACTGGCCGAGCGCGTCCGCGCCGGCATCCGCGCCGCCGGCGGCATCGCCTTTGAATTCCCGGTGCACCCAATCCAGGAAACGGGAAAACGCCCCGGCGCCGCGCTCGACCGCAACCTCGCCTATCTCGGCCTCGTCGAACTGCTGTTCGGCTATCCGCTCGACGGCGTGGTGCTGATGACCGGCTGCGACAAGACCACGCCGGCCTGCATCATGGCGGCGGCGACGGTGAACATTCCGGCTATCGTTTTGTCCGGCGGACCGATGCTCAATGGCTGGCGCGGCGACAAGCGCGTCGGCTCCGGCATGGTGGTGTGGGAGGCACGCGAAGAGCACGCCGCCGGCAAGATCACCTACAAGGAATTCATCGACCGCGTCGCCGATTCGGCGCCGTCGATCGGCCACTGCAACACGATGGGCACCGCCTCGACCATGAACGCGCTGGCCGAAGCGCTCGGCATGTCGCTGCCGGGTTGCGCGGCGATCCCTGCGCCGTATCGCGAGCGCGGCCAGATTGCCTACGAGACCGGCGTGCGCGCGGTCGAGATCGTGCGCGAAGACCTCAAGCCGTCCGACATTCTTACCCGCAAGGCGTTCGAGAACACCATCGTCGCCAACTCGGCGATCGGCGGTTCGACCAATGCGCCGATCCATATCAACGCCATCGCCCGCCACATCGGCGTCAAGCTCGACATCAACGATTGGGAAAAGCACGGCCTCGACATTCCGCTGCTCGTCAACATGCAGCCGGCCGGCTTCTATCTCGGCGAAGAGTACTATCGCGCCGGCGGCCTGCCGGCGGTGATGAACCAGTTGCTGAAAGCCGGGCGCATCCACGCCGATGCGCTGACCATCAACGGCAAGACGATGGGCGAGAACGTCAAGCGCGCCAGGATCACCAATGAAGACGTCATCAAGCCGTACAAGAAGCCGATGATGCAGAATGCCGGCTTCAAGGTGCTGCACGGCAACCTGTTCGATTCGGCGGTGATGAAGCTCTCCGTCATCTCCGACGAATTCCGCAAGCGCTATCTGTCGAACCCGAACGACCCGGACGCCTTCGAAGGCAAGGCGATGGTCTTCGAGGGGCCGGAGGATTATCACCACCGCATCGACGATCCGAAGCTGAAGATCGACGAGAACACCATGCTGTTCATTCGCGGCACCGGCCCGATCGGTTACCCCGGCGCGGCGGAAGTCGTGAACATGCAGCCGCCGGATTACCTCATTAAAAAGGGCATCCTGTCGCTGCCCTGCATCGGCGACGGCCGCCAGTCCGGCACCTCTGCCTCGCCGTCGATCCTCAACGCTTCGCCGGAAGCCGCCGCCGGCGGCGGCCTCGCCATTCTCAAGACCGGCGACCGCGTCCGCATCGACCTCAGGAAAGGCACCGCCGACATTCTGATCTCGAAGGCGGAATTCGCCACGCGCCGCGCCACGCTGGAAAAGCAGGGCGGCTTCCCGATGCCGGCCAGCCAGACGCCGTGGCAGGAAATCCAGCGCGGCATGGTCGATCAGCTCTCCGACGGCATGGTGCTCAAGCCGGCGGTCAAATATCAGCGCGTCGCGCAGAAATCCGTGCCGCGAGACAACCACTAAAATTCTGCACCAATCCAAACCAATACTGAAGAGGTCTTACCGTGAGTGGACGATTGAAAGGCAAAGTCGCGGTGGTGACGGCGGCGGGACAGGGCATCGGGCGGGCGATCGCGGAAGCGTTCATCGCCGAAGGCGCGACCGTGATCGCCACCGATCTCGACGCCGCCAAGCTCAAGGACCTGAAGAAGGCGCATGTGTTCGCGCTCGATGTGCGCGACACCGCCAAGGTCAATGCGCTGGCCAAGGACGTCATCAAGAAATTCGGCGCGCCGCACATTCTCGCCAACTGCGCCGGCTACGTGCACCAGGGCAGCGTGCTCGAATGCTCCGAGGACGACTGGGACTTCTCGTTCGACATCAACGTCAAGTCGATGCACCGCATGTTCCGCGCCTTCGTGCCGTCGATGCTCAAGAAGGGCGGCTCGATCGTCAATATCGCATCGGTCGCCTCATCGCTGCGCGGCCTGCCGAACCGCTATGCCTATGGCGCCACCAAGGCGGCGGTCATCGGCCTGACCAAGGCGATGGCGGCGGACTTCATCCGCAAGGGTATCCGCGTCAATGCGATCTGCCCCGGCACGATTCAGTCGCCGTCGCTCAATGAGCGCATCGCCGCCAATGCCAAGAAGTTTTCCAAGTCGCTCAAGGATGTCCGCAAGGACTTCGTCGATCGCCAGCCGATCGGCCGCCTCGGCACGCCGGAGGAAATTGCCGCCGGCGCGGTGTGGCTCGCCTCCGACGACTCCAGCTACTTCACCGGCCAGACGCTGCAGATCGATGGCGGCATGACGATGTGAGAATGACCGGATTTTGGGCAAGGGCGTGCCGCGCCATCTTTCGCGGCGCCCTTGCTTGAACCCGTATCATATGATGATATGACTTAGAGCTCGGTTGTTGCCGTAAATCTTTACGGCCGCCGCGACAACGCTAAAAAAGACGACGCTAAAAAGACGACAAATGCCGCGAAGACGGGAAAAACCCGCGCGCGGTGCGCTCCAAAGGAGCGCGATTGGGAGGATAAAGTATGGCTTCGGTCGCAATCCGCGACGTCCGTAAATCCTATGGCGCGACCGCCGTCATTCACGGCGTCGATATAACAATCAACGATGGCGAGTTCGTCGTGCTGGTCGGTCCTTCGGGCTGCGGCAAGTCGACGCTTTTGCGCATGATCGCCGGGCTGGAAAATATTACCGGCGGTGAGATTTCGATCGGCGACCGTGTGGTCAACAACCTGCCGCCGAAAGAGCGCGACATCGCCATGGTGTTCCAGAACTACGCGCTCTATCCGCACATGACCGTGGCCGCCAACATGGCGTTCTCGATGAAATTGCGCGGCGCGCCGAAGGACGAGATCGACATGCGCGTCAAGCGCGCCGCCGAAATTCTCGACCTCGGCCCTTATCTCGAGCGCTTTCCGCGGCAATTGTCCGGCGGCCAGCGCCAGCGCGTCGCCATGGGCCGCGCCATTGTCCGCGATCCGCAGGTGTTCCTGTTCGACGAGCCGTTGTCCAATCTCGACGCCAAGCTGCGCGTGCAGATGCGCACCGAGATCAAGGAACTGCATCAGCGGCTGAAGACCACGACGGTCTACGTCACACATGACCAGATCGAGGCCATGACCATGGCCGACAAGATCGTCGTTATGCATGACGGCATTGTCGAGCAGATCGGCACGCCGCTCGAACTGTATGACCATCCGGCCAACCAGTTCGTTGCTGGTTTTATCGGGTCGCCATCGATGAATTTCCTTAAGGGCACGGTCCGCGTCAACGGCAGCGCTATTTTCGAAGGGCCGAATGGCATCCAACTGCCGATCAGCGCGCCGGCGAACGCCAATGGCCGCGCCGCCGTTTACGGCATCCGTCCCGAGCATTTCACTTTGGCCGACGACGGCACCGAGGCGGAAATCGTGGTGATCGAGCCGACCGGCTCGGAAACCCAGGTCTTCGCCAAGCTTGGCGGCCAGGAAGTCGTCGCAGTGTTCCGTGAACGGCACCAATTCGAGCCAGGCGAGAAGGTTCGCCTCAAACCGACCGCAGGGCTCGTGCATCTGTTCGATGAGGCAACCGGTAAGCGACTGAACGCGTAAACTTCACTCACAAAAAAAGCGACATAGGGAGGAATACGATGACTGAATTTACCCGCCGCACCATGGTCAAGGGCGCCACCGCGTTCGCGGCCGCCGCTGCGCTCTCCACCGAAGCACTGACCAACTGGGCTTCGGCCTGGGCGCAGGCCGCGCCGTGGAAAGCCGAGAAAGGCGCCAAGATCAACCTGATGCGCTGGCGCCGTTTCGTGCCGGCCGAGGACGAAGCCTTCCTCAAGATGATCGCCGCCTTCAAGGCCGCGACCGGCGTCGAAGTCACCGTCACCAACGAATCGTTCGAAGACATCCAGCCGAAAGCATCCGTGGTGGCCAACACCGGCCAGGGCCTCGACATGGTGTGGGGCCTCTATTCGCTGCCGCATCTGTTCCCGCAGAAGTGCATGGACATGACCGATGTCGCCAACTATCTCGGCAAGAAGTACGGCGGGTGGACACCGGCGGCCGAGGCCTATGGCAAGTCGGGCAATAAATGGGTCGGCATTCCGGTCGCGACCACCGGCGGCCTGATGAACTACCGCATCTCGTCGATGGAAAAGGCCGGCTTCAAGGAATTCCCCAAGGACACCGCCGGATTCCTCGAACTCTGCAAGGCGCTGAAGAAGAACAACACCCCGTCCGGCTTCGCGCTCGGCCACGCCTCGGGCGACGCCAACACCTGGCTGCACTGGGCGCTGTGGGCGCATGGCGGTAACCTGGTCGACAAGAACGACAAGGTCGTCATCAACTCGCCGGAAACCGTCAAGGCGCTGGAATACGTCAAGGCGCTGTACGACACCTTCATCCCCGGCACCGCGTCGTGGAACGACTCGTCCAACAACAAGATCTTCGTGGCCGGCGACCTGCATCTGACCTCGAACGGCATCTCGATCTATGTCGCGGCGCAGAAGGACAACAAGGCCGTCGCCGACGACATGAACCACGCCTATATGCCGATCGGCCCGGTCGGCAAGCCGACCGAACTGCATCTCGCCTTCCCGATCCTCACCTTCCAATTCACGAAGGCGCCGCAGGCCTGTAAGGCCCTGAGTGCTTTCATGCTCGAAGCCGAAAACTTCAATCCGTGGGTTTCGGCAGCGCAAGGCTATCTGTCGCACTTCCTCAACGCCTACGACGCCAATCCGATCTGGACCGCCGATCCGAAGCGCACGCCGTACCGCGACGTGTCCAAGCGCACTCTGACCCCCGGCGGCCAGGGCTCGCTCGGTGAAAAGGCGGCGGCAGCGATCGCCGACTTCGTGGTGGTCGACATGTTCGCCAACTTCGCTACGGGCCGAGAAGACGCCAAGGGCGCCATCGCGGTGGCCGAGCGTCAGGCCAAGCGCATCTATCGCTAACAAACGTACCGGCGGCCCTGATGTCAGGGCCGCCGGCCGGACTCCCCCGGACCTTGCTGCAAGGCATGGTCCGGGCCTTTTCCAAGCCGGATAACAAGCCTCATGGTCGATGCCACTCTTCACACGCGGCGCGCGCCGATAAACGAGCCGACGACATGGTCGCGGCTGAAGACCAACCGGCAATGGCTCGGCTACTGGTTCATGGTGCCGGCGCTCGGCTTTCTCATTCTGTTTCTGGCCTATCCGCTCGGCCTCGGCGTCTGGCTGTCGTTCACCGACACCAAGATCGGCCGCGCCGGCGAATTCATCGGCCTTGAAAATTACGACTGGCTGCGCGACGACTCGATCTTCTGGACCTCGGTGTTCAACACGCTGCTCTATACGATCGTCGCCAGCGCCATCAAATTCGCCGCCGGGCTTTATCTGGCACTGCTCCTGAACAAAAGTCTGCCGTTCAAGGCGATGCTGCGCGCCGCGATCCTGATCCCGTTCATCGTGCCGACCGTGCTGTCGGCGATCGCCTTCTGGTGGATCTACGACACGCAGTTCTCGATCCTGTCCTGGACGCTGAAGAAGATCGGCTTGATCTCTACCAATATCGACTTCCTCGGCGATCCGTGGAATGCGCGCTGGTCGACTATCTTCGCCAATATCTGGCGCGGCGTGCCCTTCGTCGCCATCACGCTTCTGGCCGGCTTGCAGACCGTGTCGCCCTCGCTCTATGAGGCCGCGACGCTCGACGGAGCAACGCCGTGGCAGCGCTTCCGCTACATCACCTATCCGCTGCTGACGCCGATCATCGCCGTGGTGATGACCTTCTCGGTGCTGTTCACCTTCACCGACTTTCAGTTGATCTGGGCGATGACCCGCGGCGGCCCGGTCAACGCCACGCATCTGATGGCGACCTTGTCCTATCAACGCGCGATCATGGGCGGCGCGCTCGGCGAAGGCGCCGCCATCGCCACCGCGATGATCCCCTTCCTGCTGTTCGCCATCATGATTTCATGGTTCGGCTTGCAGCGGCGCAAATGGCAGCAGGGAGCCGACAATGACTGATATGCGGCCGCTGTATTGTTCTTTTGCGCGAATGGCGCAGGCGCCACGCGCGCTGGCGCAAATGGCAGCAGGGAGCCGACAATGACTGATCTCGCTGTCAAACAGACAAAAGCCGCGCCGTCGAAGGCCGCCGACGATCATTCCGATGGCATGAGCTATCTGGAGTCGATCCCGCGGCAACTGGTGACGCTCTATCTGCCGCTCAGCATATTCCTCATCGTGCTGCTGTTCCCGTTCTACTGGATGGCGCTGACCGCCATCAAGCCGAACCACCAGTTGCTCGACATGGAACGGGTCAGCCCGTTCTGGACCTGGGAGCCGACGTTCCAGCACATCTACAAGCTGATCTTCGAATCGCAGTATCCACTGTGGCTGTGGAACACGATGTATGTCGCGGCGGGTGCGACCGCGCTCTCGATCGCGGCTAGCGTGCTTGCCGCCTATGCCATCGTGCGATTGCGCTTCAAGGGCGCGCAGACCATCGGCGGCTTGATCTTCCTCGCTTATCTGGTGCCGCCGTCGATCCTGTTCATTCCGTTGTCGACCGTCATTTACAATTACGGTTTGTTCGACTCGCCGCTGGCATTGATCCTGGTCTATCCGACCATCCTCATTCCGTTCTCGACCTGGCTGCTGATGGGATATTTCAAGACCATCCCTTACGAGCTGGAGGAATGCGCGCTGATCGACGGCGCCAGCCGCTGGCAGATATTGACCAAGATCGTGTTGCCGCTGGCCATCCCCGGCCTGATCTCGGCCTTCATCTTCTGCTTCACGCTGTGCTGGAACGAGTTCATCTACGCGCTGACCTTCTTGCAATCTGTGCAGAACAAGACCGTGCCGGTCGCCATCGTCAACGAATTCGTCGACGGCGACGTCTACCGCTGGGGCTCGCTGATGGCCGGTGCGCTGGTCGGCTCGCTGCCCTTGGTCATCCTCTACGCCTTCTTCGTCGAGCACTATGTCTCGGCCATGACCGGCGCAGTGAAGGAATAACGATCTACCGCAGCAAGCCCTTCACCGCTTTCCATGCCGGGGCGAGGGCGAACTCGACGACCGGCAACAGCACGGCGCCGATCGCCGTGCCCAGCACGCCGGAAATGGCGGCAACGACCACCCATTCGAGAACGCCGCCGATGGCGGGCAAGGCCTGCGCCGCGGCTTGTGCAGCGGCTTCGACGCTGTGGTGGATCGACGGCGGCCCATACACTTCTAGCCCGTGCAGCACGATGCCGCCGCCGACCCAGATCATCGCGGCCGTACCGACAATGGAAAGCAGCATCAGGAAGTACGGCATGCCGCGCACCAAAGCGCGGCCGAAGCCGCGGCTCAATCCGCCGAACGCCGACGCCGATGGATTTTTCGCTAGCGCGATGCCGGCGTCGTCAGCCTTCACGATCAGCGCCACCACACCGTAAACCACGACGGTGATGCCGATGCCGACAAGCGCCAGCACGAAAGCCTGCGTCCATACGCTCGACACCGGCAGCGCCGCCAGCGAGATCGCCATGATCTCCGCCGACAGGATGAAGTCGGTCTTGATGGCGCTGGCGACTTTCTCGTCTTCGAGCGACTGCGGATTCAGCGCCACGGTTTCGAGTTTGGCCTCATGCGCGCGGGCATGGTGCGGTGTGATCGCCTCGTAGACCTTCTCGACGCCTTCGTAACAAAGGTAGGCCCCGCCGAACATCAGCAGTGGCGTGATGACCGACGGCAGGAAATAGCTCAGCGCCAGAGCCGCCGGCAGCAGGATCAACACCTTGTTGCGCAACGAGCCGAGCGCAATCTTGCCGACGATCGGCAATTCGCGCTGCGCGGCAAAGCCGATCACATAGCCGGGGGTGACCGCCGTATCGTCGATGACGACGCCGGCCGCCTTCGCCCCGGCCTTGGCGGCCTGGCCGGCGACATCGTCCAGCGAGGCCGCCGCCACCTTGGCGAGCGCCGCGATGTCGTCGAGGAGCGCAATCAGTCCAATGCTCAAGGGCGGTCTCTCACGAACGAGGGCTGGCGGAGGGAAAGGAACTGTATTCCAACAGTCTCTCGCAGGGGGCAGCGCAGATGTCGGGCCTCCGTCTCAATCAATTGCCTTCAGCAGCAGGAGGTACCGTTCCCGCCCCGCCGGGCTTTGCCTGATCGGGGGACTGGGCGGACCCGTAGAAGCAGAAGACGCGGCATCGCTGGGGCTTTACCGGTGCGTCACAGCCGGTGCAGTTTTAGAAAGCCGGCAAGCATGCGGCCGGCATCAACTCCAACCGGGCAGCGCCGCAATGCCGGCCCCGTAATAGCCCATTCAATGATCTGTCGCACCCCCGCATGTTGGCGAAGATTTCTCGTTTGAGCAACTCCTGCGCAGGCGGCCCGTTGTAGCTTTGACGAGCCATTCCGCATCTGTTGGCCGGGAGGATTGCGGGGGCAGGAATGCGGAAGTTCCTGCCAAAATCCCGACGCTTCAAATTGTAGCAATTCGCTTTTCCGCTGCTTTACCTACTCTCTAAAAACCGGTCGCGGAAAGCCCTCTCTTAAGGCGCCGGAAGCGAATTCAAGCCTAATGAAATCCCCGCAGGATGGGGAAAGACCGGTCGCTTAAACGCCGGCACAACGCCCCGCCGCAGGGGCGTCTATGTCAACGAGCCAAGCACGGCGGGTTATCTCGCTGTTCGCGATCGTGTTGGGATTCAGCGTCGGGTTGCTCGTCGGCCCCGGCCAGGCGGAGGCCGAACCGCTCGGCGCGGATTTCTCCTCTACATTCCAGACGGCATCCCTTGGTTCTTTCGAGACTCACCCGCAGGTCCACTCCGACAGCCGGTTGGCGGAGCCGTTCGGCCTCGGCACGTCGGCGCTGCGAAGCGGCGGCCTGGCGCATAAATGGCGCGTCGTGGAAAAGCAGCTGCGGCACGACCGGAAAATTCTGGCCCGATGCCGGGAGAATATCGAAACCTGCCCGCTGGCGGCAAAGCGATTTTTGGCGGTCGTGGACAAGGGGTTGACGCGTGAGGGCGTCATGCGGATCGCCGAGATCAACCGCGCGGTCAATCTCAACATCCGCCCGGTCGATGACCTGACGCAAAACGGCGTGCCCGACCAGTGGGCGTCGCCTCTGACCGCCTTCGCCTCGATGGCGGGCGACTGCGAAGACTACGCGATCGCCAAATATGCCGCCTTGCGAGAAATCGGAGTCGCCGCCGAGGATCTCCGGCTCGTTGTTGTTCATGACCGGGCGGCGAATGACCATCATGCGGTGACGGCCGTCCGTGCCCATGGCCGCTGGCTTATCCTCGACAACCGCACTCTCGACCTGCGGCCAGATGTCGAGATCGCGCAATTCGATCCGCTGTTCATCCTCGGCGGCCGAGGCGTCAAACCCGTGGCCGCCGGGAAACCGAAGCTGGATGAGGCGCCGCCGAGGTTTCCCCTGCCGGCCGGCCTAGCGCAAACGGCGAGCGTGCTGTCGCACTCGGCGAGATCGATGACGCCCTTTCTGCTGTGACGCCGCGGACAAGCATGCCGGCAAGAGGACGCCCTACTTCACCGTCACCGCGAGGAAGCTTGCGGGCGTAAAATCTTGCAGGCTGGCGAGGCCGTTGGCACCCGCCGCGCCACCCGCCGTCTTGATCGCGCCGGCGTCGGCCAGCGAGACGAACTTTTTGGCGGCGGCATCGAACACGCCGGTGACGCCGCCGACGGTCTTGGTGGCGGCGTCGTAGCTCAGGACCACCTGTTGGCCCGACACCGGATCGTTCGCGACGATGCCCTTGCCGTCCGCGGTCAGCTGCGTCGCCAGTAGCCAGTGCGGCGGCTGACCGCTGCCGCCGATCATCACCGGGCCGGTTTGCAGCAGCTGGCCGATGTCGGTGCCGGCGACAATCGGGAAGCCCGCGTTGGCCGACGGCACGACGGTGTTTCCGGCGCCGTCGGAGAATGTCACCTTGCCCTCGAGCGCGGAGAGCGTCGTATCCCAGGCCGGGGCCGTCCCGTTCCAGAACGTGTCGATCAGGTAATTGGCCGCGTTGTCCGGGTCGGCCGCGCGCGCGATCATGGCAAACAAAGCCGCCTGAGCGAGCTCTCCCGCGAAATCCGGCAGCGTGAATTGCGAATACTGGTTCGGATCGAACTGGCTGAACGGCCGGTAGGTGAAGCCGTTGTTGGTCGCCGAAGCGAGACCGTCCTGGATGGACGCGGTCACGACATTGCCGCCGTTGCCTGCGGATGCCGTCCCGCCGCCGGGCGGCGTGAACGAGACCAGAACCGGCCCGCCGGCCGGATCCTGGAACGTGATGTTCACGTTCTTGGAACCGAAATTCGTGTTTTGCGGCGCGTGGACCTGGCTGGCGGTGATGTCGCTGTTCGGCGGATCGATCGTCAACGTCGAGCCGACGAAAGCCAGCGCGTAATTCGGCGACGCTGCCAGCGTTCCCTGCAAGATCGCATAGGCGCCGGCATTCTCGCCGGCCGCGCGCGCCAGCGCTCCTGCCAGCGTGTCGGCATTCACGAGATTCCCGGACGTGATCTGATAGGTGAAGGCGGGATCGGCCGCATTGAACATCTTTGTCTTGGCGTCCGCCGTCACCGTGATCGCGCGCGGGTCCACCGTGAGCTGGCGGGCGTTGTTGACGAGGACGACGCTGCTGTAGCCGAGCAGCGGCGTCACGAGGCTGGTGTCGAGGCTGATTTGATAGCTGCCCACGCCTGCCATCTGCTCCGCGCCTAAGGAGCTCACCAGCGGACTGCCGCTGTAGGCGCTGGCCGGATCGTCGGCCGCGAACGCGCCGTTCACGCCTGGATGCGCGGTCACGCTGAAGTTGCCGCTCAGGTTGACCGTGTCGCCGTAAATCTTGCTAGCGTCGGTCGAGATGAAGGTGAGCTGCGGCCGGACGTTGAAGAGGTAGCGGTTGTTGCCGTCGGCGATCACGCTGCCGGGCGCCAGCGTCGCGAAGCTAGCGTTCCAGATCGCGGTGCTGCCGCTGTCGAGGTCGCCGTACTGGGCCGCCGGGCCCGGTGCGTCGGAGTAGATCAGCCAGCGGCCGCCGGCCTGCAGCACGGTATCGTCGCCGTTGTTGATGAAGGCGCCGTTGGTCGCCAGCACGATATCGCCGGTGCAGGCGCAGGTGGCGATCACCGAACCGTTGCCGAGCGTGATCCCGGTCGGCGCCGTGACCAGCACGTCCCCTTCGGAGAAGATGGCGCCGTTCAACGTCAGGCTGCCGGAGCCGAGGATCTGCACGCTGCTGGGCGGACTGAAGCCGCCAATCGCCGTCGTCGACTGGAAGGTGAGCGACGCCGCGGAACTGAGCAGTTGGAAGCTGGTGCCCGCGGTCGAGATCAGATCGCCGGGATTCGCCGGCGCGAAGTCGACGCTGCAGTCGCAGGGCAGAAATCGGATGACGTCGGCGTTCGGCAGCTGCAACACCAGCGGCGCCGAGGACCCACCGAGCGACGCTTCCATCACGCCGATGACGCCGCTGAGCGTGGTTAGATTGCTGCCTGCAATCATCAGCACCCGGTCGGGGGCCAGATCGAAGTTGAGGGCGTGGCCCTGCGCAGAGCCGGTGAGATTGCCGACGGTGTTGCTGTAGTTCGAGCTCGTACCGCCCGGAAAGCGGTCGGTGGTGAGCCAAGTGAGCGCGGCGGCGCCGGGCGCTACCGGATCCAGCATGACGTGATAAGCGCCGTTGGCGCCGGTGGCGGTGCTCGCCACCTGCGTGCCGTTGATGGCCACGCCGACACCGAGCCCGGCGTTGCCGCCGGTCATGCCGCTCGCGATCCCGGACACCACGGTCGGCCCGGTCGGGAAGCGCCAGGTGAGGTACGGGTAGCTGACGCCGGCGACGATGCCCCAGACCGTGTTGTTGAAGTCGGCCGGCAGCGCCGCCTGCATCTGCGCGGTGTCCAAGCCGGTGGCGCCGGTCTGCGAGCCGGAGCCCACTGCGAACTCACGCCCGGTCGTTTGCGTGTCCCAGAAGCTGGCGGCAATCGTCGGGGCGGGCGCGCGGAAGCCGACCAGTCCGCCGACATCGGAGACCCCCGTCACGCTGCCGGTGGCGTAGGCCTCGCTGATGCTGCTCTGGATACCGAAGAGGGCAGCTAACTGGGCGCCGACCAGTCCGCCGACGCGGGTGTTCCCCGTCACGCTACCGGTGGCGTAGGCTTGGCTGATGGTGCCGTGCTGCCGGCCGACCAGTCCGCCGACAATGCTACTCCCCGACACATTGCCGGTGGCGTAGGATTGGCTGATGCTGTTGCCGGTGTGTTGGTGACCGACCAGTCCGCCGATATGGACGCCGGCCCCGGACGCGGTGCCGGTCCCCGATACATTGCCGGTGGCGTAGGCTTGGCTGATGCTGCCGGACTGTTGAATGCCGACCAGTCCGCCGATATTGGCGCCGGCCCCGGTCGCATTGCCGGTCCCGGACACACTGCCGGTGGCGTAGGCTTGGCTGATGCTGCCGCCATCTTGCAAACCGACCAGTCCGCCGATTCCGCCGGTCGCGGATGAGAACGTGGACCCCGCAGTCACCAACACATTGCCGGTGGCGTAGGCTTGGCTGATGCTGCCGTTATTATGCAAACCGACCAGTCCGCCGACAGCGGAGCCGTTCGCCCCGATAGAGCCGCCCCCCGACACATTACCGGTGGCGTAGGATTGGCTGATGCTGCCGGCGTTCGAGCCGATCAGTCCGCCGACAAAGCCGCCCCCCGACACATTGCCGGTGGCGTAGGATTGGCTGATGCTGCCGCTGAACGGGAAAATCCCCTCAAAAAAGAGCTGCTCACCGACGAGTCCGCCGATAAATATGCGTGTCCCCGACGCCCCACTGCCGATGCCCGACACATCGCCGGTGGTGTAGGATTGGCTGATGCTGGCGCTGTTGCGCTGGAGACCGACTAGCCCGCCGACCCTGGAGCTCCCTGACACATTGCCGGTGGCATAGGCTTGGCTAATGCTGCCGCCGTCCTGGAAACCGGCCAGCCAGCCGACGTTGGAGTTCCCCGTCACGCTGCCGCCGACCAAGCCGATATTGGCGATGCTGTTGGACCCGCCCGCATAGGAGCCGATCAGTCCGACACGAGTCTGGGTTGGACGGTTGATGGTCAGGTTGGCGATGGTGTGGCCGCCGCCGTCCAGGCTGCCGGTGAACGGATTGGCAGAGGGACCGATGGGATTGAAGCCCAAGCCGCCGTTCCAGGTCGCGGTGGCCCCGGCGTCGATGTCGCGGCCGAGGGCGTAGCGCCCGCCCATCGCGTTTTGCATGTTCTGCAGGTCGAAGACGGTGTTGACCAGCATGGAGGTGGCGAGTGTCGCGCCGCCGGCAAGCGTCACGTTGCCGGTGAAATCGGTCTGCGTCGCACCTGTGTACTTGACGCCGTTGACGCTCGCGCTGTCGCCGGTCGGATTGTAGAAGAGCGAAACCGTGCCGCCGCCATCGAAGGACACCTGGTTGGCGCCGGCGAACTGCACCGTGCCCGTGCCGGTGCCGGTATTGTCGGCCCGCAGCACAAGGCCGCCGCCCGCGCCGGTATGGGTGATGGATGCGCCAGTCTCGAAGACGACGTGGCGGTAGGCGCTCATCGTCAGGATCGCGGCGGTGGTCCAACCGATCGTGCCTTCATTGGTCAGAATGATATCGCCGTTGCCGGATGCATTCTGCACGCCCGGCCCGCTCGCTCCGGTGGCGGTGGTCAGCAGCGTGACGCTGGTGCCGGCGTTGAGCGAGGCGTTGATGGAAGTGTAGGCGGCGGCATTGGCCGTGAGATCGTAAGGGTCGAGCAGCCAGTTGCCGCCGGCGCCGGCGTCGATGCGCGCGCCGCCGATGGAAAGATAATGCCCCGAGGTCTCGATCAGCCCGCCGGCGCCGCCCGCGCCGTTGCGGGCGCTGATCGAGCCGGCGACGCTGGTGGCGCCGTCCGACCAGACGATGACCTTGCCGCCGTCGCCGCTGACGGTGGCGTCGGCGCGGATCGTGGTGGCGGCATCGACCGTGGCGCTGTCGGCATGGCGCAGCGTGCCGCCGCCCTGGTAATCGCCGCCGATCAGGATGGTGCCGCCGCTGGTGCCGGAGGCGTCGATCAGCGCACCCAGCACGCGCACATCGGCGCCGGTGACGGTGATGCTGCCGCCCTGCCCGCCGCTGCCCTTGGCTGCGACCGCACCGGAAATGGCGAGATCGCGACCCGCGAGCGCCGTGATGCTGCCGCCGGTCTTGCCGCTGGCGCTCACCTGGCCGGCAAGGCTGACCGACGCGCCGCTGACGGCGATGCTGCCGCCGTTGTTTTTGCGCCCGCCATTGGCGGCGAGCTTTCCGGTGACGCTGACTTTTCCGCCCGAGCCGCCGCCGATCACGATCTTGCCGTTGCGCGTGCCCACGCTGTTGGCGCGGATCGAGCCGGGAACATTGACCGCGTCGCGCAGGATGTTGGATGCGGTGGCGGCGCTCAGGAACACCTGGCCGCCCTTGGCGCGGATCTTTCCGGAATTGGTGACGAGCGCGCCGGAGGCATCGACCAGCTTGCCGATCTGGCTCGACGGCACCGCCACCGACAGGAAGCCGTCGCCGGCGAAGTCGAGCGTGACCAGTTCGCCGGCGCCCAAGCCGACCTTGCCGAGCCGCGCCGAGATCACGCCGCTGTTGGACACCTGCCCGCCCATCAGCGCCGCGAAGCCGCCGTCGGAGACGTTGATGCGGCCGGCATTGCTCACCGCCGCCGAGCCGCCATTGCCGGTGAACTTGTATCTGCCAGCGAGGAAATCCTCGTTCTTGATGTCGAGCGTGGAAGCCGCGAACGATCCGACATTGACCACGCCGGTCTTGCTGATGGCGATGCCGTTGGGATTGACCAACAGCACGGTGCCCGGCGCATTGATCGTCCCGGCGATGCTCGACGGCGTCGAGCCGAGCACGCGGTTCAACGTCGCCGACGACGCGCCCGGCTGATTGAAATTGACCGTGCCGCCCTGGCCAACGGAAAACGAGTTCCAGTTGATGATGGCCTGGTTGGTGCTCTGATTGATATTGAGCGTGTTGGCATTGGGCTGCACGATGGCGGCGCTGCCGGCTGCGACTGAGCCGCCGCTCGGCAGTTGCTGCGCGGCCGCCGGCGAGGCGATCAGCAGGGCGCAGGCCGCCGCAACAAACTTGCGCAAGCCGCTCCGGCGCGAGAGGACGCCCGGCCGCACAGACCGCGGCCGACGGCTCGACAGACCCCGCTGGCGCATTTTGACTCCCATAGCCCCTGCCGCCTCGGTATTGGCGCCGTTTACCGGCGTTAGATTCTCATTTGGCACTACTGATGTTCAAATGATGTCAGAATTTCCCGCGCTCGATCTTTGCGATGTCCGGATTGTCCCGGTCTGCGATGTAGTTGATCACCAGTTTCGGTGGCCCCTTCGGCTCCGGCGACGTGGTCGGATTGCCTTCGCGCATGGCCTGATATTTGACGCCGTCAACGATGAGACGCACCGCGCCCTTTTTCTCATCCTCACCCGCAAACAGCACGACCGTGTTGTCGCCGACCGGAATGCCGGCGCGCGTGGTGTCCTTCCGCCAGGCGAATTCACTGAAGTAGCGTTGCAGGCGGGTACCGGCCGCGATGATCGAATCCGCGGGCTGCGCGGCGTCCTCGCCCCAGATCACATTGACCTGGATGAGCTTCTTGCTGCCATAGCCGAAGATATAGGCAACGCGCGCGGGACCCGGTCCGGGCTCGAGCGAGCCGACTTTCGCCGTCAGCACGTTGGTGCCTTCGATCGGATTCACCGCGGCGGTGAGATCGGGTGCTTTCACGCCGAGGGTCTTGGTGATCACCGCGCGAACTTCCGGCTCGCTCATCCCGAAGCGGGCATCGCGGAAGCCGGTCACTTCATATTTCGCGGCATCCTGCGCGGCCGCTGCGCCTGGAAGCGCGCCCGTCGCAAAAGCGGCGAGAAGCCACAAACGAATTCGGGCGCGAATGGCGCCCGACCCATTTCCCCTCAACGCGATTTGAAAGCTGTCCGACAACGCCCGGCCCTCAGACACAGAGCGTATCATTAACGAATTATTACCCGCGCGAAAAGCTCAAACGACGTATGGAACTTCTACTCGCCTTGTTTCTAAAGGAGAATCAGGTCGTCGCATTAATCATAACGACGACATAATTTCAGTTTCGGGGGCAGATCCCCTTTTTGGCCATTGTGAGCATATGCCGTGAGGCGAATACGCGCCTGACCTGCTCCCCAACTTGCCCCCGTTTATAAGTAGACTCTGTTCCAGTTTTGCCCCTCATCGGAGCGTGTTGCGAACTCAGCTGGTGTGAGCCCGTT
>LNDS01000014.1 GCA_001464835.1 Rhizobiales bacterium Ga0077525 | reverse complement strand
CCTTCGCTAAGGCTCGGCGGACGACCTCCCCTTCGGGGGGAGGTAAAGCAAGCGGCCTAGTTCGCCGCGAAGCAATAGAACAGACCGTCGCCGCCGGTGGTCGGCAGATCGGTCTTGGCGCAGCCGCCGCCGGGCCCGCGCGTCGTATGGGACGAATTCCACGACAGCGACAGCGGCTCGGTGTTCAGCCCCTGACGGTCATGATGACCGACCATGGCGGTGCCTTCGGTGCTGCTCGTCCAGTTCTTGCACGTCATGTCCTTGTCCGGCGGAAACGCGGTGCCGTCGGCCTGCGAGCCGGTGAGAATGTCATGCCGGTTCGGCGTGTCGCCGCGGCCGTTGATGAGGTCGCCTTTCTCCGACAGCGCGGTCTGCTTGGTCAGGTTGTTGGTGCCGTGCAACTCGGCGACATCCTTTGCGACCGTGACGCCCTTGGCATTGACCCAGGGGCCCTTGCCGATGCGGTCACGCGCATTCACCGCGCCCGCCCCTTGCGTCGATAAATAAGCGCGCCAGGTCTTGCCGGCGCCGGCGCCGGCGGTGCCGGCCAGCGCCTGGCAATGCGCGTCGGCGCCGGCAAGGCCGCCGAGATCGGCGCCTTTGCCGGGTCCGGCGCTGGTGACGAAAAAGCTCATGGCGGATTGCTGCGCGAGAGCGGGCAGCGCGGACCCGGCGAGCAAGGCTGCGGTACCAAGCGCAGCAAGGCGACAAGCGAAACGTAAGGTCATAGGGTCCTCCCGGCGTGGCGCGGCCTTATCGCCGCATCTCATCCGTTTCGAACCCCGCAGCACAGTTTGTATTCCGTTGGAACTCCTAGCCCGACGTCCGCGCCAATAAAAAAACCCGGCGTCGCCGCCGGGCTTTCTGACTGCAATCTAAAACTGCGCGCTGGCCTCAGGCCGGCTGCAGATTGCCCGCCGCCTGCTTGCCACGCTCGGTGACGATTTCGAACGAGATCTTCTGGCCTTCGGCCAAAGAACGCATGCCGGCCTTCTCCACCGCGGTGATGTGCACGAACACATCCTTCGATCCATCATCCGGCTGGATGAAACCGAAACCTTTTTGGGTATTGAAGAACTTCACAGTTCCGACGGGCATCGTAGTTCCTTTCACGTTGAACGCCGGCGCGCTCATCGCACAGGCGGCAACATCCGCGTTTTGGGAGTTCACTTTCAGTCCAGCCCAAAACGGGAGGCCAGGCGAGCAAGGTGAGCCGAAAACCAGGTTGCGGCCGGCGACATAAACGGAAATCGCGTTAAGGTCAACGCCGACCGGAGGCGCCAAATCCGCGCAAGCCCAAGGCCCGCCACGGAAAATCGCCGTTTTGCGCGGCGCGGCCGCGGCCCCTGCGGCATGCTGTCCTGCCAAACTACTTTAACAATTGGTAATAAGGCCGTCGCTATAGTCGCTCTCGACGCCACCCACCGCGGTTAACGCAAGCTTAAAGCGCGCGGCTCCGCTCCATCCCGCATTCGGGTTCATATGCGCAGAGACAAACGACGAGCGATCCGCCGGACGATGCGGTACGGCGCATTCCTCATCCTCGACGGCGATACGCAGCGCGGCTGCGTGCTGTCCGACATTTCCGATACCGGCGCCCGCATCGACGTCGCCACCGCCGACGAATTGCCCGACCGCTTCACGCTGATGCTGTCCGGCAACGGCTCGCCGCGCCGCAACTGCCGCGTGGTCTGGCGTCAGCCGACCCAGGTCGGCGTCAATTTCGACGGACGGCTGCCGCTGAACGAACGCACCGGGCTGGTACCGGAAATGGACGCGGATTATCCCGCCGAAGGCGCCGACGCCACGCCGCTGAAAGCCTTCGACTAGCCCCAACGCCAATCGACATAAAAAAGCGCCGTCCGTTTCCGGACGGCGCTTTTGCGCGTTCTTATGTTCGCTAAAGAGTTAGGCCTGCTGGATGGCCGAGAGCAGCCATTCGCCGCCGCGCAGCCGCATGAAGGTCCACAGCTCAGTGACCTCGCCCGGCGTGCCGCCTTCGACCGTGCGGCCGCTGGCGCGATCGACCGTGCTGTCGGTCAGGGCGAAATGCATGGCGACAGTGGCGTATTCGCGGTCGCCTTCGCGCCAGGCTTCAGACAGGTCGCCCTGCAACAACTTGACGTCGGTGACCGTGTTGACGACGCCGCGGCTAGCATTGTCGGTCAGTTCCTCGGCGAAATACGACATCATTTCCGGCGTCGAGCGGGCGCGCAGCGCGGCCAGATCCTCGGCCGAGTAAGCGGCCTGGATATCGCCAAGCAAGGTCTCGAAGTCGTCGAAATCCGACTTCTCCAGCGTGACCGGTGTACCTGCGGGAGCTGCCGGCGCATTGCCGCCGAACATCGCGCCAAGGCCGCCGAAGGCCTGCGTGTTTGGGCCGGGGCCAGCGCCCGCAGCCGGACCGGCCGACTGCATGGCGGCAGCCGGCGGCGCATTGCGGCGCTGCCACCAGGCAAAGGCCAGGCGGGCGACGATGATGATCAAGCCGATCTGCAGCAACAGGCCGAGGATCGAGGCAAAACCGCCCATCCCGCCCATGAAGCCGCTGCCGAACAACATGCCGAACAGGCCGGCGCCGATGAAGCCGGCCGCGAGGCCGCCCAGCATGCCACCGCCGAACAGGCCCGGACGGGCCGCGGCACCGGCAGCGCTGGCGGTACCGGCGGCGCCTGCCGTGGCGGGGGTGCTCGGCTGCGTCACCGAGCGTTGCATCGGGGCAGCGGTCGGCGCGGTATTGGTCGCGGCTGGCGGGGTGAAGGTGCGCGAACCGCGGCTCCCCATCGATCCGCCGCGACCGCTGCGGGCGTCCGCGTAATCGGCGGCAACAAAAACGAAAACAGTCGCAATCGCGGCAAGCGCGATAAGCCAGCGGTGGCGCATCATGATCCCAGTTTCCTCCCGGCCAAATTCGGCCAACCAGGACAATAGGTGCGCCGCGGGCGTTTTGTAAGGCCCGCCCGGGCCCAGAGAGGCGGTGCGCTGCTACGCCGCAGCCTTTTAAGGCACCGCTTTGAGCCATTGCGGCGTCACGTGAATGTCATTGTTGTGGCAAGGAACATTGCCGGCCGGCGCCGCGTTCTTTTCGCAGTTCGGGGGCGTTTGGAGTCGGCAGATGAAGATTGCAGTCACAATCGCGTTGCTTGTGCCCGTCGCCATCGCCGCGTCTTTGCCGGCGTCGGCCAAATTTACGCCATTGCAGCAGATACCTTTCGAGCAGACAGATGTAACCTCGCTGCACACCGGCCCGGCGGCGGCCTCGCTGGAGCGCAATTATTTTCAGGCGCCGCAGCAAAAGCCGGTCGAGGCGCGCCGCCAGACGGCGCCGTGCACCGTGCAAATGGTGGTGTTCGACAAGGCACGGCTGGCGCAGGCTTGTTATTGATTTGAGTTAATTCGTTTCCGTCAACGTCTGCTTCACAATGGCGACGAGTTGCTTGAGCGTGAACGGCTTGGCCAGGAACGCATATTGCTCGTTGGTCGGCAGGTTCTTGGCGAAGGCTTCCTCGGCATAGCCCGACACGAAAATGATTTTCACTTTCGGATCGCGCGCGCGCAATTCCTTCAGCAACGTCGGGCCGTCCATTTCCGGCATCACCACGTCCGACACGACGAGATCGACATGGCCGTGCTCGGCCAGCACTTCGAGCGCCTCGACGCCATTGCCGGCTTCCAGCACGGTATAGCCGCGCGACTTCAGGCCGCGACCGTTAAGCGCGCGCAGGCCCTCTTCATCCTCGACCAGCAGAATGACGCCCTGCCCGGTCAGGTCGCTCGCCGCCGACTTCGCCAGATTGGCGGCCGCCGTGGCGGCGCTGTCGAGCGCGGGGGCAGTCGCTGCGACCGGCGCCGGCGCGTCCTCGATGCCGGGTACATGACGCGGCAGGAAAATCCGGAACGAGGTGCGGCCTGGTTCTGAATCGGCATAAACGAAACCGCCGGTCTGCTTGACGATGCCGTACACCGTCGACAGGCCCAGCCCCGTGCCCTTGCCGACTTCCTTGGTCGAGAAAAACGGCTCGAAAATCTTGTCAATGATGTCGGACGGAATGCCGGTGCCGGTGTCGCTGACCTCGACCAACACATAGTCGGCGACCGGCATCCCCTTGTAGCCGAACTTGACGCCTTCCGCCGCCGTCACATTGGCGGTGCGCACAGTGAGCTTGCCGCCGTCCGGCATGGCGTCGCGCGCATTGACCGCGAGATTGACCACGACCTGCTCGAGTTGCGACAGATCGACCTTGACCGGCCACAGGTCGCGCGCGAAAGCCGGAATGAGCGTCACGCGCTCGCCGATCAGGCGGCGCAGCAGCATGGTCAGATCGCTCAAGGTCTCGTTGAGATCGAGCACCTGCGGCCGCAAGGTTTGCTTGCGCGAGAACGCCAGCAACTGCCGCACCAGAGCCGCGGCGCGGTTGGCGTTCTGCTTGATCTGGATGATGTCCTGGAACGACGGATCGGTCGGCTTGTGCGCATTGAGCAGGAAGTCGGTCGCCATCATGATGGCGGATAGCACGTTGTTGAAGTCGTGCGCGATGCCGCCGGCCAGTTGCCCGACCGACTCCATCTTCTGCTGCTGATAGACGCGGTTCTCCAGCGTGCGTTCCGCCGTCGTCTCCAGCGCATAGACGATGGCCGCCTCGCCGTCGCGGTCATCTTCCTCGACCGAGGAGACAAAGAAATTCGCCCAGCGTTCGCTCTGGCCGGCCAGCGCCGCCTCGACCGGCGCGATGTCGCCCTGCCCCGATGCCGCCTTGGCGATCGCCGCTTCCAGCGCCGGCCGGTCGCGGTCGCCGACCACCGACAGGATCGAACGGCCTTCGTTCAGCATGCCCTCGAAGGCGGCGGCGAAGCGTGCATTGCTGCGCGCGATGCCGCCGTTCTTGTCGACGGTGGCAATCGCCATCGGCGTGTTCTGGAAGAAGCGCATGAAGCGCACTTCCGCCGCGCGCTGCGGATCGGTGCCGTCGTCGCGCGCGCGGTTGAGCACCAATGTACGCGACACGCCCGGCGCGCCATCGGCGCCGAACGCGACTTTATGAAACAGCCGCACCGGTACCGGCTTGCCCGAGCGCGTGCGCAGATCGAGATCGACCACCTCGGTTTTCACATCGCCCGGCGTGGCATTGAGCGTCGTCAACAGCGCCGCGCCTTCGCCGGCGACGATATCGGCGAGCTTGAGCGAACCGGCGCCGACCTGCGCCAGATCGTGATCGAGCCAGGCCGCGAGCGTCGCGTTGAGATAGACAACGTCGCCCTTGCCATCGACCGAGAAGAAGCCGGCCGGCGCGTGGTCGAGATAATCGATGGCGTGCTGCAATTCCTGAAACACGTTCTCCTGGCGCTCGCGCTCGCGCGTCACGTCGGCGACCGACCACACCGTCATCTTCGAGTCATGCCGGTCGGCCCCCAATGGCCGCACGCGCAGCCGCAGCCAGCGCGCCGGCTCGCCGGCGGGACCGGCAATCCGCACCTCTTCCATCAGCCGGCGGCCCTCGCGCGCCGCCTTGAGCAGGCGATAGATCGATTCCGACACGTCGGGGTCGCCTATGAACACCCGCTCGATCGGCCGCACGTCATGGCCGCCGCTGGCGCCGATCAGATCGAGGTAAGTGGCGTTGGCGTAGAAGACGCGGCCGGCCTGATCGGTGACCAGAAGGCCGTCGAAGGCATTGTCAGCCACCGCCTTGAGCAGCGGATTGCCCTGATCCTTAGCCGACAGCCGCATGATGCCGGAGGCCATGGCGAACAGCGCAAAAACACCGATGGTACCCAGCACCGCCAGCATCGCCAGAATATAGGTCTCGGCGTGGTCGGGGCCGATATAAATGAGCCCGGCGGCGGCGGCGACCAGGATCAGCGCCACCAGCAGTACCTTGCCGACCGAGCCGGAGCGCGGTGCACTAGCGCTCTTGTCGAAGGCCTGCCGGCCCGCCACGCGCGCCGGACGCTCGGTGTCGCCGCGCTCTGACGCCTGTCGCTGTGCTGCCGGGTCGGGTTGGCCTGCCATGTTCTTTGAGTGCCTTAAGCAGCCTTACCGTTCAAGGGCCGCGCGGCGGCAATCCCATTCTTTGCGCAAGTTTCGGCGCGTTTGACCGGATTTCGCCCGTTACTTGCGGATCGCGCCCCGCAGTTTCATGACATAGCTGATGACCTCGGCGACCGCCTTGTAATGTTCCGCCGGCACCGGTTCGTCGATCTCGACGGTGGCGTACAGTGCGCGGGCGAGCGGCGGGTTCTCGACGATCGGGATCGAATGCTGGCCGCCGATTTCGCGGATCTTCAAGGCGATGGCGTCCATGCCCTTGGCGACGCAGATCGGCGCCTCCATGCCACGCTCGTAATGCAGCGCGACGGCGTAATGCGTCGGGTTGGTGATGATGACCGAGGCTTTCGGCACCGCCGCCATCATGCGCTTGCGCGAACGCTGCAAACGGATGTTGCGCAGCCTGCCCTTGGCGGTCGGGTCGCCTTCGGTCTGCTTGAACTCTTCCTTGATCTCGTGCAGCGACATCTTCTGCTTGTTGAACCAGGTGCGGTACTGGAAGAAATAATCGGCCGCGGCGACGACAAAAAGCAGCGCCACCACCGCGCCCATCATTTTCAGCGCCAGGGTCTGCGTGAACGGCAACAGCGCCATCGGATCGGTGCGGATCAAGCCTTCCATGCGGTCCTGCTCGGGCCACATCAGCACCACGAGGACGGTGCCGAGCAGCACCAGCTTGACGATGCCCTTGGCGAAATTGGCCAGCGACTGTTTCGAGAACAGCCGCTTGAAGCCGGCCATCGGCGATATCTTGGAAAGCTTCGGCGTCAGCCCTTGGGTCGTCCACACTAGTTTGTGCTGCACCATATTGCCGATCAGCGCGGCGAGCGTCAGAACCAGGAACGGCATCGCGATCGCCGCCAGCATCTCGACGCCGAGCTTCTGGAACAAAGCGGGCAGCGCCGGCCCGTCGATATTGATCTTGTAGGAATTGGCGATCAGCCCGCGCAGCGTCGTGGTGAGCCCTTCGCTCATGCTGCCGGCGAATGTCATCAGCACCAGAGTGGCGCCGGCGATGATGAACCAGTTGTTGACTTCCTGGCTCTTGGCGACGTCGCCTTTTAATAGCGCATCGTCCAGCTTCTTTTGTGTTGGGTCTTCTGTTTTGTCTGTTGTGTCTGCTTCGTCGGCCATATCGGCATGTCCTCAGCGGCGCGGCGCAAGATCGTTGAGGACATTTTCGATATAGCCGGTGAAGGCGCCCATCATGGCGGTTATCACCAGAAGCAGCAGCAACAAACCGAGCAGGATCGACAGCGGCATGCCGATGAAGAATACCTGCATCTGCGGCATCAGCCGCGACAGAACGCCCAGACCGAGATTGAACAGCAGACCGAACACCAGAAATGGCGCCGACAATTGAATGCCGATCTTGAACGAACCGGCCACCACATTGGTGATGTGCTTGGCGATATCGCCGACGATCGGCACCTCGCCCGGCGCGAAAATGTAATAGCTGTCGTTCAGCGCGATGATCACCAGATGGTGCATATCGGTCGCGAAAATTAACGCGACGCCGAGAATGGCGAGGAAATTGCCGACCAAAAGGCCCTGCTGGTTCTGCGTCGGATCGACCGCGGTGACAAACCCTAAGCCCAATTGCTGAGCGATCACCGAGCCCGCCACCTGCAAGCCGGAAATCGACAGCCGCGCGGTCAGGCCGAGCACCGCGCCGATCAGGATTTCCTGAAACAGCATCATCAGCACCGGGCCGAGCGCGCTGAGATTGACGGTATAGGCGGCCTGATGCGCCGGCAAAAGTATCGCGGTCAGCACCAGCGCGATGGTCAGCCGAACGCGCGCCGGCATGTTCATTTCGCCGATGCCCGGCATCATCATCACCATGGTACCGACGCGCGCAAACGTCAGCAGAAACGCCGCCGCTAGAATCGGTAACATGGAAACGTCGATTTTCATCGCCAGCTATGTCAGTCGAAAAGAATCAGCCGCGGCGATCATACCCTCAACCGCTGACGATTCGCGCCGCGAGCCGCAACATTTCAGCGTTGAGCTTTTCCGCCATGAACGGCAGCGCCAGCAGCAGCGACACAAAGATCGCCAATATCTTCGGCACGAAGGCGAGCGTCATTTCCTGGATCTGCGTCAGCGCCTGCAGCAGCGACACCGCGACGCCGACGATGAGGCCGACCAGCATGACCGGCGCGGACACAATGACCAGCGTATAAATCGCGTCGCGCGCGACATCCATAACTTCGGGACCGGTCATTGATTTTCTCTCTTGTCATCCCCGCGAAAGCGGGGATCCAGTAAACGCAGGCCTTGGATTTTCTATCTCGTCGTCGGTGATTACTGGATGCCCGTTTGCGCGGGCATGACAGCTCAATTTAAATCGGCATCCGCATGATTTCTTCGTAGGCCGCGATCACCTTGTCGCGCACCGCGACCACCGCATCGATCGCCACTTCGGTCTCGGCCACCGCGGTGACGACATCGACCATGTTCGATTTGCCGTTGACCATGGCTTGCGACTGCACGTCGGACTTCTTGCCGGTCTCGTGCACGGCGCTGAGCGCTTCCTTGAGCACGGACGTGAAACTTGTTTCCGGCTTGCCCTGCCCGCCGGCAATGCCGGCCATGGCGGCGGCCGGATTGGCGCCGAGCTTGGCGATGTTGGCGTAGGCGCCGGCGGCGGACAACGGTGAGGCCATGATGACGAAATCCTTGTCGGTTTAAGCTTCAGGCGCGGGCGGTTAGGCGCGGAGAATGTCGAGCGTGCGCTGGAGCATGCGGCGCGTCGCGCTGATGACGTTGATGTTGGCCTCATAAGAACGCTGCGCTTCCCGCATGTCGGTCATTTCGACCAGCGAATTGACATTGGGATATTTGACGTTGCCGTTGGCGTCGGCCGACGGATGGCCGGGCTCGTATTTCAGGCGGAAATTCGAATTGTCGGTGCCGACTTTGCCTAGGCCCACGACGCGGGCTTCCAGCGTACGGTCGAGTTCGGTGTTGAATGTCGGCACCTTGCGGCGATACGGATCGGCGCCGGGATTGGCCGGCGTCGAGTCGGCGTTGGCGATGTTCTCCGAAATAATGCGCATGCGCCCGGCCTGCGCGCGCAGGCCCGACGTTGCGATCGACATCGTCTTGAGGAAATCCACCGTCATTACTCCTTAGTTTTTATCTACCGCTTGCCGAGCGCGGTCTTGAGCAGGCCGAGACTGCGCGAATAGAGCGCGGTCGCCGCCTGGTAATCCATCTGGTTGGCCGCGACTTTCATCATCTCATCTTCGAGATTGACCGAGTTGCCGGTCGGCCTGATTTCGTAATTGCCTTTGCGTTCGGTCTCGAACTTCGTCCCGGTCATGCTCATGCCGCCGATATGCGTGCCTTCCGTCGTCGCCAGAACGACCGGCGCCACCGCGCGCGACACAAGCAGGCCGGATTCCTTGAACTTCGGCGCCACCAGGTCGCGCTGGCGGAAATTGGGCGTATCGGAATTGGCGACGTTCTCGGCCAAGACCTTCTGGCGCTCCTGGTTCCAGTTCATCTTGGTGCGCAGCATCGAGAAGATGGGTAAGTCGGTAATCGCCATGGGGCCTGCCGCTTTGTCCGAAGCCAGAGCCGAATCCTTGAAAAGGGCCCGGCCAGCTAGGCAAACCTTGCCGGGTTTATGGTTAACGGCTGGTAAACAGGGCCTGTTGACGGCCGCGGCGGCGCGCCGTTTACCATGCTTGAAATAAGGGAATAGCGCCCCAGATGCGGAGCGCCGCCTTATTTGTTAATACTAATCTAGTGTCCGAGGCGGCAAAACGTGCCTAATAGCGTTAACTTATCGGCCGATTCTCGTCCCGGCCAGCGTTGGCCAGGCAGTCTGCCGCGTGCGTAGTCAGCAGTAGTAAAAAGTAACAGTACGGAGCGCTTTTGATGTTCGATCTATTTGGCGAGTCGATGCCGCTCGGCGCGAAGTTCTTTATCGCCTTTGCGGTGGTGCTTGCCCTGATCGGTCTGACCGCCTGGCTGGTGCGCCGCTTCGGCGCCGACCGCCTCGGCGGCGCCAATGCGCGCGGCCGCCAGCCGCGACTGGCCGTGATCGATGCCGCGCCCGTCGATGGCCGCCGCCGCCTGGTCCTGATCCGCCGCGACAATGTCGAGCATCTCTTGATGATCGGCGGCCCGACCGATGTGGTGGTCGAACAGAACATCGTGCGCGCCGCCTCCTCGGTCCGCGAGCCGGCACGAACCGAGCCGCAACTGCGCGAGACGCCTTCGCGCCAAACCCCGGCGCCGGCCGAAAACGCCTGGCCGTTGCAGCCGGCCGGTGAGCCGACGCCGGTCGCCGCGCCCCGCCCCTATCGCGCGACCGCGACCGAAGAGCCTTGGCTGCCGCCAGAGCCCGGCGCCCGTCCGCGTCCGTCCGACAGCAACAGCCTCTCGAACCTGGCGGTCGAGCTATCGACCAAGCTGACGCCGCCGGATGTCGCGCCGCCAGTGCCGCCCGCCCCCGTGCGTCAAGAGCCGTTGCGACACGAGCCGCCGGTCGTGCGCGCCGCGCCGCCGCCGCCCATCGTTGTGCCGGAACCGGTTGCCGTCGCGCCGCAGCAGAGCGACAACAATCTCGCCGAAATGGCGCAGCAACTGGAAGCCGCTCTGCGCCGCGCGCCGATGCCGGAAGGTCGCCCGCCGGTCACCGATCCGCTGGCGCAGCCGCCGAAGGCGGCCGAGCCGCCGCTGCGTCAAGGCGCGCGCGACTACAAGCTGCGCATCGATCCGAAATTCGAAACGCGGGCCGAGCCGAAATTCGATGCCAAATTCGATCTGAAGCCGGAACCGAAATTCGATGCCCCTGCCGAGCCGCGTGTGAGCGAGCCGCGCGCCGGCCAGC
Organism: Rhizobiales bacterium Ga0077525; assembly: GCA_001464835.1. GTDB lineage: Bacteria > Pseudomonadota > Alphaproteobacteria > Rhizobiales > Xanthobacteraceae > Pseudolabrys. Next base: position 1,676 of record LNDS01000014.1, on the reverse strand, counting down.
CGCCGGCGCCGGCCAAGAACGTCTTCGACAATCTCGAAGAAGAGATGGCCAGCCTGCTCGGCCGTCCACCAGGTAAAACTTGACAGGTCTTTCCGACCGCCGTGTTCGACTTTTGTCGGTGGCGGTTGGAGTAACAGGACTGATCCTAACGGCGAACGAGCCTGCCCTCGCGCAGAGCATCAACGTCGATCTGGGCCAGAACGCCGGGCTGACTGAGCGCGTGATCCAGATGATCGCGATGCTCACGGTGCTGTCTTTGGCGCCGTCGATCCTCGTGATGATGACGTCGTTCACGCGCATCGTCGTCGTACTCTCGCTCCTGAGAACCGCGCTCGGCACCGCGACCGCGCCGCCCAATGCGGTGCTGGTGTCGCTGGCGCTGTTTCTCACCGCTTTCGTCATGGGCCCGACGCTACAGGCCTCCTACGACACGGCGGTGCGGCCGCTGATCGCCAACGAAATCACCACCGAGCAGGCTTTCGAGCGCGGCGTCATTCCGCTGCGCGCCTTCATGGAAAAGAACGTCCGCGAGAAGGACCTCAAGCTGTTCGTCGACATGGCCAAGCTGCCGCAGCCGGAAAGTCCCGAGAACCTGTCGCTGCGCATTCTGGTGCCGGCCTTCATGATCTCCGAGTTGAAGCGCGCCTTCGAAATCGGCTTTTTGCTTTTCATCCCGTTTCTGATCATCGATCTGGTGGTGGCGTCGGTGCTGATGTCGATGGGCATGATGATGCTGCCGCCGGTCGTGGTGTCATTGCCGTTCAAGCTGATTTTCTTTGTGCTTGTCGATGGCTGGAGCTTGGTCGCCGGCTCGCTGATCCAGAGCTACAGTTCGTAAGCGCGCGTTCAATCGCCCTCGTCGTCCGAACTCTCCTTACCTGTCTGAGATTTCAAGACGAATGCATCGCGGGTTGTTTCGATCGCACCTAAGGTCTACATTTTCGCTGGCACACGCGAGTATTTGACCCCATGTTTGGCTCGGCCATCAACAGGCTTTTTATACCATTTACGCCCAAGGCGCCGAAGCGCCCGTTCTCATTTCGGCCAACCCAGTCTCTGCCCGAATGCTTCGAATTGGCAAATGACGAGGTATATACGAGAAGCCATGGTTTTCTGCACAACAGAGCATATCAATTTTTTTCCAAGGACGGAGGAATTACGCGAGTATCTGATTACGTAAATCAGAGATTTGGTCTAACTAAGTTTCAATACATTGGATGCGGAGATAACGCGGTTGTTGTCCGCTACTCAGAATTTCAGGTCTTAAGATTTCGCGCACCAGCTGTTGAGGCTGACGTGAATACGCTTTACGTTCTTGAAATGCCGTTTATTTGTCCGGTTTGGAGAGAATTCGAATTTGCGCGTGGGCGGCTCAACTTCGTGCCTTATGTCCCGAGTCTGGCTGTTAGTGTTTCCATTGGAGCGGTCTCACGGCCCGTTGCGGAGGAATATGTTTTTGCACTTTTACGTGTTGGTTTTGAAAGCGAACCGCCAATGTGGTTCTATGACTACAAGAACTACGACTACAAATTCGAGCAAATTGGTCTCCTCTCCGACGGCACGCCGATAATTATTGATCACGGATCAATTATCCTGGAAACTGACGCCCCGGATGAACGACTTGACCGCTTGGCCGAAGATAAACGACTACTATCCCTGCGCTTGCCGTCATCCAC
>LNDS01000013.1 GCA_001464835.1 Rhizobiales bacterium Ga0077525 | reverse complement strand
TCAACTGATCCCGCTCCGCCATCTCTGCCTCCCATCCGAAAAAGGCAGTGAATCACAGGCAGCGAATTACGCAACGATCCCCTGGAGGGGGAGGGTCGAACGCTTGAACGAAAGTGAAAGCTTTCGGGGTGGGATGAATTACGCAGGTTCAGATCAATGCAGAATCCTGTTGTTTTTGTCATGAGACGGAGCCGTGAAGCGCTGGATCCCCGCCTTCGCGGGGATGACCGGAGAGGGTGTTGCTGGCACCGAAATAAAAACGAACACGGCCTCCGGCAGGGGAGCTACCGGAGGCCGCGTCGTGGACGCCGTTAATCGCTCGCGAGACGACAACGGCGTGGGAGCTGAATGCGATTTACGAGAAGAGAGCCTGATCCTTGTTCAGAAACATGCGTTGCTCACATCAATCTCACAAACCGAAACGCCAAACCCGAATTGGTGGGTGAGGGCAGGGCATCTACCGCTCACCCGACCCACCCGCACTGTCGCTTGGGTGGATCGATCCCCGGACTTTTAAAGGTCCGGGGCAGCGTCTCTCCCCGCGGGGATTGGGGGAGAGAGAGAACTTAGAACGGCAACACCACATCCAGCACCTGCTGGCCGTAGCGCGGCTGCTGCACGTCGGTGATCTGGCCGCGGCCGCCGTAGGCGATGCGCGCCTGCGCGATCTTGTTCGAGTCGATGGTGTTGTCGCTTTCGATATCCTCGGGACGGACCACGCCGGCGACGATGAGTTCGCGGATTTCGAAATTGACGCGGATTTCCTGGCGGCCTTCGATGACCAGATTGCCGTTCGGCAGCACCTGCGTGACCACGCCGGCGACATTGGTCGAGAGCGCTTCGGAGCGATCGACCGAGCCCTTGCCTTCGCTCGACGAGGTCGAGTCGCCGGAGAAGATGCGCGTCGGCAGCGCCGAGTTGAGCACCGGCAGCTTCTGCTTGCCGAAGAAATCGGTGATGCCGGAGTCCTCGACATTGTCGCGCGAGCGCTTGGTGCCGTTGGCGATGTTGGCCTTGTCGGTGATGTTGACCTTGACGGTGAGAATGTCGCCGACCTGGTGCGCGCGCTGATCCTTGAAGAAGGCGCGCGAGCCGTTGCGCCACAGCGAATTCGGATTGTACGACGCCGGCTGCGCCGCCGGCATCGGCATCTGCACCGGCTTGTAGCCGGGCCGCGTTGTCGGATTGTCGACCGCGGCCAGAGCCGGCGGCTCGCCGATATTCTTCAGCCGGTCAAGGGCGGCGCAGCCGCACAAAAGCGAAGCGGCGAAGCTTGCCACGATGGCGCGGCGCGCGATGGTCATGATCTGCATCGACTTATACTTTCACAAGTTGACAAAAGGCGGATCGGCGTCTGCTGTTCTTTACTGTCTGGTTTCGGTTGCCGACGGCGCAAGATTGGCGGCCAGCCGCGGCGAGCCGGTCGAGATGATGACGCGGCCCGGCCCGACGATGATGCCCTGCACGGTGCGCTTCGACTGTTCGTTGAGAACCGAGATGACGTCGCCTTCGGCGCCGCCTTCAACCGCCTTGCCGCGCACCGTCAGCGTGATGCCCGGCACTTCGTAGACGAGGGTGACGGTCTCGTTGCGCTGGACCAGTTCGGGCTTCATCAGGTCGGCCGCGCGCAGCGGGGTGCCGGCACGCAGATTGTTGCGCGCGGCCATGCCGATGACCTGGTCGCGGTTGCTGACGTTTTCGCGGCCGATCTCGGCGCGCGGGCGGCGTTCAACGATGATGTCGGTGGTCTTGATGATGGCGCCGCGATCGACCGCGTGCGACAAAGTGACGACATCGGCGGTGACGGCGGCGCGGCCGTTCATGCGCAAGGTGCTGACGCCGGCGGCGCCCGTCGGGATTTCCAGCGCCGCGTCGAAGCGGCCGCTGCGCGGATCGTAGGCGATGCGGGCAACACGCGGCTCGCCCTTGGCGTTCGGCTCGACCTGGATCGCGGTCGGGTCGCGTTCGAACTTGACGGTGATTTCCTTGGCGTCGCCGAGATTGAAGCGCGCCGACAAAGCGCGCGCCACGGCGGCTTCGACATCGGCGACCGGGATTTCGCGGGCGGCGCGGGTGACGACGACTTCGGTCAAGCCATTGGTGTCGAGGCCGATCAGCGCATGGGCGCGCACGGCGTCCACTACTGCATCGGCCGGGACGACGCCGGTCGCGCCTAGGTCGGGCGCGCGGAAGATCGCGACATTGGCGATGATGCCGGCATTGTCGATCAGGTCGCCGACGCGGACGATGCCGCCGGTGACGAGGGCTTCGGCCTTGAGCACCGGGCGCGCCGGCTCGGCGGCATAAGCTGCGGTGCTCAGCGCGGCGGCGAGAGCGAAAGTGATGGTGCGGATCATGTCGATACCTCAGCGCATCAGGTTGGAGGTCGCCGACAGCATCTGGTCGGCCGCGGTGATGACCTTGGCGTTCATCTCGTAGGCGCGCTGCGCGGCGATCAGGTCGGAAATTTCGCTGACCGCTTCGACATTGGCCGTTTCGAGATTGCCCTGCATGACATTGCCGAAGCCGTCGGTGCCGGGCGTGCCGTTCTGCGCGGTGCCGGAGGCCGGCGTTTCCAGATACATGTTGTCGCCGATGCCTTGCAGGCCGGCCTTGTTGACGAACATGGCGAGTTCGAGCTGGCCGATCTGGGTCGGCGTGGTCGAGCCGGGCACGGTCACCGAGACCTGGCCCTGCGCGTTGATGGCGACCGAGGTGGCGTTCTGCGGCACGGTGATGCCGGGCTGCACGACATTGCCGTGCGCCGTCACCAGGCGGCCTTGTGCGTCGAGCTCGAACGAGCCGTCGCGGCTGTAGGCGGTGCGGCCGTCCGGCATCGTGATCTTGAAGAAGCCTTCGCCGCGGATGGCGACGTCGTAATCCTTGCCGGAGGCGGCGAGGCCGCCTTGCGTCATGATCCTCGGCGTGCCGACGGCCTTGACGCCGGAGCCGAGTTCGATACCGGCCGGCAGCATGTTGCCTTGCGCCGAGGTCTGCGTGCCGACGCGGCTGACGTGCTCGTACAGCAGATCCTGGAATTCGGCGCGCTGGCGCTTGTAGCCGGTGGTGCGCATGTTGGCGATGTTGTTGGAGATGACCTGAACGTTGAGTTCCTGGGCCATCATTCCGGTCGCGGCGGTGTGCAGTGCTCGCATGATCTATTCTCCAGCCTAGTTCGGCACTTCGGCGAGCTTCTCAATCGCGGTGCGACTGAGATCGGCTTGCTGCGACAGCATGGTGGCGACCGAGGTGTAGTTGCGCGTGACCTCGATCATGCGCGTCATCTCGACGACCGAGCGCACGTTCGACTTTTCGATCGAGCCCTGGATGAAGGTCGACGTCGTATCCGGCAAAGGCTGCACGCCGTCCGGCGCGGCGAAGGCGCTCGATCCGTCCTTGCGCATCAGACCGGGGTTTTCGAAAGCGGCGAGGCGCAGCTTGCCGCGCTGGGATTCGGTGGCGGCGTTGTCGCCTTCGCGGACGCTGATCGTGCCGTCCTTGCTGATCGTGATGTCGCGGTCTTTCGGCTGCATGACGATCGGGCCGGCGTCGCCCATCACCTGGAAGCCTTCGCTGGTGACCAGCTGGCCCTGGTTGTTGACCTGCAGGGCGCCGTTGCGGGTGAAGCGTTCGCCGTTCGGCGTCTGGATGACGAGGAAGCCCTTGCCGGCGATGGCGACATCGAGCGGATTGCCGGTGCGCTCCATCGCGCCTTGCGTCATGTCGGTCCAGGTGGCGCGGTCGCGCACGAACGACACCCTGGCGTCGCGCTGCGACAGGTCGCCCTGGCGCGCGGTCTTGCCGATGAATTCCTCGAACACCGCTCCATTGGCCTTGAAGCCGGCGGTGTTGATGTTGGCGATATTGTTGGAGACGACGTCGAGTTCGCGGCGCAGCGCGACCTGGCGTGACAGTCCAATGAGCAGGGTATTCGACATCGCGTAGCTCCCCTTAAGCCGGTCTGGCGCCGCCGCTCCCGAGGCCTTGCCGAACCGTTCCATCCGTGACCGCTAAAGCTCTCCCAAGCCGGCGGCTGCCCCTTTAAGTGCAGCTGCCATGCCAACTGGGTTATTTGTTTATTTTCAATGGCTTAGGAAAAAGCTGCTGCGGTTGGGGTAGGAAAAAATCAGCCATGTACGGCGATGGACCGGCAAAAAATGCCGGCCGGAACCCGGTTTGAAAGCTTCTGTTAACCATACCGACCTAGCTTCCACCGCCAGGGGCGCGACATCGTTGTGACCGCCGGATTTCTTAGTGGTGAAGCCGTTCGCCGGCCTCCCGCGCAAATGCGAACTGGGGTTTTAGATGGCCAAGGCACCGAAAAACGCTGATGCGGATGAATCGGCGGAAGGCGGCGCAGCGCCGGCTAAGAAGAGCAAACTGCCATCGATGAAGATCATGATCATCGCGGCTGTCGGCCTTGTGGCGGTCGGCGGCGGCGGTTTCGGCGGCTACAAGATGTTCGCCAAGCCCAAGCATGAAGAGCCGACGAAGGAAGTCGTCAAGCCGGCGACCTTCGTCGATCTGCCGGATGTGCTGGTCAACCTGGCCAGCGCCGGCTCCGACCGCACGCAATATCTCAAGGTGAAGATCGTGCTGGAAATTCCCGACGCCGAACTGGTGGCGAAGATCCAGCCGCTGATGCCGCGCGTCATGGATGCGTTCCAGACTTACCTGCGCGAATTGCGGGCGACCGATCTCGATGGCTCGGCGGGTCTTTACCGGCTCAAGGAAGAATTGCCCCGCCGCGTCAATGTCGCGGTCGCGCCCAACAAGATCACGGCGGTGCTGTTCAAGGAAATCGTCGTTCAGTAACGCGAACGGTTCGGCTTAAACGACGGCAAGGCTAGAAGACCACCAACTCATGGCGCAGAAAGACCAGATCGATCAGGACGCGCTCGCCGCCGAGTGGGGCGTCGCGCTTGAATCGGAAGCCGGCAGTCCCGCACCGGTTGTCGAAGAAGCGCCGGCGTCGGGCGCCGATCAGGCCGCCGCGCAATGGGCGGCGATGGTTGATGAAAGCACCAACTTCCAGTCGAACAAAGGCGGCGCCGAGCGCATCCTCAACCAGGAGGAAATCGACAGCCTGCTCGGCTTCAGCCTGGCCGACGTAACGCTGAACGACAATTCCGGCATTCGCGCCATCATCGACTCGGCGATGGTGTCCTACGAGCGCCTGCCGATGCTGGAAATCGTCTTCGACCGCCTGGTGCGGCTGATGACGACGAGCTTGCGCAATTTCACGTCCGACAACGTCGAAGTCTCGCTCGACCGCATCACCTCGGTGCGCTTCGGCGATTATCTCAATTCGATTCCGCTGCCGGCCATCCTTGCCGTGTTCAAGGCGGAAGAGTGGGACAATTTCGGCCTCGCCACCGTCAATTCGAGCTTGATCTATTCGATCATCGACGTGCTGCTCGGCGGCCGCCGCGGCCAGAGTTCGGTGCGTGTCGAAGGCCGCCCCTATACGACGATCGAGACGAGCCTCGTCAAGCGCATGATCGAGGTCGTGCTGTCGGACGCCGAACTCGCCTTCAAGCCTTTGTCGCCGGTCAAGTTCAACATCGACCGGCTCGAGACCAATCCGCGCTTTGCCGCGATTTCGCGTCCGGCCAATGCCGCCATTCTGGTGCGCCTGCGCATCGACATGGAAGACCGCGGCGGCAATATCGAACTGCTGCTGCCTTATGCGACCATTGAGCCGATCCGCGCCACGCTGCTCCAGATGTTCATGGGCGAGAAGTTCGGCCGCGACCAAATCTGGGAAGGCCATCTCGCCACCGAAATCGGCCAGGCCCAGGTCGGCGTCGATGCGGTTTTGTACGAACAGCGCCTGCCGCTGCGGCAGATGATGAATCTCAAGGTCGGCGACACGCTGATGCTGGGCTTGAAGCCCGATGCGCCGGTGACGGTGCGCTGCGGCGACGTCACCTTGACCGAAGGCCGCATGGGCCGGGTCGGCGACAAGGTCGCCGTCCGCGTCCACAGGAACCTGCGCAAGCCCCGGACGACATTCGCCATGTTCGAGAAGGCGGACGAGCCAAGCACCCGGTTGGAGGTTCAGTGAACTACGGATATTTGATCGAGAGCATGGTGTCGGTGCTGCTGCTGATGACCATCCTTTATTGCGTCCGCCTCAACAACCAGCTGCGGCTGTTGAAGGCCGATGAGCAGTCGCTGCGCGCCACCATTTCCGAATTGATTACCGCAACCGAGATCGCCGAGCGCGCCATCGCCGGCCTGAAAGCGACCATGCGGGACGGCGAGCAGACCTTGAACGAGCGGCTGCAACGCAGCGAGATGGTCAGCGCCGAATTCGATCGCCAGCTTGCGGCCGGCGGCGAACTGCTCGGCAAATTGATCCGCATCACCGGCGCCGGCAAGGCCGCCGAAGAACCCGCCGTCCCCGATGCGCAATCGGTCGCCGCCGCGGCGCAGGCTTTCGCCGAGCGCGCGCGGGCGCGGCTCAACGGGCTTGCGGCATGACCCGCAAGGCGCGCGATTTCCGCCTGATCCCGGTCGTGCTGCTGGCATCGGTCTGTCTGCTCGGGCTTAAAGTATCCGGCATTATCTTCGATGGCGGCTATACATTGGCCGACCGGTTGCGCGACCGCGCCCAGCCGCCCGGCTTGACGGTCACCGATCCGGACAGCGTGCCGGATTATCCGAAGATCACCTTCTCCGAGCAGGCCCTTGCCGACAGGCAGGACGGCAATAGGCCGTGGGCGCGCGACATGTTCGGCTATGGCGAGGCCAGGAACGATGTGACCGGTTCGGTCGCCGTTAAACCGCCGGCTCCGGCTACCGGCGCCGCGGCGACCGCCGCAGCCAATATTACCGCCGCCAATGCGGCCGCGCGCGCGGCGGCGTCGAATGCCGACATCACCAACTCAGCCGGCGGCGGCGAGAAGAAGCCCGATCCGAACGCCGGGCCACCGCTCATGGTGAGCGACAAGCCGCCGGGGGCGACCAAGCTCGATGTCGGCGGCGAGGCCGTGCCGCTGGCGCCGCAAGGCAAGATCAATTCGCCGGGCGAACGCGCCATTCTCGGGCGCTTGCAGGACCGCCGGCAGGAACTCGACGATCGCGGCAAAGAACTGGAAATGCGCGAGAGCCTGCTCAAGGCGGCGGAACTGCGCCTCGAGGCCAAGGTCAATGAGCTCAAGGAAATCGAAAGCCGCATCAAGGTGGCGAGCGGCGCGCGCGAGGAGGCCGAAGCGCAGCGCTTCAACGGCATCGTCGCGATGTACGAGAACATGAAGCCGAAGGACGCGGCGCGCATTTTCGACCGCCTCGACATGCGCATTCTGGCTGAAGTGGCGACGACGCTGAAGCCGCGCACCATGTCGGAAATCCTGGCGCAGATGACGCCGGAATCGGCCGAGCGGCTGACCGTCGAATTGGCCAACCGCGCCAACGCCAAGGCGATGCCGGTCAGCAACGGCGAATTGCCGAAGATCGACAGCAAGCCGCGGAGCTAGAGGGCGGGCGTTCTACGCCGCCGGCGCCTTTTGCTTGGCCTGGAGAGTGGGCGAGGCCCCGATACCACCTATTTTTCCGGCAATTGCGCGCAACTGCAACCTCACGGTTAACGCGCCGTTAAATGCGTTTCCTTAGGCTGAAGGCCGCCGGCACCTCGCCGGGTGGAACAGTTCGATGACGGCTCTGTCACTCGCCTTGAAAAAGATGCGTGCGGGCGCGCGCGCGCAGGCGTTCGCGCTGGCCGTCGCGCTTTGGGCCGGCCTGTCGGGCGTGGCGCTGGCCGATGACCCGGTCAAGGGCGAGATCAAGGTCGTCAATGAGGGCACCTATACGCGGCTGGTGTTTCGTCTCGATGAGGCAGTCGACACTAAGGTGCGGCTGTCCGGCGCGATACTCATCATTGAATTCAAGAAGCCGGTCGCGGTCAATGTCGAGCGCATCAGCATGGGCGCGCCGGACATCATCAGCGCGGCGCGGCGCGACCCGGACGGCAAGGCGATCCGCGTCGCATTGGCGCAGAAGCTCTCGGTCAATTCCATCCCGGCGGCGGAGCGGCTTTATGTCGATCTGTTGCCCGATCCATGGAGCGGCGTGCTTCCCGGCCTGCCGCAGGACGTGGTCGATGAACTGGCAAGCCGCACCAGGCTCGCCGAAGCGCAACTGGCGCGGCAGCGGCTGAGCGCCAAGCAGAAGGCGACGCCGTCGGTCAGGGTCAAGGTCGCCAAGCTGCCGACCTTCATGCGCTATGTCTTCGAAATGCCGGCCGGCGTTTCGGTGACGCCGGAGCGCGCCGACGGCAGGCTGCTGCTGCAATTCGATCAGCAGGTTAGATGGGATCTCGCCGACGCCAAGGCGACGATGCCGCCGACCTTGGAGTCGGTTGATGCCGAGGCCGATTTCGATTCCGTTACCGTCGTGTTCACGCTCAACGGCACGCCGGAGGTACGCTCGTTCCACGACGCGCGTAGTTTCGTCGTCGATGTCGGCCTGAGCGGCGACGCGCCGCAACCTCAGCCTGCGGCGCAAGCCGTAAGCGGCAAGAAGCCGGTTGCTGCGAAAGCCGCAGCCGGGCCGGCGATCGCGCCGCCGGAAACCGTGCCGGTGAAAGACGCGGCCACGATCAAGGATGCACCGGCGATCAAGGATGCGCCGGCGAAGGTTTCGGTGAAGGAGCCTGCGCCGCAGGCGGTCAGGGAGCCGATACAAGTAGGGGCGAAAGAGCCGGTCAAGGATGTCGTGAAGGAAGCGGCACCCGTGGCGATGAAGCCGGTGGCGCTGGCACCGCCGCCCGCGCCGCTAGTGGCCGTTACGCAAGCGCCAGTGGCGCAAACGCCAGTGCCGCAAGCGCCGGCAGCTGTGCCGGCTGAGGCGGCCGATCCGGTGCCGCCGGTTGCCGTTGAACCGGTTGTTGCTCCTGTTGCAGCCGCGCCAGCGCCGGTTGCAGCGCCTGCGCCTGCGCCGGCCAAGGCGGCGGAAACCGTGCCCCCGCCTGCCGATGGCGCGATCGGCGCCATCGTCAATGCCGCCGGTGAGACCCTGCGCATCGAATTTCCATTCTCGAAGCCGACGCCGGCGGCGGTGTTCCGCCGCTCCGATACGTTGTGGCTGGTGTTCGACAATGCGCCGAGGATCGATCTGTCGGCGCTGACGCGCGGCAACAATCCGGCGGTGCGGCAAGCAACCTTCACGCGCGGCAATGACGGCGAGGGCATCGTGCGGCTGAAGCTGTCGCGCCCGCAACTGGCGAGCGCCTCGACCGACGGTCCGGGCTGGATCGTCACGCTTGGCGACACCGCGACGCAGGCCTCCGGCGCGCTGGCGATCGCGCGCAGCGTGGTCGGCAAGAACAAGTCGAGCATCGTCGTGCCGTTCGAAAGCCCGCACCAGGTCCATACCATCGACGATCCAGAACTCGGCGACCGGCTGATCGTCGTCACCGCGCCGGCGCCGGCGCGCGGCTTTCTCAAAGGCCAGGACTTCGTCGAACTGCGCGCGCTGGCCTCGACGCACGGCGTCGCGGTGCAGCCGATCGCCGACGACGTTACGGCCTCGATCGAGCCGGACAAGATCGTTATCGGCCGGCCCGGCGGCTTGTCATTGTCGGCGGCGGCGACCGGCGTGGCGCAGCAGCAGATGTCGCCCGGCTTTCGCGCGCTGACGTTCGACACGCAGACCTGGGGCTTCGACCGCAACGCGCCGTTCCTCGAACGCCAGGCGGAATTGATCGCACTGGCCGCCGCAGCGCCGGCGGCCAAGCGCAAGCAGGCGCGCTTCAATCTGGCGCGGTTCTATCTGGCGCGCGAAATGGGCGCCGAAGCCAAAGCGGTGCTCGACGTCGCGCTGTCCGAACCGAAGAGCGCCGACGACGTTACCGGCAGCGTGCTGCGCTCGATCGCCAACATGATGCTCGACCGGCCGGACGAGGCGCTCAAGGAATTGACCAGCGCGCAGGTCGCCGACCAGCAGGATGCGCCGGTCTGGCGCGCCATCGCGCTGGCCAAGCAGGGCCAGTGGGCCGAGGCCTATGCCGGCTTCAAGGTGGCCGACAATGCCGTGCGCGCGCTGCCGGTGGAGATGCAGCGCATCGCCATGCGCGCCGAGATGCGCTCGGCGATTGAAGTGCGTGACTTCGCTGGCGCGACGCGCGTCGCCAATGAATTCGAGACCATGGGATTGCCGGCCGATTTCGAACCGTCGGTCGCGGTGCTGACCGGGCGGCTTTATGAAAATCTCGGCCGCAAGGAAGACGCGCTGGTCAGCTACCGCTCGGCCGCGGCCTCGCACGACCGCCGTTCGGCGGCGCAAGGCCGCTTGCGCGAGATCGAGATGCTCAATGAATCCGGCGACATGCCCCGACAGGAAGTGGTGCATGAATTGGAAACGCTGACGACGACATGGCGCGGCGACGAAACCGAGTCCGGCGGCTTGCGTTTGCTGGCGCATCTCTACACCGAGGACAGCCGCTACCGCGACGCCTTCCACGTCATGCGCACGGCGCTGCGCTCGCATCCCAACTCGGACATGACGCGCAAGATTCAGGACGAGGCGGCGGCGACGTTCGACAGCCTGTTCCTCGGCGGCAAGGGCGACGCGCTGCCGCCGGTCGAGGCGCTCGGCCTGTTTTATGATTACCGCGAACTGACGCCGATCGGCCGGCGCGGCGACGAAATGATCCGACGGCTTGCCGACCGGCTGGTCTCGGTCGATCTGCTCGATCAGGCGGCGGAGCTGTTGCAGCATCAGGTCGACAACCGCCTCAACGGCGCGGCGCGGGCGATGGTGGCGACCAAGCTGGCGGCGGTTTACCTGATGAACCGCAAGCCGGATCGCGCGCTCGCCACCTTGCAGAAGACGCGCAGCGCCGAATTGTCGAACGAACTGCGCGATCAGCGGCTGCTCTTGGAGGCGCGCGCGATTTCCGACAGCGGCCGTCACGAACTGGCGCTCGAAGTCATCGCCAATATCAAGGGCCGCGAGGCGATCCGCCTGCGTTCGGACGTCCTGTGGGCGGCCAAGCGCTGGCGCGACGCGGCCGAGCAGATCGAACTGTTGCATGGCGAGCGCTGGCGCGAGTTCACGCCTTTGACCGAAACCGAGCGCGCCGACATTCTGCGCGCCGCGATCGGCTACGCGCTCAGCGACGAGCAGATTAGCTTGACCCGGCTGCGCGACAAATACGCGGTCAAGTTCGCCGACGGGCCGGAGCGCCGCGCCTTCGATGTCGTATCGACGCCGATCGGCACCGCCGGTCCGGAATTCCAGGACATCGCCAACAAGATGGCGGCGACCAATACGCTCGATGCGTTCCTGCGCGATCTGCGCACGCGCTATCCGGAAGCGGTGACGCCCGACGCCGAACTTGCCAAGGAGCCGCCGAAGGAGTCTGTTGCCGACGCGCCGAAGGGCGCGGCCACCGATGCGGCGAAAACGCCGGTCGCCGCCGGCAAGCCATTCACACCTGGTCAACTGGTGGCGCCGCCGGCGACAGCCGCGGCCGCGGAGCCGGCCGGCTCCGCCATGCCGCCGAAAGTGCCGACCGGCACGCCGCTCAAGGCTGACAAGACTTTGCCGGACAAGGCGTCGGCCGACAGGACGTCCGCCGACAAGACGTCGACCGGCTCGATCAAGCCGCGCATGCCGCCGACCTTTGGCTATATCCGCTAGCGCTTCTGTTTCGCCGCCCGCGGCGCTTACGAACTGTAGCTCTGGATCAACGAGCCGGCGACCAGGCTCCAGCCGTCGACCAGCACGAAGAAAATCAGCTTGAACGGCAATGACACCACGACCGGTGGCAGCATCATCATGCCCATCGACATCAGCACCGACGCCACCACCAGATCGATGATCAGAAACGGCAGAAGCAGAAGAAAGCCAACGGCATCAACGACGGCACCGCGACCGTCTGGATCATGATCGGTAGAAGGCGTTAGCACTGAAATTGACGCCGGTGTCCTGCACGCCAGCCGGCACGGCGTGAAGGAAAACGTCCACTGTTGCGCGACATTCGGGCAGCCTTTGCCGCTATTCTTGACCACTGAGAATCTCTAGTATAGGTTGAGTATGATGCCGGACAGCAAATCCCTGCTTGCAAAGTTGATTGGGTTTCATTCGGTGGTCGGGCAGCCAAATTCGGAAATTATTGATTTTGTACGAAATTACGTGGAAAGCTACGGACTTACTCCGCACGTAATCGCTGGTCCCGATCCGGAGCGAAGTAATTTATTTGTTTCAATCGGACCTCTTTCAACAGGTGGGATTATCTTATCGGCTCACCTAGATGTCGTTCCCGCCGACGAGCCAGATTGGAAAGCAGACCCATTCTCGATGAGGCAAGAGGGCGATGCTCTAATCGGGCGTGGCGCTTGCGACATGAAAGGCTTTGCCGCTGTTGTGCTTGCGTCCATTCCGAAACTTGCGGTCGCTCGTCTCAAAAGGCCCGTGCATATTGCGTTCTCTTATGACGAAGAAGCCGGATGTCTGGGCGTTCCGCATTTAATCGCCGCTATACCGGGGCTATGCGAGCATGCGCCGATCGCATGTATTGTCGGGGAACCAACGGGGCTGCATCCCGTCTTGCGTCACAAAGGAAAGTGCGCCGCGCGGATTCGAGCGGTAGGGGTGACCGGCCACTCATCTCGTCCGGATTTGGGCAAAAATGCTATCCACCTGTTGACGGGAGCGCTCAATCAAGTTTTGTCTCTGAAAGACAAATTGCAGTCTGACGGCCCTTTCGACGACCGATTTTCTCCGAACTATTCGACGATTCAAGTTGGCCGGATAGGCGGGGGACGTGCGGTCAATGTAATCCCCGATCATGCCGAAGCTGACATAGAAATCCGGACGATTCCCGGAGTGAGCGCGAAAGAAACTATCGAAACGCTGATTCAAAAGATTCAGATTGAAGCTGGTCTCTTGGGAGAAATAATTTCATCCTATCCGCCGTTGTCGCTGGACGCTGAATCGCCGTTGGCCAAACTGGCAACGGAGATTAGCGGGAAGACCATTGTTGAGGCTGTGAGCTTTGGCACCGAAGGCGGACTATTTGAGTCCGCTGGCATACCCACGGTGATTTGCGGGCCTGGAGATGTTCGCCGCGCCCACAAATCAGAGGAGTTCATTCGTCTTACGGAGATGAACGAATGTGACCGCATGATTGAGCGCCTTGCGTGCACGTTGTGTTAGAGTACGTATGGCGTGTCATACTTTACGACGATGTGGTTCTTGATTTCGCCACGCGCTGACATGCGCCCTCCGGGCGCCCGATGATCGGAACGCAGAAAATAGAAGTGTTGGCACCATGGATGCGGGAGTCTACCAAGGCGTTCGGTGTTTCTTATCGGTTGATCTCGTCGGATCAACCGGGCTGAAATCCAATCCAGCCTATTCTCCAACTCGCGAGAACGCTGCCGATCCAGACAACAAGAACTGGGTCGACGTACATTTGCTTTTCTACCAAACTTGTCTCGACCGACTTATTTACGACCAGCAAGGCGGGCCCAGAAGTCCCTGGGATATTTCGAACCAGCTGCATTTTTGGCGCTTCAGGGGCGATGAAGTGCTGCTGTACAGCGGCAGGATTGCTGAGCCGAAGCAAATCTTCGATATCTTGTACCGGTTTTGCAAGGTGGTACAGGAAGTGGATGCCCAATTCGGCGAAATGGGTCTAGGGGCCAGAGGGTGCATGTGGGCGGCTGGCTTTCCGATAAGAAATCGAGAAATCCTTGTTGCAAATTCGCCGCCCTACTTTCGGTTAGTTACGCATGACGTCACTGCCGTCGAGATGATCGACGCGCCGTACTATAATTATGGACAAAACTCCTGGTTGGAGTTCGCGGGGCCGGAAATTGATCTTGGCTTCATGCTTTCGCCGCTCGTTAACAGATCTCGCGTTGTTGTCTCGCTTGAGGTCGCGAACTTTGTAGCGCGGTGTCCTCAGAACATGGACAGACAAATCAAAATTCATCACGTAGGTTGGCGCCCGCTTAAGACTCTCTATGACGGAACGCCGTATCCCATTTTGTGGGTAGATCCTCGAACGCAATCCCATGCTGAGTGGCCTGCACCCGGTTCGGTTGACACCCGCTTAAGCTAATCCGGCCTTCCGCTCGAACTCCACAGGGCTCATATATCCGATCGTCGAGTGCCGACGTT
>LNDS01000012.1 GCA_001464835.1 Rhizobiales bacterium Ga0077525 | reverse complement strand
ACAGGGGCTTCTGGGCCGGCATGTTCCGCGCTCAGCGCAACTTCTACCCGTAGGATCTTCTCTACGGTTAGCCAAGTCAGGAGCCCCCGGCGGGAAACTGCCGGGGGTTCTTTTCTAAAAGCGTCTACTAGAACTAAGTTTGAGAAGTTCATGCCGGCTCACTTGGCGCGTGACGCATCGAACGATCTGGTCGAGCATATGCGGCTCGAACGGAAGGCTTTTGCCGCCAAAATCCGGATGACGCGGGCCCTTGTCGGCTGGAGCCAGACCGAACTGGCGCACCTTGTCGGGTTGACGCAACGCAGCGTGCATAAGCTGGAGCAGGGCGAAACAGAACCGCGACGCTCCACCGTTGGCTTGATCGAACAGCTCTGGCAGAAACAAGGCATCGAATTCGAAGATCTCGCCGATGGCGGTTTTCGCGTGCGGGCGCGCCCGGAATTGTTCGCGGCGCAAGATCCGGCATCCCCGCGCCGGACGCGGCAACTCCCCGGCGCCAACTAGGGGGGTATCAGCCTTTCCAGAGTCGCCGTTGAATTCCCAGCCTGGCCGGTTTGCCAGCGCGGCGCGTTTCGTTTTATACGGGGAATTGCGGCGCGGTTCGAACTGGACGCCGCGCTTTGACCGTCTTCAAGGGGGCGCCATGACCGCGCGAATCTACAAGCCCGCCAAGAACGCCATGCAGTCGGGCGCTGCCAATACCAAGAACTGGGTACTGGAGTTCGACCTTGCCGAGCCGCGTCAGGTCGAGCCGCTGATGGGCTGGACCTCGTCAAGCGACATGCGGCAGCAATTGCGGCTGCGCTTCGAGACGCAGGCCGAGGCGGTGGCCTATTGCGAGAAGCACGGCATCGCCTATCAGGCCTTCGAGGCCAAGCCGGTGGCGCGCCGCGTCATGTCCTATTCGGACAATTTTTCGTTCAAGCGCCGGGAATCCTGGACGCACTGAACTCCCTGATCTTTGATTTGCGGCTCGGCGCGTCGCTACTTGTCGGCTGAAGCCAATTCGCGGCCATTGGCACCGGCGCGCTGGCGCAGCAGCGAAATGAACCGCTCTTCCGGCATTGGCTGACCGAGAAGGAAGCCCTGGCCGTAATCGCAGCCCATGCTGACCAGCGCCATGGCGTCGGCGGCTTTCTCGATGCCCATCGCCACCGCGACCCGCCCGTAGTTGTGGGCGAGATCGATCACCGTCTTGCATAAAGGCGCGTTTACTTTGTCGCTGCCGCAGTCGGCGACGAAGGAGCGGTCGAGCTTGAGTTCGGCGAAAGGCATTTCGCCAAGGCGCGCCAGCGAAGACGTGCCGCGCCCGAAATCGTCAATGGCGAGGCGCACATTGCAGCGCTCGAGCCGCTTGGCGAGGTCGCCGGCGAGCGCCAGGTCGGTGACGATCTGCTCTTCTGGCACGTCGATAATCAGGCCGGCCCATTTCGACGCGATCGGCCGATGGCTGCGCACGATCTCCTCGACCCGCATTTTCTCCAGCGCATTGACCGGAATATTGACGGTGAGGCGCAGGTTGAGCCCGAGCTTGGAGAAAGTGAGACCTGCCTTGAGCGCGCTGGTCAGCGCCATCTCGGACAGCTTGATAACGCTGGATTCTTCTGCATCCGGCATGAAAGCGCCGGGCAGCGCGATGCCGTGCATCGGATGGCGGGCGCGGGCATAGGCCTCGGCGCCGGCGAGCTGCTTTTTGCGGAGGTCGATCTTGGGTTGGTACCAGAATTCCATCCAGCCGCTGTTGATCGCCTCATCGAGATCGATGCGTGAGGCGGCGGCCGCCCCGGTGCCGAGATTGAGGTCGCGCAGGATCTTGAGAATGGCGTCGGTTTCGAACGGCTTCTTGAGCACCGGCAGCATATTGAGCTTGTGCTGGAGGCCGATGTTCTTGACGTGATCGAGCACCGCCGCGCCGCGCAAGCTGGTCAACTGGACATTGCCGCGGAAGCCGCTCTTGCCGAGCGCGATCACCGTTTCGATGGCGTCCGCTGCCTCGAGCGAAATGTTGAGGAACACCAGATCCGGCAGCCGCCGCTCGATGGCGGCGCGCATGCCGGCGCCGTCTGCGAATTCCATGGTATCGACGCCGGCGCCGTGCAGCACCAGGGACAGGAAATGGCGGATGCTGGCGTCGTCATCGACGACATAACTCAGCGGCGCCGACGCTGGCGACAAAGACGGTGCGATCGGCGGCGACGCGATTGCGTCCGCACTATCATGGGTCGCTGGTTCGTACGTCTCGGCCATGCAATCTCAAGCGCGATGATGAAAATGAAGGCTACGCTTATCCTCAATCGGTATCAGTGTGCCAAACTTGTTAAATTTAGGTTTCTTAACTGGCTTGTTGGCCAGATGGGAGCCGGCCGAAATACAGGCTTTTAAGGGGAAAATGCATCGAAGCGGTTGGCGACCCCGACAGGATTCGAACCTGTGACCTCAAGCTTAGAAGGCTGTCGAGGCTATCTGATAATATTGAAGAATTTACCGCTATGTCGCGCTTGTGTCGCGTCCGGGGCGATTAGGGGCTTTGGCCAAGCAACTGCTTACGCCGCGACGACGGCGGCCTCAAGTTTCGCCATGGCGTCGCGGTCGCCTTCGCGATCCTCGAATAAGTGGCCGTACAGGTCGAAGGTGATGGCAATCGACGAATGCCCCGTGACTTCCTGCAATCGCTTCGGCGTCCAGCCGAGATGCTGGATAAACAGGCTGGCGGCGACGTGCCGCAATTTGTGAATGCCGAAGCGCCCTTTGAAGATCGGCTGGCCGTCCTCTGACTTGCGGCCAGTGTCGACGCCGAGGCCGCACCGGATCTGCAGCGGCACCCATTTCCGGCTGAGAATATTGCTGTGGCTTTCGGCGCTGCCGGCGCCGGTCGGAAACACGAGATCGAGCGAGCTAGCCGGGCAGGCGGCCCGCCACTGCCGCAACGTGTTCACGACGATAGGGGCGAGGGGAATGTCACGGTTTCCCGCCTTGCTCTTCGGCCGCCCGATCGTGCCCCATGCGTCGGCGCGCTGCCGGACGTAGATTATCCCGGCATCAAGATCGACGTTGCCCCAAGGCAGTCCGCGGACCTCGCTGGCGCGCATGCCAGTGAAGACCAGCATCACGAACATGGCGCGCCAGTCTTCACCGACGCCGGCAAGGAGGGTGCGGACCTCGGCGCGTGACGGATAGTCTTGGCCTTCGCGAAGCTTGGCCTTTTCCGCGCGCCTGTCGGCCTTGACCTTGAAGCCGTAGGCGACGTTCTGCGCCACCAGTCCTTTGCGCTGGCAGAAGCCAAGGACCGTTTTCAGGTTGGTATTCAGCTTGCGGCGCATCACTAGCGAGCGCCCGGCGTTTCGCAATTGAGTATCGAACTCGGCAACCCGCGGCATAGTCAGCCGCGACACTTTCTCACGACCGATGAAAGGGGCAACATGGATCCTCAGATGGGACCTGCGTTGATAGATCGTGCCACGTTCGAGACCGTTGGCTTCGCATCTTCGATCCAGGCTTCCGACGCCTCGACGACAGTAAGACTGTCACTGTCCGCACTATGAACGCCGTGGCGTACCTCAAGCGGACTTAAGATTCGAAAAGGCTCTGTCAACTTTCGGTAAGTGATCTTACGAAACAACGGCACCTGTGTACTCACGGGCGACGTGAGCGGTGCAAAGCCACCGCTCACCAAAAGAAAAATCGGCGCGCAGCAATCAAGCCGCGCGCCGAACTAATGACAGTCGCAGTTTTCTTGGCTTAGCGGACCCCCGCAGGCGAGCCTCCGCCGCCTCTATCGCCACCTCGGCTGCCGCCTCCGTCGCCGCCCCGGCCACCGCCGCCGGGGCCGATGAGGCCGGGTAACACCCGGATAACGTCGTCGGGCGTAACGGCCGGGCGCCGGCGTTCGCAGCTGTTGCCCTGCTTGATATAGCCTTCCGGGCAGTCACACGCAGTGCCACTGCGGTTGAGGTAGGCGGGCGGCCGGCAAACAACCGGCTCGACGCACTTGCCGCCACGCAGCACCAGCCTGCCGCGGCAGACACAGTCGGTGCCGGCCGCGTTGGGCACCAGCGGCGCCCGACAGGCGATCGGCGGCCTGACGCACTCGGCGCCCCGCCGTTGCAGCCCGGCCGGGCAAGCGCCGGTGGCCGGAGGCATGTAGATGCAGACACCCGCAGGGCCCATCACCATCGGCGACGGACAGACGCACACGTTGGTGGGCGTCTGCTGCATCACCATTGGCGGCGGGCAGACGCAAGCTCCCGCTGCGTTCTGGACCATCGGCGCCGTGCAGACCGGCGTCACCGGATCGCAGGTGCCGCCTGCGTTCTGGGTTGTGCCCGGCGGGCAGGAGCAGACTCCGGCCGCGTTCGTCACCATCGGTGGCTGGCAGATCGGCGTCGGATCGCAGGTGCCGCCGGCGTTCTGCGTGGTGCCGGGCGGGCAGGAGCAGACTCCGGCCGCGTTCATCACCATTGGCGGCAGACAGATTGGCGGTGGCTCGCAGACTCCGGCCGCGTTCATCACATTCGGCGGCAGGCAGATCGGCGGTGGCTCGCAGACGCCGGCCGCGTTCGTGACGTTCGGCGGCGGGCAGGAGCAGACTCCGGCCGCGTTCATCACCATTGGAGGTTGGCAGATCGGCGGTGGCTCGCAGACGCCGGCCGCGTTCATGACGTTCGGCGGCAGGCAGATGATCACCGGATCGCACGAGCCACCGGCATTCTGAACCGTCCCCGTCGGGCAGGCGCAATCCAGTTGGTTGGTGAAGGTCAGCGTGCCCGACGACGCCGGACCGGCGACGACGGGGTTCACGTTCGCTGACGGCGACATCACGGTCCATGACGCAACCTTGCCGCCCGTGCAGAGGCCCGGAGGCACCGGGATCGGCGTTTCGGACACGCTGCAATCCGCGCCGACCGTTATGCCGCTGATGGTCTGCGGGATACCGGGGGGAGCAGGCACCGACCAGTTGGTGCCGGAGCATGTGAGCGTCAGCGGATAGTTGACCGGGGGCACCGGCGTGCCGGTGTTGTTGACCAGGTTCTTGACGACATCGACGTTGCCCGTGGTTGGCGCGTCGGGCACGCAAGTCAGCGTGTTATCGACGAAGAACATCGTGAACGGCGTGCTGATATTCGTCGCTGGCAGCGCCGGCGGCGTGAGCAAAGGTGCACTCCAAACGGGAGTTGAGCCGGGTGCGCAGACGCCGGCCGGAATCGGCGGCTGCGAGGATACCGGCTCGTCAACCGAGCAGGACGTCCCATAGGGGATGTTGAGAACCGTCTGCGGACTGCCATCGACGAGGTTGAGCGGCGTCGAACAGCTTACGGTGGTCAGGTACGTCGTCCCGATCGGCATCGTGCCGATGGCGTTGTTGTAGTGGACACGCTTGAGCACGTAGAGGGTCCCGACCGGCGGCGGCGGGCAGTCCAGCGTGTTGATGACCGTGAGGGTGCCCGGCGCCGTCACCGACGACGACAGCGGCAAGTTGTTCGACCAGACCGGTGTCACGTTGCTGGGACAGGCATTGGCCGGCACGGCCAATCCGCTGAGGCTTTCCGTGGCATTGCACGAGCCGCCCGGCGTCGTCGGCGTGAGGGTCTGAGTGCCCGACGCGGTGAAGTTCGCCGACAGCGGAGCATCGCTGCCGCAAACCACCTGCACAGGGTAGGTGTTGGCGGGAAGCGTCGTCGCCAAGGTGTTGTTGACCACCACCTTGGCCACGGTGAGGACGTCCGGCACGCAGTTCAGCGTGTTGGTCACCGTAAGGGTGCCGGACGATCCCGGTCCCGCGACGATGGTTACGCTCGGGCTTGGGCCGGAGGGCGACACGGTCCAGACTCCACTGGAGCCGAGCGGACAGACTCCCGGCGGCACGGCCGGCGGGACTTCCTGGACGTAGCAGGAACTCGTCACCGGAATGTTGACCTTGGTCTGAGTACCGCCGCCGGGGAACACCAGCGACGCGCTGCTGCTGGCGTTCGGCGGATTACAGACGAAGTTGATGGTGTAGGGCCAGGTCGGGGGAAGCAGGCCGGTGCCGGTGTTGTCGACAACGACCTTGGTCACATCGACAGTGCCGATCGACGTGTCTGCCATGCAATCCAGCGTGTTCTGGACCGTGACGGTCTGCGGTCCGCTGCTGACACTGACCGGATTCAACGGGCTGTAGGTCTCCGTCGCCCAGACCGGGATATAGCCGGTGTTGCAGAAGCTCGCCGGCACGACAGGCATTGGACCGGGTTCGCTGACGGTACAGGACGTCCCCTGCGCAATGCCGGTCACCGTATAAGCAGGCCCGCCATCGGTCAGGGTGAAGGTCACCGGCGCGTAGCCGAAACATGCCACTTTCACCGTGTAGGGCGTCGTCGATGGCAGCACGCCGTTGGTGTTGTTCTGCACCTTCTTCACGACGTCGAAACCGCCCGGCGTCTTGTTCAATGTAACGCAACTATTGTTATCGGCGGTGTTGGTGTCGGTGAGGCCGCCGTTCAGCCCGACGCTGGCGCAATTGGTCATGATCGTGAGCGGCGTCGGCGACCCGACCGCCGAAATCGTGAAGACATCGATGAGGCTGGGACCGGCGGCGATCGCCGTCGTGCCGATATATTTACAGGACAGGGCAGTCGGGGTTGAGAGCCCGCAGTCCCAATTGGCTGAGGTCACGGCCGGCGGAAGCGTAAACGTCATGCCGGGCGGCGGCGTATCGGTGACGACGAGCGTGTTGAAGCCGTTGAACGACCCGCCGACATTGTTGACGGTCAGTTGATACGTGTAGTTCGGATCGTTGGGATCGGTGCTGGTGGTGCCGGTCTTGTTGATCGACACGTCGATCGGCGCGCCGGGAACGCTGGCGCAGGACGTGTTGTTCGACAGGTCGGTGTCGGTCGCCGTCGAGATGGCGACGACGCCGCAGTTCACCCAGGGGCCGGGCCCGGTCCTGGTCGTGGTGATGGTGATCGGACTGAACGGTCCGATGCCGTTCGGGAAAGTGCCGCCGGCGATCCAGGTGCAGGTCAACGTCGCGCCGGCCGAGTAGGGGCCGGTGGAGTCGCAGCTCCAGCCCGGGGCGGTGATCGTGCCGAAAGTCATACCCGCCGGGACGACATCGGTGATGGTGATGGCGCCGCCGGTGGTCGTGAAGGACGTGCCGAAATTGCTGACTTGCAGCGTATAGCCCCAATTCGCGGCGCCGAGATAGTTCGCGGTCTTGTCGACCTTGATATCGACCGGCTGCAACGCCTTGATTGTTGCGCAGTCCTTGTTGTTGGCAAGGGTCGACTCCGGGAACGAGGACAGCGCGGTGGTCGCGCAATTCGTATAGGTGCCGGGGGTATTGGTCTTCAGGGTCACCGACACCGGCGGCAGCGTATTGCCGGCACCGAACGTGCCGGAGCCAAAGGCATAGCTGCAATTGGCGCCGGTACAGTTCCAGCCCGTGCCGGACGCGGTGACCAGAGTCATACCGGCCGGAATGGCGTCGCTGACCGAAATGTTGCTTCCCGGCGAAAACGACATGCCGGTGTTCTTCACCGTCAGCGTGAATGTCACCGACCAGGTGCCGGTGCTGCTGTCGAACGTCACCGGACCGGCGGTCTTTTTGATCGAAATGTCGATTTTGGCGCCGCTGCCGCAGTTCGGACCGACGCAGATCGGCGGGAAGCTCGGCGTGCTGGTGTAAGGGGAGGTAGCCGGATAGCCCGGCCCGCCATAGTAGGCCATCGGCGAAACGCAGGGCTTGGCATAAATGCGCACGCTCCCGAGATGGCCGGTGGCGCGCGGATTATCGGTACGATCGCCGTAGGCAACGGTGTAGCTGAGCCACGGCGGCGTGTTGATATCGCGCACCGGGCTGGCCGGCAGGCCCTGGAGGCCGTGCACCACGAGCGGGCCACCGGGATCGAGCCGGGCACGCAGCGCCGGTGCATTGCGCAGGTTCTGGCCGGTGGTCCACAGCGAGAATTCGCAGGCATTGCTGTCAATGGCGCCGTCGCGGCCATAGCCATAGCCCAAAGCGACGCCGCCATTGGTGTTGCGGTGATTGCCGGCAAAGCCGACGGCGTATTCCTCCGGAATCATCTTCCAGCGGCCGGGCGACGGCGGATCCTGCGGTCCCTTCAGCCAGACGCGGAACACCCGCGGCTCGCCGGGCTGGGTGAAGCTTGAGTAGTCGTAAGAGCCGGCAGTCAGGGCGCGCTGCGCCAGGATCATGGCGCCTTTGTTCGAGAAGGCGATGTCGGACACCGGCAGCGGGCCGGCTTGGGCCGGAATATCGAGCTCCCAGCGCGGATCGTTGGCAAAGCGGCCGTCGCGCGCAATGCCGACCGACCAGATCTGCGGCCCGGAAGTAACCGAGTAATACAGCCGGTCCTGATGGACCGCGAGCCCCCAGACCCGGCGGGCGGGCGGGGCATAGCCCCAGGTATTCGGCCGCTCGCTGTCGAAGCGGTCGCTGCCGATATTCGGCCGGTTGCGAGGGTCGAAGGCGACCGGAGCAAGCTTCGCCGCGGTCAGGCCGGTGACGCCGTGGTCGTAACGGTCGAGTTCTTTGCCATCGAGATCGAAGCGATGGATCATGCCCGTGTAAAGGTCCGACACGAACAGCTGCTTGTGCGCCGCGTCGTAGGCCAGATTGCCGAGGCCGGGGCCGGGATTGGGTACGCCGTCGAGAGTGACGTTGGCAAACAAGGTCGGCGCGCCGGTGCGCCCGTCGATCTTGTAGATCGCGCCAGGGCTGCCTTGCAGGTCGAGGCCAAATTGCCCTGCCATCCATCCGGCGCCCGGACCGCCTTTCTTTCGGCGTTCAGGCTGGCCGTCGCGGCCGCGGGAAACGATGTTAAGGCCGAAAAGCGACGTCGAGCCGAGGTAAATGTTCGGCTGCGGCGCATCGTCGAGCGCGATGCCGAAAACCTGGCCGACGTCTTTGGCCAGGACATCGAAAGGCTTGGGCGCAGGGAGAACCGCGCCGTCCCAGACGGCGCCCGGCTTGGACACATCGACGACGCGGGCCGAGGGGCCATCCGGATCGATGAAGGTGAGATCGGTGGCCGACTTGTTGGGCGGAAGCGGCCGGCCGGGCGCGGGGGGCAGAACACCTGAAAATCCGGTGACGATGGCGTCGCCTAACCGCAGATCCGGGGCCCGGTCCCTTTGCTGTGCAATTGCGCTTCCCGCTGCGATCTGGCCGCACAACAACAGCGGCAAAAGCCGCGCCACGAATTTCGCCATGACAATCCCCACCGCGGGTTAATTCCCGCACCCTCGTTAGTCGTCCCACCCCGAAATAAGGTTCAAAAAGATTTTCGCGGAACGTGCGATCGCTCAAGGCCCCACGGCGATCGCGCCTCAATTGTTGCTCAAACCGTGGGTTGTGCATAGGAAATTCAGCGCGGCGCGGGAAAGCTCCCGAATAACAGGCGGCTTTGGCGCAATGCCAGTTTGGAATATGATAGAAATTCAGCGATTTCGGGAGCGGTTGGACAAAGGTTCGCTCATGCGCATGCGACACTATGCTCTGGTTCTTCTGGCGGGTGCGTCGCTGATCGGGGCGACGATCATCACGGCAAACGCCCAAAAATATGACGGGCGTGACGGCAGCGCGGGCGCTGGCAAGCCGGATACACCGCGCAACAGCTCCCGGAATGAAGGCGCCGGCGGCCCTGGCCCCGGCATCATCTCGGTAATCCCGCATTTGGTGCCGCCACCCGGCCGAAAGGCCGTCAACGAGCCGCCGCGCAAGCCGCGGCCGCCGCCGCAGAATGCCGCGCGCCGTGGCCCCACCGTCCCGCCGCCTTCGAACGAGCGCCGGCTGGTGCCGGAGGAAGTGGTGGTCGAACTTGCCGGCGCGGCCACACAGCAGCAGTTCGACGGTGTGCGAAACCGTCATCAACTGACCTTGCTCGAAACCCAGACAAGCCAGTTGGCTGGCACCACCGTGTCGCGCTGGCGGATTCCCGACCGTCGCTCGATCGCCGCCGTGGTGCGGGCACTCGAAGCCGATCCGGATGTCACGGCCGCGCAGCCAAACTATCTCTACGCGTTGCAGCAGGCCGGGCCGTCGGCGGCCAACGCCGCGCAGTATCAACTCGCTAAATTGCGCCTGCCGGAGGCTCATGCTCTGGCGAAAGGCAACGGGATATCGGTCGCCGTTGTCGATTCCGGCGTCGATGCCGCGCATCCGGAACTGGCCGGCAGCATCGCCGGATCGTTCGACGCCATCACCGTCAAGCTCAACGGGCCGCTTTACAAACATGGCACGTCGATAGCTGGACTGATTGCGGCGCATGGCACGCTTCTCGGTGCGGCGCCGGCGGCGCGCATTCTGGCGGTGAGGGTTTTCGGCCCGGCCGGCAACGGCAACACGTTCGACGTTCTCAAGGGGCTGGACTACGCGGCGGCGAATGGGGCGCGCATCATCAACATGAGCTTTACCGGGCCGTACGATCCGATCGCCTTGCGCAGCCTGCAAGCGGCGAATAAGAAAGGCATCGTGTTGATCGCAGCGGCCGGCAATGCCGGTCCGAAGTCGATGCCGCTCTATCCGGCGGCCTATCCCGAGGTGATTGCGGTGAGCGGCAGCGACGTCAACAACAAGTCGTCGGTTTTTTCCAATCGCGGCCCTTTCATATCGGTCGCGGCGCCTGGCACCGACATCATGGTGGCTATACCCGATGGCGGATTCGAGGTTGCTTCCGGGACATCTTTTTCGGCGGCCGAGGTCAGCGGCATTGTCGCGATGATGCTGGAGCGAAAAGGCGACCTGACGCCGGAATCGGTCCGTCGCATTCTCGAAGGCACCGCAAAGGATATCGGCCCGAAAGGCCGGGACGTCATGTTTGGCGCAGGGCTGGCGGACGCTTATGCGGCCGTCAGTGCGACAGGTGCTGCAGCAAATAGTCTTCCCGTGGAACAGGTGAGTGTTGGCAGGCGTTGAACGTTATCTGGCTCTTGCGGGGGGGGGTAGGCGGCCATATGAAATCACTTGATTGCCTTGAGCCCCCCGTCGTTCACGGCGCGGTCGAAGGCGGCGTCGTCGAGCGTGTCGTGATCCTCAGTGGCCGAGACCGCGCGGGTGACGACGCGGCGCGGAAACACGATGGCCGGATTTCCCGCGCACGCCTCTTTCGCGCCGTCGATGATCGTATCCTTGCCAGCGCCGCTGGGCCCAACCACCAGAATAAGCCGACCGGGTCCGATCATGCGACGCGCCGGCCGCCACTCCAGACGCCGCGCACGGCGACAGCTTCGCCCGCCTGGTGCACCTGAATGATATCGGCGCGCTTGCCGACGGCGATTTCGCCGCGGTCGTTGAGGCCGACGGCTTCGGCGGCGGTCTTGCTGACGGTGCACATGGCCGCCGGCAAATCGTATTTGTCCGATTCGAAAGGCAGACGCAGCGCCGCCATCAATAGGCTCGACGGAACATAGTCGGACGACATCAGATCGAGCATGCCTGCGCGCGCGAGTTCGGCGGTCGCGACATTTCGTTCTCGCTCTATTTCTGATGGCATTTTAAAGGACAGCTCGTTGTCCCTGACATCGGCTTTTACGGACGTGAACGCAAAGAGTGAGCCCTAGTAAATTATACGCTCGCCGGAAACTCCTTCGCACACGCTTGGCGTTCTCGATCAGCATTTGCTGCCGATCTGGATCTCGCAGACGAAAGCGTCGGCCGCTGACCAAGGTGTCAAACAGAATCAATCCAAATTTTCGCTCAAGTTAGCGTAAGCGCGCCTTCCATATCCCGCTCTCCACCATTGACCGAATTTCTTCCGCTAGAGTCGTCGCGACGGCTTTACTTGAACGGGCGTTGATTGTTCTCTTGGATACGACAACGGACATGCGCCAGGAGGGAGTGGGTTCGATAATCGGAACTGCTCCCATCTCATTTCTTGCTATTTCATCCATCATCGCGAAGTGCGGCATGATGGTCATAAATCCAAGTGATACCATATTTGTGATCGCCGTCAGCGAGTCGCTGTCCAGCGCGATATTCGGCTCAAGGCCGGCACGTGCTGCGATTCGGTCAATCACTTGCCGCAGTACGTGTGTCTTCCCCGGCAATACCAGTGGATAATTCTTAAGTTCGTCAAATGTGACTGCGTTTCGAAGAAGGACCGGGCTTCCTCGCGCGGCGATCAGCATCAGGTCTTCGACCATCATCTCCGTCCAGGCAACGTTCTCGAAGGCCTTATGATTATAGAGTAAGGCGACATCCAGACGCCCGAGCTGTACCCATTCGTCGAGTGTGCCGGTCATTGCTTCGACAATATGAATGGAGATGTTAGGGTACTTCTCAGCTACGTTCTGTACGATGCGTGATGACAGGCCCCGACAGGCTGACGTCGGCAACCCGACCGAAACCTTTCCGGTTGGGCTCCGCACATTTGACGAGATCGTATCTTTTAAGCGGTCAACGTCGTTTAAGATTGTGCGGGCATGTTCGGAAAATATGTGACCGATGTCTGTTAAGGTGATGCCGCGCGCATGGCGATTCAGCAATTCAATGCCAAGCTCGGCTTCGAGGTGTTTGATTTGTAAGCTTAGCGAAGGTTGTGATGTGCGCGAAATTTCCGCTGCGCGGGAAAGACTGCCGCAATCGGCGATATTAATAAACGAGCGAAGCTGTCTGAGGTCCATCTGTAGCTTTCACGTTTGCCCGCATTATTGAACCATAGTCCGTGGAATGCCTTGGTGCAATCAAACACGAGGCATCTGCCAAAATACCAATAATTGAGCAAATACAGAGAGGTAAAATGCAATCTGACTAAAAAATCTGCATATAGATCCCGCGTATAAGTAATCATTATACCTGCGATTGATATTAAATCTTTGTGCCGCAGGTCAATTTACTCCGTAATCAGCGCGAGCGCTCGTCGCTCATCAGAGCGCGTCATCGGTAACGGAGGGTTCGATGTCACATCGCTTCGCAAGCTTCACGCGTGCCAGTGTTTTGGCGATGGCCGCGTTGCTGGCCGGTCCAGCATTCGCACAGCAGGAACCGTGTATTGGAAATAGCGGGCCGTTGACTGGCGCTGCCGCATTTGGCGGCGCTGCGGTCAAATACGGCGCAGAAATCGCAATTGACGAGATCAATGAAAAGGGCGGAGTGCTCGGAAAAAAACTTCGTCTCATTCAATATGACGACGCCGGGGCTCCGCCGCGCGGCGTGGACAATACGCGCCGCGTTGCTATGTCGGACAAGTGTATCGCAATTCTCGGCGGTTATCATTCGACCGTCGGGTTGGCGCAAGTCGACCTCGTCAACGAAATTGGCATTCCTTACATCGGAACGATTGCCGCAAATACCAAAATTATCGAAAACGAAAAATCGCCCAACTATATGTTCCGGGTTTCAGCCAAGGATAAGTGGGTTGCGCACTTCCTTGTCGAACAAGCGGTGAAAGCCTCAAAAAACGGCAAGATTGCCTTCATCTATGAGAATACCGGCTGGGGCAACGGAGCGTTTCCGGATATTAAAGCCGCGATGAAGGCGAAGGGGAAAGAGCTCGTCGCCGCGGAGACGTTCAACTGGAACGACCAGGACATGTCGGCTCAGGTCATCCGGATCCGCGATGCCGGCGCAGATACGCTTCTCATTTGGGGCCTTGATCGGGAAGGAAACCAAATTGTCCGCAGTTTGGACAAGGTTGCGTTCAAGCCAACGATGATCGCCGCCTGGGGGCTCGCAGGTAATCTTGGCGAACTCGCCGGACCCTTGGCCAATGGGGTCCGCGTGATGCAGACCTTCTCTTGGCTCGGCGAAATGGATGCAAAGACGAAAGTCATCTGGGAGAAGATCCAAAAGAAGCATGGCTTGAAAGATCCAACAGAGCTGAAGATGGGGTCAGGCACCGCGAATGCTTATGACGCGGTTTATATCCTCGCCAAGGCGATCGAGAAGGCCGGGGCTTACGATTGGAAAAAGGTACGTGAGGCGCTTTACCAAGTCGAGCACACCGGTCTTGTGGCCAATTATAAGCCGGCCTTCGATAAGGCAGATCCGGAAAGGCAGGATGCGATCTTGCCGGAATACTATCGGCTGACTGCATGGCATGACGGCAAGCTGCTGCCGATCGCGCAAACGCCGTACGGAAAAAGCCAGTAAACGAAAGCCATCGCTGCCTTAAGGCAGCGATGGCATTTTTCTTGGCGACTCAAAGCACAAACCTTTTTGACAAGCACCGGCCCAGGGAGCGGGCAACATGCAGACTGCCCTTCAGTATATCTTTTCCGGTCTTGCAATCGGTGGCATTTACGCGCTGGTCGCACTCGGTTTTCACATCATGTGGTCGACCGCGAAGGCGGTGAATTTCGCCCATGGCGATGCGCTGATGTTGGGAGCTGTTCTTGCGATCATGGGGATCGACGTGGGGTTGCCAATCGCGCTAGCCGCTTTATTGGCGGTTGCCGCGTCGTGTTTGTTTGGCGTGATCTTGGAACGCTACGCGGTCCGGCCATTTGCTAAAACGCCGACTTCGATTGGCTGGATGCTCACTACGATTGCCGTCGGAATTATGCTCGAAGCTCTGGTCACCATGCAGTTCGGTGGCTTTTCGCGACCACTGCCATCGCCGGGCGTGGACAAAGCTCTCAATATTCTCGGTGCGGGCGTTTATCCGCAAGAGCTCTTAATTCCTGCCGTCGCCGTTGCGGTTATGTTGGGGTTTGTTTGGATGCAACGGAGCACCCTCATCGGCCGCGCCATGCAGGCGGTTGCTTTTGATCGCAATGCGGCGGCCCTGATGGGCATAGATGTCAATCGCATGTTTGCTATTTCGTTTGGGCTCGCCTCCGCACTCGGCGGTGCCGCCGGAATTCTAGTGGCGCCGGTTACGCAGGCCTCCGCTCAAATGGGGTTGATCCTCGGCCTCAAAGGCTTCGCGGTAGCGATCATCGGTGGAGTCACCAGTGCGCCGGGCGTGGTAATTGCCGGGCTTGCATTTGGCATCATCGAAAAGTTCGTCGAGGGGTATATATCGACGGCAGCACGGGAAATTATCGGGTTCAGCATCGCCATATTGGTCCTGCTTATTTATCCGCAGGGTCTGTTTGGCAAGCGCGAGGTATTCAAAGTATGAGCGCCCGGCTGCCTTTATTTGGCTTCGGATTGTTCCTTGCATTTCTTGTGGTCGTGCCGCTGACCGCAACAAATGAGTATGAGCTTCGTCTTTTTATGCTCTTTCTGATCTATGCGGTCGTCGCGCTAGGTCTGAACATATTGGTGGGGCTGACAGGGCTTGTTTCGCTCGGCCAGGCGGGCCTGTTTGCGCTCGGCGCATATACCGGGGCGATCCTCGCCGTGCGGCTCGGTTTCGATCTCGTCAGCGCGAGTATTGCGGCAATCATCATCGCAAGTCTGTTCGGCGCGCTACTTGCCTATCCGACCGTGCGCGTACGCGGTGTCTATTTGGCTGTCATTACGATCGCCTTTGGAATGATCGTGGAGAACGTTGCGATCGAATGGCAGGGGCTTACTGGCGGGCCAATGGGAATTACCGGCATCCCAAAGCCATCGGCGTTTGGTATTCCGATGACGGGCTTCCGCTACTACACGGTGCTTGCGGTCGTGCTTTTCGCGGTGGTTGTAGTAACGCATAACCTAAAACGTTCGAAATATGGCCGGGCAATGCTTGCCGTCTCACAAAGTGAGACCGCCGCCAAAAGCGTCGGCCTCAACGTGACCGGCATCCGGACGCTGGCCTTCGTTATAGCCGCGGCCACTGCAGGGCTCGCGGGCGTTTTATACGCCTTTCTGAATTCGTACATTTCTCCGGATACTTTTACATTCTCGGATTCAATTCGGTTTTTGTTGATGGTCGTGTTGGGTGGTGCTGGAACGACCAGCGGCGCGCTGATAGGCGCATTCATCCTGACTTACTTGCCTGAATATCTTCAGCAGCTTCAGTACTGGCAGAAATTTGCATACGGCCTGCTGCTCGCCGTGGTGATGTTCGTTTTGCCGATGGGAATCGTCGGGACCGCTGTTGTTGTGTTTCGCCGCTTTGTCCCACGAGGCCGCAGCATTGACATGGGCAACGCGGTGAATATCGAAGCCGTGGTTCGGCAATCGGTGGCGGGCCAGACTGGGTCGGCGGAGTTGGTCGCCAGTAACTTAACGATTCGATTTGGCGGCCTCACGGCTTTGAACAATGTTTCCATCAGGGTTAAGCCAGCGCAAATTCATGCCCTGATCGGGCCCAACGGAGCGGGGAAGTCGACTTTCGTAAATTCCGTTACGGGATTTTATGTGCCTGACGAGGGACGTTTTGAACTGGACGGCGTCAACCTGACAGGTCAGGCGTCGTATCTCATCGCACGCAAGGGGCTTGCGCGGACATTCCAGAACACCGAGTTGTTCGGTGACTTGACGGTGTTTGAAAACCTTATGGTGGGCTATCAGCGACGTCTGGGTTACACGCTGCTCGACGCGGCACTGCGTACAGGCCGCTTTAGGCGCCAAGAAGAAGAGTGCCGGCGGGCGGCAATAAGTATCCTCGCATTTGTCGGCCTTGGGGATTTCGCTCATGAAAAAGCGCGCTTTCTCCCATTTGGACTTCAGCGCCGCCTTGAAATCGCCCGCGCGCTCGCCGCGGCACCTCGTCTGCTGTTGCTAGACGAACCCGCGGCGGGTCTGACGACGCAGGAGATTGAAGAACTGGCCGGCATGATCCGGCAGATCGCTTCATTCGGGATTTCAATTCTTTTGATCGAGCATCATGTCGACTTGATCATGTCGGTCGCGGACCAGGTAACCGTTCTCGATTACGGCGCCGTCATCGCCAGCGATACGCCCGCTTCCGTGCAAAACGATCCGCGCGTGATTGAGGCCTATTTCGGTACCGCCACCGTGTTAGAGCAGGCCGTATCATGAAGACGACAGACACAGATGTCCTTCTCGATGTGCGCGGCCTAAAAATTCGCTATGGCGCTGCCGACGCTGTGCGCGGGGTCGATCTGCAAGTCAGGCGCGGCCAGTTGATCGCGGTCATCGGCAACAACGGCGCAGGTAAGACTTCCGTTATTCGCGGCATATCCGGGCTTGTCCGCCCGCATGCCGGAGAAGTTTGGTTTAAGGGCGTGAACACAGCCGCGTTGGGAGCCCATCGAAAAGTAGAGATGGGCATGGCATTGATTCCGGAAGGCCGACTGATCTTCGCCGACCAGTCCGTCTACGACAATCTTGTGCTCGGAGCCTATACGCGGTGGAACCGCGAGCGCTCAGCGGTGATGTCCGAATTCGATGAAATGTTCGAGTTGTTTCCATTTCTCAAGGAACGATTGCACCAGCGCGCCGGAAGCATGTCCGGCGGCGAGCAACAAATGCTCGCAATTGCGAGAGGGCTCCTCTCCAAACCGATCTTGCTAATGATCGACGAGTTGTCGCTCGGCCTGGCTCCCAAGATCGTCGAGCAATTGATGACACTGCTTCGGAATTTGAACGCCAAAGGCCAAACGATTGTGTTGGTCGAGCAGCTAGCGTCGCACGCGCTTGCAATCGCCGACTATGCCTATGTCATCGGCCACGGCAAGGTTGAGCTTCATGGTGATGCCAAGACACTCGCGCGATCACCCGAGGTTATGGAAGCGTTTCTTGGAAAGAAACGAAAAACTGTTGAAACCAAAAATGGAGAAATGTAATGGGTCAACGCGTAATCGATCTCAGTCTGCTGATTGAAGACAATATGCCGGCGCACAAACTTTTCCAGCGTCCGGTAATTACGACACATATGAGCCATGAGTCCGCCAAGGCTCTAAACCTTGGCGTTCCGGGCGACGCAATGACGTTTCAGACAAATTTCATCGCAATGCTCGATCACGTGGGTACGCACGTCGACGCATTTCGTCACGTCAATCCAACGGGCAAGCCCGTTGACGAAATGCCGCTCGAAATGTTCATGGGCAAGGCCGTATGTTTCGATTTACAGCACATTCCCGATCTCGGTGACATTACCGAGAAGGACATGGTTGAGGCGGAAAAAAAGGCCGGAGTGAAGGTGGACGGACACATTGTCCTTCTCTGTTCCGGTTTCCATAAAAGGAACTACCCGGGACTTGACTCGGTTTGGAAGAATCCGCTTTTGACGGTTGAGGCGACGAAGTGGTTGATTGCGCGCGGGTCCAAGATGCACGGCGTGGAAGGTCCTTCGACCGATAAGCCGACCGATAATATTTTCGCCCAGCACCGCCTGTGCCGGGATGCCGGCGTTAGCCACTGGGAATGGTTGGTGAACCTGGAATCTCTGATCGGAAAGGGTGAATTCCAGTTCTTCGGTGTGCCGCTGAAGTTCAAGGGCGGCTCCGGATCGCCGGTGCGCGCATTCGCAATTGTTAACGAGTAAAAAATGATGTCGAGATACCGGGCGGCTCGGC